>CAZNRX010000047.1:0-30024 GCA_964575455.1 uncultured Anaerolineales bacterium | reverse complement strand
GTGCAGCTCCCGACGGACCTCACGCCGCGCGAGCGCGAGCTATTTGAAGAGCTGCGCAGCATGTCGTGAGGAGGGAAGGGTTGACGATGAACAGGCGCAACCGAGGCGACGCGGTCACTCAGAGCTTGCCCATCAGTATCAGCGACGGCTGATGACGTTGGGCGTCAACCTGCCTGGTGTGGAGGTGATCTTCCATATGCGGCATCGGATTTGGGAGCTCCAAGCGGAGGTGGCCTGCTTGGAGAGACTCGTCCAGTCTTGAACATCAGCCCTCTCCAGGCCGTGACATTGAGTGAGATATGAAGATAAGTAGCGTCGCTTCGCCCGACAAAACCCACGGCTTGATCTTGGTCGCCGCACTGATCGGCGCGACGCTGGGATGCGGCTTCTCAAGCCAGATGCTGCTCGCCACGCCCACGCCGACGGCACCGCCTCCGACGCCCACGTTGGCCGAACCACAGGTCTCCGCCACGCCGGAGCAGGTCACTAGCGCTTCGGCCAGCGCCCTGGAGGCCCAAGTGGAGGCCGTCTACGGCCAGACTGGGTCTGCGGTGGTCAACATCACCAGTGTCACCTATGCTTACGATTTCTTCTTCAATCCGGTGCCACAGGAGGGCACCGGATCTGGGTTCGTCTACGATGACGAGGGTCACATCGTTACGAACTATCACGTGATAGAGAACGCTGAGGAGCTCTCGGTCACGTTGGCCGATGGTGAGACGTACTCGGCCGAGGTGGTTGGGGAGGATCCGACCAATGACCTGGCCGTGATCCGCATTGACGCCGAAAGCTTGCCACGGCCAGTCCCCCTGGGCGACTCGGACGTGTTACGCGTGGGACAGTTCGTCGTCGCCATTGGCAATCCTTTTGGGCTGGAGCGAACGCTGACGGTCGGCGTCATCAGCTCGCTAGGGCGGGTGATCAGAGGCCCAGAGAACAACTTCATCGGGGAGGTCATTCAGACGGACGCGGCGATCAATCCGGGCAACTCCGGCGGGCCGCTCCTGGATCTGGAGGGGCGCGTGATCGGCGTGAACTCTCAGATCGTCAGCCCCAGCCAGGCCAACGCTGGTGTCGGATTCGCTGTGCCGGCCAACACGGTGCGGCGCGTTGTGCCAGAGCTAATCAGCCGTGGTCGCTATCCGCACCCATGGTTGGGCATCGAACCGATCTCGTTGACGGCGGAGCGGGCTCGCGCCTTCCAGCAAGCGGGCATGGACGTGCCGGTAGATGAGGGTGTGCTGATCCTGGAGGTGGTCCGCGGCGGACCTGCTGAAGAGGCCGGTATCCGCGGCGGCGATCAAATCGTGCAGCTCGGTCGCTACCGCGTTCCTGTGGGAGGCGACATTATCACGGCCGTCAATAGCGAGCCGATCGACGATTACCAGGATCTGACCGTCTATCTGGAGACCGAGACCCGAGTAGGGGACACGGTCGACGTGACGCTCATCCGTGATGGCGATGAGCAGACCATCGAGGTCGTGTTGGAAGAGCGACCGTTGTAGTCACGGCCTCAGTCGTCATCATCCGCATAGCGAGTTGGGAGCAGGTCACGCCATCCTGTCTTCAGGAGAAGGTGGCTGCGTCGACCCTGTCTCGCTGATGGCCCCCGCCAGGTTCTGTACGGCCTCGTCCAGCTCCTCTACGAGGGGATGAGGGCCTAGTCTCTCTCTGCTGACCTCGACGATTCTGCGGTAATAGGCTAGCTGTGGTTCAGGCCCCTGATTGAAGTGGTGCCAGATCTGAGGTCCCTCTTGCTCCAGATCCTCCACGAAGCTCTCAGCGTTGTGCAGCGCGTCAGCGGCCTTCACAGCCACTGCCTCTCTGCTAGCCTCTTGTATCTGCTCCAGGGCTTCACGTTTGCGCACCTTCCAGGGCCGCTTCTGATCCCGAGCGTCGCGCTTGCGCTCCGATAGCGCGTCTACCATCTCGACTATCCGAGGCCCGAATCGCTCCGTGATATCATCCAGATCGTACCCTTGGTCCTCCACGATGTCGTGGAGCAGCCCGGCGATGGCCGCTTCTATCGAGAAGCCATGGCGCAGCAGTATGACCGAGACGTGGATGGGATGGACGATGTAAGGAAGGCCGCTGCCCTTGCGCGTCTGATGGCGATGGAGTGTGACAGCCAGCCGGAGCGCCTCTTCGTATCTATCAGAGTAACCTTTTTCTCTCTGCATTGTCAGATCCGTGGTAACCACTTCAGCTGTTCGATCTTCCACTAGGCCGTGAGTCGACCCAGTCATCTCCGAAGCCGTACGCCGAGCCCGGAGTGGCGCTCGCTCACCTTGTCGTTCTTCATGGCGATCCAAATGGCCTTGCGCGTGCCCACCAGAACCACGAGCTGCTTCGCCCGCGTGACGGCGGTGTAGAGCAGGTTGCGCTGCAGGAGGAGGTAGTGCTGCGTCAGGATGGGAAGCACGACAGCCGTATACTCGCTACCCTGGCTCTTGTGCACCGAGATGGCGAAAGCGTGCACCAATTCATCAAGCTCGACCCAGTCGTAGGTTACGAGACGACCCTGCCTCAGAGGACTGACACCCTCGCCAGAGGGGTCGCGCTCGTCGGTCCTGATGGTCATGGTCTGATCCTTGGTGTCGATGCGCGTCACCCGACCGATGTCTCCGTTATAGACATCCTTATCGTAGTTGTTGCGCGTCTGCATGACCTTATCACCGACGCGGAATATGCGGCCGCCCACTCGCTTCTCATCCTTTTGCGGCGATGGGGGATTGAGAGCCTGCTGAAGCATATCGTTCAGGTTAGAGACGCCACACGCCCCGCGGTACATCGGTGCCATAATCTGCACGTCGGCCAGGGGGTCCAGCTTGAACTTGCGCGGGATACGGCGCTTTACGATGTCGACCAGCAGGTCGGCTGCCTCCGCAGGGTCTTCCTTCGAGAAGAAGTAGAAATCATCAAACTCGTTGAGGACGGGAAACTGGCCTCGATTGATGCGATGGGCATTGACCACGATACCGCTGTTGGCGGCCTGGCGGAAGATCTCGGTCAATTTCACCACTGCCACGCGATCGGATGCGATGATGTCGCGCAGCACGTCGCCAGCGCCCACGGAGGGAAGCTGATCCACGTCACCGACGAAGAGGACGTGCGTCGCGGAGCTTACGGCTTTGAGCAGGTGATTCGTCAGCAGCAGGTCGAGCATTGAGGCTTCGTCCACGATGAGGCAGTCAACCTCCAACGGAGCCTCTGCATTCCGTTTGAAGCCGTGCTGTGGCGAGTACTCCAGCAGGCGATGGACGGTCTTGGCCGGGCGGTCCGTGGCCTCGGAAAGGCGCTTGGCGGCGCGCCCCGTAGGGGCGCAGAGGGCGTATCTGCGTTGGAACGCCTCCAGCGCGGTGATGACGGTGCGCACGGTGACCGTCTTCCCCGTCCCCGGTCCGCCAGTCAGGACGGTCACCTTGCTCGTCAGCGCGGTTCGCACGGCCCGCTGCTGCTCGGCGGAGAGGTCAAGGGCTGCGTTGCGGGTGATCTGCGAAAGGAGCGCGTCCCAGTCGACGCTGCGGAAAGGAGCCAGACGTGTGCTCGGATCATCCAGTAGATCCCGCAGCCGGTTGGTAACCCCAACCTCTCCGTAGTAGAAGGGTGCCAGATAGACGGCCTGCTCCTCGCGCACCTGGAGGCCGGGCCGTAATTCGCCTCCAGGCCCCTCAGCGCCTGGTTGCGACCTCAGTCGTTCCTCTCCCTGCTCGACGCCGGGGTAGCGCAGCGTCTCGCGCTGTACGATGTCGTCGACGTCGAGCTCTCCGATAGCGTCTCTGATCAGATTGGACTCGACCTCCAGAAGAGGCGCTGCCTCGGTCACCAACTCCTCCTCTGGCACGTACACGTGTCCCTCGTCGGCCAGTTGGCTCAGCACGTAGGCCACGCCGGCCTGTACCCGGGAGGGCGCGTCGTGTGGCAGCCCGAGGTCCTGGGCTACCTTATCTGCGGTCTTGAACCCCACTCCCCAGATGTCCCGGGCCAGTCGGTATGGGTCCTCCTGCACCACTTGCAGCGCGTCGTCACCGTAGGCCTTGTAGATCTTGACGGCCAAATTGGTGGAGACGCCGTGGCTTTGGAGGAACATCATCACCTCGCGGATCTGCTTCTGCTCCTCCCAGGCCTCGGCGACGGCGGCAGCCCGCTTGGGCCCCACCCCGAGCGCCTCCCGCAGCCGCCCAGGCTTCTCGTCGAGGATCTGAAGGGTGTCGACCCCGAAGCGCTGGACGATGCGCTTGGCAGTGACCGGTCCAACGCCCTTGATCATGCCCGAGCCCAGGTAGGCCTTGAGGCCCTCAATGGTGGCGGGTAGGATCTGTTTGCACCATTCAGCCTTGAACTGGCGTCCGTACTGCGGGTGCTTTGTCCAGCGGCCCTCCAGGCGGAGGCTCTCGCCCGGCTGTACCTCGGGCAGGTTGCCGACCACGGTCACCAGGTCCGGGTGGCCCTGGACGTTGAGACGAACAACGGAGTAGCCGTTTTCGTCGTTATAGTAGGTGATACGCTCTACTGAGCCCTCAAGTTGATCGGTCATCTCAGCCGGGGAAAAAACAAGTACCTGGAAACTAACCGGGGCGGGACGGTTAGCTCCCAGGCACTGTAAGTTACAGTATACCCTAGGATGGAGATGGTGAGCATTTCACATCCGTTACGGAAGTATTAACGGGACAGCGCGGGGTGTCCTGCTGCCCGGGTGCCCGGGGGTGAACGTGGCCCCCTCGTCCTACGAGGCCGAGCCGCTGCCCTTTCGCGGCTTCGCCCGCGCGATCAACGCTTGCTTGAGCTCCCACAGGCGCTCCGTCAGGGAGACGTGATAGACGTGGGGGTTGATGAGCCGCTTGACACCTGGATCCAGCCGCTCAATATCGGAGTGGCGTCGAGCGCGCATATCCTCGATGGACGGGAGCTGCTGCGTCTCCTCTCCTCGCGATGGCAGATCGTAGACCAGCTCACCTTCATCCAGCACGTCCACCAGGAGGGGCTCGATCTCCTCGATCTCGTCCTGGGTCAGCTTCCGGTGGACCGTGTGCTCGATTGGATGATGCAGCTTCACCTCCTCCATCTCACGCGGGACCTCGTCGTCAAGGCTGAGGAGATCGGCTGTGGCTTTCCCTCGTCTGTCATAGACGCGCCACACGTGTTTGTGCCCGGGATTGGGCGTCTTGGCCGTCGATTCCGATATCTTGATTGCCGGGATCCATTCTCCCCCATCACGGACGGCCACCAGCTTGTAGACGCCGCCCAAGGCTGGCTCACCCCAGGACGTGATCAGGCGGGTCCCCACGCCGTAGACCAGCCGGCTAATCAGGTGGTCGGGGTCGACGTTGTATCGGCTTGCCTCCTGTTGGATCTGGGTGATGATCTGCCAGATGTTAAGCTCGTCCAGGTTGCTTGATAGGACAATGGACGTATCAGGGAAACCGGCGTCGTTCAACATCTTAGCGGCCTGGATGCTGAGGTAGGCTAGATCTCCAGAATCGAGGCGGATGCCTATTGGCTCATGCCCTTGGCGCCGCAGGTTGTTGAATACCTTGATGGCATTGGGGATGCCGCTCTCCAGGGTATCGATGGTGTCGACGAGGAGCAGGCAGTCATCAGGGTAGACGTCGGCGTAGGCCTGGAACGCTGCCAGCTCCCCTTCTCCGAGCCCCATGAAGACCTGAACCATGCTGTGAGCGTGGGTTCCCTTGGGCGGGTAGCCCAGAATGGCGGAGGCACCGACGTTGGAGGTGAAGTCGGCGCCGCCGATGAGAGCGGCTCTTGCACCGGCATGGGCTCCCCTGTCGTGAGCCCGGCGCAGGCCGAACTCCAGGAGCAACTGCCCGTGCGTGCTGCTGTGGATTCTGGAGGCCTTGGTGGCGATGAGCGTCTGGTAGTTGAGGTGGTTGAGCAGCGCGGTCTCGAGAATCTGCGCCATCGCCAGAGGGCCCTGGACCACCGTCAACGGAACGTTGGGGTGGACCACGCGTCCCTCCGGGACGGCGCGCATGGTGAGCCCCTTGAA
Organism: uncultured Anaerolineales bacterium; assembly: GCA_964575455.1. Taxonomy (GTDB): domain Bacteria; phylum Chloroflexota; class Anaerolineae; order B4-G1; family B4-G1; genus SKLM01. The sequence continues at coordinate 24,017 of CAZNRX010000047.1, read as the reverse complement.
CGAACCATTGTCCCGCAGCCAATCCAGGAAGTCATCCTCGAAGAGGCGCTCGCCTGTTCGCCCGGTCTGACCGCGAAGATAATCGATCTCCTGATCGCCAAACCGCGCCCACTCCATCCAGTCCAGGAGCCACTCCAGCCCGGCGCAGATGCAATAGCCAGCCTTGTGGCCGTCGTAGGCGGGATAGTCGCGGAAGAAGTGATCGAACTGGACCTTCTTCTCGTGAAGCCCCATCCGATAGTAGAGGTGGGCCATTGTGAGCTGATATTGATCAGTGAACAGAATACCCTCAGCCATTGAACGAGCTGCTTTGCTTCCAGAGTCTGATTGTTTCATTTTGTCACCTTATGATTGGCTTCCCTGAAAGAGGTTTGTCGACTTCCGTTCGCATTAGATGCCAGGCACTTCAACAGCGGCTCCGCCAAGTGCCAGGCACCGTGAGTCCCCTTTATCAGTAGGGGCATGATTGTGTCTGCAAGATCGTTGAGCATAGGATAGTACAGGGTCCAGAGAAGTCAAGGGACCCGCGACTCAGGGGCACGGACCCGCTGATTGCCTCTCTCGCATGGGTTAGGAGACCGCCAGATTACGGGTCGACGCTGTCACCGGGTCGACGTAGTCGCCTATGCGGAAGAGCGGCAGCTGTCCATTCGGTGGCGCCAGGTGATCACCTCCAACGCCCAGAAGCCGCACTCGCCGCCCGTGCTCCCACGTTTGCTTCAGCAGCACCAGGGCTGCCTGGTAGATGCGCACCTCGTCGCCAGTGGGGACATCCAGGCTCATCTGACGGGTCAGTGTCTCGAAGTCCTCGTACCGGAGCTTGATGGCGATCGTGCCTGCGGCTACCCCGGCCCGCTCCAGCCTCCGTGCCACGCTCTGGCTCAGCCGCCACAGCTCGCGCTTCAGGTCGCTCAACGCCTGGAGATCCTGACTGAACGTCGTCTCTCGGCTCACCGACTTCCGTTCGTGCTCCGGGGAGACTGGGCGGGGGTCGATACCCCTGGCCCGTCGCGCCAGCGCAGCGCCATGGCTGCCAAGGAGGAACTCCGCTATTTCTTCCCCCTCGGACGCCCGTTCAGACAAGCAGGCCAGATCCCCGATTGTCGTCACGCCTATCTGGGCCAGCTTCTCCGCCGTCACGGGACCAATACCCCAGATCACTCGAACCGGCAGCGGCGCGAGGAAGCCAGCCTCGCTTCCCGGCTGCACGACGGTCAGGCCCCCTGGCTTATCATAATCCGAGGCTACCTTCGCCACCAGCTTGTTCGTTGCTACGCCTATCGATGCCGAGAGTCCCACCTCGTCCCGCACCCGCTCTTGAAGCCGGTGTGCAGCCCCCGCCGCCTCCTGCCATTCATCTACGTCCCCGGTCAGATCGAGATAGGCCTCGTCAATGCTGACCGCCTCCACCAACGGGGCTACCTCTTTGAGTATTGCCATCACACGGCGAGAGTAGCGCCGGTAGACATCGAATCGAGGCGGGAGCACGATAGCCTGGGGACATAGACGGACGGCGCGCGCCATCGGCATCGCAGAGTGGACGCCCCGCTCTCGAGCGGTGTAGGAGGCCGTGGCCACGACGCCTCTGCTCTCCGGGCGCCCCCCGACGAGGATCGGCTTCCCCCTCAGGTCGGGGTTCTCGAGCATCTCCACAGCGGCGTAGAAAGCATCCAGATCGAGGTGAGCGATGATGCGAGGGCGCGCCGAGACCGGCCCTTCCGGGCGCTCCTCCAGCGCACGTTGGCCTCTGGACGCAAGACCGAGGGGGAGCTCCGCTGTCTGCTTCAACGCCCCGACCGCTCCCTCTGCTCCGCATCGCTCGGAAGCTGGCGATAAGTGCAGTTGGGGTAATTGGAGCATCCCCAGAAGACGCCCATCTTGGCCTTCCGTTCGACCAGATCGCCCCCGCACCTGGGGCACGTACCCATTACCAGGGGAGCACTCCATTCACATTCAGAGTAGTTCGAACAGGCCCGAAAGCGCCCGTACTTGCCTTTTCGTATCACCACGTGCCCACCGCATGCCGGGCAGGTCTCGTCCGTCCTCTCAACTTGCCTCTTGCCGTCCACCTTCTCCTTTGTTTTCGTCGATTCTTGCGGATAGGCTGAGGTCCACCTACACTGGGGGAAGTTTGAGCAGCCCTTGAACTTGCCGTACTTGCCCTCGCGAACCACCACGTCTCCGCTGCACTCGGGGCAGGTCTCCCCGGTGGGCTCCCCCTTGTGCCTTGGCGAGTGCGGTACGACGATGCTCTCCTCCCGAGCTACCTGCTGCGCCGTCGCGAGCGCTGTCTCGAAAGGGCCATAGAAGTCGCGCAGCACCTCCACCCAGGCCCGCTCACCGCGCGCAATGCGGTCGAGCTCGTCCTCCATCTCGGCGGTGAAAGGCACCGCGAAGAGGTCGGGAAACTGCTCCACCAGAAAATCACAGACGACGAAGCCGAGCGGCTGAGCCCGAATCGACTTGCCCGTGCGTCTCACGTACTTCCGCTTGAACAGCGTACGGACGATGCCGGCGTATGTGCTGGGCCGGCCGATGCCGCGCTTCTCCAGTTCCTTGATCAGGCTCGACTCGGTGAAGTGAGGGGGAGGCTCGGTGAAGCGCTGCTCGGGGATCACGTCTTGGAGGAGCAACGGCTCCTCAATCGTCAGCGTCGGGAGATCCTGGTTGGCGGCACCGAGCTTGTAGCTGGAGCGCTGTGACCAGCGGACCGGGTAGACCTCCATGAATCCCTTGAACAGCAGCTCCCGTCCGCTTGCCCGGAAGAGGTAGGGGAGGTCGCGGCCCCCTCGCGAGCAGGCCACGTCCACCGTGGTGTCGTGATAGATGGCGGGCTTCATCTGGCTGGCGATGAAGCGCCGCCAGATCCACTCGTACAGCGCCGCCTGGTCGGCCGTCAGGTGCTCGCGCATGGCTTTGGGCAGACGCTGGGAGGATGTGGGGCGGATCGCTTCGTGGGCCTCCTGAGCCACCTTCGACTTGGTCTTGTAGCGGGGTGGCTTGTCCGGGACGTGGTCATCACCCCAGTAGCGGGCGATAACCTCACGCGCCTCCCGCTGAGCCGACTCGGCCACGTGGGTGGAGTCGGTGCGCATGTAGGTGATCAGTCCCACGGTGCCTTCTTCAGGAAGATCGACGCCCTCATAGAGCTGCTGGGCCACGCGCATAGTCTTGCTGCTGCTCCAGTGAAGCTTGCGCGCGGCGTCTCGCTGCAGCGTGCTGGTTGTATAGGGGGGATAGGGACGGCGGCGCTTTTGCCTCCGGTTGACCTTCAGCACCCGATAGTCGGCGGTCTGTATCTGGTCGGCGATGGGGCGGACGTCCTCTTCGATCTTGAGTTCGGCCTTCTTGCCGTCGATCGCCACCAGCCGCGCGCGGAAGCGCAGGTTCTGGTCGGTGATCTTGGATAGCTCGATCTCAAGCAGCCAATACTCCTCGGGGTCGAAGTCCTCGATCCGCCGATCGCGCTCCACCACCAGCCGGAGAGCCACGGTTTGCACCCGACCGGCCGAGAGGCCTTTGGGACCCTTGATCGCCTTCCAGAGCACTGGGCTGACCTGGTAGCCCACCAGACGATCCAGGATGCGTCGGGCCTGCTGAGCGTCTACCAGGTCCACGTCGAGGGACCCAGGAGCTGCAACGGCGACCTCTATCGCTTCGCGCGTGATCTCGTGGAACGTGATGCGGCGCGCATCCTTGCCTCGAAGCGAGGGCTTGATGGCCTCCGTCACGTGCCAGGCGATGGCCTCACCCTCTCGGTCAGGGTCGGTGGCCAGGTAGACGGCGTTGGCCTCGGTGGCGGCCTCCTTGATGCGCTGGGCGCGTTTCTTGCCGCCGCGGCGGTACCAGTAGGTGGGGCGGAAGCGCCGCTCGACGTCCACCCCCAGTTCCTTGGGAGGCAGGTCGCGGATGTGGCCCATGGTGGCGAGAACGCGGTAGCCCCGTCCCAGGAAGCCACGCAGCGCCTTTGCCTTGGTTGGGGACTCAACGATGATCAGATCCACGATCGCTTTGGTCCTCTTCTTCATCCTCGATGAGCACATCGCGCCTCTGTCCGCCGGCGACGGGTGGTCCGATGATATCCATCTCCGCCATGACCTCCATCAAGCGCGCCGCACGGGGGTAGCCGACGCGAAGGCGCCGCTGCAGCAGAGAGGCGGAGGCATTGCCGCGCTTCTTCACGAGGGCGATAGCGCGCTGCAGCATGTCCTCGTCCACATAGTCAGCGTCGAACTGGCTCTGATTGGGCGGCTGGCTCTTCGAGCGGCTGGGGGACGAGCTTGGCTCCTTGGGCGGCATCATGCGCTTCCAGGGGCTCTTCTCGTCAACCGGCCCGACCTTGCTGCGCCAGAAGGCGGTGACGCGATCCAGTTCCTCCGCGGAGACGTAGCATCCCTGCACGCGCTGGGGGTGCCCGGCGTCTGGGGCCAGGTAGAGCATGTCGCCGTCGCCCAGGAGGGTCTCCGCGCCTGGCATATCGAGGATCACGCGCGAATCGACCTGGCTGGCGGTGGCGAAGGAGATGCGCGCTGGGAAATTGGCCTTGATCAGCCCCGTCACCACGTCCGTGCTGGGGCGCTGAGTGGCTACCACCAGGTGGATGCCTGTGGCGCGGCCCATCTGGGCGATGCGGCAGAGGAGCTGCTCCACCGCCTCGGGCGCCAACATCATCAGGTCGGCCAGCTCGTCGATCATCACGACGATGCGCGGCAACGTGGGCTCGTCCTGCTCCGCCATCTTGCGGTTGAAGTCGTCCAGGTGGCGAGCTGAGGCCGCTGCGAAGCGCTTGTAACGCTCGTCCATCTCCAGCGCCGCCCAGCGCAGCACCTTGACGACCCGTTCCAGATCGACCTCAACCTCCCCGTAGAGGTGCGGGAGGCCATTGAAGCGGACCAACTCAACCATCTTGGGGTCGATCATCACGAGCCGTAACTCGTCTGGGGTGTTGTTGCAGATCAGGCAGGTGGTGATGGACTTGATGCATACGGACTTGCCGGAGCCGGTGGTTCCCGCGATGAGGAGGTGGGGCATCCTGATGAGGTCCGCTACGATGGCCTGACCGGCGACGTTGTGGCCGAGGGCGATAGCCAGGGGGGAGTCCAGCCGCTGGAAGGCCTCCGATTCCATCACCTCACGGACCCCGACCACCTGGATTTCCTCATTGGGCACCTCGATGCCGACGAAGGGTCGGCCGGGGACCGGAGCCTCGACGCGGAGGCGCGGTGTGGCCAGTGCCAGCGCCAGGTCGTCCGTCCGCTGAGTGATCTGGCTCACGCGCACCTTCCGCTCGCCGGACCGAGGGCGCTCCACGAAGCCAGGTTCGACGCCGAACTGGGTCACGGTCGGGCCCATGCGCACCTCGACCACCTCGACGGGCAGGCCGAACTGAGCCAGCGTCTGCTTGATGATGCGAGACTTGCGGCGAATCTCCTTGTCCGTCAATGGCGGTCCTTCGGATTGATCCAGCAGGTCGAGTGGCGGCAGGGCGGATTGAAGCGAGGCCGGCGACGGCGTGCGCCTTGACTTGCCACGAGGCGCTGTGCTGCTCCTTCTTATGGTGGGAGCCGCCTTTGGTGCAGATGGCAAGGACCGGTCCGGCCTGCTTGCTGCCCCACGCCCCTCGGAGGTGCGGTCTTTGGGCTTGAACGGTGGGGCTTCCGCTGGGGACGGTTCCGCCCTGGGCGCATGGGAGCGGCTTGGGGTTTGGCGTTTTTCTTTCTTATGGTGGGCCTTGCGCAGCCGAGCCCTGGCGCGGCGCGCTCGATAGGAGGCGATGCCGCCCTGTAACACGCGTACACTTCGTTTGAGGTCGCCGAGTGTCACATCGAAGGCCAGGCCGAGCCCTAACACCAAGAGGCCAGCAAGGATGAGCATGGTGACCGGCCAGCCGAGATAGGTCGACAGGAGAACCGAGAGCGCCCAGCCGACGAGCCCGCTCCCCCAATCCCTCTCTATCCACGCCCAGGGATCGCTGCGGCCGAGGAGGGCGTGCGTCAGCCCCAGGAGGCTGAAGAAAACTAGCTCGGCGCCAACGAAGGGGCGCCAGCGCCAGTGGATGGCCCGATCCAGCAGGTACTGGAGCCAAAGGAGCCCGGCAAGGACAATCGACGCTCCCAAGGGGTAGGCTCCCCATCCCACGAGATGGCGCAGGAAGCCAACCCAGGCGTTAGCCCAGCGTCCCTCCGTCACCCCAAACGCTGCAAGCAGCGTGATGGCGCCGAGCGCGATGACGACGAGGGCCAGGATCTGCTGGAGCAGGGGGCTGCTCAAGAGGTCGTCCGGCTGCTGGGTGTTGTATCTCCTGCGCATGAGTCGCTCCGCTTCACCTCTTGGTGGAAGGCTCCGCTAGTCTCCAGAGGGCGTCCCGCCGTCCACTTGCCCATCGCCCCCCGGCTCTCCAGGGCCGGGGTGTACCTGTTGAAGCCTCAGCCCCATCCGACGCCGTTCACTGTCGATGGTCAGCACCTCGACCGAGACCGGATCGTTGTCCTGCAACACGTCGTGGGGATCGCACGGCTTGCTCTCCGCCATGTTTGGCGTGGCAGGCGCCAGCTCCGAGACGTGGATCAGCCCTTCAAGCCCGTCCTCCACCTGCACAAAGGCTCCGAAATCCACCACGTGGGTGACGGTGCCCTTCACAATCTGACCGACCCGGTAGCGTTCCTCGACCGAGCGCCAGGGATTCGGCTGCAAGCGTTTGATGCTAAGCCCCACCCGCTCCCGCTCGGGCTCCACGTTCAGGACGTAGACATCCACGAGGTCGCCGGGATTAAGAACGTCACCGGGGTGTCCTACCCGGCCCCAGGAGAGCTCCGAGATGTGAACAAGTCCCTCGAATCCTCCCAGGTCGACGAAAGCGCCGAAGGAACAGAGATTGGTCACCCGCCCCTGACAGACGTCCCCGGGTGCAAGCGTCTTGAGCAGATCCTCTCCTTGGACGTCGTCGATCTGGGTTGCTCGCTCTGAGAGGACGAAGCGGTTGTTGTCCTGATCCAACTCGATAATCTTGAGCGACAGCCTGGTGCCAACCAGACGCCGCAGCTCCTCCTGGCGCTCCTGCTCGTCCGCGGAGGGCTCCAGTTCCAGCAGGTGGGAGGCTGGAACGAATCCTCGCAGCTCGTTCCATCCCACAAGCAGCCCGCCTCGGTTGCAGCCGACGACAGGCAACTCCAAGACCTTCCCCTGGGCCTTCAGGTCGTGCGCCCTCTCCCACGGGGCCTCAACGTCAATCGATTCGTCGGTGTCCCCAGGTTTCGCCTCCGCGTCCGAGTCGGTTCGCTCTCCCTCTTTCTTGTCGGACACGCGCTCCGCCCACAATGGCTGGAGGACCAGCTCGGCGGTGCTGACGGTGGGCGCGGCCCTTCCGAACTCTCCATCGCGTAACAACGCCTGCCAATACCCCTCGCTTAGCGGCGCGCTGGGAGGGATCCACTCTCCTCTCTGTCCCATGTCTAGCCTCCTGGCGATGTTTGCTTCACTTTGCTGCACCCTGTGCCTTTCTCTAGTACTACAACGTTAACTTGCCGCAACGGTACCTACAAGTCGTCAACTTAGCGCCAAAACTGCCGATGTCGGCCGGGTTGGATACCTAAAATGCACTGCAAGGAGCTTCTAGTGAGCGCCAAATGGCCTCATTAGGGCGAAATGACGTTGTAGTACTAGGCTTTCCCGCACTCAACTCATGGCTCCACTGAAAGAAGGTTGTCGACGTGCATTCGCACGAGGTGCCTGGCACTTCAACAGCGGCTCCGCCAAGTGCTAGGCAGCGCGAGCACGTGTCGCTCTGGGTCGTCGTCAAGCCAGCGTCCTTTCCTGCCTCTATGCCCTCCCCGCACCCTCCTTGTGATTCTTCAGCTCCTCTCGCTCCATCTCCGCCAGCATCTGGGCCACTGCCTTGATCGCGATGCGCTGCTTGCGATACAGGTTCGACTCGCTCATCGCCAATCGCTTGGCCACCTCTCGCACCTTGTGCCCTTGAAGGAACTTCAGATCGAGGATATTGAACAGAAGCCAGGCGGGGGCCGTCATCTTTCGCTCCCCCTCCGGGCGCAGGCGCTCAATCGCCTCACGGAGCACCGATCGCAGCCCCTTCATGGCGTTCCCGTCCTGTTCGTGGGTCGCGCGCTCGACGACCTGGAGGGCCATCAACGGGCTCGTGGTCAGCTTGGGGCCTCCCCAGTAGTGCTTGAGCGCGTCACGTACCCACTCGCGGAACTCGCCAGATTCGACCAGGCTGAAATCGGCTAGGGCTTCGTCACCGACGTAGTGTATCATGCCGCGTCGGCGCTGGATGTCCTCAATCTCCGGCATAATCCGCTCCAGAGCGCTGAAGATGCCCTGCTGGAGTTGACGATCCTCCAGAGCCGCGGCTGCCTGTGTGAGCAGGTTATCCACGCCCCTCTTCTCTTCCGGCGTCAAGTCTGGCTCTGAAGCCCGAGCCGCGAGACCGATCACGCCCAGGATGATATCTCTGTCCTTGGCAGCGCGTAGAGGTGCAAGCCAATAGCCGTTCCACACAAAGAGATCGCCGTGTCGTTCGAGACGCTGCTGTCCTGCACCCTCAGCGCCGTTGTCGGGGTTGCTCTGCGTGCTGGCGTTGCTGTCTCTACCATCGTCCTGATCCGCCCTTATCTGCTGCAGCGACACCTGCCAGGCCTCCAAGGAGAGCTGACCAGGCTGATGGGACTGCAGGTCTCCGCAGGTGACCTCGAGATGGGGCTCTCCTTCGTCGATGACGGCCACGAAAGCTGTATCGATTCGCAGCAGCTCACACAGCGCGGTGAGCACGTTCTCCAGGAATTGGTGTAGGTCAGTGGATGTGAGGAGACGACTCGATAGTTGCTGAATCCACTCGATCTCTGCCTGATCATGGAGGTAGAGCGCCCGGTCAATCAATGGCTTGGCGAGTTCAATGCCGATCTGCAGCAGCAGGATCACACCGACGACGCCGAAGAGCATGATGCGGCGGCTGGGGAGGCCCAGCCATCCCTCCGCCTGGGAGGTGACGGTGATGACCAGGACCACGAGGGTGGCGACGAAGGGACCCCGGAGGAGGAAGTGTACCAGGCGATGCTTCACCACGCGATCGGGGGTGAGAGCGCCAAACGAGGCCACGCTGTAGGACAGGATGACGAGCATCATACCCACGCCGATGTTCCCGAGGACCAGTATCAACCAGAGCGCAACGCCCGGCGCGGATGGCGGCCACCTGGCAAGCAGAAGGTAGGGAAAGACGCCGGCCGCCGGTGCTGCGAACGTGGCTGCTAGATACGACATCCGACGCCGTGAGGTCGACGTGAGACAGCGCCGGCGTGCGCGCACCACGTTTGCCGCTCCCCAGCCGACGGCGACAGAGAAATAGAGGGTGAAGAGCGGAAAGAGCGGTCCAGGCAGCAGGTGTGGCGCCCGGTGCGTCAGCCCACCTCCCCGGACGATCAAGTCCCCGAAGGCCACCCCGACCAACAGTAGCGTGCTCAGGACGTAGCTCACGCGGACGGCGGATCTCTGCAGCTTACTCCGCTCGCCCGTCGTGTTCAGCAGCGCGTTGGAGAAGTTGAGATAGGCTGCGGGGGTAAGGGCGATGCCAATCCACTGCACCTCCAGCCAGGGCTTGGCCGCCTGCCAGTCCTCAACGTTGAACAGAGCCAGATCCACGAAGTACGTTGTCAGCACACATCCGAGCAAGAAGGTGAACGTGCGCGCTACGTTGTTGCGCCGACTGTAGATGAGCAGATACAGCAGAAGGGCAAAGGAGAAGATGACGATGCCCGAGGTGAGCACGACGTTGACCAACTCAAAAAACCTTTGAATGCCCGACACCAACGAAAACCCCATCAACCCACTAGAGATACTGACCAATACCAGATGACGACCCTTATTTCCAGGGCACTACCCGGTCTCAAGCCCCCGCAGAGGGACTATCGTAACCTACCAGTAAAGAATACGGCAATGTCCTCGCTGGACCAGTACTGATCGTTGTAGCCGGAGAAGGTGAGGCCGCACGCCTGGCAGAACTGGATGGCTGGATAGCTCTTAGTCTGCACTTCCAGCGTCAGCCTGACCATATCCCGCTGGCATCCCCACTGCGCAGAGGCCTTCAGGAGCGCTGTGCCGATGCCAAGCCGTCGCTGGGAGCGATCCACAACCAGGTCGCCCACCCACACCAGGCCGTGCTCGGGCTGGATGGCGAGCGTGGCGTAACCGCAGACACGCTCGTCCACCTCCGCTATGATGAAGTCGTCGCGCCGCTTCCAGCCTGCAAGCAGGCCCTCTCCTTGTCGGGGATAGTCGATGTCGATCTCGCGCGGCAGGCGCACTGTGCGGAACACGACGCGCCTAACCTCGCTCGTCTTGCGGTTGTCCATTTGCCAGACACGGTCGGTCGTACAAGAATGATCCAACCCCCCGCAAAGGGCCAGGTCCTTTGGTTCCGCCGGACGAACCAGCATTCGCACACTCCTACGATTGATGAACCCGCAGGGGAACAGACACCGCCCCTGCACAGCTGATGACTGCCATGGATTCTACCATCAGCGCCTCATTGAGGCAAACGAGCCTGGCTCCCGTCACGCCTGTCAGAGCTCGCTAAGCCACCTACGGACGACGGCCTCGATCTCCTGGTGGGCGGTATGGGCGACGTCGAACCAGTGGATAGCGGGATCGTCGAGGCTGAACCAGTTGTACTGATGGCGAATAAACCGATGGAGGTTGCTCCGAATCTCGGCCATCACCTCACCTACCTCCACTGTCTCCTCGGCGCGTTCAGGGGGGGACCCCTCGAAGAAAGGCTCGAACTCCGTGTATCCCACAGCCGACATGGCGGGAAGATGCCAGTGGTATCCCTGCTCCAGCAACGCTCGCACCTCGTCCACCAGTCCGGCCTCGATCATCATCTCTAGCCGCCGGTCGGCGCGCTCGTAGAGATCGTCACGGTCCATCGTCAGCCCAATCTGCAGGATCTGATAGGGAGGGGGTTCCTTCCCCTGCTGCTCGGAGATGGGGCGCCCGGTGATCAGGCAGACCTCGAGCGCACGGACGACTCGACGCACGTTGTGCGGATGGATATCCTCTGCAGCCTGAGGATCGAGGCGCTTCAGCCAGTCGTGCAGGGCATATGGTGACTTGCGCTCGGCCTTGGCCTCCAGCTCCTCTCTCAGATCTGGGTGCGGTGGCACGCGTGGGATGCGCCACCCCTCGACCACCGCCTGCACGTACTGCCCCGTGCCGCCGACCAGAAGCGGAAGCTTATCCCGCGCGAGAACGTCGTCGATGGCTGCATAGGCTCGGTCCTGGTAGTCGGCCAGCCCCACTGTCTCATCGGGGTCAGCGATGTCGACCAGGTGGTGGGGAACGCGCGCTCTTTCCTCCGGTGTGGGCTTGGCTGTCCCGATGTCCATCCCGCGGTAGAACGAGCGAGAATCGGCGGAGATGATCTCACCTTCGAGGGCCTCAGCGAGATGGAGGGATAGGGACGTCTTGCCCACCGCGGTGGGTCCCACGATCACCACCAATGGAGAAGGCGAGGATGAAGGGCGAGCGCACTGGCCTGAAGGAGCCGGTGCTGGGCTGGCGTTACCAGAGGCTGTCATAGACATCGACCCTTAGCAGGTAGCCGGCCTCGTCCATCTCCACTGCCACCACGCCGATCCGCCAGTTGATCTCGTAGACGTTGACGTCGTGTGAGGATAGATACATTTGTGCCACTTGGGCCATTCGCTCCACCTTGCCCGGTGTCACCGACTCCTCCGGTGTGCCAAAGGCTCGGCCGCGCCGCGTGCGCACCTCGAAGAAGGTCCAGGCGTCACCCTGACGGGCCACGACGTCCACTTCGCCGATCCTGCAGTACCAGTTGCGGTCGACGATATCGTAGCCGCGCTGCGTCAGCTCGTCAGCGGCGAGTTCCTCACCCCGGCGCCCTAGATTTACCCTTCTACTGCTCATAGGTTAGACTCCGTTCTCGTCCTCCCTCACGGCGTCATCGGTGGTCTTTTGCCCGTAGATGCAGGCATGGAGCAGCATGCACTGCTTGCACTCTGGGTTCCGCGCGTGACAGATGGCGCGCCCGTGGGCGATGAGGTTGAGGTGAAAAGCGTAGTAGAGCTCCTCCGGGACGATCTCCTCCAGGATATCGTGTGCCTTCTCCCGGCTGGTTCTCTCTGGGATCAGGCCCAGTCGCTGGCTGACGCGATGGACGTGGGTGTCGACCGGGAAGGCGGGCTTGCCTAGTGCGAAGCAGAGCACGATGGCCGCGGTCTTGGGGCCGACGCCAGGAAGATCTGTCAGCCACTGACGTGCCTCCTCCGTCGACATGTCGTGCAGGAAGTGGAGCGTGATATCGCCCTCCCGTTCCGTGATGGTCCGTAGCGCACCCTGGATGCGGGGCCCTTTGGTGGGCCCCAGGCCCGCCGGTCGAATCGCCTCGACGACCTCCTCCTCCGACGCATCACGGACCTGCTCCCAGCTGGGGAAGCGCTCTCTCATCCGTTTGTAGGCCGTGTCGCGGTTCACGTCATTGGTGTTCTGCGAGAGAATGGTGTTGACCAGGGTGGCGACGGGATCCCGTGCGTGCCAGGTGTGGTTTCCGTACTCTTCCAAGAGTGCGTTGTGGGCGTACAAAGCGTCTTCAGTTCTCGGTTCCATAAGCTCCAATCTATGCCAGCGGTGTTAGTTTCGCGTTCCACATTGGTTGGTGTGACATGCCTAGAAGTGGGCGTCTCGAACGGCAACCATCAGCGTGATGTCGTCGAACTGTGAGCCCTCGCCGGTGAAGGCCTGCACGGCTTGCAGCAAGGCGTCTCGAACCTCGTGAGCCGGGAAACTCGCATGCGCCTGTGCAATCTCCAATAGCCGTCCTTGGCCGAAGAAAGCGCCGTGCTCGTTCTGGGCGTCCGTGACGCCGTCGGTGTAGAGCAGCAGCGTGTCGCCTGGGGCGAGCTGAGCGGTGCGTTGTTCCCACGAGAGGCTGGCCATCGCTCCCAGAGCCATGCCGGTCTTTCTCAGTGCCTGAATCTCCCCCCTGCCTTTCGCGCCTAGGATGTAGGGCGGGTTGTGTCCGGCGTTGCAGTACGTCAGCTGTCCGGTCCTTGGGTCGAGGATGCCGTAGAAGACGGTGACGAACATAGTCACGTCGGTATCCATCAGGAGGCGCCGGTTGGTGACCTTCATTGCGAAGTCGGGGCGCGTGTGGTATTCCAGGGCGTACGTGCGCAGAAGCGTGCGGGCCAGCGCCATGTACAGCGCTGCTCCCATCCCCTTGTCGGCGACGTCTGCTACTACGATGCCGAAGCGGCCGTTGGGCATGGGGATCACGTCGTAGAAGTCACCGGCTGTCTGGCGAGCTGGCTTCAAAGTGGCTGCCAGATGCCAGCCCGGTATCTCTGGCAGTTGGTCTGGCAGGAAACTGGCCTGGATCTGCCCCGCTAGGGCCAATTCCTGCTCCATCCGATAGCGCTCAGCCCCGTACATCGCCGACCCGATCTGCCGGGCCAGGGTCTGGATGGCGGGCAGTGAGTTGGTAACCTCCTCGGCGCTCCATGCTCCATGGGCTCGTTGGGCCATCGCGATGCCGCCGATGGGTTCGGCTTCATCGGGCCTGAAGATGGGCGCCAGCACTATCGCGTGTCGGGTGAGCTGCTCCTCGGCCCAAGGCGGCGTCTCTCCTGGCAAGAGCTGTTTCGCTTCCTTCGAGCGGCGCGTTCCGTCGAGGGTGCGCAGCCACTCCCAGGCCTGCTCTGGCACTGGCGAATGGCCCTCCGGGTGCTGATAGATGAGCTGATTGGAGAAGAGACGAACGTTGATTTGGAAGTTGGGAAACATGTCGGGGACGTGCTCCCCCAACACGTCCGACAACGTCGGGGGCGTCACGGGCGTCCGGATGATGGCCCGTCCCAGCTGCTCGAGCTTCTCCAGTTCGCGAGCATGTTGCTGGCTCCGGAGGAAGGCTCTGCTCAACTGACGGGCCAGCAGGCTCGCCAAGAGCACCCCGGCGACAAAGAAGAGATACCCGCCCAGCCCCATCTCCACGTATAACAGGGCCGCCAGAAGGGCGAAAGGCTCGATCAAACCGGGCACGGCTGCTAGAGCAGTGATGTATCGGCCCAGTCGGTAGAGCCTAGGGACGACGTTTGTCCCTGGCTGCTCTCTGAGCACCCGGGACATGTAGGCCAGGACGAGCAGCGGGAGGAGCTGCAAAAGCTGCAAGAGCGCAAGTCGCACCGCCGTGGCGAGCACAGCTGGTGTGATGCCGTGTATCGTCGGATCTGCCGGAGGAAAGGCACCGCCCCAACGCCGGTAGAGCGCCAATGCGATCAGACCCGTGGTGATCCTTGCGGTCTCCAGGGCCAGATTCCGGACGCGAGTCCAGCGCCTGGCTGCCGAAGCGGGCTGCCGTACCTTGATGATCCAATCACCGAATCCTCCCAGCACGGTCACCCACAGCGCGGCGGGGCCAAACACGAGGGCTGCCGACCAAGAGACGATTTCCCGCAATGATCCTTCTGTAGAACCGTAGCTGCGGGGCGCAGTTTCGATGAAGAACGTGAAGCTCAGCTGCTTGAGGAGTATCACCAGGCCCGAGAGGATCAGCAGCGTCGGCCATTGCGTTCTGATTAACCCAAGATCGGTGACAACAGTCAGCCACACCAACCCAACGCATGCAATCGGTGCACTGTAAAGGAATTCGAAGACGAGCGATATCCCCGTATTGCGTTCGTCTTCCCTGATCTCCTCCAATGCCGGCCAGAAGAGCTTGGCGATGGGGAGCAGACGGGATTCTATGGGGGTGGGCGTCTCAGCATTCATGGTTGGCTGATGAGGGGCGTCGCTCTACTCCCGCTGCAGCTCAATTTCTACCTCCAACGGAGAGGCCTCATCGGCGACTAGGAGGTCGTCTCCTCCAGCGGGGTAATAGCCCTCGGCCCATACGATGATGCTGTAGGATTGGCCTCGCTCCAACGGAAGTGGCAGCTCGAAGTACCCGTTGGCGTCGGTCTCCGCATCGGTGTAGATCTGTTGTTCGCTGCCGTCCCAACCGTCAATCGTGACACCTGGGTTGAGGACGACATAGAGTGCGCCCGGGATGCCGCGGCCGGTATCGGCGTCGACAACAGTGCCCTGGATATACAGGCCCTCGGTCGGAGGCGAGGGGGTCGGTAGCGGTGTGCCCGTGCCGACGACGGCGGTGCTTTGCTGCATCAGCCGGCCCTCAACGTACAACTCCAGCGTATACTCGCCATCCAAGAGCGGCTCGCTGGAAGCGCGATGGATCCTGTCGTGGTACGTGCCGCTCGCTCCCTCCTCCCAAGTGATGCTGAACGTGGCCAACTCCTGGCCGTTGACGAACCACTTCTCATCGACGTTCATCCCATCCTGCATCCCGGCGTAGTCAAAGAAGAAGTGGAGCTCCAACAGGCCCGAAGGGAAGCTCGTGCCCGGGTTGACGGGGTTGCCCTGTACGTCCACGCCGGAGGCGAAGGTGATGGGACCAATGGCCTCCTGTGCTTGCGTGCCGGCGACCGTGAACTCGGAGACGGCGATCAGTACCTCCTCGACGGATACCTCCAACCGGTAGACGCCGGGCTCGAGAGGCGCATCGGCAGTGAGACCGACCCAGGTGGTCCCGCTGGCTCCCTTATCCCAGGTGCCAGATGCGCTGGCTACCTGCTCGTCCTCATAGTACCAGGTGCGGCTCCAGGACAGGCCGTCGCGCATGTTCTCGTAGTCGAAGAAGGCATAGACCTCGGAGATGCCGGAAGGCAATATGGTGCTGGGATTGGTGGGCTGTTCGTCCTCGGTGATGCCTTCGGAGAAGATCATGCTGGTGATGGTGGGGCCAGTGACCTCGCCTGGGGGACCAGCTACGCCGACAGCGATCGACCCTTCCGCCAGAAGCTCCTCTCCGAGATAGAGCTCAATGAGGTAGGTGCCATCGCTCAAACCGGAGGTGTTGTAGATGCTGACCCACCAGCTTCCCCGCTCGCCCCCCTGCCAGGCCTGGGGGGGCTGACTGGCACCCTCTATCCACTCCCCCTCGTGATACCAGCGGGCCTCCCACGTCATGCCGTCGGCCATTCCTTTGTAGTTCCAGAAGGCGTAGATATCAGTGGCGCCCGACGGCAACTGGCTGACGACCTGGGTTGGCTGGTCGTTTTCGGTCACGTCGGGGGCGAAGACCAGGTTGTAGAAGCGGGACGCATCCGAGGGCGGGGTCACAGGGCTTGGCGTGGGCGGTGACTTGGGCGCGATGCCCGTGCGCGCTGCCTGTACGAGGGGCTTGGCCAGATTGATGGGACGCAGTGAGTTGACGAAACCGCCCACCGGAATGCAGTTGTCGTCCTCGTCTATCACGCCGTCGCCGTTGGTGTCGGCCAGATAGCGACAGTCGGCGTATCGGTCAGCCTCCCCGTAACCGACCTGAGTGGGTACCCCGACGATCTGTCCGTCCAGATTGGCCCCCAGCCCGCCGCTGTTGCCGCCAGCGATGGTGGCGTCGGTCTTGACCCAGGCCCGTCCGTTCACACCCCGTTCGCGGGTGAAGCCGCTAACCGTCCCCCCGGTGAACGTGATCGTCTTACCGCCAATGCTCGGGTAGCCCAGAATCCGTATCGCGTCCCCTAGTTCCAGCAGGTCTGAGTCGCCCAGAAGCACATGGTGTAGGTTCAGTTGATCCGTATTCACGGGCCGGCCGTCCAGATCGCTGACGATCTGAATGACCGCCAGGTCCAACTGGGTGTCTATGTCCCGGATCTCGGCCAGATACCTCAACTCCGGCACCTCGTCAGAGCGTACGGTCAGGGCCACGCCCAGGGCGTCCGGTCGTTGAGCTGGGTCTGTGGCGGTGGCGACGTGGGCGTTGGTGAGGATGAGGCCATCCGGCGTGAGGATCGAACCCGAACCGGTCCAGACAGGCTGAAGCCGCCCTCCGCTTTCGGCCAGGGCGATGATCTGCACGGTGGAGCGCAGCAGATTGCGGCGGATTTGACGGTCATTGGGTTCTGGCACGGGCGTTGGCGTCTTCTCCTCCTCTGGTGGGGGTGTCTCGGTCGGTGGGACGGCGGTAGCGGTGGGCAGCTCGTCGGGGCCGAAAGGCCGGCAACTGAGCATGACCAGGAAAGCTAAGCCGATGATCAGTAGTCGCCTGGATTCTTCCATCGTTTCCTCCAGCTTAAAAAGGGGAGGCAATGCGACTCCCTCCCTCAGAACTCCAGAGATTCGGCGAAAGCGCGGAAATATCGGTGGTGATCGTTGAAGTTCTCCGCGCCGGCCAGAAGTGTGACGATGATGACCCGGCCTTCGTGGCGAGAGCCGCGCAGCGCCAAGTCCACCCCCCGCACCACAACCGGCAGCCGATCCACGTATGGGTTGCTGTCCTCGTGGACGTAGGTGAATGTGCGACGAGTCGCGGTCTCTCCCTCGATCAGCACCTGGTCGGTGCTGAGAGTCCGATAGGCGGTCACTTGACCCGCTCGCTCCAGCGCCAGCATGTCCAGCGCCATGATGAGCTCCCCGTCGGCGGCCAGCGGCCGACTGCGCAACTCCATCACCGTGTCGAACGCCCCGCTTCTGGCATCGCGCAGACGCAGCAGGGGATCGTCGCCGGTCTCCCGCACCCACGCGGCAGGGCGACGTCCGGCGATGCCGGCCTGCGAAAGGCTGAACGGCGTGGTGCGGAAGAGGGTGAGCTCGCGCAGCACAAGACCCAGAGTGAGGGCCACTCCCACGAGGAGGATGACGGCCCCGTCGGACCAACGGTCACGTCGCCAAATAGCTTGTATGGTTGTCATTCCAAGTCTCCTTCCAAACCCGCTCGTCGTGCGGCCCGGCAGCATGCCGCCGTCTTGTTCGTAGTGCGGCTGGGAGCAGAGCGGTGTGCTGCCTCTCCCATCACCCCACGTCGCTGCGGGCCAGCGTGAGCCTGTTGGCGCGACGGATCAAGTAGAACAGGGCGCCGAAAGTGGCCAGGGCGACGATGGCGGCCAGGATCAGGCCTGGCCAGGGGTTGAAGCCACCACCGGCCAGGCTGAGCCCGGTAGTGGTCAGCTCGCCGCGCAGATAAGTGAACAGCCCGTTGAGAACGGAGGCCAGCGCGAGGCCAGCGGGCAGCCACCAGACTGGCTCGTCCTCGAACTTGGCTCGCCCCAAGAAGTAGCCCGTCAGGCCGGCGAAACTGGCCTGGGCGAGCGCGGTGACGGCGATCCGGATGACGCCAGCCTGTAGATTCACCCCACCGCTGGCAATGACGTAGTGGACGTTGAGCATCGTGGCGTACCCCAACCCGGCAGCGGTGGCGTAGACGATGCCGTCCACACGCTCGTCGAACTCGACAGAGGGGTAGATGGCGTAGCGCACGGCGGCGTACTTGAGGAACTCCTGGGTGAAGCCAACCACCAGGATGGAGCCGAGGATGTTGGTCCAGGGGCTGAGGGGCAACCAGCGGCGCACCTCGAAGACGTCCTCCAGCAGCGGGATGCCGATCGCCTGAGCCAGCAGTGCACCGAGGATGAAGATGGCGAATACATAGCCTTTAGGCTCCGCCTCCAATCGGTCCTGGTGGTAGAAGAATATCAACCAGATGCCAGCAGGAATCAGGGCCATCAGGCATCCGGCTGCCAACAGCGACCACCCCGTCAGCGCCGGTTTGAGGACGGTCACCAGGCTGACGACGATGAGCACGAAGGCCAATTGGCTGAGGATGTGGCCCAGCCCAGCGCGCCAGGCGCTCGGTCGATCCTGGGTCACCTTGGTGTAATGGCGCTCGCAATACACGCGGTCTCCAAGGTATTTGGCCTCTGCGCCTACCGTTTGATGACAGACACAACAGGTGTTTTCGCCCACGGCTAGCTCCTTTTCATACCCGTAGTGACGGCTTTTGTTGTTCCCCTCACACGAAATCGCGAAAGAGGGCTATGATGCTCGCTCAAACTCCACCTCAACCGTCGCGCTCTCCTCCAATGTCAGCCCGAGGCTAATCACGCCGGGCGCCTCGGTCACCGGCATCTGACTCCGTCCATTCGCCTCTGCCGTGGTCAGACGCCACTGTTTTGGCACGGTGAAGAACACACGCCCGAATTGCTGCCCTGCCTTCTCCAGCGTGACCTTGACGGTTGATGCCGCGTTGGTGATCTGGGATTTGTAGCCAGTGACCTCGACGACGCCCTGGCAGACGTGGAAGGTCGTCGTCAGCAGGTCAGGTCGGTCGGAGACAAGTCTGAAGAGCAAGACCGCTGTCTCGTGCGGCTGGTGGCGGCGGATCGTGATCGCGTTGTCGGTCACGCCCAGGTAGCGGCGGCGCCAGTAGTGGAAGACGTGGTAGCGTCCCGCTGGCAGGCTCAGATCATCCAATGGCACGGTCGTCTCGGTGGTGCGGTCGCCCCAGTTGACCACGCCGGCGACCCACCAGCGACCCCAGCCCCGCTCCACGGGGAGCACGAACAGGGCGGGCATCTCGTGTGCAAAGAGATCGAGTGGGCGAGCGGAGGTGCCGGTCGGCGGCAGTGTCTGGCGCAGATATTTGAGACGGCCGGGCTGGATGGCTGTCAGGTCGTCGGAGTTGAGGGTCAACCCGCCGGACAGCGCCGCCAGCGCTGCCAGGGTCCGAACCTCGTTTAAGACCAGGTCCATATCCTCCCCGCGCTGGCGCACGAGCACGCAGTCGGGGTCGTTAGCCCACAGGCGCCCGTCGAGGGGGGCACGGGTGACGACGTTGCGCAGCGCGTTCTGGGTGGAGACGGCGGAGAGGTCGTTCCGCCAGATGGGATACCAGTTCGGGTCGACATCAGGTCCGATCCGCATGCTGTCCACCAGCCCGACGCAGGGGCCGAGTGGCGCGCCGCAGCCGAGCAGAAACGCCTCATTACCGATGGCATCTCGGATGGCACTGACCCCGCGCCGCAGCGCCTGTGCACGGGTGGCGGCGGGGTCGTGGCGTCGGCCCGCACGCGCGGCAGCGAAGAGGAAGTCGATCTTGAAGAGGGAGATGCCCCAGGCCTGGCGCATACGTTTGAACGTCTCGCCAAGCCAGTCCAGCGCCGCCGGATGTGTGCAATCGAGCGCGTAACAGGGCGTTCCCCAGTGTACCCATCCCAGAACGGGTTGATCGGCCTCGTCCCTGAGCAGCCAGTCGGGATGGCGCGCAAGAAGCTTTGAATCAGCCGACACGCCAAAGGGGGCCGCCCAGATGCCAGCGCGGTGCCCGGCCCGGCGGATGCGCTCCGTGACAGGCTCCATGCCATCGGGAAACCTGTCCTTGTTCAACGATAACCAATCGCCGATAGCGGTCTGATAGCCGTCATCGATCAGGATGGTATCAAGGGGAAGCGCGTGCTCGTCAATTGCTGCCACGTTGTCGAGGATGTCCTGGGCTGTGTTCTCACCGTAGAAGGTGTACCAGGAGCACCAGCCTGTGGGAGGTTCTGAGGGCACCCGGGCTTTCATCTCGTGGCCGATCTCATCGGCCCACGCTTCCAGCAGAGAGAGTGGATCTGTCCCGGTACGGACTACCAGCGTCTCGGAGCTTATCGACGAGCCAGGTTCAATCGTTATGCCGTCACAATGACAACGGGCTACTAAGGCCGATCCATCCCCCCGCACGCATATCTCGGCCAGCTGATCCTTCGCGGTCACAAAACCGACCAGAAGGGCGGCTGCCTGCTCAGCCTGGGAGGCCTCTCCCTTTCGCGCGGATAGGACAGTCACCCACTCGGACGAGATATCCTTTTCGTGCTCCGGTTGGCCATGGGGTTGGTGCTTGCGCTGATAGTCCGGGGTCTCGGGCCTTGAGTAGAGGCCGTCTCCCAGATGACGGGCGAAGGCTGGAGACCAGGACTGCCAGCCGTTCTGATACACCGACCACGCTTCTCGCCCCGTGTTGAGTGGCGGCACCGGGGCATCGAGGACGTCGATTGTGTCCAGATTGATCGCTTGCTCACCCCGGTGGGTGATCCGCACCCACATGCGGTAGCCCGCGTCCTCCTCTTGCCAGCGCCAGATGAACCGTATACCTTCAATCTGGCGGGCGTGATTGGGCTTACGGAGCTCCATCACCTCGGCTCGCTCGCCGATTCGGAAGCGTATGACTGCGACGCGGTCCGGCTCACCCCACGTGGGTGTCCCATCGCCCATAGGCTGGCTCATGGTCCCCTCTCCTTGCTTGATCGTTGTCGCTGGGGCCATTATAGCACAGTGAGGGCAATTGAAAAAAGAGGGACGATGTGATATACTCACCACGGTTGAAGCTATGCTATCTGTGCTTGCGCACGGCTGAGTCTCTGACTCGCCCGCGCGCTGGGCCGTGAGCCCAGTGCGAAGCACGTTCAGATACATCGAGAGAGAGCAAGATGGAGGTGCGAAAGTGCCCAATGACGAAACTCCGGGGACAAAGAGCGTCCCCAGGATCCTCGTGACAGGCGCCGTCGGTCAGATCGGCTCCGAGTTGGTCATGGAACTGAGGAGCCGGTATGGCGGCGAAAACGTGGTTGCTGCTGGTCACAAGACCGAGCCGGGGCCGGAGCTGCGTGATTCTGGCCCCTTTGTCTACGTCTACGTGACACGATCGGAGACGATAGAGGAGGTGGTGGACGAGTGCGAGATCGACACAATCTATCACTTGGCAGCGCTCCTCTCCGCCAGCGGCGAGAAGAACCCTCAGCTGGCCTGGCGTGTGAACCTCAACGGCCTGTACAACGTCCTCGAGATCGCCCGGGAGTATGGGATTTCCCAGGTCTTCTGGCCCAGCTCTATCGCTGCCTTTGGTCCAGACACGCCCAAGGACGAGACGCCCCAGGAGACCATCCTGCGGCCGACAACGATGTACGGCGTGACGAAGGTGGCGGGGGAGCTGCTCTGCAACTATTACGTCGAGCGGTATGGGATGGACGTGCGTGGTGTGCGCTATCCCGGGATCATCAGCAGCGAGACGCTGCCCGGCGGCGGCACGACCGACTACGCCGTGGAGATATTCTACGAGGCGCTGAAGCATCAGCGGTACACGTGCTTCCTGGAGAGGGACACGGTCCTGCCCATGATGTACATGCCCGACTGCATCAGGGCAACGCTCATGCTGATGGACGCGCCGTTTGATCAGCTTAAGCATCACGCCGACTTCAACTTGGCTGGGCTGAGCTTCTCGCCGGCGGAGCTGGCGGCAGAGATCAAGAAGCACATCCCGGCTTTCGAGATCACGTACGAGCCTGACTATCGCCAGGAGATCGCGGATTCATGGCCTTGCACGATCGATGACAGCGCTGCACGGGAGGAGTGGGGCTGGCATCCGGAGTATGACCTCGCGGCGATGGTCGAGGATATGCTGGAGAAACTGGAGAGGAAACTGAATGTCTGATGAACCAGGGGGGCAAGAAATGGGCGTTACGAGGGGACCGATAGCGTATCTGCGTGAGGAGTATGAGCGACTTGACGAGGAAGGGTTGACTTGGGAGCCTCGAGAGTTGCAAGGGCCTAGCAAGCCCGTCTCAATTGTCGGGGGTAGAGAGGTGGTGGTGATGTGCTCGAACAACTACCTCAACCTATCCACGCATCCGAAGGTCGTCCAGGCTATGGTGGAGGCCACAAAGCGATACGGCGCGGGCGCCGGCAGCGATCGCTCCATCGCGGGCGACACGTCCCTGCACCGAGAATTAGACGAGCGCTTGGCGGCGTTCAAGGGTGCACCGGCCTCGCTCACCTTTCAGACTGGCTTCATGACGAATCAGGGCGTCCTGGCGCAGCTTGCCGGTGAGGGGGATCTTTACATCTCCGACGCGCTCAACCACGGCTCGATCATCGACGGGATACGGTTGACAAAAGCGGACAAGGCCATCTACAAGCACAAGGACGTTGACGATCTGAAACGCATCATGGAGGAAGCGGAGACCCATCAGCCGTCCTACGAACACATCTGGATCGTCACCGACGGGGTCTTCAGCATGGACGGCGACCTAGCCCCGCTGCCGACCATCGCCGAGATCGCGGCAGAGCACGGCGCAGGCGTCTACGTCGACGACGCCCACGGCGAGGGGGTTCTCGGCGAGGGAGGGCGTGGCATCGTCAATCACTTCGGGCTTACGCGTGACCAGGTGCACGCCGAGATGGGCACGTTCTCCAAGGCCTTTGGCATTGTGGGGGGGCACCTTAGCGGCAGCGAAGCGCTGATCAAGTTCGCGATGAACAAGTCGCGCACGTGGCTCCTCAGCGGGGCCCTGCCTCCCAGCGTCGCTGCGGCAACCATCGCCGCCATAGAGGTGATGGAGAGCAATCCGGAGCGTGTGGAGCGAGTCTGGGAAAACCGTGGGTACTTCCTGGACAAGATGAAGGAGCTGGGCTTCGACACCGGTCACAGCGAGACGCCGATCGTGCCTGTTATGTGCGGCGACAGCAAGACGGCGAAGGAGCTGGCGGACTTCGTCTGGCATGAGGGGATCTACGTGTTGGCCATCGTCTATCCGATGGTGGCCCGCGACAAGGCCAGGATCCGGGTTCAGCTTTGCTCGGAGCACACCGAGGATCAGCTGGACCGGGCGATTGAGGCATTCAAGAAGGGTGGTCAGAAGCTTGGCTTGATCTAGCCCGCCTTCCTCACCAGCGTTTGTCGTGCGGCTCGGAGCGGTGTGGCTGGCCGCCTAACCCGTTCGTAGTGCGGCTCCGGACAGCCACGGCGGCGGCGGCGACGCGGGCACAGGGAAAACCTCGGGATCAACATCGCGAGCGGCCGACCTGCGGCTCAAGCGGCGGGCGTCCGCATCGTGACGGACGGTGAACTCGCCGGGCTGGAGCCGGGCGCGGGCGACGTCGAGGCGCTGGCTCCTGGTCATGGAGTATTCTCTCCTTTTTGGTGGTGAGCGCGCGGGGTGCGGTGGGGCTCACGTTTTCTGTGACGGGCATCAGGGCCCATCCCTTGGTGCCGCGGGATGGAAGCTGTATTGTTGCTGTTCATTGGTCGCAACTATTCACCTTATCGCCGGATTGCGAAAAGTGACGTATGGCCCCTCGTGTGGTATACTCAGATGGGCATGAGAGTATAGACAGGA
>CAZNRX010000046.1:0-30263 GCA_964575455.1 uncultured Anaerolineales bacterium | reverse complement strand
ACATCGTCTGTGATATCATTCTTCATTGGAGATCTCCTCTCGCGCTTGAACGGGCCATTGATTGTGACCCTATTATACCGCGACAGTCGGAGATCTCCTCTTTTTCCCCTTCTGCGACAACTCGTTAGCGCACCCCGACCCCGCCATACCTTGCGCTACCGACACATGAGCGGTATACTAATCGTTTGGCGGAACAGGCGACTGACGCCCTACTGATGGAGGACAGATGAAGCAAGCTTTGCTGCAAGTAGAGGGCCTATCGGTCCAGCGGCCGGGGGCCGAGGTGTTGAGGAGTGTCGACCTGGCGGTCGGCCACGCGGAGATCCATGCTCTGCTGGGCCTCAACGGCTCCGGCAAGACGAGCCTCGCCCTAGCCTTGATGGGGGCCGAGGGATACGGGCCCGAGCGAGGGCGCATCCTTCTTGACGGCCAGGATATATCGCATCTCTCGGTGACGGAGCGGGCGCGGCTTGGATTGACTTTGGCCTGGCAGGCGCCAGCTCCGTTTGAGGGCTTGCCCGTGGCCGACTATCTGGCCCTTGGGATGGAGGAGCCCTCCCGAGAGCGGATTGAGGAGGCCTTGGAGGCGGTGGCCTTGGCGCCGAGGGCCTATCTGGGGCGCGCCGTCGACCAGGCCTTATCCGGTGGGGAGCGGAAGCGCATCGAGCTGGCCGCCGTCTACGCCATGCAGCCCCGGCTCGCCATTCTAGATGAGCCGGATTCCGGCATCGACGTGCTCTGCCTGGAGGATGTCATCTTGCTGATCCGTCGCATGGCCGATGAGGGCACGTCCATTCTCCTGATCACCCATCGCGATGAGATGGCGAGCGTGGCCGATCGGGCCTCCCTGATGTGCGGTGGAGCCGTGATCGACAGCGGCACCCCGGATGAGGTACGCGATTACTTCGCGCGTCGGTGTCGACCTCACGGGGATCTACTCGGCAGTCAACCTTGGGGCGAGGAGGCGGGCGGCACCTACCAGCGTGTTGTCGCTGAAGGAGTGTGTGATGACTGAGCAGGCGCCGTCCACTGTAGAGGCCACGATTGTGAGCGAGCAGGATCCCTCCTGGGCGCGAGAGTTCGAGGCCATGCTGGACGCCTACGAACAGGCTGGCGGCAGGCCAGACGTGCTGCGAGCGTCTCGGGTGGCCAGCGCCGTCATCCATGCCAGCGACGTGTTGGCCGTCAACGAGATTGAGGGCGTCACCATCGAGGCTGAGGAGCAGCAGTACGGTGTTCGAGCGCGGATCACCGTGGCGCCGGGCACGAAGGTTGAGCATCCGGTCCACCTCTGCTTTGGCGTGACGGCCAGCGAGGGCTTGCAGCAGATCGACTCCCAGTTCGAGATCGGCGAGGGGGCGGAGGTGGGGTTCCTGGCCCATTGCACCTTCCCCAACGCGGCGAAGGTCAAGCACGTGATGGACGCGCAGATCCACGTTGGGCCTGGGGCGACGATGCGCTACAACGAGGCGCACTACCACGGCCCCGAGGGCGGCGTCGAGGTGCTGCCCACCACCCATGCGCAGGTGGACGAGGGAGGGCGCCTGGAGACCGAGTTCAACCTGACGGAGGGGCGTGTGGGGCGTATGGCCATCGACTTCGAGGCGGATGTAGCCGCTCGCGGCGTGGCCGAGTTGGTCGCCAGGGCGTTTGGATCGGCCGACGATGATATCAGCGTGAAGGAGACCGTGCGCCTCAACGGCGAAGGGGCGCGCGGCTTCACCAAGACCAGGGTCGCCGTCCGGGACCGCGCCAAGAGTGAGATCACCACCACCGCCGAGGGGAACGCGCCGCAAGCGCGGGGGCATATGGACTGCACCGAGATCGTGCGCGGCCGGGCTGAGGCGCGCAACATCCCCATCGTCGTCGTTCGAGACGACAGCGCCCGGGTCACCCACGAAGCGGCTATCGGCAGCGTCGGCAGGAAGGAGCTGGAGACGTTGATGGCGCGCGGCCTGGGTGAGGAGGAGGCGGTGGACGTGATCATTCGTGGCATGCTGAGAGGTTAGAGTTGCAACAGTATCGAGACTGATTCTATGGAGGTTGGGTGACTTGATGCAGTGGATGAGCCGTTCGATGTTGACTGACAGGTTGTGGATGCGCGCGGCGCGGGTAGTGTTGCTGCTCGCGGTGATGACGCTCGCCTTGAGGGCAACGGGAGTCACGGCAGTGGCCCAGCAGGGTCCGACGGTTCGCATGGTCTACTTCTACGCCAATGACTGCGGTCACTGCAAGACCATCATAGAGGAGTTGCTTCAGCCGCTCCAGACGGATTACGGTGAGCGCATGGAGATCAAGCTGATCGAGATCTCCAAGCCCGATAACTACGAGCTCATGATTCAGGCCGAGGAGATGTTCGAGGTTACCCCGGAGGAGCGCGGCCTGCCCACGCTGGTGATCGACGGGCAGGTCCTCATCGGCGAGGACGAGATCCGGGATCAGCTGCCCTGTCTGCTTGATACCTGTCTGGCGGCTGGCGGGACCTCGTGGCCCGATATCCCCGGCCTGGGGGAGGTCACCGAGGAGTCCGCCATCGACTTCGGATCGGACTTCGGGTTCGAGGAGGAGGTCGAGCCCTGTGGGCCAGAGGAAGCAGCTGCCTGTGAGGGGCCGGAGCCGATTTGGGTGGCCTACTTCTACCAGGTGGGCTGTCAATCGTGCAGCCGTGCGGAGTATGACATACAGTACGCCAAGAGCAAGTACCCTCAGCTGATGGTTAAGGAGTTCGACGTTCAGCAGAACACCGCCCTTGCTGAATGGCTGGGGGAGCGCCTCAACGTGCCGGAGGAGAAGCGCCTGGCGACGCCATCACTTTTCGTGGGCGACGATTGCCTGATCGGGGAGCAGATCACCTCCGAGGCCGTGCTTGCTCTGGCGGAGAAGTACGCTCCGACCGGGGCCGACAAGGTCTGGGCCAGCTTCGACGCGCAGGAGGCCAGGCAGGGCATTGTGGAGCGTTTCAAGTCCTTTGGCCCGCTCACGGTCGTGTTTGCCGGCCTGGTGGACGGCCTCAACCCCTGCGCCTTTGCCACGTTGGTCTTCTTCGTCTCCTATCTTACGCTGAGCAACCGGCAGGAGAGGGAGATCCTCGCGGTCGGTGCCACCTTCACGCTGGGCGTCTTTCTCGCCTACCTGGTGGTGGGTCTCGGCTTCTACAAGGTCTTGGGGATGCTGGGCGACCTTCTCGCCAGGCTTGGACGCTGGGTCTATGGCCTGACGGCTGTGCTCTGCGCCGGGCTGGCGGTCTTCAGCTTCTCTGACTTCCTGAAGGCCCGTCGCGGCGAGATCGGTGACATGAGCCTGAACCTCCCCCACACTATGCGGAAGCGCATCAACGCGATGATTCGCAAGGGGCGCGGCACGGAGGCCTACGTGGTGGGTGCTTTCGTCACCGGCCTGATCGTCTCGTTCCTGGAGCTCGCCTGCACCGGGCAGGTCTACCTTCCCACCATCATCTTCGTCACGAGCGTTCCCGAGCTTCGCGTGCGGGCTGTTCTCTACCTGGTCCTGTACAACCTGCTCTTTGTGCTCCCATTGATTGTGGTGTTCATCATGGCCTACTATGGTACCACCTCCAAGGAGCTGACGCGCTTCTTGCAGCGGAACGCGGCCACGGTGAAGCTGGGCATGGTGCTGTTGTTTGCGTCCCTGGCGGTGTGGCTCGGGGCGTCGCTCATCTAGAGAGGTAACCGTTCACGTGACGATTCATCTCCTGCTCCTGGCGGATCTGTGATCCGCGATTCTGCTCTTAAGCGATCGCCGGATCCCGTCTAGAGCGCCGGGTAGTCATATCCGGCGCTAGTACAGGTGACAGGAAGCGTAGATTATGAGTCAACTGGAGAGTTTGTTAACACCATGAAGAACATAGCCGTTATCGGCGTCGGGTACGTGGGGTTGGTGACCGGGGTATGCCTGGCCGACCTGGGGAACCGCCTCGTCTGCGTGGACATCAACGAGGAGAAGGTGGAGAGCCTCAAGCAGGGGGAGATGCCGATCTACGAGCCTGGCCTCGATGATCTCGTGGAGCGAAACGTGAGGGCCGGGCGCTTGAGCTTCACCACCTCCTACGCCGAGGGGCTGGAGGAGGCGGACTTCGTCTTCATCGCCGTGGGCACGCCCGAGGGGGTGGACGGCGAGGCCGACCTGCGGTACGTGCGCATGGCGGCTCGCTCCATCGCCGAGGAGATGGAACATCCCATGGTGATCGTCAACAAATCGACCGTCCCCGTCGGGACCGGCGACTGGGTGGCCGCCCTCATCCGTCAGTATCGGAACGGCGGTGTCGAGTTCTCCGTCGTCTCGAACCCGGAGTTCCTGCGGGAGGGCTCGGCCATCAGCGATTTCCTGGAGCCTGACCGCGTAGTCCTCGGTTCGCTCAATCGTGAGGCAGCGGAGAAGGTGGCCCAGCTCTATCTCCCGCTGCGCACCACCATCATGATCACCGACCTGCGGACGGCCGAGATGATCAAGTACGCCTCCAATGCCTTCCTGGCCACGCGCATCTCATTCATCAACGAGATGGCAAACATCTGTGAGGCCCTGGGGGCCGATGTGAAGGAGGTCGCCACCGGCATGGGGTATGATGCCCGCATTGGCCATGGCTACCTCGACGCCGGGGTCGGCTACGGGGGAAGCTGCTTCCCCAAGGACGTCAACGCGCTCACCTACATGGCCGAGATCAAGGGACGACACCCACAGCTGCTGCGGGCCGTGATGGACATCAACGACGACCAGCGGCGTCAGGTGGTGCGCAAGCTCGACAAGGCCCTCGACGGCGTGCGAGGCAGGACGATTGGCCTGCTCGGGTTGGCCTTCAAGCCCAACACGGACGACATGCGAGAGGCTCCCGCAGCTCACATCGCTCGCATGCTGGAGTCGGCCGGCGCGAGGGTGCGGGGCTACGATCCGGTGGCCAAGGAGGTCGCCCGGCGTATGCTGCCCCAGCTCAAGCTCCTGGACAACGCCTACGATCTCGCTGAGGGGTGCGACGCCCTCGTTGTGGTTACTGACTGGAACGAGTTCAAGAACCTGGATCTTGCCCGTATTCGAGAGCTGATGACCGGCAACGTCATCATCGACGGGCGCAACATCTATGAGCCTGAGCAGATGGCCAATCTGGGCTTCTACTACCGGGGCATCGGGCGAGGGTACGAGACAAGCTGACGTGGCGGTGTGTGCCCGACGGCCCTCGGACGTAGGTCAAGGCGTTTGGCAGGCTTTCGCCAATAGTCCGCAGCCTTTTTCGCTCCTTTTCATGCTCGATTGGAGGATCCACTGATCCAGAAGCAGCTTCCCAATGGTCTGTCTGTCCTGGTGCAAGAGGCCCACGCCGCTCCGGTGGCAAGCTTCTGGGTCTGGTATCGTGTGGGTAGCCGCAACGAGCACATCGGCGTGACCGGGATATCCCACTGGGTCGAGCACATGCTCTTCAAAGGGACCTCGGCCTACCCCAAGGGTATAGCCGAGAAGGCCATCGCCCGTGAGGGCGGCGTCTTCAACGGGGCCACCTCGCACGATTTCACCACCTTCTTCGCCACGCTGCCGGCGAGCCGCATCGAGCTATCGCTGCGCATTGAGGCGGACCGCATGGAGAACGCGAGCTTCGAGCCTGCGGAGGTGGACGCGGAGCGCACCGTCATCATCAGCGAGCGGCAGGGCGCCGAGAACAGCCCCGAGTTTCTGCTCAATGAGGAGGTGATGGGCGCCGCACTGCGCGTCCATCCCTATGGCCAGCCCACCGTCGGGCACCTGTGCGACCTGAGGGCCATCACGCGCCAGCAGCTCTACGACCACTATCGGACCTACTACGTGCCCAACAACGCCCTGGTCGTCGCCGTGGGAGATTTCGACGGCGAGGCTATGCTGGCCTCCATCGAGGATCACTTCAGCGGCGTGTCCAGGGGGGACGAAGTTCCGGCGGTGACGGCCGTCGAGCCTCCGCAGCGCGGCGAGCGTCGTGTGACCGTTCGTCGGGAGGGCTTCGTCCCCTATCTCAAGATGGCGTTCCACGCGCCGCCCGTTCGCAGCCTCGACGGTGACTCAGACCCGTTCCTCTCCCTGACCGTGCTCAACGCCATTCTGACCGGGGCCAGCGCCATGACCTTCATGGGGGGCGGCCTGACCAACAAGAGCTGCCGTCTCTACCAGGCCCTGGTGGCGGAGGAGCTGGCGGTCAGCGTCTCGGGCTTCCTGCTTCCGACCGTCGATCCTTTCCCCTATACGCTCTCGGTCGTCGCGCGGCCCGATCGCGAGCCGGACGGGGTTGAGGACGCGCTGGAGAGGGAGCTTGAGCGGGTGATGAACGACGCGGTGACCCAGGAGGAGGTCGACAAGGCCATCAAGCAGGCCCAGGCTCAGTTCGCCTACTCCAGCGAGTCCGTCACCGGCCATGCGCTGTGGCTTGGCTTCAGCGAGATCTTCGCTGACCATACGTGGGCGGACCGTTACCTGGAGAACCTGAGCGCGGTCACCGTGGAGTCCGTGCGGCGTGCAGCCGAGACATATCTCAGCCCCTCGAACCGTACCGTCGGCTGGTACATTCCGACGAACAGTGAACAGTGAACACTGATCGCTGGCACTGACAGTTGATCACGTCTTGAGAGGACACAATGTCTGTACCTGGCCCACACGACATAGCGCGCCACGAGCTTCCTAACGGGATTGTCCTTCTGGTGCGGGATAACCACGCCAGCCCAGCCGTCGTCGTCACGGGCTACCTTCGGGTTGGCGCCTTGGATGAGAGCCCGCAGCGGGCAGGCCTGGCCGACTTCACCGCCGACGCCCTGATGCGCGGCACCGTGAACCGATCGTTCGGGGAGATCTACGGGGCCCTGGAAGCGGTGGGGGCCAGCCTCGGCGTCAGCGGCGGCACGCACACCACGGGCTTTGGGGGCAAGAGCCTGGCCGAGGATATGCCGTTGCTCTTCGATCTCCTCTCCGAGGTCCTGCGCCAGCCCTCCTTTCCGCTCGACGAGGTGGAGAAGCTGCGGGGCGAGATCCTGGCCGACCTGGCCGAGCGGGCGCACGATACGCGCCGCATGGCCAACCTCACGTTCTACGAGCTGGCCTATCCCGAAGGACACCCCTACGCCGTCAGCTCGATAGGTTACCCGGAGACCGTCGCCGGTATCAAACGCGACGATCTGGTCGCGTTCTACGAAGGCGGCTATGGGCCGCGGGGCATGGTCATCGTGGTGGTTGGAGCGGTGGAGACGAGCGAAGCGGTGGCGCGGGTCGAGGCGGCGCTTGGCGACTGGGAGGGGCGGACGCACGAGCGCCAGCCGCTGCCGACGGTGAATCGCCTACGCGAGGTGCGAAGGCGCACCGTCGCCATCCCGGACAAGACCCAGTCGGACGTCGTCCTCGGCTATCCCGGCCCGTCGCGAACCCATCCGAACTATCTGGACGCCCGAGTGTGCAATACCATTCTGGGCGTCTTCGGCCTGATGGGGCGATTGGGCGAGAACGTGCGCGACGAGCAGGGTTTGGCATATTCTTCGTATAGTAGATTGAGCGGCGGCCCCGGGCCCGGCCCCTGGCGCGTCCTAGCCGGCGTCGACCCCGGCAACGTCGACCGCGCCGTCGAGAGCATGCGGGCCGAGATCCGCCGCATGTGCGATGAGCTGGTGGATGAGGATGAGCTTAGCGACAGCCAGGCCTATCTGACCGGCAGCATGCCTCTCCAGCTGGAGACCAACGAGGGAGTGGCCAGGACCATCCTCAGCATGGAGCGGTACGGCCTGGGGCTCGACTACCTCCAGCGCTATAAGGACCTGATCGACGCGGTCACACCAGAGCGGGTGCGGGCCGCCGCGCGCCGCTGGCTTGATCCCGATGCTTACGCTCTGGCCATCGCTGGCCCCCCGGCGTGAGAAGGCGGCACCGTCGAGACCCTTGCCTCCTTCACTCTTGTCTCCTTGCACTCCTGTCTCCTTGCACTCCTGTCTCCTTATGCTCTTGTCTCTTTACGCTCTAGTCTCTTTACGCTCTAGCCGGGTCTATGACCCGGCGATGTCGCACCCGATAAAGCAGATCACGGATCTGCTTGGGCGCAGACGATGAATCGCTATGAGAGCACGATCGATGTCATTCGCTGAGGAGCTCTACCGCATTTTCGACGAGCTGCGCGCCACGGCTATCCTGGAGGGCTTCCATGCTGACCAGCGGTGTCGACCTGATTGAGATCGCCCGGGTACAGCGGGCCCTGGACCGGCATGGCGAGCGCTTCTTGGCGCGCGTCTTCACCCCGGCCGAGATTGCCTATGCGCGCCGTCGCCCCGCGGAGCTGGCCGCGCGCTTCGCTGCCAAGGAGGCCGTCTCCAAGGCGCTGGGCGTGGGCATACGCATGATGGCCCGCGGCGGCATTCGCTGGCACGAAGCCGAGATCATCGGTGATCATCGCGGCAAACCCCTGGTCCGCCTTCACGGCCGCGCCGCGGAGCGCGCCGCGGAGCTGGGCCTCACCGAATGGTCCGTCAGCCTCTCCCACACCGACGAGCACGCCATCGCCTTCGTCGTGGCGCGCTGACGGGCGATGTCGATCTGAAGTAGCGAAACCTCTATAGGCCGCTGAACCCCTTCAGGCTCTCTGGTCGATCCTGCCTGGGGCCTGAAATCTCGTCAACTGGCGTGCTCGTTGAACCTGCGCATTGCCGGCAGCGTCAATGGCGATGCCATCAAATGTGAAGGCCACCAGGCTCGCTTCCTGGTGGCCTTTGGGTCTATACCGGCGTCGAAATGTATGGCTACGCCGTACGCCGCCTGATGACAACAACCGTAAGAGCAACCAGCGCAACTAGCCCTGCGAATGCGATCCAGTGGCTCAGAATTGCCGCCTTATCGACCGCTCGGGTCTGCCCACCGACAGCTACAGCTGCTGGCGCTTGCCAGATCTCTAGCCCCTCAAACGGATTTGACATGCCGACGTACAGCGGGTTCATCTGAAGCATGTTTCGAACCCCATAGTTCTCCGGATTGCCGAAACCGTTCAACGTCACCGGCTCCCATCGAATGCCATCCTCGGTCTTCCACAGATCGGCCCCGGCAAAAGAGCTGCTGAACGCCTCCCAGACTGCGTCCCAGTCGATGGGTTTGGTCTCCAGCGCGGCCAGGAGATCCTCGTAGGGTTCGATGAAGTGATCCTCGATCCCCAGTTCTCTCAGCAACCCAATGACGTTCTCGAGCGCCACGACGATGTGGTCTTGGTTCTCCTCGACGTACGCCACGAACTGGGAGAAGCCCTCACTCTCGACCAGGTCCCCTGCTGGTGCGAAGCGGAGGAACGTGGTGGCGTCGAAGGTCCCCAGGTAGAGCACCCCGTCGTCTTCCTCAAGGGACCAGCAGTAGAGATTGAAGAGATTCCCGAAGCCGCCCGGCCACCCGCTGGCGGGTAGTCGAAGTTCGGGCCCAGCAGGAGGTATCTGGGGGACCCAATCACCAATCACGAGCTCATACTCACCCGGCAGAGCGTCCGGAGCAATGCGTATCAGCTCAAATCCCTTGGGAAGTGTCAGCTCTGCACCGCCATTGGCAGCTTTGAACGGCCAGGAAAGGGAGCCCACGTACAGCCTGTCCTTGAAGACCTCCATCGTTCCGGCCCAGTAGTTCTTTCTGTCGCCGCCGCCGTCCTTGACGACCTGGGTCCAGCCATCCAGCTTGGGCGTGGCGTCATCGCTCCTGAACACCTGGTAGCCGTTCTCGATGTTCTGTGTCCCGGCATACAGGTGGCCGTTGAAGCTCGCCAGCGATACCACCGCAGTGTTCGAGTAGGGTTGAACGTCGGAGAAGTCCGCCACCCTCTCCCAAGGGGTGGGGTTCGACGGGTAGGCCCAGATTTGCGCTTCGCCTCCAAAGAGATCGTCAGCGCCCGTGCCCACGTATAGCCGCCCATTGTGGAACGCCATGGCGCGGGAATCCGTTCCCATCTCCGGAGGGGTCTCGACCAGTTCCCACGTGTTGCCATCGGCCGACTTCAGAACCAAGTCTCCACCCGACGCTGAAAGGCCTCCCTTTGCCGCGTAGAGCTCTCCATTGAAGGTGACCATCTGTCGGAACCCGGACTCCCTGGGATAGTAGGGGGGTCCTCCCACTACCGGTGACTGGTAGACCTGCTCCCAGGATCTGTTACGCCAGATCTCTGCCCTCATATCCTCCGCCCACTGATGCTCGCCTATGTCTCCGGTGGGAGAGATGAACGGCACGAAGTCGAGAAGACCCCCGAAGAGGAACTCCAGGAACTCGATCAGCTGCCAGGGGAAGTTGCGCGCCGTACCGACGTAGAGCTCCCCGTCGAAAGCGGCCATCGACCAGGGGTAGGTATTCATCGGGTCGTCGAAGCCACCGTCCGCTATGCGCCCGAAATCGCCCCGCTCGTGACCGCCCACCGGGGGCATAGGCCCGGGATAGTATCCGGGCAGGAAGCCGAAGACGTGGGCATCGTTGAGCCACAACGTGCCGGCCACGGGCAGAGCGATGCCGTCGATGTTGCCCGTGGTTGGGTCCAGTTGGTGCCAATCGAGCTCCGAGACGTCGAACCAGAACACCCAGCCACGAGGACCACTGGGCAGGAAAGGGCTGAGATTAACGAAGATGACGTCGCCCACCTCAACCTTGTCCGTGTGCCACTTCAGGAGCGAGGCCAGCAGGAAGACCAGATCTTCGCTGTCTCCGCTGCCTTGGTTGAGTGTCTGCTCGGGGTTGGCCCAGGCGTCGGCAGCGCCGTAGTTCGTATCGTCATCCACCAGGTTGGCGCCGCCGTAGTTGCTGTAGACCCAATCGAGGGTCTCGGTGACGCTGATGAAACCGTCAATGGAGATGATGTCGGCAGCCGTACGCCAGGCATTCTCATCGGAGAAGTCATCGACCTTATCCCACTGGATCTTGTGGACGAACTCGCTCCCCTCGTCATCGGCGAAGGTCGTGGTTTCATCGGTCAGAGCAGGCGTGATCTCGTTGACCCCGTCGGTCTTGATCCAAATGCTGGGCTCATCGGCCAATACCCAGGTGGCTGACGCCAGCGCTACTAAGGCCAGGGCGTAGGTTGCGATCAGCAGTCTCTTCTTCATCGGTCTTCTCCTTGTTACACAGCGTTGTTTTCGCCGAAAAGGGGCTTGGGACAACTCGAAATGGCTCCTGGTTCGTGCCCCATCCTTCCGCTCCTCCTGATTATACTACCGGTTTCCCGGTCGTACAAGAGACAGGGGGAGAGAAAGATGTTCTCGCTGCTCTTCAATCACGCCTGTCAGGAGCCATCGGC
This sequence comes from uncultured Anaerolineales bacterium, assembly GCA_964575455.1. Taxonomy (GTDB): domain Bacteria; phylum Chloroflexota; class Anaerolineae; order B4-G1; family B4-G1; genus SKLM01. The sequence continues at coordinate 19,009 of CAZNRX010000046.1, read as the reverse complement.
GCATGTCAAGACTAAGTCTGCAGCGTAAGCGCTGCTGCTTTGTGCCTGGTCTCCTGACGCCACCATTGCTTGTGCGGCGCTCACCTCTGTGGTACACTAGACCTCGACAGACAACAGACTTTGAGCGCGGTAAGACAGCTCGCGAACCGCCTCACAACACGATTTGAATCATCACGCAGAAGGGAAGGGACATCGCAAGATGACAGATAAGAAAGGCCGCGTCTTCTCCGGCGCCCGCCCGACCGGGCGCCAACATCTGGGCAACTACCTGGGCGCCATCCGCAACTACGTCGTTCTGCAGGATGACTACGATTGCGTCTACTGCATCGTCGACCTGCACGCCCTGACCACGCTGGAGGACACCAGCGCGCTGCGGGCGTGGACCTACGAGATGGCCCTCGATTGGCTGGCCGCGGGGATCGATCCCGAGGAGCGGGACACGATTCTCTTCATCCAATCCCACGTGCCGCAGGTGACCGAGCTTCACACGCTGCTCTCTATGGTCACGCCGCTGGGACGCCTGACGCGTCTGCCGACGTTCAAGGAGAAGGTACGCCAGCAGCCGGAGAACGTCAACTACGGCTTGGTCGGGTACCCCGTGCTGATGGCGGCCGACATCACGCTCTACAAGGCGGATACTGTGCCCGTCGGCGTCGATCAGGCCCCGCACCTGGAGTTCACGCGGGACATCGCACGTCGTTTCAACAACCGCTATGGTGACGTGCTGATCGAGCCGAAGGCGGAGTATACGGACTTCCCCAAGGTGCTCGGGCTCGACGGCGAGAACAAGATGAGCAAGTCCCTGGACAACCACATCGAGATCGCAGCAACGCCGGAGGAGATCGAGGAGCGCGTGATGACCATGGTCACCGACGCGCAGCGCCGGCGGCTCTCCGATCCCGGGCGCCCCGAGATCTGCAACGTCTTCACCCTTCACGGCGTCTTCTCCCCTGACGAGGTCGATCAGATCGAGGTCGACTGCCGCCATGCGGACATCGGCTGCGTGCAGTGCAAGAGGCTATTCGCCAAGAACCTGGCCGACTACTTCGCCCCATTCCGCAAGCGGCGAGCCGAGCTGGCGTCCGATCCCGACCGCGTCTGGCAGATCCTGGCCGATGGTGCCCAGCAGGCGTCGGCCATTGCTTCGGAGGTCATGGCCGAGGTTAGAGCGGCGGTTCAGCTCCCCTAGTCGTGGGTGCCTGTCTCCCGGCGGGGAAGGGGATGCCCGATAGCGTGGCAGACGAAGAGACAACGCTGGCGGACCTGCGCGGCCACGTGGCTGCGTTCGTGGCGGCGCGGGACTGGGAGCAGTTCCATTCCCCTGAGAACCTTGGCCAGGCGATAGCGGTTGAAGCTGCCGAGCTGATGGAGCACTTCCTCTGGCTCAGCAAGGAGCAGGCGGCGTCTGCCCTGGAGGACGAGGTCAAGCGTGCCGCGGTGGCCGACGAGCTTGCAGACGTGCTGATCTATGCTCTCAGCCTGGCGAACGCGCTGAGAGTCGACGTGAGCGCGGCGGTTCTGGGGAAGCTGGAGCGAAACGAGCGTCGCTTCCCCATCGAGCTTTGGCGCGGCTGCGCGCGGAGAACTGAAGGACGCGAGGAGTGACGGGGGCTGCGACGTGAACGGTCGCATGGAAGAGAACACAGGGCATAGGGAGAAGTGATGCGAGCACTGATACAACGCGTGAGCAAAGCGTCGGTTACGGTGGATGGTGAGACCGTCGGTGCCATCGATCAAGGGCTTGTGGTGCTGGTCGGTATTGCGCACGGTGATACGGAGGAGGAGGCCGAGTGGCTGGCGCGCAAGATCGCCGGCCTGCGCATCTTCGAGGACCGTGAAGGGCGGATGAACGTGGGCCTGCTCGACATCGGGGGTGAGGCCCTCGTCGTCTCGCAGTTCACGCTCTACGCCGATGCCAGCAAAGGCCGCCGTCCCAGTTTCGTCGACGCCGCGCCCCCGGAGGTGGCCGAGCCCCTGGTGGCGTACTTCGTCGATGCGCTCCGGGACCACCACGTGCCCGTCGAGGAGGGGGTCTTCGGGGCCATGATGATGGTGGAGATCCATAACGATGGCCCCGTGACCATCATGCTGGAGCGCTGAGGTGTGACATGCCAGAGCTGCGGAAGGATCCGGTTCTAGGCCGCTGGGTGATCATTGCTACCGATCGCGCCAAGAGGCTCTCTGACTTTGACGTTGTGAGGCAGGAGGCGCGCGGCGGCTCCTGCGCCTTCTGCGAGGGCCACGAGGAGGAGACGCCGCCCAAGGTCTACGCCGTCCGCGCGGAGGGCTCGGCGCCCAACACCCCCGGTCAACTACGTCCTCCATCAGGCGCCCTATCGGCGTCCTCGAGGCGGCTACTGGACCACCATCGAGGAGGACTACCACTGGCACGTCGAGCTGATCCCGCGTCTCACGCGGGTGGCTGGCTTCGAGTGGGGCTCGGGCTTCTACATCAACCCCACGCCGCCCGAGGTGGCTGCCGAGGTGCTTCGCGAGACGGAGGTCTAGGAAAGCGACCTTCACCCCGGGTCATAGCAGCGCCTCCAGTCTCTGCTGCAGGACGTGCTTGGGCTGCGTGCCGGTGACGCGTTCGACCTCCTGGCCGTTTTCGAAGAACACGAGCGTTGGGATGCTCATCACGCTGTATCGGCGCGCAGTGGCCTGGTTGGCATCCACGTCAAGCTTGGCGACCAGCGCTCGCCCCGCGTACGCCTGAGCCAGCTCCTCCAGGGTCGGCGCGACCGCACGGCATGGCCCGCACCACGCCGCCCAGAAGTCGACCAGTACCGGCACGTCTGCGTCCAAGACCACGTGATCGAACGTGGCGTCTGTGATCATCACGGGATGACCATCCGCTGCTTCTCTGCGCTTCTGATGGGGCTTGCTCGTCGCTGGCTTTGGCCCTCGCTCCAGCAGGTAGTCGATCCAAGGACGCAGCGCCTTTAGGGTCGGCATGCCCCTGGCCCGGGCGATCAGCTTCCCGTCGCGGAAGAAGAGAAACTGCGGCAGGCGGTCGATGTCGTAGCGCGCCCGTGCGTCCGGTGCGTCCTGCACGTCGAGCCTCACCACCAGTGCCTCACCGGCGTACGCGCTGGCCGCTTGCTCAAGGACTGAGTCGAGCCTCTCTCGATCTGTCTCCCGTGGCGACCAGAAGACGGCGACCGCGGGGAGCGGAGCCTGCAGCACGGCGCGTTGGAAACTCGCGTCCGTGGCGTTGATCGGGGTGTTGAATGACATGGTTCACCTCCTTGTCTTGGATGATGGGCCAATTATAGACAACTGGCCCATCATCGTCCAGTTGCGATTCCCCTCAACCCCAAGTCTCGTTTCCTTGATAGCAGCTTGCTTTCGTGTTATCATGTTTGGCGGTGGATACCGATTGCGGCTGATCGCCTCAGCCATAGATTCTGGACAGGATGAAGACATGTACCCTGATAGCGAAATCCTCTTTGCACCTCATTGTATCCCTGAGCTTCGCGACCTCAGAGGGTCTGAGTGGGCTGAACTGGTCGACCGGATTGCCTCGCTTCCCGATGGTCATATTCACGTACTGAGTTTCTCCCTGATGATCGTCGAGCTCTCCAGCTGTCTCACGTGTGATCTCGACAGTTACCGCGCCACGTTGGGCTGTTGCACCTGCGCCCAACGTTCGGTTTCCGGCTTCAAAGAGGATGACAAGGCGCTGCTGGCCCTGTTCCGGGAGAAGCGTCGCGAGGTGCGGGAGTACCTCGAATCGGATGATGTTCCGAGCCCAATCGCTGCCCTGGCCCAGGGAACGGATGCATAGCGACGGCCCACTCCCTATACCGCATTTGCCCTAGACTTGTTTCTGCGACACATGCGACACATGCGACCCAAACGCTGCACCGTGTGGAAGTCTCTCCTGCCCTGGCGCGCCATCTATGCCCTTCCTCTGCTGGGCCTGATGCTCCTGACGTCTTGTCGGTTCTCGATCCAGGACTGGATGTTCCAACGGACCGGAGAGGAGGAGCTTCCCGGGCAGATCCGGGGGCTCGTCCAGCGAGGGACGGATTTCCTCCATCCACGGCCGGACATAGCGCGCTACGAGCCCATGCCCCACGCCGGCGTCAATCCCTTTGGCATCAACGTCTTCTTGAACCAGGAGGTGGAGGAGTCGAAGCGCGAGAGATCGCTGCAGATGATTGCCGATGCGGGCTTCCAATGGATCCGTCAGGAGTTCCCCTGGGAGGACATTGAGATCCACGGTAAAGGGGATTTCGTCGACCGCCGCAACGATGTCGATGGTGATGGTGAGGTGGACGCTGTGGATGCCTGGGCCAAGTACGACAACATCGTGGAGCTGGCCAAGGAGCACGACCTGGACGTCATCGCTCGTCTGAGCAACCCCCCGGCGTGGACGCGCGAGCTGACGAACACCGTCGGCACGTACGCCCCGCCCGATAACCTGAGCGATTGGGGGGACTTCGTCCACACCGTTGTATCGCGCTACGAGGGCCGCATCCGCTACTATCAGCTGTGGAACGAGCCCAACGTCTATCCGGAGTGGGGCGAGCAACCGGTCGATCCGGAGGGGTATATGGAGCTGCTCTGCGAGGGGTATCGCCGGGCGAAGGAGGCGGACCCCAACGCCGTCATCATCAGTGGGGCTCTGGCCCCCACGGTGGACCTCAACCCCGGGCCAGGAGCAGCGCAGGGTTTGAATGACCTGGTCTTCCTCCAGCGCATGTACGATGCCGGAGCGACCGACTGCTTCGACATCCTCTCCGTCAACGACTACATGCTCTGGTCCGGACCGACGGATCGGCGGATGCGGCCGCTCAACATCAACTTCTCGCGACCGGCCTACATCCGGGACGTCATGGTGGCTAACGGCGACGCGGACAAGTCGATCTGGATCGGGGAGATGAATTCAAACGCGGTGCCCAATGACCCCAACATTGCCGGCCTGGGTGACTATGGCCAGGTGACGCTGGAGGAGCAGGCGCGATATGCCCCCCTGGCCTACCAGCGGCTGCAGGAGGAATGGCCCTGGGTCGGCGTGGCAAACTTCTGGTTCTTCAAGCGGCCTGACGAGCGGGAGCGGAACCAGGCCATGTACTACTTCAGCATGGTCGAGCCGGACTTCACCCCGATGCCGGTCTACAATGCCATGAAGGCCTATGCGACGGAGATCTCATCCACCCTCTATCCTGGCACCCATCAGGAGGATCACTGGGCTCTGGCGTATGAGGGCGCCTGGGAGATGGACGGTGGCGACGGTGGGGAGCTGTCCCGCTACCGGCGCGCGACCGAGGAGGGAGCGACGCTCCGCTTCGCCTTTGAGGGCTCTAGGCTGACCCTGGTGCCCGGTCCGGGCCAGGCGGAGGTTGAGGTGCGCGTGGGCGGTGGGGACGCTCGTCGTGTCTCGCTCGATGGTGAGCCCGTGCGTCTGGCCCGTGGCTGGCGCCAGAGGCGCCGCAGGGTTGTGTTGAGGGGCGTGAGCGGTGCGTTCAGCATAGACCAGCTAGTCGTGAGATCGCCCTGGCGACCGCCCCGTTGGGCCATCCTGGCCGCAGTCGGTCTGATCGCTGTCGTCACGTGGCTCTCGACCTGCCTCTCCCGCCGACGATGAAGAACGGGCCGCAGGCCCCCTCACGCCACAAATCCGGCTCGCCTGGCCTCTCCCTCGCTTTTGGCCTCATCCTGGTCGCTGTCCTCTGTGGCGCTGCTCTGCTGCGTTTCTACCGTCTTGATGCCCAATCGTTCTGGAACGACGAGGGCAACTCGGCGCGTATCGCTGAGCGTTCGCTCAATCTGATCGTGGAGGGAGCGGCTGGGGACATCCACCCTCCGGGTTACTATCTGCTGCTTCACGCCTGGCGTCGCTTGTTCGGTCAGAGCGAGTTCGCCCTGCGCTTGCTCTCGGTCGTGGCCAGCCTGGCCTTGGTGGTCCTCACCTGCCTGCTTGGCTGTCGGCTCTTCGGGCGTCCTGTGGGCCTGATAGCGGCCTCTTTGAGCGCCTTTTCCCCCTTCGCGGTCTACTACTCGCAGGAGGCGCGCATGTATGCGCTTCTGGGCGCACTCTCTGCTGCCTCCACGTACGTCGCCTACCGCACGCTGAGCGAGCTGGACAGCGGAGCAGGGGGCGGGAAGCGGGTCTCGCGGGTTCTCCACCTTGTCACCTACGCGCTGGTCAATGCGGCCGGGCTCTACACCCACTACGCCTTTGCCTTCGTGCTCACCGTGCACAACGTCGTCTTTGGTCTGCTTTGGATCGTCGATGCGGTGCGCTCCAGGCCGCGGTGGCGGCGTCTGTTTGCGTGGGCCGGAGCCCAGTTGGGGATCCTCATGCTCTACCTGCCCTGGCTCCCCACGGCGCTGGATGCCACGGGCTGGTCGTCCGCCGGAGGCGCGCTCAACCTGGGCTTGGCCCTGCTGGACGTGGCGCGCGTGCTGACGGTGGGCGTCACCCAGTCGCTTGGCGACGCCGGGACGGCGATGGCAATCTTCGTGGCCTTGTCGGTTGTCGGTCTGTGGCCTGGGGCGGATGCGCGAGAGGGACAGGATGGGGAGCTGGTCGGCTGGTGGGAAGCGGCCAGCCTTGCGATCTACCTGGTGGTCCCGCTTGGCCTCTTCTTCGGGTTCGATCTCTACAAGCCAGCCTGGCTGAAGTTCCTGATTGTCCTTCTTGCGCCGTATCACGTCCTGGTCGCCCGGGGGGTATGGACTGCCGGAGGCCTCGCATCTCGGACGTGGGGCCGGACGTTGTCTCAGCAGCGGATCACGCGCCTCGTCGTCTGTGGGGTCCTCGTCATCGCCCTTGCCATGCTGGCGTACCCTTCCCTGCGCAACCTCTACTTCGACCCGGCCTACGCCCGGGATGACTATCGACAGATCGCTGCTCATATTCGCGACGTATGGCGTCCTGGTGACGCCATCGTGCTCAACGCTCCCAATCAGTGGGAGGTCTTCACCTACTACTACCCTGACCGGTATGTCTATCCCGCTCCCTATCACCCAAAGCCCAATGAAGCCGCTGCTTTCCTTGAACCTCTGCTCGATGAGTACGAGCGGATCTTCGTGCTCTATTGGGGCGATGCGGAATCCGACCCGCGGAAGCGCGTCGAAGCGTGGCTGACCGAGCACGCCTACAAGGCCGGCGACCGATGGTACGGCGACGTGCGTCTGGCGACCTACGGCGTGGCGCCTCTACCGCAGGAGCCGGACGTGGCGCTCGATGTCTCGTTTGGGGAACGGATTGCCCTGCGGGGGTATGCTCTGGTCGGCGAGGCCTTCGTCCCGGGCGATGTCGTGCCGGTGACGCTCTTCTGGGAGGCGATGGGCGACGTCGGCAGCTCGTACAAGGTGAGCGTCCAGATGCTCGACCGCCAGGGGCAGCTCGTGAGCCAGATCGACACTGTTCCAGGTGACGGCCTGGCCCCAACGACCTCATGGCAGGCGGGTGTGTCGCTGGTCGACCGGTACGGGGTCTGGGTGCCGGAGGGGACGCCCCCTGGCCGCTATCCGCTTATCGTCGCCGTCTACGGCGGTGCGGACGGGCGACGGCTGCCGCTGAAGCGAGTCGACGAGACCGTGGCCGACGCACTCGTGTTGCGCGAGATAACCATCGAGCAGGATCGGTAGTAGCGCACGCTCCCATCCCTGAAGAGCGAGCCCTTCCCAGGGTTGCGGAATGGCCTCGTCATAGGCTGGTCCCGCAACGATCGCCCACTCGGCCTTGCCTAGCTCGGGAAGCGGGGCAGGATGGTTGCGACACCACCGCCGGCGAGTTGGTGTCAGGCTCGGCCATCAGCTACGCCCGGTGATAGGACGAACCTCCTATTGACAAAACGTGTTGACTGATTCTATACTTGATTTATCAACTCAATAAGAGGCTCACGAACCCATCCCCTGGATGAGCAAGCCACCCCGGCGACAGGGTCAGGGTTCGTGTGACAGCGGTTTACCCTGCGAGGAACCAGAGATGACGGTCCCCGACGTAGGTCGTTGTGCTCGCATGACGTTCCGCCACGTAGAGACGACGGCTCACCACTCAAGGCTAGGAGTCTGCAATGGACCGAGCACCCAAACAGAGGACCGCCAACTCCCCCCGCTTGGCGCACACCACGTTGTCCCTGCTTCTTCTCTCCAGCATCGTCCTCAGCCCCCTGCTGTCGGTGCTGCTGGTGAGCTCTCGGGCCGTCCCTTCCCCTGAACTCGACGTCACGGGCAATCTGGGCGCGGCGGTGTCGCCGTTCCCACAATGGTACGATGCCCTGACCTCACCGTCGCACGAACCCGGTGAGACCTCCAGCGGAGCCAAGGAAGAGACCACGCTCCAGAGCGGCCGTTCTGAGGCCCTGGAGAAGCGAGACTTCGCCCAGCGGCCCATCGCCGATGACGGGGACGGCTGGCCGGCCACTGCCCCGGGCCAGAGCCGCAGCAGCGGTTTCAGCTCCGAGGATGTCGTTCTATGGGGCGACGGTGGCGCAGTCGACGTCGGAGCGTCTCGCGCTGGCGCAGATGACCACGCAGATCAAGACGCGGCCCACCCTCTTCCCTCGCCTGACGAAGCCCGGCGGCAGCCCGTGAAGCGGCACGGCGCTGAGGAGGGGGGCGGGTATGGCGGCTCTGGCACGTCCGGCGCTCCCGACGATGGCACGTCTGCGGCCACGCCGGGCGACACCGCCGCCCAGAGCGCCTTCCCCACCTCCGGCCCCATGAGCCTTGATCCATACGAGGACCCCCCTGACTCGTTCTTCTACACCCTCGACGTCCACAAAGCCGGGCCGGGCAGCGGTTACGTCTCCGACATGATGCTGATGATTGATTGCGGCGATAGCTGCTCGGGAATCTATGCAGAAGGCGATATCGTTGAGCTAACCGCCGAGCCCGATCCGGGACACACCTTTGCCGGCTGGGAGGGGGATTGCCTCGGTTCCGATCCCACGTGCGAGATCAAGATGGACATGGACAAGGAGGTCACCGCGACCTTCCTGCTCTTCTACACCATGACCGTCACCGCACTAGGGCCCGGCAGTGGCGTCATCACTAGCACGCCGTCCGGTATCACGTGCGCCACCGGCGACGGCCCTTGCGAAAAGAGCTTCCTGGCGGACACGCCGGTCACGCTCACCGCCGTGCCGTCGCCCACCTTCACCCTTGCTGGCTGGGGCGGCGATTGCAGCGGCATAGGGGACTGCGAGCTGCGGATGGATGAGGACAAGCACGTCAGCGCCCAGTTCAAGCGCAGGACTGCGTTGACCATGACGGGTCATACGCCCGACCCCTCTTTCGTCGGCCGGCCGGTGGTGGTCAGCTACACGGTTGTGTCCGAAAGCGGCGATCCCACCGGCGCGGTGACGGTGACGGTGTCCGGAGAGCCGACCAGCTGTACCGGTCCCGCGCCGACCGGGAGCTGCACCCTCACGCCCACCCTGCCTGGGGGCAAGACCATCACCGCAACCTACGGCGGGGACGCGGACTTTGCCAGCAGTTGGGATACGGCGACCCATACCGTCGAGACGGTCGCGACCACCACGACCGTCACCGCTCACACCCCTGATCCCTCGTTCGTCGGTCGGCCGGTTGTCCTCAGCTACACGGTGGCGTCGGATGGGGACGATCCCACCGGCGCGGTGACGGTGACGGTCTCTGGCGAGCCCATCAGCTGTACCGGTCCCGCGCCGACCGGGAGCTGCGTCCTCACCCCCACCCTGGTCGGGAGCAAGACCGTCACCGCCACCTACGGCGGGGCCACGGCCTTTAAGAGCAGTCGGGACACCGTTTCGCACACGGTCGATGAGCTCGTTACCCGTCTGGAGATCAGCGCCGACACACCTGATCCGTCGGTGACGGGGCAAGCGGTGGAGGTCACCTACGCCCTCTCCGCAGACCCCCCGGGCGTTGTCTCGCCCACCGGGCGTGTCACGGTAACCGTCTCCGGTGAGCCGGGCGCGTGCGGCGGGCCTGTGCCGACCGGCAGCTGCGTCGTCACCCCCACCCTGGCCGGGAGCAAGACCATCACCGCTGCCTACGACGGAGACGTCAATCATCAGGGCAGCCAGATAACCGAAACGCACACCGTGACCAAGGCCGATACAGCGGTCGACATCACCGCCTTCACGCCGGACGAATCGCTCCCGGAAGAGCCGATCGCCGTCAGCTACACCGTGGCGGCGATCGCCCCGGGGAGCGGCACGCCCAGCGGTGACGTGATGGTAGAGGACAGCGACGGCAACAGCTGCACCGGCCCCGCGCCGTCCGGGGGATGCGTCATCACGCCGGCTCTGGCCGGAGGCAAAGTCTTCACCGTGACCTATGCCGGAGACAGTAACTACCATAGCAGCGTGGGAACGGACAGCTACACCGTGAACCGGGCATCCTCGCGGATCACTATCACCAACCACACGCCTCGCGGCGCGCCAATCGGCGTCCCGCTGACGGTCAGCTATACGGTGGCCTCCCTCGAGCCAGGCCTCGGTCCCCCTCCCGGGGTGGTGACGGTGACGCTTTATCACGAGATCGCCCAGTGCACGGGGCCGGCCCCCACGGGCAGCTGCGTATTGACGCCCACCATCGCTCAGGGCACGTTGGTGCAGGCCCACTACAGCGGGGCCGTCAACTTCGAGCCGAGCGAGGACTCCGCAGCTCACCTGGTGCGCGGGCCGGGCCTTGGCACGGACGTAACCATCACGGCCCACACCCCCCATCCATCAGTGACGGGCCAGCCTGTGGTCGTCAGCTACACGGTGGCCCCCACGGCGTCGACGAGCCTCTCTCCAAGCGGCGCGGTCATCGTGCAGGACGATGAGGGCAACAGGTGCACGGCCGACGTGGCCGCCGCCGGCTGCATCCTGACCCCTGCCAGTGCTGGGGCCAGAACACTGTCCGCCATCTATGCCGGCGACCCGTATTTCACCGGCAACTACGCCTCGGTGGCTCACGACGTGGACCGGGCCGATACCACCACCTCGATCTCGGCCCACCTGCCCGAGCCCTCGACGGTGGGCCATCCGGTGGAGATCACCTACAGGGTGGAGGTGAAGTCGCCGGGGAGCGGAACCCCCTCCGGGGACGTCACGGTCTCGGACGGTGACGGCAACACGTGCACCGCCAGGGCCACCGCCGGGTCGTGCACGCTGACGCCAACCGAACCGGGCATCAAGACGCTGACGGCGATCTATGCCGGGGACGCCAACCTCAACGCCAGCCAGGGCACAACCACGCACGAGGTGAACGACGTGCCCGTCGCCGGCCTGACAGCCCAAGCCGACGCCGTTCTCGTGGGAGAGTCCTCCACCTTTACCGCTTCCCAGCAGGCGGGCAGCAACCTCGTCTACCGCTGGGATTTCGGTGACGGCTCGCTGTCCGTCACCACCACTCATCGCGTCATCAGTTACACCTATGACGTCAGAGGCACCTACCCCGTCAGGCTGCTGGCCTCTAACCGGGCCAGCACGGCCACCGCCGAAGCGACCGCGACGGTGGAGGATGTACCCATCGCCGGCCTGACGGTCTCAACGGACGCTGAGCAGAACGGCGGTGTCGTCCTGCTGTGGGACACCCTGGTCCTGACGGCCGAGATGAGCGCCGGCACCGGGGTGGCCTACCGCTGGTGGTTCGACGATGCAACACCCGGGCAGCGGAAACAGACGGTCAAGCACGTCTATGCCGACATCGGGGTCTACACGCCAACCGTGTCTGCGTCCAACGAGGCCGGCACCGCCACGGCCGCCGCCTCGCCGGTGCGGGTCGTCTGGTGGATCAGGGGGCTGACGGCGAACAGCAGCCCCGCCCACTTGGGTCAGCGGACGGTCTTCACCTCGGCGGTTGCCTCCGGGGTGGGGGAGGTCTACTACACTTGGGACTTCGGCGATGGTTCTTCCGTGCTGACCACCACGGACCAGACGGTGGCGCACGTCTATCCCAAGGTCGGGCATTTCACAGCAACGATAACGGCGGATAACGTGGTCACGTCTCAGACCATCAACGTACCCGTCTACATCGCGGATGAGCCCATCAACGGGCTGAGCGCGGTGAGCAGCGAGCCGACGGCCGTGGACATGCCGACCGCTTTCACGGCCACCGTCCTCTCCGGCAGCCGTGTCGTCTACACCTGGGACTTCGGCGATGGAACGCCCCCTATCACGGGCACCCACGTGCAGCACAGCTACGACCCGCCGCTAAGCATCACCGACACGGTGACGTACAACGTCGTGGTCACCGCGACCAACGAGACGAATCAGATGACAACCACGACCGCAGTGGACGTCTATCTCACCCCGTCGGAGACGCGGCAGGTCGGCGACGTGAGGCTGACCGCCGTCCGCTTCCGCGACCTGGGCCATGGCGTGACGCGGGCCAGCGGGATGGTGGCTTTCGCCGACGGCAAGGTGCGCTTGAGGGGCGCGGAGGCGGTGGTCACCTACACCGATACGACGCTCGATCTCACCGGCCGGCTGGAACTGCGCTCCAACAGCCGGACCCTGCCGCTGGGCTACGGCAGTTTCAGCGGGTCGGCCGCCGACGGGCTGGTCGCTCTCCAGGGATCCTTCTCCGATGGGTGCAGCCAGCTGAGCGGCTTTGACGTCTCCGGCGTGAGCGTGACGCAGGTCGATCTGATCGAGGCCCGGGTACGGGGCACAGCGGACAGGATGGAGCTCACGGCGCCGGGCGTGGCCACCGAGACGAACGTTGAGCGCTTCAGTGCGACGGCGCTGGATAGTGAAATCCGGGTCAGTGGCGAGCTGGGCGCGGTCGAGTTCACCATCGTCGGCAGTCGGGTGTCGGCCAGCGGCATGACGCTCGACAGCTTCGGAGCCTCCGCGTCGCAGGTCAGCCTGACCTTGCCGGAGGTGCTCAAGGATCGCGCGTTCAGCGCCAGCAATCTGCGCCTGGATCCCAACGGCATCACCCTCGACCCGGTCCAGCTGCAGCACGTGAGCGGTGACACCATGGAGATCGTAAGCGCCACCGCCGACCTGATGCCCGCCCCGGGTGGCGGCCGTATGTTCAAGCTGGACGGAGACGTGAACCTCCGGCTGCCGCAAAACCGGCAGGCGTACGCCTTCAGCGGCGTGCTTGACGATGCGGGAGACCTCCACGCCGCGACGTCGCAGGTCAAGCTGGACGTCGCAGGCTTGGAGATCACCCTCCCCAGCGTGGCCTTCCAGTCCCTCGACGACGGGATATCGGGGGACCGCGGCGTCCTACAGCTACCGTCCAGGCTGGGAGGGAGCAGCGGCGCGCTCGAGAGTGTCGTCCTGGATGTCGATGGACTACGGGTCGACGGCTCCAGCACCTTCCCCATGCCTGACTTCTCGCTGGCCGATGGCACGTTCGACGTGAGCGATACCGATGCCTATGCATCGCTGACCGGAAGCGGTATAGCGCTACAGGTGGACGGGAAGATGGATCTGTCTAGCGTAGGGGTGCCCGCCCTGATCGATCTGGCGTTGGACATAGACCCCTCGGGACGGATAGGCGGCGAGCTGGATGACTTCGGCCTGCCGCTCGCCTTCCTCAATCTGAACGTCGCCGGCGCCGGCATCCGCCCCGACGGTGCGGTGTACGCCAAGGAAGCCAGCATTGAGGTACCAGCGGAGGTGGGGCTGAGCCAGGCCGGCGCCGTCAAAGCGGCGGTCTACAACGTCTCCATCGATGCCGACGGGCTGAGCATCGGCGGCGGCGAGTTTGCTCTGCCCGACATGGACTTCGGCACCTTCAGCCTGGTTTCGCTGGGCGGCAAACTGATCCCCACCGCCAACGGCTACGACATCGGCGCTCAGGGCGGCTTCCAGATCCTCAACGTCCCAGGACAGAGAGGACCCCGCAAATCAGGCTGCAACGGCGTCTGGGTGGCGGTCACGCTGAGCGTGGATGAAGACGGGCGGGCGGCCATGACCCTGATGCCGGTGGAGGAAGCACCATTGAGCGTACAGGCGATCAGCAGCCCGCGCTTGAAGGAGGCGCAGCTGAAGCTCTTCTGCCGCATTCCTATCGACGCCACCGGGTTCTACGTCACCCGGATCCGGGGCACGGTCAACCTGTCGAGGCGCGAATCCCATATATCGCTGGGGATGACCATCGCCTCCATGCCCGCCGTGGGCGGCGTCTGGCCTCTCTGGGCCGAGGCCGATGCAACGGTCTACGCCTCTGATCCCGGAAGGCTGGCCCTGCTGGGGACGCTCAAGGTCTTCGTGATGTCGGTGGGGGGCGCCGAGGCCGAGCTATCCAGCGGGGGCTTCTCCGCCCGGGTTTACCTCGACATGGTCGTCGCTTGGGGCAACTTCTCCATCAACGCCTGGAGCGACCGGCGCGGCTTCAGCTTCACCGCATCCGGCAGGGTCAGCGTTGGCCTTCGCGAAGGGGCTTTGGGCAGCTACTGTGTGCCTTTCATCAAGTGCAAATGGGTCAAGAAGTGGTGGTGCGGTTATCCGAAATGCTGGTGGAGCGACCTGTGCACGGACGTCCCACCGTGGAATATGCGGTTGGGCAGCGTGTCCATGGAGGGCGGGCGGTTCACCAACGACGACTGGGGCTTCAAAGCGTGGGTGCGGGTGCTCGGCTCGAGGTACGGCGTCTACGTCGATCACGAGCTCGATGTCGACTTTGGCAGCGTGAGCAGATACCACCTGATGACGCCCTATACGCTGGCCGCGGCGCGACGCGGCATAGCACGCCAAGGCGTGGACTCGGTCGACGGCACGACGACGATGGCCACGGGCGATATCGTGCAGGACGTCGTCTTCGGACCGGCGGAGTCGGCCACCTTCTCTCTCAAACGCATCGGTGATGCGCCTACGCTGACCCTGCGCACGCCGCAGGGCGTGGCCATCACGCCGAGCGACCTGCCGGCCAACGTCGATCACTACGAGGTGGTGGACTATGAGGCAGCCTCTACCTCGCCTTTGAGCGAGGGCCAGGTGACCGGCATCGCGTGCCCCGCCTGCGAGTCTGGCGCGAACTCGGTCGAAGTCACGGCGGGAGACGCTGCCGGATCAGACTACCTGCTGGCTTTCGGAGGGGACGATTGGGCGTCCACCGTGCCCATATCGCGGCAGGATCTGGAGCGCCTGGCCATCGAAGCGGAGGATCTCCCAGTCTCGGCGAGCCCGCTCAAGGCCACATCGGCCACAGGGGACGTGCCCCAGTATGCCGATTTCCGCGTGGCCCACGCCGCCCCCGGCTGGCCCAAGGTCAACGTGGTGATCGACGGCTCTCACGTCTTCACCACGGCGACGGGCCCGCTCACCTACTTCGAGGGTCTGGCCTTCCGTGACGTCAGCGACTACAGGGTGCTGAAGACCGGAACGGTGGGAATGGTGCAGGTATCCGTCGTGCGGGCCAACCAGCCGACTATCGTCCTGCTCACCGAGTCCGTCTCCTTGCCGGCCAACGGCGAGTATACGCTGACCCTGATCGAGGAGAGCGGGACGCTGGAGCTGGTGAGGCTATTGGATCGGAACGAACCCTTGCCCGAAGGTGAAGCACAGGCGCGTCTGGTGAACCTGCTGCCCGTTACCCAAACCCTGGACCTCCACCACGAGGATGGCCTCCAGCTGGTGGCCGATGTCGATTACCAGAGTGCCAGTGACTACGTCCCGCTGGACGGCGGTGTGAGCAACCTCACGGTGCACGGCAGCGAGGATTTCAAGCTACTGACCACCGTCTCTAACGCCACCACACGGGAGGGCCACGTCCACACCGTGTTCGTGATGCCCCCGGCGGCTGGAGCGTCGACGCCCCGCGCTTTCCTCCACCGCGACACCACCGGGCGGGCGCGCATACGCTTCATCAACGCCGGGCCAGACCAAGAGGCACTCGATCTACGGGGTACCCAACGAGTGGACGGCGCCGTGCGCACCTTCCCCCTGTTCGAGGACATCGGCTACGGCGATGCGACGCACTACTTGACCTTCGACAGCGGCGAGACCATCACGGTGCAGGTGACGCCGGCCAGCATCAGCGACACGGTTTTGATGACCCGGGTCATCACTTTGGAAGAGGGGCAGGACTATACCGTGATCGCGGCCGACGACGACGGCGGCGCGCACACCTTGCTCCTGCTGGAGGATGACAACACCGTCCTCGCCCCCGGCACTACACGCCTGCGGCTGGTGAACGCCGGTTCGGCCAGGGCCCTGACGCTGAAGACGATCGACGACTTCACCCTCTTCACCGACGTGGCCTACAACACCGCCAGCGCGTATACCGAGATCAACGGCGGCACCTACTGGCTGGACCTGTGGGACAGGGACGGATGGCTGCGGTTCTTGCGGGACACGCTGCTGCGAGATGGGCAGGTCTACACGCTCATCGCCCTGGCCCAGGCCGACGGCGGGGTGGAGCTGCGGGTCCTCACCGACCTGGCGACTGACAAGACGGTGCAGACGATGTACGTGGTCCAGCAGCCGGAACCCGGGACCTGGCAGGTGACGCTGGGGGGGAATCCTCAGCCGGAGGATCAGTACGTCCTCTCCGTCATCGGCACCTCGCCCGCGCCGGCGTTGGACGACGTGACCGTGACGCACACCCCCGGTGAGGAGGAAGCGCAGGTGAGCTGGCGGTTGACGACATCCGAGCCGGACACCCGCCTGGGCATCCACGCCAACAGCGGGCCCCTGACCCGCACCGAGGTGGTCACCGACCCCAACAGCGGCGTCGCATTCACCGCGGTGATCACCAACTATGTCGGACCGGGTCTGGTCGATGGCCTGACGCTCACCGAGACTGGCTGGATCACCGACACGGCGCTCCAGACCTACACTGTGGACGTGAGTAGCCTGTCCAGCGGCGCGTATTGGCTGTGGATGGACGTGGACGATGGCCTCAGCCCGCCGGTGCGGGTGTACGCCGCAGGGGTCGTCTCTATCCCGGTGCGCCCGTGGAGCCTTGCCTGGCATCCCGTCATCACGGCCACTGCGGGTATGCGCAGCGTAGATGTCGCGTGGACGCCGCATCCCGATCCGGACGTGGATCGGTATGCGCTGGAGGTCAGCGGTCCCACCATAAGCGGCACGGACGTGATGACCATCGGGCATCTCTACAACGCCACGCTGACCAATCTGAATCCCAACGAGGTCTACACCGTTTCGGTGCGAGCGCGCAACGGGCGGACCGGGCAGATCGCGCGCTCCCCGGCGGTCACGGCGACGCCGCAGGGCGCACCGCTGACGCTGGCGGCGACGGGCGGCGGGACACTGACCCTGGAGCGCGGTCAATCGGCGATGGTCTCGCTGAGGCTGACCACTACAATGTCCCGTTATCCGGAACCAGTAGGATTGACGGCCGGGTCGCTGCCGGCCGGCCTGGCGCTCGACGTCCCCACGGGGCTGTTCACGCCCACCCTCGCCGGAACGCCGGTCTCGGTCGTCGTGACCGCCACGGAGCACATGGCGCACGGCACCCACGTGGCTCCCATTCTCGCGAACGGCGTTGGCGAAAGCAGCGAGCTGTCCTTGACCTTGCAGGTGGGCGGACCAGAACTGACCGTCAAGGTGGCTGGGAAGGGAGAGGGCATCGTGGCCAGCGACCCGATGGGCATCCACTGCCAGACGGACTGCGCCGAGATCTACAGCACCGGCACGCCGGTCACGCTCACGGCCATGACGGATCCGGAGTCGGTCTTCACGGCCTGGAGCGGCGATGTGGAGAGCACGGCCAATCCGCTGGCCTTCGTGATGGACGCCGACAAGACCATCACGGCGACGTTCGTGCTGAACACCTACGTCATCACGCCGACGGCAGGCGCGGGCGGCACCATCAGCCCGGCCACACCGCAGACGGTGAACTGCGGCGACGACGTCGCATTCACCATGGTACCAGAAGCTAACTGTCGCGTCTCCGACGTGCTGGTGGACGGCGCGTCGGTCGGCGCGGTCGAGGTGTACACCTTCACCGATGTCGCCGCCGACCATACCATCAGTGCAGCGTTTGCCACCGACACCTACGTCATCACCCCGACGGCTGGGGCCGGCGGCACGATCACGCCAGCCACGCCACAGACGGTATCTCACGGCGGCAGCCGGGCCTTCACCACGGTGCCTAACTCTGGCTTCTCCATCGCCGACGTGGACGTGGACGGAATCTCCATCGGCGCGGTCGAGGTGTACAGCTTCACCAATGTCAACGCCGACCATACCATCAGCGCCACCTTCGCCCAGGACGGGTATACCAAGACCGTGCCGACGGCCGGCAGCACCCTCCTCGTCTATACGGATACCCAGGGGCTCATCACCGCGGTCGAAATACCGGAGGGCGCGGTGACGGAGACGGTCACGCTTGTCTGCGCCCCGCATCCCACGCCAACTCATCCCATCTCCCCTAGCTTGCGCTTCGCCGGTCACGCCTTCGACCTCGACATCTACCTGAATGGCGTCATCCAGCCCGGGTACCGATTCAACGCGCCGATCACCATCACTATCCAATACAGCGACGAGGACCTGGTTGGGTTGGATGAGGAAGCCCTGATGCTCTATCATTGGGACGGGGCGGCGTGGCGAGATGCGGCCTGCGGCGCTGGGTATGAGCGCCATCCCGACGAGAACTGGCTGAGCGTGGAGATCTGCCACCTGACGGGCTTCGCGCTGCTGGGGCAAGGTCAGCCCGTCGTGGTCGGCGGAACGACGCAGCCGCTGACCATGCCGTCCCGCTTCGAAGTCGTGTGTGCCCTGCTGATGGCGCTGGTAGCTGGAGGAACCATAGCGGCATTGGTGCAGCGGCGGCTGATTTGATGGTGCGTCGTACGTCCAAGCACCAAGCCGCGTGCTCGCAGCCTATCACAACCCAGGGCTTTATCATTCTCAAACGGGAATGCCGAGTAGGGCTATAGCCTCATCGCCCGATATCCCAAATCCCCCGCGCTATTTCCCAAATGGTATCCCAGACCTACCCTATTGACAAACCACTCCCCACGTGGTATACTTGACCCATGAACAAAGCGTGTCCGAAGTCTGGCAGATGGCCTTTGAGACCCGATTGGGCTTGCTGTGGCGGCATCCTGCGCCTTGAAACGCCACAACGAAGACTTCGGACACGCTTTGTC
>CAZNRX010000045.1:0-31704 GCA_964575455.1 uncultured Anaerolineales bacterium | reverse complement strand
CCTTTCAGATTTCCGACGTCTTCGTTGTGGCGTTTCAAGGCGCAGGATGCCGCCACAGCAAGCCCAATCGGGTCTCAAAGGCCATCTGCCAGACTTCGGACACGCTTTGTTCATGGGTCAAGTATACCACGTGGGGAGTGGTTTGTCAATAGGGTAGGTTTGTGATATCACTTGGGAAATAGCGCGGGGATTTGGGATATCGGGCGATGAGGCCATAGCCCTACTCGGCATTCCCGTTTGAGAATGATAGAGCCCTGGGGCATATTTTGCCTGTGTCCGCAGCTGGGGTATAATTCGTATCAGTCATGACAGCGAACGGAGAGGGGGTGCGACTGCCGTCGACTCACTGCCACCATGCTATTCGCGCCCAAGGACATGTTGGGACAATGGACGACGCTCTTGTACTATGGCAGACCTAAACGAGTTCTACACCATGCTATGCACGGAGCGGGATGAGATCCTGCTCGACGCCATCCGCGAGTGCCACACCTGGCACTACAGCCGCAACGACGCCTACCGAGCGACCGTATCGGCGCGGGGCGTGGGATCTGAGGTCCGTGAAGAGCAGCTGCCTCGCCTGCTACGGGTCAGCGCCATAACGTTCAAGGGCTACATCGAGCAGCTGGGCACGCCCTTCCCTCAGGATCAGCCCGGGCGCTTCCTGGCCTGGCTGGCCGGGCAGGTCTCGTTCGACCTGCCCCTGGATCGTGCCACGGACCTGCTGCCCCGGTATCGGACGTTGGAGGGGCTGTTGAGCGCTATTGAACGTCTGTATGCCGATCGAGGCGTGGAGATCGTCACCAGCAGCGGCACCTCGGGCAAGTTCACCATTCTGGTGCGGGATGCGGCTGCCATTAAGACGGCGACCAAGGCCTATTTCACCGCGATTCGTCACGCCTGGGACATCACCCCCGACTACGCTATGGTGTTTCTCATGCCCGAGCAGACCCGCGTCGCGATGGCCCATATTGCCCAACTGGGCACGCGCGTGCTCAACTGGGAGAACGTAATCTACACGATGCCGTTCAGGGCCGACCCCGACACCATCCGCGTGCGCACTGGTCGCACCTTCCGGCCCGGCTTGCGGGGTCTATGGGAGGAGCACGTGATGCATCCTTTCATGAGCTGGGCCGATGAGGCGCTGGCCGAGGATCGGTTCATCGATCGAACGATAGAGGCGATGGAGCGAAGCGCAGCCAGCGATCGTCCGGTGATGCTGCTGGGAGGCCTGGTGCAACTCGACACCCTGGCAGAACACCTGCTGACCGACAACGGGCTGGAGCTGCCCGTGGGCAGTCGGATCGCCACCGGCGGCGGCCTCAAGCAGGCTTATCCTCGCTCACCTGCTCAGATCCGAGCCAACCTGGCGCGGGCGCTACGCGGCGCTGGCGGCAGGCCACTGCCCGTGGCGGACATCTACGGCATGGCAGAGGCAAACTGGGCTGCCCTCCAATGCCCAGAAGGGAACTACCACATGCCACCCTGGGTCTACGTAGCGGCGATGGACAACGATGACCGTCCCCTCCAGGGCAACGATATCACCGGGTTGCTGGCCTTCTGGGACCCTCTGGGAGGTGGTGACGTCTACCCGCCCTTCTTCCAGACTGCCGACCGGGTCCGACTGGTCAACGGCAACGGCTATTTCGACCCTGCACTCGTCTGCCCATGCGGGGAGGCCACGCCCTACTTCGTGCGCGACACCATCCAGCGTGTGGATCTGATCGAGGAGGCCGGCTGTGGCGCCACCCTCTGAACCTCTCGATGCCTTCTGGCTGCCCGCCCCCCTGCGCCCCTTGACCCGTGAGGCAGCGTGGGAGGTACACCACGTCGCCGCCGGGCGAGCCGTCGCGCCGGGCGAGGGGGTGGCCGTGCGCTGGCCTGCCCTTACGGCCGACGGTTGGAAGGTGCTGCTGAGGGAGCTACGCGCTGCCCGCAGCCCCGCTATCCCTAACCTGGTGACGCGCTGGCAGCGCGCACTGCAGGCCGTACCCGAGATCCTGATGGGACAGCCTCACATACTGGAAGCCATCGCCCGCTACACCGGCTATCCTGGCTCTATGTTGATGCTGGCCTTCGCCCAGGGCGAGCTGATGCAGATGGACGTCCTCGCACGTGCAATTGAGGATGTCCCGACCTGGGCCGCGGCTCGAACCTGGCAGCGTATGCCGGGTGGCCTATCCGGCGTGCTGCGCTTCTTTCCCGCTCACCGGCTCGATCGCTGGACCGCCCCTCTGCGAGGGGAGACCCCGCTGTTCCACCCCGTCCCACCAGCCGGGCTAGCGCTTGGCTTTGGCGCTGGCAACGTGCCGGGCAACGGCCTGCTCATCGCGCTCCAGTTGCACATCGCTAACCACACCGCCCTTGGCGCCGCGTCGGAGACGCCGCCGGCCGTCCTGGTACGCAACAGCCGACAGGCGCCCTTGCTGGCTCCCTGGGTGCTATCGGCCATCGAGAGGATCGACCCCGAGCTGGTGACCGGGCTGGCGATGCTGGTCTGGGACTACGACGACGCATCGCTCCAGCGTGAGCTTCTTAGCCAGGCTGACCTGGTGATGGCCGCTGCCAGCGACCGGACCATCGCCTCGATTGACGCCCACCTTCAGGCCATCGACAGCTCAGCCCGGTACCACCGTCACGGCCACAAGGTTAGCTTCGCCGTGGTCGGACGCGGCGCCCTGCACGACGATCCGAGCCTGCCCGCCGGACTGGCAGCCCTGGACTCGACGTTCTGGGACCAATATGGCTGTCTCAGCGCACGCGTGCACTTCGTCGAACGGGGCGGCAAGCACACCCCCGCCGACTACGCGGATGCCCTGTCCAAGGCCATGGAGGAGCTCGCGCGCCGCCTGCCGCGAGGCGTAGCCCCCGCACGTTTTCTTCACCGTGCCTACGACACGTACAAGCTGCTGGAGCGCCGGGGCAACGTGCAGGTGCTGACCGATTACGACAACGACTCTCTGGTGGTGGTGGACGAGCGCGAGTGGAACGCGGATCAGTGGCGCAACACGGTCAACCGCTGCACGGGACGCGTGGTGGTGGTGCGCCCGGTCGAGGACTTGAGTGACGTGTATACGCGCTATCTATGTCAGCTGCCTCCGACCAATCTCCAGTCGGTGAGCATGGCCGTGGCTGCGGAGCGGGTGCTCAAGCTGGCCGAGGAGGTCGGGGCGTGTGGGGTCACCGCGCTGCGCAGCCTGGGACATGCCGCCTTCCCGCAGATGGCGTACTCCTGGGATGGCCTGCTGCCGCTGGACCTGGGGAACAGCCGTCCGCGAGGTCGCTTCACCACGCTAGAGACGGAGGATCCGCTGGGCGGCCTGGCTCAGGCAGCAGCTCAGTTGGGGCTCGCCAGGTAGAGAGAGTCACAGCACGCGGCAGAGCACAGGTCGATTGAGCCACCCAGCTTGCCCGCAGCCTCCTGATGGGCCTGGGGCTACTGCACCGTGAAGCGCCAGGCGCTGTAGTAGGCAATCGCCACCCCGGCCGCATCGTAGGCGTCCACCGACCATTGATACCGCACGCCCGGCGTGAGCGGCGGTGATACCGTGAGGCTGGTGTCCGTCGTATCCTGCCTCAAGACAGCCTCCCCCGTCGCATCCACAAACAGATCCACATGGTAACGGGCTGCGTTGGGGAAGCTGCCCCAGCGCAAGGTGGGCGTTGTGGTGCCAATCGTGGACCCATCGGCCGGCTCCAGCAGCTGCAGCTTCTTCTTCAGGTAGAACGTGCCTGCATCGACGGCGGCGTCAACCGGAATCTGGATTGACCGACCCGTCCATCTCCAGTACTCATCACTGGGTGAGACAGCGTAGATCTGGTAGTCGCCGGCCGGAGGGTTGTCAAGTGTGAACCGTCCATCCGACCCGGTGGTAGCCTGCGCCAGGACAGGGCGGTCGTAGTAGTTGCCCTGCTCCTTCAGCTCGATACCGGCGCCTGCAACGGGGTTCGAACCCCACAGCACGAGACCCGTGATGCGCAATCCGGTGGTAGTGGGCGTGTCGGGCGTCGCGGTCGGCGTCCAGGTGGGCGTGGGAGGCTGCGTCGGCGTGGCGCTGGGCGGCGAGGTGGTCGTTGGCGAAGGCCAGGGCGTGGCCGTGGGCGCTGGCGTTGACGTCAGGGCAGGCATCGCAGTTGGAGGAAGCTTCGTAGCGGAGGGCTCCGGCGAGCCTTCAGACGCCGGGAGCATCGTTGGCGACGCGGCTGGCGTCGCAGTTGGAGGCGGTCGCGTGGGCGAAGCCTCCACCTGAGGCTGAACCGCCGGGATAGAGGTCGGCGACGGCGTAGGGCTGGCGGTGGGGTTCCGAGCTATCTGGGGGGATGACTTCTGGGCAGCCCTGCCCCCCAGGGCTATCACCAAGCCAGCCACCAGCACCAGCAGAGCCAGCCCCACCAAGCCACCCACCGCCCAAACCCATACGGGGATACGGCGGCGCGCTTCGCGGTCTGGTGCCGGTGGAAGCCTTTCGGGAGGCGCCTTCGCGGCTCGACGATCCGGCGCCTCCGGGGGAAGGGAGACCGGTCTCTGCCTTCTCAGGGCTGTGGCCATCTCCGCTGCGCTGCGATAGCGACCGGCCGGCTGCAGCGCCAGCGCGCGCATCACCGCAGCCTCCACGCCGCGGCTCACCTCTGGGTTCAGCGTCCGCAACGGGGCCAGCACGGTCGGGTCGACAACTCGCTGGGTCGCGGTCGGTGGCGCCCGGCCGGTCAACGCGTGGTAGAGCGTGGCGCCCAGGCCATAGATGTCGCTGCGGGCATCGGTATGCCCAAGATGGGCGTCGTACTGCTCTGGCGGGGCGTACTGGGGAGTGCCCATGGCGCGGATGGCGGTGCGGGTGCGGGGGTCATCAGGGTCCCACAGCTTGACCAGACCGAAGTCGACCAGGACCGCCGAGCCGGTCCCCCGGCCGCCGTTGGACTGGATGATCACGTTCTGCGGCTTGATGTCTCGATGGATGATGCCCTGGTCGTGGCAGTAGGCCAGCGCGTCCAGCAGTTGATCGGCCCAGGTCAGGATCAGCTCCTCCGACAGCGCGCCACGCCGCCTGATGTGCTCGGCCAGGCTTTGGCCGGCGATGAACTTCATCACCAGATAGACCCTGTCTCCTTCGGTGAAGAAATCGGAGACATCCACAAGATTGGGATGCTCCAGTCGAGCCAGGAACTTGGCCTCGCTTTGAAACTGGTCACGGAGTTGATCCAGCCGCTGAGGACTGAGACCAGGTTGAGGGACCATCTCCTTGAGGGCGACGTAGACGTCGAGTCGGGTATCCCAGGCACGGTAGACGGCGCCCATGCCGCCCTGTCCCAACAGGGAGACAATGCGATAGCGGTTCTGGAGAATCTGTCCTGCTGTCAGCGGCAAGGGCTACTCCCGATTCTTGTTACTGTACCACGTATCGGTCCAGGCTTGACAGTGGCAGAGACTTTCTACCTGTGCCCCTATCTATCGCCAGGCACGACTACGGGCGACTGCGGCGCCAAGCCCCGTCTTCAGTGCCCGCGTGCAGCAACGTCGAACCTGCGGGGCCGGGCGCGACGTCACGTACGACCACGCCATCCAGGCCAAAGCGCTGGAAGTCCTCCCCCTCGTCGGTGCTCCGCCAAGCTCCGTCCTCAGCGGCAGCATAGATGACCTCGACCTGGTCGGGATCGGGGGCCACGCTGTAGGCACGATGATTGTGGACCACAGTCCATTCTTCACCCGTGCGACGATAGAGATGCCCATTCGTCGCGGCGAAGAGATCGCCATTGCTCGCCTGAGCAACCTCAAACACGTGTTCCTCTGGAACGGCGAGCGGAGTGTCATTCCACTTTAGCCCCCCATGGCTCAGTCGATAGGCATTGCCACCCCACGTCGCAACGAGCAGCTCACGGGATCCGACCAGCGTCAGCCGATGGACAACCAACCCCTCTGTATCGCCGAAAATCGGCTTCCAGGCACCGTCGCTGTGTTGATAGACGCCGTTCCCCTCCGTACCCGCGTACAGGCGGCTGGTGAAGGACCCATCATCCAAGACAACGGTGTAGAACCTGTCGTTGGGCAGCTCGGCACCAAGCGTGTCCCAACTGCTGACACCGCCATCCTTGGTGCACTGCACGTACTGTCCAAAAGTGGCGGCATAGACCTCGTCGCAGTCATCGGGAGCCACGTCCAAGCCACGCACGGCCACGCCCTGAAGCGCCGTGGCTTGCCAAGAGGCCCCAGCATCCGAAGAGCGAAAGACGCCCGTCTCCGTCCCAGCATACAATCTGTTAGGATCAGCATCACATACAGCGATCTGATAGACCTGTTTGCCCGCAAGTCCACCTCGGCTCCAGTCGCGGATAGGAGTTCGATATCCACGCACAACCGCCGGAAGATAAACCTTGTGCACAGGCTGGCGGACCAGAGTCGTATCAGCCGCCGTGACGCTGCTCCGCCCGGACATAGTCTTCCAGGTAGCTGTGATGGTCGTCACATCGGTCTTGCCGGCGCCATCGTCAGGCACGGTCACACTGACCGTAAACGTCTTGATCTGTCCAATGCTTAGAGCAGCCGTGAGCATATGTGTGACGGTCCATCCCTGGCTGCTATGATGGGTGAGGCTAATGGTCCTTGACATCAGGCCATTTGTGAGGCTGTGGGTGTAGATTACGACTACGCCGGGATCCACCCTCTTCGTGCAACCAGGCGACAACTCCACTCCAGAGGCCTCACTTCCGACACCTCTGGTGTCGACTGCGGCAGTAACCGCTGCCTGTACCCGCGGCCCTCTCAGAAGCAGGATCAGAGCGGTGAACAACAACGCGCTGGTCAGTGCAGTAACGATAATCGAGGGTATCCTCTTCTGCATTGGGGAACCTCCCATACTATACTCTACAAAGCTTTGGGGATCAGGCTTAGGTCTCACAGTCACACCCTCGCCCGCGAATGCGGGTAGCCTTCGCGATGACCATATGTCAACCAAGGAACAACCTCACCCACTCTCTCAATAAGAACTTGGTGTCCATTCACCATTTGCCTAAGGCCCAAAGTTATGGCACCAACGGTGTGTCGGTCGGCAGTGGTGCCTTAGTGTCAGTCGGTGGTGGCGCTTCGGTGTCAGTCGGCGGTGGTTCAGTGTCTGGCGGCGACGGTGGTTCCGTGTCCGGCGGCGATGGCGGCTCCGTGTCTGGCGGCGACGGCGGCTCCGTGTCTGGCGGTGGCGGTGGCTGGGTGTC
Source organism: uncultured Anaerolineales bacterium (assembly GCA_964575455.1). Taxonomy (GTDB): domain Bacteria; phylum Chloroflexota; class Anaerolineae; order B4-G1; family B4-G1; genus SKLM01. Next base: position 24,504 of record CAZNRX010000045.1, on the reverse strand, counting down.
AGTCGGCGACGGTACCGGCGTGAGGGTCGGTCGGGGCGTAGGCGTCGGCGTGGGCCAACGCACGACAAGCGTCCGAGGATCGGTTCCTGTTATCCTCTTATCACCGCTCCGAAGCTCCACCCACCACTCATAGACGCCCTCAGACTGAGGAAGGTTGCACGTTTGCTCTCGCTTATCACCAAGACTGATTTCTTCGCAACCGGGCAGGTCCGTTTTCAGCAGGAAGAAAGACGACGGCGGCACGGCCCCGGCTGTCCCCCATCGAAAGGTTACGCTTGACCCTGGGTCGAATCTGGCTCCATCTGGGGGCCACACGTCCTTGAAGCGCACGACCGGCGTGACGGTGGGCTCGCCGACTGGGGCTGTGGTGGCCGCTGGCAGCGGGGTCGACACTTGTCCAGAGGAAGCGAGCGTGGCGGTCGATTGAGGCATGGGCGATGGCGACGGAAGAGCATCGGTCGGCACGGCCGGCGCTGTGGTGACTTGAGGGGTCTCCCTGCCACCTCCCCAAAGGAATCGCGGCCCAATGAAGAATCCGACCAGCAGGGCGGCCACGAGGATGAGCCCACCAGCGGCCATTCCGGCAAGCAAGGCGAGCGAAAGGCCCTGATCGGCCTTGGCCGGCATGGCAGGGGCCGTCGGCGCGGCCTCCCGGGGAGGAGCACCAGCGACTGCGGCGGCCCTTTCGCCAGAACCGGCCTGAAGCACCAGGGCGGTGATGTTATCGCTGCCGCCGCGTCTGTTCGCCAGCGCGATCAGCCGAGGCACGGCCTCCTTGGGCGGGTACTGGCGCAGCATCGCGGCTATGTCCTCGTCCTGCACGTGCTCGGAGAGCCCGTCAGTGCATAGAAGAAGGGTGTCCCCAGGCTGTAGCTGGCCCCCGAAGGTGTCTACCTTGACGTCAGGCTTGGACCCCAGAGCCCGCGTGACCACGTTGCGTTGGGGGTGTGTGCGGGCCTCCTCGGGGGTCAGGATACCAGCCTCAATCTGATCCTGAACGAAAGAGTGGTCTCGGGTGACCTGGGTGAGCTTGCTGTTACGCAGCAGATAGGCGCGGCTGTCGCCAACGTTGGCCAGGTGCAACTCCCGCCCCCGCACGACAGCGGCGACGACCGTCGTCCCCATGCCGGCGCGGGAGGAGGACTCCTGAGCCAAGCGGTAGATAAGCGAGTTCGCCTTCTCAATCGCGTCCACAAGAGCACCACGCACGTCACCGGCTGGACTGGCGTAGTATTCGTGCGAGACGGCCTCTACGGCTTTCTGGCTGGCTACCTCCCCGGCCTGATGCCCCCCCATGCCGTCCGCCACGATGAAGAGCTCTCCCTTCTTTCGGCGCTTCTCGGGGTCGGGCAGCCTGAAGGCATCCACGTAGTCCTCGTTGTGCCCCCGCTTACGGCCCACGTCCGTGCCCTTGGCAAAGACGAGGCGTATCGATTGGGGTTGTGCGTTGGCGTTTTCACTAGCCATGGCCTTCTCCTTATTACGGTTTATTACGGTGCTATGTGGCATAGCCCGCTTCCAGGGCGCCCTCACCCTCGGGCGAGGGAGTGGGCGCCGGAGTAGCAGGGGGACGCGTGGGCGCAGGCGTCGAGGTGGGACGGGGCGTGGACGTCAGCTCGATTGTAGGGGTAGCGGTAGGCGTCGCCGACGGCACAGCAGTGGCTGTGGCAGAGCGCGTCACGGTGGGAGCGCGGGTGGGGGTGGCCGTGGACGTGGACGTCGGCGTAGGCGTCGGGGAAACAATGGAGGCGCTCACGACAAAGATGCCTACTACGATGAGGATGATGACCGCTATGCCGACCGGTATCCACATCCACGGCGTCCAACCAGCCTTGGCCCACTCCAACAGCCTGATCACGACTGATTTACTCTTCTCCACCTGCTCGATGTCATCAATGAAAGCACAGGCACTGGCGGGACGACGGTCGGGATCCTTGGACAGCGCGTCCGTGACGGCTGCCTCGAGGGGACGAGGGAGCTGAGGGTTAGCCTCGCGCAGCGGGGGCGGCGCATCCTCCAGATGCTGTCGCACGAGGATGATGTCCCTCTCTCCGGCGAAGGGAGGGCGTCCGGTGAGCATCTCGTAGGCCACGACGGCCAGGGAGTAGATGTCGGTCTTAGGACTGACAGGACGATCCCCGGCCGCCTGCTCGGGCGAGAAGTACTTGGGCGTCCCCTCGTGCGTGGTGGCGCCGATTCGGCGCGCCGAGCCAAAATCGGCCAGCATCGCCTGGCCGTCCTCGGAGATCAGGATGTTCTCCGGCTTGATGTCCAGATGCACCAGGCCTCTCCGGTGGATATAGTCCAGGACCTCAGCCACCGGCCTGAGGAGCGAAACCACCTCCTCGCGGCTGAAGGTGCCGCCCCGCTCGTGACGGGCTCGCAGGAGCTGACGCAGTGAAAGATCTACAAACTGCATGGCCAGGAAAGGGTAGCCCCTGGGCGTGCGCCCGACCTCGTACACCTTGCGGACGCAGCTGTGGCCGATGTTGGCCGTCAGGCGGGCCTCGTTATGGAAGTCCTCCAGCACCTCGGGGTCACGCCGTCGCAGCACCTTGAGGGCGACCCAGCGGCCCGTGGTGCGCTGCCAGGCGCGGTAGACGACGGCACGGCCGCCGCGGCCGACCTCCTGGCTTATGCTATAGGAACCGATGACGTCACCTGGCTTGAGGCTCGATTGGATCATCAGTCAGACGTAAATGTGGCCTGCATCGGCCCCTTCTGGATAAGCCCCTCGTGCGTATCTTGCGCTGGGCTGCTCAGGCCCGCATGGGTTGCAGACGTGTACTTACGGAGCACGACGTTATCCACGTGGGCTCCCTCGGGGAAGCTGACGCTCCCATCGCTTTCGAAGTAGAAAGCGATCCATACTTCGGCTCGTCCTGTTAGGTCGCCAAGTTGATACACATCCGTCAGATCCAGGGCCGTTTCGACCCATCCTGACGAATCACCCCACCAACAGGTGCCAGAGAAGTCGGTGCCGTTGGTTGAGGCAAATTGGCAAAGTTTATCGAAATCAGTTTCGCTGTTCAACCAGAGTTGGCAACTGAAATCCGCGGCGGTGGCGTCGGCCAGGCTGAACGGACCATAGATCATCCACGACTGAGCGTTGTCCGGGTAGTTGCTTCCACAACTCAGGGCTCCACCCTGAGCTCCTGCTCCAACAGCCCATCCGCTGTAACTGCCAGCGTAGGACCGACACGAGCGCTTTCCCCAGTAGTACTCCCCACCTTCCCCTCCGTTGCTGTCACCGACCCCCCAGTCCCCGGGGAAAGAGCCCTCAAAGGTCTCGCTCATAATCGTCTCCCACTGCGGGGCTGGTGTTGTCGGCGTGGGCATCGGTGTCTTCGTGGGTGGTGAGGGTGGCGTTGTCGGCGAGGGTCCAGGCCCTGAGGTGCTGGCTATCTCCATCTCATAACTGCCCTTGCCCCCGGAGTACGTTGCCCCCGCCGATACCTTCACGAAGTAGTCCTGACCGCCCTGCAGGCGGCACTTGACGCTCTTGTCACCAGAACCCGGCTGGAAGATGCGGCATTCACCAGCCACCGGACCCGGGGCCGGCGGCGGCGGGTAATCCATTTGATCGATCCAGATCTTTGCCGACCACTCCGTTTCTGGCGGCAGGTCTCGCAAATGGAGAGTGTAGTCCTCCGTACGTGGCGCCTCAAAGGCGTAGTAGTCCGCCAGGTCAACCCTGGAGAGCGTGCTGTTGCATATGGCATCCGCCTCCACGTAGCCCCGATTCGCATTCCACTGATCCTGCGGGTTCTCGGAGGGCGGATTGCAGACAGGACCCGTGGTGGTGCCGTACCCTCGCAGAACGAGAGGCAGGTAGACAGCTGTGGAGGGGGTAGCGCTGCAGGCAGTCAATGTGACGTCGTCGAAATAGACCCGTTCCCCCGGAGCTGCACCATCGGTCTGGCTGAAAAGGACCAAAGCAATCTGCCGACCAGCCAGGGGCGCCAGATCCTCCTGCTCCGTGATCGGCACAGTCTGTTCATACCAGGTGTCTGGGGATTCGAACACAATCCAGCCTCCGAGGAAGTCGACGAAATTGCCGTCAGCATCCACCGTCCAGAGATTTCCTAGAGCCCGATCTGTCTCGTTAGCGTCAAGCGTAGCTGTCTGATAGCGAATGGTGACGGAGGTCAGATTGGCGGGCATGTAGAACGCCTGGGCGAAAGCGTCCTGACCAGGGGATGGGTCATCATCGTCAGCATCCCAAAAAAGCAGCGAGTAGTCTGCCGAGACATAGTCTGCGCTGCTATAGTAGACGATAGGATCGTTTACGAACCAGGGCTCGGCCCGCCCCTGTCCCTCCCCCAGTTCGAGTACGTCAAACTCCGGGTTCAAGAGGAGCTGCCTGCAGGCGTCACCGCTCTGTTGGCGCTGAAGCGACGACGTGTCTGGCAATGGGACAGGCCCTAGACCGTCTATGTCAAGGGCCTCCCCATCGGCGGCGGAGAACGGTATGCGGACCTCGGCGGACGTTCCGTCCGCTGCAACTCCGACGAAGGCGGGTGCAGGAGCAGCCTCCTGCAGCACGTTGGTGGGCGGTTCTGGGTCAGCGGCAACGCTCGAAGCGCCCCACAAGGTCAACGTCACCAGCAAGACAACAAGCACTACGCATTGTGTGACCTTCTTCATATCAAGCTCCTCCAACAGACTCGAAAAACTATTGCGGGTCCACGCAGATTTGTGGGATGCTCCAAGCCGGCGTATCACCAGCGCCCGATACGTGGGAGCGAACTCCGACTTCAACCCAGACGCGGGGGTGGCACACCCCCTTTGAGCTTGTTCTGCGGGGGCGGCACATCCCCTTTGAGCTTGTTCAGCAGGGGTAGCACCGCCTTTGAGCTCGTTTACCCCACGAATCCACGTTGACCTACCTATTGCCAGGAATCTACGCCTACGGGGGCTCGGGCGTGTACGTCGGTGGGGGTTCGTCACCACCTCCATCGCCGTCCCCGCCTCCTCCGTCGTCGCCACTACCGTCGCCGCCACCATCATCACCACCGCCGCCACCAAACGGGTCGAACCAGAACATCCCCTCGTCGGACTGTGCTACCGTGCTGCCCTCTTGGATCACAGCTACATACCAGCGCCATTCGCTGATTTTGTCCTCGGGCAGACGCACGCTCCAGCTTTGGGCGGTCAACATCTCACTCTGCACGGTGTGACCGCTCTCAACGTGGTAGGCCGTCACCCGATACGACTGCCTAGTTCCCAGGGAGCCGCTCCACTGGAACTCAATCGGGTTCTTGAAGGCACCACCCTGGGACGGTGCCATCCGCTGGGGCGTCGTCGCCTGCGGCGGGGTCGTCTCCTGAGGGGTGACCGTCGGCTCGGGCGTATCCGTCGATGTTAACTCCGGCGTCGGCGTCGAAGACGCTGTAGCCTCGGCAGTGGCCGACGGGGAAGGCGATGGTCGTGAGGTGGGCGAAGGTCGGCTCGTCGGGGACGCTGTCGGGGACGGTGTCGAGGTTGGCGTCGCGGCGACCTCGACGCCCTGCGTCACCGCCAGCGTCGACGTCGGAGCCACGGTGGGCGCTGACGTAGCAGAGGCAGCAAAGGGAAATACCTCCAGCACAAACGCCATGACGCCACACAGCCCCAGCAGCAGAAGAGCACCTACCCCACCGACGGCCCACATCCAGCCCTCCAAAAGTGGCTTCTTGGCTGGCTTGGGCCCGACATCCGGCTTCGACGCGCGCCTGGTCGGAGTGGGGCTGGCTGGAGCGGTTCTGGGCCGCGATGGGGTCTTCAGCCCACGCGGCATCTCACCCGACGTGGCGATGGCCAAGTCACGCCCCAAATCACTGACCCGAGCATACCGCTTCTCTCGATCTTTGGCCAACGCTTTGCGGACCACCGCCTCAACCGGGGCGGGAAGCCCGGGACTGATGCTGCTGATGGAGGGCGGCTCCTGCGTCATGTGGGCAATCAGCACAGCGTGGGGCGTGGATCTGCTGAAGGGCACCCGCCCGGTCAGCATCTTGAAGAGCACCACACCCAGCGAGTAGACGTCAGTGCGTCCATCAACCTCTTTGCCGTCGGCTTGCTCCGGTGACATATACTCTGGCGTGCCGACGATGACGCCCGTCTTGGTGAGACCGCTGCCCGCGGCGGCGCGCACCAACCCGAAGTCCATCAGTGTCACGTGATCGTTCTGCTGCTCGTCCACGATGATGTTGGTGGGCTTGATGTCCCGGTGGATCAACCCGCGCTTATGGGCATGCCCCAGAGCGTCGACCACCTGCGAGATGATTTGCTCTATGCGCGAAAGGGGCATTCGCCCGGTCTCGGCCAACACCTGGTCCAGCGTCTTACCCTCAAGAAACTCCATAACGATGAAGTAGAGACCATCCTGCTCGTTGATGTCGTAGATGGTCACGATGTTGGGATGGTGCAGGGCAGCCGCGGAGCGAGCCTCTCGTCGGAAACGCTGCACAAAATCCTCATCGAAGGTGAACTGGGGTGGCAGGACCTTGATGGCCACGTACCGATTGAGAGAGGGCTGGTAGGCTCTGTACACCACAGCCATGCCGCCCCGACCCAGCTCCTCGATGATCTGATACTGCCCCAGCTTCTTACCTACAAGATCCATAAGTTATACTCCTCCACCGTCCAATGACCAGGCACGCTCGCTTTCCCGGTTGGGTCCGACGCTTCACCGCTAGACCAGCTCGCCCAAAGCCGATCCTCTCAATCACACCGCGTCCTTCCGCTTCTGGAAGACCAGGATCATACCAAGCAAGCCAACCATGATCAAGACCATCCTGAACCATCGAGACACATAGTTGCCCTGGAAGGCGTGGCCGTAGCTCTCGAAGATAGACTTCAGCATGCCCTCAGCACCGCCAATCGCCTGCTCTCGATCTCGCTGCCAGTCTGACCTGTCGTCGGCGTAGGCCTCCATAGCTTCCTCGTGCTCGTCTCCCTGCTCCTCGCGCAGATCCCGATATGTGTCGCCCTGCACTTGTCGCACGTCCTGATACTGATCTCCCTGATCCTGACGCAAGTCTTGATACTCTTCCCCCTGGTCCCCCATATCGTCCATGTAGTCACCGAAGTCAGCCGGGTTGGCGGGGGTGGGCAGAGGCGTCATGGTCGGATAGGGCGTGAGCGTGGGCCAGGGCGTGAAGGTAGGATAGGGCGTTGGCTGCGCCGGCTGTGTTGGCTCCTCCCTTCTCAGCGCCTCCTTGGCCTCCTCTGTGTAGAAGTCCTCGTTAAGCACGCCAGGGAAATCCTGGCAGGGACCCCTGAAAATGCGCGAGCCCATGCACGTACATCCTTCTTCGATCTTCTCCTCGTCGCTCAAGTTGAGGTAGTCGTTCCACCCCATCTCGACCTCATCGCCGTTCTTCTCCAAGTCATCCCAGCAGGGGTCCTCCACCAGGGGTTCCCCGAAGCCCGTGATGTTGACAGCTGCCTCGAAGGCCCAGCGGGTAGAGACGATGTAGCTGACATATTCGCCCCCCGGGATCAGATCCAACGGCATGAGCCCGCCTGCGAAGAGGAACTGAGGCACCAAAACCACGATGACCAGCAGCAGTGCCACGTTCTGATTTGGCGCAGCGGCGGAGATGGCGAGCCCCATCAAATAGCCCGACATCGCGCCCAGGAAGAGCGTGACATACAGGGCCACCCAGCCGGTGAGCCCCAGCTGCCCTGGCCCCAGGCCGGCCATGATCCATTTGAAGATCAGGAACACCAAGGCCTGGTAGAGAGCCAGCACGAAACCGACCCATACCTTGGACATAATGTAAGGTGGGATCTTCAAGTTGATGGCACGCTCTCGCTTGTATATGTCAATCTCCTTGACGATCTCGCGCACGCTGGCAAGACCACCGACCAGGATTGAGATCAAGCCCATCATGAACAGCATCGTGATGACCTTCGCCGGATCGCCGTCCACCGGGTCAAAGAGCTGGCGGCCCCACATGAAGTCCATCAGCCCGATGATGGGCGAGAGCGCCAGCATCAGCGCGAGCCCGGCTCTGTCCTGGGTCATGATGGACAGGTTGCGCATTGAGAGGATCAAGAACTGACGCAGCGACGATATGCCCTTTGAGGACGCCTTCTGCCGCAGGCCCCCGGCTGTGGCCCCGGTCGGCGCGTCGGCGGCCGGCCCGGGTCCTTCACGCTCCTGCAATCGCTTGACCACGTTCTCAACGTACTGCGTGGAACGCTTGTACCGATCTGACCAATCCTCCGACGAGCCGCGATCGTCGTCCTCCAGGATGACGTAGATGTCGTCGAACTCGATGTCCTTCGTGCGACGCTCTCGGTCGGTGCGATACTGATCGAAGTAGGTCAGCGCCTCCTCCGGCGGGCCATAGTAAGCCAGGTGGCCTCCACGGACGATGATGATGACCTTGTCGCACATCATCACGTTCTTGGTCGCGTGGGTGATGAGCAGGATGGTGCGGCCCTGGTCGGCCAGTCTGCGCAACAGGCGCATCATGTTGTACTCCGTGCCGGGATCCAGGCCGCTGGTGGGCTCGTCGAGGAAGAAGAGCCGTGGCTTCGTCAGAAGCTCGACGCCGATGGAGACGCGCTTGAGCTGACCGCCGGAGAGCTTATGGATGGGTAGATCCTTGCGCTCCATCAGGTCGAGCTCCTCCAGCACCTCCATGATGCGCCGGTGTCGTTCGTCAGGCGTGGTGTCGGCTGGCATACGCAGCTGCGCGGCGTAGTCGAGCGCTTTGTAGACAGTCAGCTGAGTGTGCACGATGTCCTGCTGAGGCACGTACCCCATGTCGTTGCGGAACATGTCGAACTTCTCATACAGGTTGATGTCGTTGACAAAGACAGCACCGTGCGTGGCAGGACGGAAGCCGTTCAAAGCATCCATCAGCGTGGACTTGCCCGCCCCACTCAGGCCAACCAGCGCCACAAACTCCTGCGGGTGGATCGAAAGGGAGATATCCTCCAGCAGATTAAGGTCCTCGGTGACCCATTTCTGCAAGCGGATGGCGTCGATCTGCAATCCCTCCTCAGCCATACGCTGGAGGACATTCTCGCCCACGCGCAGCCGGTAGGGGCCAATGCGTATCTCGTCACCTTCCTTCAGCCAGGCCTCTTTCTCGATGCGCTTCCCGTTGACGAAGACGCCATTGGTGCTCTTGAGGTCGGTGACGCGCTGTCGCATGCCGAGGCGCTCGATGACGGCGTGATAACGGCTGACCTGAGGATGATCGAGCGTCATCGTGTTGTCGCTCGCGCGCCCAATGGTGATGGTATCGGTGTTGAGCCGCAGCGTCTGCGAGGGCGGAGGTGCCACGCGAGATTTCACGGGTTGGAAGCCCATGTGCTCGCAGAACTCGAGCACGACATCCTTGCCAATGCGAAGCACGTCTCCATGGGCCAATGCCTTCCGGTCCACACGTTCCCCTTGAAACAGCAGGCCGTTGGTGCTTCCCAGGTCCTCGATCCAGAAGGAGCCGTTCGATCGGCGGATGCGAGCGTGGCGTCCAGAGACCACGCGGGACGGTATGACGATGGCGCTGTCCGGGGCCCGCCCCAGTGTGATGTTGGATCCCTCAAGCGGATGACGCTTCCTTTCACCTCCTGCGTGAACGATCAGTCCTGGGGAGCTCGTGGAGGACAGGCGCACGCGGCCGCTCAGAGGAGCCGGGGCCGGCGCGTCGGCCGTCGCCACCCGCACAGCGAAGGCGTACTTGGCGATCTGGATGGTGTCACCTATCCTGAGGGACGTTGGCTGACGGGGAGGCAGTGGCTGACCATTGAGACGTGTGCCATTGAGGGAGCCGAGGTCCATGACCTGGAGCTGACCCGCTTCGAAGGAGAGGCGAGCGTGGTGACCAGATACCTGGCGACCTTCCAGGATAACGTCGTTATCGTCCCCGCGCCCAAGGGTAAGCTCTGCCTTCGTGACCGGCATCTCGTCCGTCCGCCCAGCGACGTGCGCTTGCAGCACTAGACCGCTGTCTCTCCTCGCCGCGGGCGGTGGGGTATCAGACACCACGGTGGACTCCCTACCCTGAGCCTGCTGGAGCTGCAGGGTGGTGTCGCCCAGTCGGATGGACTGACCTGGACTCAACGTCCTCGGCACCTGAGGCGAGAGGCGCTGCTCATTGACGCAGGTGCCGTTCCTGGAGCCGAGATCCACGATCTGCACGGCGGAGCCGCTGAGCTGGATGCGGGCGTGATGACCAGAGATCCTGGGGTCAGAAAGCACGACATCATTGTCCTGAGCCCGACCAAGGCTCAGGCCAGACTGGGACAAGGCATAGCTCTGCACGCGCCCATCAGGCGGCGCGACCCGCAACGTATAGTTGCTGGACATGAATTCTTCCTCCTGCGATTGGCGGCACTGGCTTTTCGAGCCTGTCGCTCCGAGCCGCACCACGAGCGCGGCAACGCTCGCTGAGGTGGGGAGCGCCACGCCTTGGAATTCGGGCTCCGCCTCTTCACGGCCGGTCTCTCAGTCGCGGTGCCGTAACCCCTGGCTTAGGACTCCCCACAGGGCGGGTTTCTCACAATCGGCAAGGCCGCAAGGCGTTAGGCCTGCAAAGAAACCACCTTGAAGATGAACGCCTTTTCGCCAAAGCGGACCGTTACGCCATCCTGAAGAACTACCGGTTCGCGGACCTGATCATCCCCGACAAACGTGCCGTTCGTGCTGCCCAGGTCGTACAGACGGAACTGGTCATCCTCCAGCTTGATCGACGCGTGTTGGCGCGAGACGGTATTATGATCGATGAACAAGTCATTTTCCCGCGATCGGCCAATCGTAACAACCGGCTTGGCGACGTCCAATCTATTCGCCGGGTGATCGCGTTCAATGAGCAATCCCACGGCCCCCATCTGAGGTTCGCGCTGGAGAATGCGCGTGCGATCGTCGCCAGACGGCTGGTACTCCGGCTCTGGGAAAGAAGGAGGCGCTGGTGGAGGCTCAGAGGGCGTCGCACCAAATGGAGGCGCTCCCTCTGCAACCGTCCCTCGGGGGCCCTCCATCTCACCAGCGGCGAACTCGGTTCCAGGCGCGCCCATGGTGCCAGCCTCATCCATCTCAGCCCCGAAATCGGGTGGAGGAGGGGTCACAGGATAGGAGGGGGCCTCCGGACGCGACATGTACTCCTCCGCTTGCCCTCTCCTGCGGATGACGATGATGACCACGACCACCAAAGCCAGGAACAGCAGCCCAATAGCCGCTACCCCCAATATCGCCAGAAGCGTATTCTCCTGTACCCAGTCCCGGACGACCTCGATCAAATCCTCGTCGTCCTCGTTCCCGTTCCCCCCGCTCGACTCAGGTGCCGCCGTGGCCTCTGATGACTCAGACGTTGGCTCGGAGTTCCCATCGGTTCCCTGGTCCTCCTCGGCCTCTCCCGACTCATTCGTCGGCCCTCCCGGGGTATCCATCCTGTACTCCTGAACCCCCTCAATATTGGTTGGCGTCCGCACACGCACCAGCACGTTGTGTGTCTGGCCATCTTCGGGCAGGCTGGACTCATAGGTCAACACGTATTGGCTGCGCAGCGTAGTCAACACGTTGGAGAAGAGTGGCGAGAAATCCTCGGGCGTTTCGGCTGCCTGATACGCGCCTCCGGTGTTCTCTGCCAATCGCTTCATGTACTGCTCATCAAGAGCGCTATTGCTTAGGCCCACGGTGAAGACGGGAATATGGGCCTCGGAGGCCCGCTGAATCGTATCGCTGTCCTCGCTCACACTCCCCCGATCCTCGCCGTCGGTCATCACGATGAGGGCCCGATGTCCCATCGGCTCACTGGCTTCCGCCATACGAATGGCCTTGATCACCGCGTCGTAGAGTGGCGTCCCAGGACCCTCGGTCTCCAATCGCTCGTGCAGGAAGTTGACCACGTTCAACAGCCTGTTACGATCATTTGTGAAGAGGACCTCATACTCCTCATCGATCTCCGCGGGATCAGTGCTCAGATCCCGATGCACACCGATGAAGGCAGCCCGGTCCTGATCATTGGGTTGATCGAGCAGATCTGAGAGCAAGTTCCTCGTGGCCTCCTGCGCTGTCTCGATAGGCTTGCCCCCCAACGTCCTGTACATATCGATCACGATGGCAAGCGAGACTTGCGCATCAGGATTCTCCTCCGCATTCACCGCACCTGGCTTGCGTGCCTCAGTGCCATCCTCGATGATTTCGAAATGCTCTTCCGTTAGATCAGAGACAGGCACGCCATTTTGATCACGCACACCAAGACGCACCCGGACGGTGGGGAAGTCAGACTGATCCACCTCCTCAACCGTCACAGTGATATCGCCCCCCTGAGCGAGCGCCGGCTGAGCACCGGTCAAGATAACGCAACCAACCAACAGCAAGCCTACCGCAAGTCGTATACGATGCGTAAGCCGGAATCCAAGCCGGCCTCCCAGTTCCACGCCCGACGTGCCCTGCGTATTCATATTGCGACCTCCCGCGAACAGCAGAGGGGCTGAAGCCCCTATCACAACGAAACTGGCGATCCGCCAGCTACTACTCATCTCCCTCAAGATCTACCTGCTTGAAGACCAACGTCGTCTCCCCCAGCAGGAGAAAGTCGCCGTCCTCCAACTCATGTCGGTAGACCTGGTTGTCCTCGTAGTCCTCCCGATCGCCGGCGAAGGTGCCATTGGCGCTGGCCAGGTCATACAGCACAAACACCTGCTTCTCCTCGTCCTCCTCACTGGACTCCAAGCGTACCTTGGCATGCTGCCCGGAGACGTAGGCATCGTTCGATAAGAGGATCTGACCAACCTTCCGGCCGATCACGGTCTCCTCCTGCAGCGTGTAGACCTGCCCCCGAGGAGCACCAGGGCCTTCGGTCACCGCCAGCCAAGCAAGCAAGGGCGTGGACACAGGCTCCCTCATGATCATCGTCTTGCCGCCCTGGTCCGGTTGTCGAGGCTGTGGCGGCGGCTGTGGGCTAAATGGCCGGGGGGTGGGTGCCTGTGACTTGAACGGCTGAGGCGTAGGCTCCTGGGCAGACGCCTCTGAGCGCCATTCGGGCTCTCGATACATGTCGTCGATCGGTATGGTAGAGGGCGTCTTACCCTCGTCGGCCCGCGACTCTTCCGGAGATGCATCCATCTGCACAGTTGGTTTTTCGTCCATCTTGACCCTCCTATGTTGCAAAGGATACTGGTCTTTCGACGCGCTTAGGCCGCGTCCAAGAACAAGCGATGCGCTATGAGCGCCAACTACCCACTAACGAACGTGAAAAGCACGAAGACATCTTGGTGGACGCCCTTAGTCCTGCAGATGTGACGTGACGCGCAACGCGCTACTCCCAATCTGGACCTCGTCTCTTGCCTGAAGCAACACCTCCCCAAAAACGCGCTCGCCGTTGACCCACGTACCGTTGAGGGAGACATCCTCCAGCGACAGATGATCACCACGTGGCGAGATGACGACGTGTTGCCGAGATATGTAACTATCCTCTGGATCAAGATCGGTACGTCCAATCGTGAGGCTCTGCCCCTCCATCGAGATACGATGGCCCTTCCGCTTCCCTTGGGTGATGATCAAACCGAACTCCTGGGGGAGATCCTCCTGGGCGACCCGCTCCTCAACCTCCCGATCGACCTCATCATCGTCATATCCCAATGCCTCAGCCAGGGCAAGGGCCGAGTCATACCGGTCCTCCGGGTCCTTCTCCATAGCGCGTAGGGCGATCTGCTCCAACTCGGGCGACACGTCGGGATTCTGCTCCCGAGGGAGACGCGGCGGTGTGTGCACGTGGTGCCTGAGCACGGTGACCGCCGCCCGATAGGCATCACCGGTCTTGGGCAGCGGAAAAGGAACGCGCCCCGTCAGGAGCTCATACAACACGATGCCCAGCGAATAGATGTCAGACGCTGGCTTGATATCCCGTACACCCCGCGCCTGCTCTGGCGACAGGTACTCTGGCGTCCCTACCACACGGTCCTTGGTCACAGTGACGGAGGAGGTCAGCTTGGCGATGCCAAAATCGGTAACCTTCAGCTCGCCGCTGTTGGCAATCAGGATATTCTCAGGTTTGACGTCACGATGCACGATGCGTCGATCGTGAGCGTAGCCCAGAGCCAAGCAGGTCTGCCCGATAATCCGCACGATCTGGTCGTCCGAAAGCGTACCGACCAACCCTCGAAGGGAGCATCCATCGATGTACTCCATGACCAGATAGAGATTCCGCTGTTGGCTACGACCAAGATCATAGACCTCACGGATGTATGGATGCTCCCGCAGGATAAAGCCGATCTTCTGCTCCTGCACAAACTTGCGCACAGCATATTCATCGGCCACGTTAAGGATCTTCAGAGCGATCACGCTTCCCTCACGATCGCGGGCCTTATAGACCACCGACATGCCGCCTTCCCCAAGCCTCTGCTCAAGCATATATCCCTCGAACCAGGTCTTGGACGGGAAGATCAGGCTGGCAGTGGGATGTGAGGGCTCGGGCGTGGCTATGTGATCTGGAATCCTGCCGGATGTACTGAACAGAAGGCGTGCGCCGCCAATCTGTATCTGGTCGCCATCCCGCAGCTCGTGGCGGAACACCCGCTGGTTGTTGACCACCGTCCCGTTCAGGCTATCACGGTCGTAGAGCACACAGGTCCCGTTCTCCGGGATCACCTGGGCGTGGTATCGAGAGATAGCAAGCATATCGGAGATGACGATATCGTTATCCGGGCTACGACCAACGGTCAACCCTCTGGGAGCCGGGTGGATCGGGAACACCTTCTCACGCAAGGTACCGGTCAGTCCGATCAGTGCCGGTCCTGAACAGGGCCAGGAGCTCGAGACGGATGGAGGCTCCGGTGGCGTCTTACCATGCTCGGTGTCTTCAGGTGCGGGCTCGGGCGAAGAGACAGGTTCGCTGCGACGATCCTCTGGCCCCTCCTTGCCTGGGCGAGGTCCTTTCCTCCCCTTGATGAGCAGCACAAGGAGGATGACAACGCAAAGGGCGGTGCCCAGGACCAGCACACCGGAAGCGATCAGAAGCGCATTAGACATAGAGGACCACGCTGCGTAACTCAGACTCCCCCACCGCCACGAACCACCCGGGCTCTCAGCTGCACGTGCCGTGGGCAAAGATCAGCGGATTCAAGTCCAATCAGGCCTCGGATTCGACACCTGGGTCTTCACAAACGGCTGAGTCGAAACAGAGCCAGTTGTCCGGAAGGAAAAAGCCCACGACGTCAAACGCATTGGGCTTCTCAGTGAACAGCACGTATAAGTGTAGCACAGTCCCGTCGATTTGTCCAATATCCGCTTCCCCGCGAAAGGCGGTCATCTCCGCACTCAACAGGCGGGAATCGAACCCATTTAGAAGACCCAGCTTGGAGAACTTGCGACTGGAGGTCGACGCGGTCAGCTTTGCCCTCTCAGCTGCTCCTATTCGCCCTGCGCTACGCCGCCTCTTGCCCCCGTCGAGGACCGCATTGACGTTAGCACCCATATCTGACCATCGCTCCAACCGCCAGCATCGCACATGTCAGCCATGGGGCACGTTGTGCATTTCTTGGGGCATTGAGCAGCCACGCGCTTCACGTAGCCCATGCGTGCCAGATCCTCTAGCATCGCCTCAACCAGCTCTGGCGTCGTACCGAGCTCGTGAGCCAGATCTGATATGCGATGCGTACCCCCCTCCCGCAGGAGATCTAACAGTTTAATCAGCATCGTCTGTAGGTGACTGGGTTGAAGGGTGGGATTCCGCGCGGGACTCCGGCTCTGCGAGCCAGTCGCCGCGAGACTTCCTGCGAGCGACCATTCTGCGGGCCAACAGGCTGGCGATGAGGCCAGTGATGGGCACTGCCAACACCAGCCCCGTACTCCCCACCAACGTGCGGACAATCTCCTCAGCGACAGGTTCCCGGTTGATCCGGCGCCAGAGCGGCTCCTGATAGATGAGGAAAGCCAACATCAGAGGCATCGCCCCACCTACATAGGCCAGGAGGAGCGTGTTGACCATAGCCGCGATGTGATCCGTACCGATATTGAGGCTGCTGCGGAACAGATCAAGCCAGCTCATCTCGCGATTGGCGTTGACCAGCTCGAAGATGGCCGATGCCTGTCCCACGCACACGTCATCCAGCACGCCCAGAGAACCGATGATGATCCCCCCCAGAATCAGCCCGCGCAAATCGACGTCGGGGCCAAGTTCCACCACCAGGAAGGCGCTCTGCTCCATGCCCATGCCGGTTAAGCGGGTCCACTGCACAAACACCCAGGCCAGACCACCGGTCAACGCCAGGCTGATCACCATGCCGATCACCGCTGCATGCGCCTTGAAGTTCACACCGTACGTGAGGTACGTCGAGACGGAAAGGAGCACGATGGATCCGATGATGCTCACACCCACCGGGTTCTGTCCAGCCATGATCTGGGGCAGGATGAAGCCAAAGATAACAGCCAGGCTGAAGAGCGAACCTCCGAGCGATCGCAACCCCTTCCACCGCCCCACAATCACTACGAGGGAGATGAAGAGCGCGAGAACAGCAAGCAGCGGGCCGAAGCGCATCACATCGGAGATATAGAAACGGTCCTCCTCAAGCCCCACCGCTCGCTCCAGGAAGACGCGGTCGCCTGGCTCGAAAAGCCGATCCTTGCCGATGATGTTCGCCGTGCCTTCCTCGACCACGATCTCCCGCCCCGCCATTGAGCCACCCTCAACGCGCACTACCAAGCGCTGATAGGGCCGCTTCGCACCCTCATCCAGCTCGATGACGCCCTCCTCCAGCACCTCAACCACCCGGGCGGGCATGGTCTCCGTCTGACCGGTCTCAAGGGGTTTATCTGAAGCGGGGGAAGGCTGACCAACTCGGGGTCCAACAACTACAATGGCTACAGCCGACAGCACCAAGGCAGTCAAGACGACGATAAGCAACCACTCTAGCTTACGCACGTAACCCTCTCTTCCGAGGTGATCCCTCAGCCAGCGTCTACAGCCCCAACAGACGGGCCAACCAATGGACAGCAGCGCCGACTGCCAGCGAAACAGCCAGAAGGAATCCCAGATCGAAGAGCGTCCACTTCCACGAGTCGGTCTCCTGCCGGATGACGGCGACGGTCGCCACACACGGCACGAAAAGCATCTGAACCGTCAGGAAGGCCAAGGCTGTAGAAGCAGGAAACGTCGCTGCCAGCTGCTGTGCCAGGCCTGCGCCCTCAGTAGTGCCAAACAGGACACCCAGCGTGGCGATGGAATTCTCCTTGGCGATGAAGCTCGTCAGCAGCGCCACCGTCAGTCGCCAGTCGAGACCCATCAGCCGGCCCACGGGCTCCAAGAGATACCCGACACGAGCAAGGTAGCTCGTCTCGATCTCCCCTGCAGGCAAGGTCGAAAGCGCCCACACGACCACCGAGACGCCCAAGATCAGCGTACCAGCCTTCCGCACGAACGACAGGCTGCGCTGCCACACTTGCAGTCCAATGGTGCGCCAATTCGGCAGGTGGTAGATAGGCAATTCCATGATGAAAGCCGCCCGCTCGCCGTGGAAGATGGCCTTGTTGATGAGGATACCAGAGAACGCCAGCACCGCCAGTGCCAGGAGGATCATCCCCCAGGACACAAAGGTGGCGGCGGAGCTGAAAAAGGCGGGGGCCAGGAAAGCGATCACGGTCATGCGAGCCGTACATGGGACCAGTGGCGCCAAGAGAATAGTCAGCAGGCGCGCTCGCTCTGATTCGATCACTCGAGAGCCTAGCACAGCAGGCACATTGCACCCGAACCCCAGGAAGAGGGGCAGGAAGGACTTGCCGTGAAGACCCATCAGGTGCATGAAGCGATCCATGACATAGGCAGCGCGCGCCAAGTAGCCCACATCCTCCAGGGTGCCCATCACAGCAAAGAAGATGACCAGGATCGGCAAAAAGGTGAGCATCGCCCCGACACCGCCGACGATACCATCGGTCACCAGGTCGGTGATCCAGAACGGTGCCCCGGTCAGCACTGTGCGGGCAAGCCCCGCTAACGTACCGACCACGTAGGTATCCAGCAACCCCTGCAGCGGGGCTCCCACAGCGTATGTCAGCCAGAATACCAGGCCCAGGATTCCGGCCAAAATAGCCAGCCCCCAGATCGGGTGGGTAGCCCAACGGTCCAGCCTTCCCGTCAAGCTGATCGCGCCGGTCGTCGGCCGGGTGAGCGCGGCGCGAATCATGCGCCCGATCCATTCATAGCGTCCGCTGGCGACGGCCACGAGTGCATCATCGTGCTCTCGCAAGACGTCGTGCAACATCTCCCGGCGATTCTCGGGAAGGCACTGGTCCATCATCTGGGTTATCTTCTGATCGCCCTCCAGCAGCTTGAGCGCTATCCAGCCCACGGGATACGGATCGGGCACGCACCCCTCGATCGAGGTTTCAACCTCCTGTAGGACATCTTGGTGATCGTCGCGGATGCGAGGGAGGGTGGGATCATAGGAGTAGTCACCCCGCACCACCTCGTCGATCGTCGTCAGAAGATCGTCCACTCCTTCATTTCGAGTAGCGACCATCGGCACGACGGGGACGCCGAGAGCGGCCTCCAGTACCGGGGGCTCGACGTGCATCCCCTCCTGCTCGGCCACGTCCATCATATTGAGCGCTACAATCACCGGGGCAGGCAACGGCAGAAGCTCGGCCACCAGGTAGAGACTTCGCTCCAGAATGGCCGCGTCCACCAGGGCCACGACCACATCTGGTCTTTCGCGGATGATGAACTCACGAGTAATGAGCTCCTCGGCGGAGTTGGCGGTCAGGCTGTAGGTGCCAGGCAGATCGACGATCTGATACTCGATGTCATCGTGACTAAACGCGCCCTCTTTCCGCTCGACGGTCTTGCCGGGCCAATTGCCCACGTGCTGATTGAGGCCCGTGAGGAGGTTGAAGAGCGTCGATTTGCCCACATTCGGCTGTCCAGCAAGTGCCACCAGCACGGTCTGCTCCTTCAGTTCTGTGCGGCTCTCCGCCTCTTCAAGCTCATCACTCCGAGCCGCACCACGAGCATGGCTTGTGACCTCCCGGCGGTGAGCAGGCGTGACATGTCGAAGATTCAAGTCTATCTCCTGCGCACGTAGACGCGCCTGGCCTCGCCTCGTCCCAGAGCGATGCGGGCGTCACGCACACGGGCGATGAGCGGGCCTCGCCCGTAGTTTTGCACGACCGTTACATCGGCCCCCGGCGTGAAGCCCAAGGCCGTCATTCGGCTCAACATGCAGCGACCACCAGCCAACTCGACGACCTCACCATGCTCGCCGGCATGAAGGGCACTCAATGATACAACCGTGTTGTTCGATCCGGGCGACGACGCCCAGCTCGTCCCTGACTTGATTCTCATTCGTTTACTGTCCTCCCGCTTGGATCGAGCGGCACCTCGCTTCGAACCGCACTACGAACGTTTCTGGCAATCCTTGCAGTAGCCCGTCAGGTGCAAATGGGCATTCGTGACCTGCACACCCGCATGCTCACAAAGATCACGCTCGATCTTGGCAACCAGGGGGGCGTCAAACTCGATCACCTTACCACACCTGCGGCACGTGAAATGATAGTGAGGCTCCTCCTGCACGGCCTCGTAATGGCTGTGCCCCTCACCAAGACGATGCTCTTCCACCAGTCCCATCTCCTTGAGGAGCGTTAAGGTACGATAGACTGTCGCCAGGCTGAGACCGTTTGCGCGCTTCTTCGCAAGCTCATGGACAGCTTCTGCGTCCAGATGCTCGTCGCTTTCTCTTAAAACGTCCAAGATCAGGCAGCGCTGCGACGTCAGACGCCGACCAGCCTCTCGAAACAGATCGCGAAGCTCATCCCGTCGCTCATCCCTCGACTCGCTCATCTCACCCTCGTGCTAACCTCGTTATTGCGAATATTTCTCAGTTTTGACGATTATACCCTCTTTTCCACCGTTTGGCAAGTGAAGCGCGATACGCTCACGCTTGATCCTTCGGAGCCTGCTCCCATCGGTTTCTCACCGAGGCAGCGGCTGCAAGGCAGCGGCTGCACAATGGCCAAAAAGAACGTGGAGCGAATGATTGCTCCACGTTCTTCGGGCTGAACCCCGGCCCAGCCCCGACAGTTGAGCCTCCGTCTTCGCCCCAGCCGCCAGCTATCCGATCATCGAAGCGAAGCCAGAGCAAAGCCGAAGTGAGGCCGTCATTGCTTCTGCGCCAAGGCTGCTCCTTTGCGCAGCGCCTTCTTGTTCAGATCCAATAGGTTTCGATGACGCTCGGGTAGATGCTCGTCCAGAGCTCGTTCGACGGCCTCCAAAGAGACCACGCCCGTGGCGTCCACGAGAGCACCGAGACAGAGCACATTGGCCATCCGGACGTTGCCCAGCTCGGTAGCCATATCGCTGGCCGGGACGTAGATGACCTGTATGTCCTCGCGCTCGCTCTCATCGGTCACCATCGAGCTGTTGACGACGAGTACTCCGTTAGGCTTCACAGCCGACTCGAACGCCTCCATAGAGGGGATGTTGAGCACGATGGCAGCGCTCGGTCGTCGGACCAGTGGCGCGCCGATCTCTTGATCAGAGACGACGACCGTACAGCGAGCTTTCCCACCGCGCATCTCGGGTCCGTAGGAAGGAATCCACGTCACGTGGAGATCCTGTCCCATGGCAGCGTAGCTCAACAGCTGACCGGCAAAGAGCGAGCCCTGTCCCCCGAAGCCAGAGATGATGATTTCCTCTTGCATTATCGCCTCCTAGTCCTCCATGAGAGCACGTACTTTCTCGATCACCTTGGTGTCGCCCAGCGGGAAGTAGTCCACCATATGCTCCTTAGCCCAATCGAGCGCCTCTTGAGGCGACATACCCCAGTTGGTGTTGCAGGTCGACAGCACCTCGACCATAGCGAATCCGAGGCCCTCCAGTTGAGCACGGAACGCGGTCTTGATGGCCCGCTTCGTGCGCCGGATGCCACGCACATCGAAGACGGCCTGCCGGGTGACGTAGGCAGCGCCAGGGAGAACGCCGATCAACTCGGCCATTCGGATGGGATACCCAGCTACTTGTATATCTCGACCGGTCGGGGAGGACGTCGTCACCTGACCAGGGAGTGTGGTGGGAGCCATCTGTCCGCCCGTCATGCCGTAGATGGCGTTGTTCACGAAGATCGTGGTGAACAACTCCCCTCGATTTGCGGCGTGGATGATCTCGGCGGTGCCAATGGCCGCCAGGTCGCCATCGCCCTGGTAGGTGAAAACGACCTTGCCCGGACTCAGGCGCTTGATACCAGTAGCCATCGCAGGGGCACGGCCGTGGGCCGCTTCGGCGAAATCAGCGTCGAAGTACTCATACGCTAGGACTGAACATCCTACTGGCGCGATGCCGATCGTCCTATCCCGGATGTCGAGCTCGTCCATCACCTCTGCGATGAGGCGGTGGATCGTCCCGTGCGTGCACCCGGGACAATAGTGTGTATCGACCTCCGTCAAGCTGTCGGGATAGTCGTAGACAGTTTCCATGTCCTGAGGGATCTCAACAGTCACCATGCTATTATGCCTCCTGTTCGCCTTTGACTGCGGCAGCTAGCTTCTCCAGCTCGGGCAGAATCTCATCAGCCAGTGGAACGACACCGCCCATTCGTCCATAGAACGCCACCGGGCAGCGTCCCTCGACCGCCAGTCGAACGTCCTCAACCATCTGGCCTGCGTTCATCTCAACCGTGAGGATGCCTCCCACCTGCTCGGCGAGTTCAGCGATACGGTCATCGGGGAAGGGCCACAGCGTGATAGGCCGCATCAGCCCCACGTTCATCCCCTTGTCGCGTGCATCTCGCACGACCGTCTGGCAGATGCGCCCCACAGTGCCGAAAGCCACCAAGAGTAGATCCGCGTCCTCGGTATCGTACTCCTTCCATCGCACCTCATTGGCGGCGATGTCCTCCAGCTTCTCCTTCAAGCGGAGGTTGACCTCCTCCAGATTCTCGCACCCCAGATAGAGAGAAGTGATCGTATTCGGGTCGCGATCATCGGCACCAGTCAAGGCCCAGTCTGCTCGCTCCTCAGGTGACCGCACCGGGCGCATCGGAGGCAGTTCGGCCGGCTCCATCATCTGCCCAATCGACCCGTCTGCCACGACCATGGTGATGGTACGGTATTTCTCGGCCAGGTCGAAGGCCAGGACCATGTCATCGATGAGCTCTTGCACGTTGGCCGGAGCCAGGACGATCATGTGGAAATCGCCGTGACCAGCCATCTTCACGGCCTGGAAGTAGTCCCCCTGAGCTGGCTGGATGTTACCCAAGCCAGGCCCGCCGCGCATGACGTTGACCAGCACCACAGGGACCTCGGAGCAGGCGATGTAGGAAAGGCCCTCCTGCATCAGGCTGATGCCGGGGCTTGACGATGACGTCATCACCCGAGCTCCAGCACACGCCGCGCCGTAGACCATGTTGATGGCGGCCACCTCGCTTTCGGCCTGGAGAAAGACCCGATCCAGCTCCGGAAGGCGCCTTGACAGGTGCTCCAGAGCCTCGCTCTGCGGGGTGATGGGATAGCCAAAGAAGGCCTCCAGACCCGCACGAACGGCCGCTTCAGCGAACGCTTCGTTTCCTTCCAACAGTTCCTTTGCCATGTCTACCTCCCAGCAGTGCCTTCAGGCTGACTGCGTCGAGTTGGGTGACTGCGTCGACCCGCTCGCTTCCGCCTGCGTCGGTACACGGTGAAGACCACGTCAGGACAGATGGTGGCGCACATCGCGCAACCAGTGCACTTGTCCGAATCAGTTACCTCGACAGGGTGGTACCCCTTGACGTTGAACCGCTCCTCCGCCAGTTGGAGGATCTCCACGGGGCAGACGCTCACACATAAGCCACACCCCTTGCAGCGATCCTCGTTGATGACAACCATGCCTCGTGCCATTACTTTGCCTCCAAGTGCCTAGAGTAAACGTTATGCGTAGAACGCGATTGACGGTGAGACTGTGAAGAAAGGCCTCGCGTCTTGCGCCTCAAATCAGATACACGTCATCCGTAGCATAGACGATGATATCTCTTGTTCATAGTGTGCCACGTCACCCGTCAGCAAGAGAACACTCACAAATCAACGCTCAGGATGCTCAGCTGTCAAACACAACAGCGGGCCAAGATCATCGTGCGTCGCCACTCGAATCCCATGTGCTCGTAGAAGGCGATGGCGCCCTCGTTCTCCTTCAGAACGTGGAGAAAGACCGAGTGCCCTCGAGTCCCAAGCTCTCGCAACAACGCTGCAACGACCTGCGATCCGTACTCTCGTCGTCGGTACGCTTTCGCTGTGACGACATTGCCGATCTCGGCCGCCCGATCTAGCAGTAGATGTGTGCCGCCCTGAGCAACGAGTTGACCACCATCCCAGACGCCGTACCAAGGTCTACGACTCAGCGGATCGCGATCGAAGGCCTGCATACCCTCGCGCCGGGCCAGCGCGCTCATGTCTGGGACGTAAGAAGGCCCCAAGGCCCTCGCATCACCAGGATCGAGCTTTTGTGTATCAGCGCAGAAGACCATCTGCCACTCTGGATGGACCTCCAGCACCCGGTAGGCTGCTCGTAGGAGAGGCCAATCATGCTCATCTACCAGGCAGACGAAGGGCTCCCCAGGCGCGACAAGGCGTCGGGTCCGAGCCGCCAAACGGTTTGAGACGTCGTCACAGGGGATCGCTCCGTGTCGGAGGATGAACGATGTCCCAGGGACAGGCAGCGTTCCGAGGCAAAAGGCGATGGCGGGAAAGGGGAGTCCATCATAACGGACGACAAGCATCTGGTTGTCGCCGGCGAACCGACAGTCCTCGGCGAGGGTGGTCACGTCAGCGAGAAACGCGAAGGATGCAAGGGCACGATCCAGGTCTCTCCGCTGCCAGAGGAGGGAACGCTCACGACAGGAGGTAAAGCACTCCGCCGTGATGCCAATCTCGGCATCAGGCGAGGTGTCAGCCTGGAGCCCTGCGCGGATCACCATTCTAGTATGATTATACTACTCCCAGCGTTGGTCGTCAATCACTCTTTGCCAGATTGGTCGCTCTAGCTGTTCCTCAGTTCGCTTGAGCGTCGCGTCTACGTCATCCAGGTAGTCAGCCAGTGGCGTCTCCGAGACGGCAATCTCTATGGGCACGTCTATGTTCAGGGGGACCACGGTGGTGATGTCGACCACCTGGCTGACCGGGACGGTCACTTCCATGTTCACCGGGAAGACCGTCTCGATCGGCACCGTCAGGTTGTAGGTCGTGAAGCCCAGGTTGACGGGCACGACGACGGTGGTGTCGATGGGAACAACGCTGTTGATGGGCACGGTGATGGACTCACTGAACGGAATCTCAGTCGATATGGGGATCTCCTGATCCACCTCAAAGGTGTAGGAGAACGTATCGTCGGAAACCTCCCTGACGAGCGCTCGCGCGTCGGTTACAACGCTACGCGCACTCCGCCTGAGCCGCAAGAACTCGAGGATCACGACGCCGTTGAACGCCAAAGATAGTAACGTCAGCAGCGTCAACACGATCAGGGCAGCTGTATAGCCTCTCTTCATCACTAGTACCTCATCAACCTAGTTTTGACTAAATCTCCTTCTGCGGTATGCTGTGGG
>CAZNRX010000044.1:0-32862 GCA_964575455.1 uncultured Anaerolineales bacterium | reverse complement strand
GACTCGACTGACTTCTGCCCCAGAGCTTTCGACCTTCCGCTGCTCGTTATCGCTGTATCCCGGTCAGGATGCTTGACATCGGTGCATATGTAGGTCGGCCTTCCATGTAGATACTCGTAGGGTTATACCCCTACTTGCTCATTGAAAACATACCCCTTCGGGGGCAAGGATTTGCGTGATAGGGCTGTTTGTGGCATGCTGTCGGTAAGCTTTTTGGAGGACGAATGCCATGAACAGTCGAACAAGCCCTCAGCAGCGATGTAGGTTCTACAGGCGTCACCTGCGCGGTGAGACATATCAGGAGATCGCAGAGAGCCAAGGCGTGTCGAGAGAGTGTGTCCGCTATTGGTGTCGGCGGCAACGAAATGGCGGTGGGTGTCGAACTGTCTACCGGCGCGAACCCGCCGGTTTACTGAGCCAATTCCATCCCCTCGTGCGCTACTGCATCCTGCGTCTACGGCTGGAGCACCCACGTTGGGGGATCGGATTCGAGAGAAGCTGAAGAAACGGCCTTCTCTGCGAGGCATCGCTCTTCCCAGCGAATCCAGTATCGGGCGGTACCTGCACCAGTGGCCTCGGTTTCGTCGCCATCGGAAGAAAAGGACGCGGCGTAAGCGGCCCAAGGAGGCCAGCGAGGTGCACCAGCGGTGGCAGATGGACTTCAAGCTGGGGATTGCGTTGACGGACGGAACGCTAGTGAACTTGCATACCGTGCGAGACCCGGTAGGCGAAGCGTGCCTAGGAGCCTTCGTCTCACCAGCTGGCAAGGTGGGGCAGAAGGCCAAGAGAGCTACCTTCGAGCAAGTGCGAGGCAGTCTTCGTACTTGCTTTGCCCGTTGGGGTACCTTGCCAGACGAGATCCAGACCAATGCGGAATCCGTCTTCGTTGGACAGCCGCAAGACACCTTTCCAAGTCGCTTCACCTTGTGGCTCGTCGGACTAGGGGTGGACCATGTGGTGATCCGACCGGGAAGGCCCACCGATAATGCAGAAGTGGAGCGTTGCCACCGGACTGTCAACGACTATGTCATCGTCGGCAACGAAAAAGCTCATCTCACCCAATTGCAGCACCTCCTCGATGAAGCCGTGCAGGAGGTGGCTTTCGACCTACCTTCCCGCGCGGAGGGCTGTGCAGGCGTGGCTCCTGTGACGGCCCATCCCGAACTGTTGCAGCCTCGTCATCCGTTCCAAGCCAGCCACAAGCTAAGTAGGTCCGAATAAATGCCTTTATATCTTTGGGCATATGGGTGGCGGTTTTTTCACAGGAAACTTTTTCGGAGTTACTTAGCACTCTTCGACCTGGAGCGAGTCGACATCCACCTGGCTACCTTCACCTGGGAGCGCAAAGTGGGCAAGACTGGTCAGATCACCATAGGCGGACACCATCAGCGGTATAGCGTCGGGCGGGCGTACGCACGCCAGCAGATCCTGGTCCGCTTCGATTCGTATTCTTCGATGTCGATCAGCCTGAACAGGAAGTCGGACGTCGTCCTGCCCGAGACTTGACCACCTCTGACATCACGGGACTGGCCGAATGGCCCCGTGGACTTGGCGTTCAGCAGTTACCGCTGCCCCTGGTCATCCCAGAAGGGGTAAATTGTCAATGAGCAAATGGGGGTACAACCCTACGCGCAACCACACCGAAACCCGACCTACATCTTTGAGTATCGGGTATAGAAGCCCGAGCTGCGTCTTCGATCGACGTCGGTTAGAGAATGCGACCTACGTCAAGCTTGGGTGAAAGGGTCATACTGGAGGGTTACCAACCTATGCGCGATCAGATCAGATTCGTCTTCAACCGACTGGGCGAACGGCTGTGGGTTAAGCCCGTGGTGATCTGTGTGCTCTCTATCCTGGCCGTCTTCGTTGCCAGGATCATGGACCAGCTGGGCTTCCTTCGCGTGGTTCCGGAGATTAGCGTCGACGCCATGGAGACCCTTCTGACAATCATCGCCGGGGGCATGCTAGGCGTCGCCGTCTTTGCCGTAGGGGCGATGCTTTCCGCCTACGCGTCGGCGAGCAGCGCGGCCACGCCGCGCTCCTTCCCGCTGGTAGTAGCCGACGATGTGTCGCAGAACGCGCTGTCGGTCTTCATCGGGGCCTTCATCTACAGCATCGTCGCCGTCGTCGCCCTGAAGAACGGCTACTACGGGAAGGCCGGTCGCTTTGTCCTCTTCCTGATCACCGCGTTCGTCTTCGCCGTGGTTATCCTCAGCTTCATTCGGTGGATAGACCGAATCGCGCGCCTTGGACGACTGGGCCATACGGTCGACAAAGTCGAGCAGATCGCCGCCGAGGCGCTGAGGAGGAGGCGCCAGGCCCCCACGCTGGGGGCGAAGAGGGCTGAAGGCCAGGCCGACGGGATGCCCCTCTACACAGATCAGGTTGGCTACGTGCAGTGGATAGACGTTCCCAGACTGCAAGCGATAGCGGAGAGGTCCGACCTCACCGTCACCGTCGCGGCCCTGCCGGGAACGTTCTCCACCCCGGACAGACCCCTGGCTTACGTGAGCCGTGAGAAACCCGGCGCAGGGGATGACATCGATGTCGCCCGCATCCCGGAGGCCTTCGTGGTCGGGAAAGATAGGATCTTCGACGAGGATCCCCGCTTCGGCCTGATGGTCCTGTCCGAGATCGCCAGCCGCGCGCTATCCCCCGCGGTCAACGATCCCGGAACGGCTATCGATATCATCGGCTCTTTCGTCCGCCTCTTCAATCTATGGGTCGAGCGGGACGAAGGGGCTGAGGAGCCCCCTGTCGTGTTCGATCGCGTCGCGGTGCCCAAGATCGCGTTGGACGATATGTTTGACGACGCCTTCAACGCCATATCCCGCGACGGGGCGGGAACGCTCGAGGTCGTCATCCGGCTACAGAAGGCGTTCAACACGCTGGCCTCTCTGGGGCACGCTGAACTCAGCGAGGCAGCGAGATCCCACGCTCAGCTTGCCCTTCACTACGCCGAGCGCACGCTTCAACTGCCGGAGGAGATAGAGATTCTTAGGGACGTCTATCGCTTCGAGGAAGCGGGGTGAACAGGCCGCCGTCAGGCTGGGTGTCTTGCGGCAAAACAGATGTTCTAGTAGAATACTGAAGCTGGTCGCCGGATTGCGAGGAGAGGAGAGGATGGCAAAGACGCGGACACAATGGGTCTGTCAGAACTGCGGGCGGAAGACGCCGCGCTACATGGGCCGCTGCCCGGGCTGCGGGGAGTGGAACACCATGGTGGAGACGGTCGAATCTGGCGCCAAGCCGAGGAAGAGACCGTCTGCAGCGTTGCAGAGCCGGCCACGCCGCCTCCCCGAGATCGAGACGGAGAGCCTGGAGCGCTTCCCGGTGCCCATGCAGGAGTTCGCCCGGGTGCTGGGCGGCGGCCTCGTGCCCGGCTCCCTCACCCTCGTGGGCGGTGACCCGGGCATCGGCAAGTCGACCCTGCTGCTGCAGGCGAGCGCGCTGATGGCGGAGGCCACGGGGCATCCCGCGCTCTACGTCTCTGGCGAGGAGTCGGCAAGACAGATCCGCATGCGGGCCGACCGGCTCGGCATCACGAACGACGATCTGTTCGTCGTGACGGAGACCGACCTGGACACCATCCTCCATCACGCCCGGGAGATCGAGCCCTGGGTGATGGTCGTCGACTCGATCCAGACCGTGACCTGCGAGGACCTCTCGTCGTCCGCGGGATCGATCAGCCAGGTGCGTCACGCAGCGACCGACATGCGGGGGTGGGCCAAGGGGAGCGGGGTGGCCATATTCCTGGTGGGGCACGTCACGAAGAAGGGCTCCATCGCCGGCCCGAAGACGCTGGAGCATATCGTGGACACAGTGCTCTACTTGGAGGGCGAGCGCTTCCACGCCTACCGTCTGCTGCGCTCGGTCAAGAACCGCTTCGGGGCGACGTCCGAGGTGGGCGTCTTCGAGATGCGGGAGCAGGGGCTCGTGGAGGTGGCCAACCCATCGGAGATGTTCCTCGCCGAGCGGATGGTGAGCGCGCCCGGGTCGGCCATCGCGGTGACCATGGAGGGCACCCGGCCCCTACTAGTCGAGATCCAGGCCCTGGCCAGCCATTCCACCTTCGGCCACCCGCGGCGCACGGCCAACGGCGTGGACTACAACCGTCTGCTGCTCATCGCCGCCGTGCTCTCCCGACGGGTGGGCCTGCGGCTCTTCGAGCAGGACGTCTTCGCCAGCGTGGTCGGTGGCCTGCAAGTGCAGGAGCCGGCGGCCGACCTGGCCGTGGCGGCCGCGATCGCCTCCAGTGTGCGCGACCAGCCGGTGGCGGCGGACATGGCCGTGATCGGCGAGATCGGCCTCTCCGGCGAGGTGCGATCGGTGAGCCATACGCCGTCGCGGCTGAAGGAGGCAGCCAGGTTGGGCTTCAAGCGCTGCCTCTTGCCCAGGTCCTTGCGAGGCCAGGATGAGCTACCGACGGACGGCATCGAGATCATCCCGGTGCGCTCCGTCGCCCAGGCGGTGGAGAAGGCGCTAGTGTAAGTCGGCCAGGCAAGGTTTGGCTGAAGCGAATTGAGGACCGATGGGAAAAAGGCGTAAGAAAAAGAAGGGGCTGCGAGACCTCCTGCCCGACATCAGCATCGACCTGGATCTCGACCTCGACCAATGGCTCGATATCCTGGGGTACGTGTTGCTCGCTACCGCGGGGCTGACGCTCCTGAGCTTCCCGTCCGCCAATCACGGCGCCATACCCGGCTGGTGGCTGCGGGTGCTGAGGCGGACCTTCGGGTGGGGCGCTTACCTGACGCCCCTGCTGGTCGGCGCCCTGGGGCTGTGGCTCATCCTGCGTCGCTTCGCCGACAAGCTGCCCAGGATCACGCCTCTCCAGGTGGGCGGCGTCGTGCTGGGCTACGTGGCCCTGCTGGTCACCTTACACCTGGTGGTCTCGCTCTTCGTGCTGGAGGGGAATCTGCGAGCCATCGCGGACGCCGGACTGGGCGGCGGACGGATCGGAGCGGCCATCACCCTCCTCCTGCTGCGCGGACTGGGCATCGCGGGTGTCGTGGTGGCGCTCGTGGTGGCCTGGTTCATCGTTCTGGCCACCACATTGGAGATCACGCTGGAGGACATCCTCCGGTCCGTGGAGCGACTCGAGAATCGACTCTGGCCTCATCGCTCCAAGCCGCTGCCCCCGATAGAGGACGTGACGCCAGACCTGCCAACAGAGGAGAAGGAGAAGCCGAAGAAGCGGAAGCCACCCGCCGAGCCCACACCCGAGCGGGAACCCCCGGCCATCGCCACATCCGCGAAGGATCGACGGGGCCAGCGGGAGGGCGAGACCCACCCCCACGTCATCGGCGCCAACGGGACGACGCAGTCACCCAGACAACACCGCCTTCCCTCTCTCAACGAGATCCTCGACCCAGGCAACGACCACGACGTCAGCTCGGCGATCCTCCGCGACCAGGCGCGCATCATCGAGGAGACCATGGAGAGCCTGGGAGCGCCGGTGCGCGTCCAGGAGATCAACCACGGTCCCGTGGTGACGCAGTTTGGGATCGAGCCACTCATAATCGAGAAGGGGGGCAAGCAGCGACGGGTCAAGGTGAGCCGCATCACGTCTCGGGCCGACGACCTGGCGCTGGCGTTGGAGGCGAAGACAGTCCGCATCCAGACGCCGATCCCGGGCAAGCAGCTGATCGGGCTTGAGGTGCCCAACCCCGAGTCGGCGCTGGTCGCCATGCGGGACGTGATCGAGTCTGAGGCCTTCGCGCGGATAGACTCAACGCTGCGGCTCTGCCTCGGTCAGGACGTATCCGGCCATCCAGTCGTGGCTAACCTGACCAAGATGCCCCACCTGCTGATCGCGGGCGCCACCGGATCCGGGAAGTCGGTCTGCCTCAACGCCATCATCGCCGCGCTGCTCCTGCAAAACACGCCCAATCGGCTCCGCTTCCTGATGGTGGACCCCAAGCGGGTGGAGCTCACGGGGTACAACGGCATTCCTCACCTTCTGGCCGACGTGGTGGTGAACATGGAGCGGGTCACCAGGGTGCTCAACTGGGTCCTGACGGAGATGGATGGACGGTATCGTCACTTCTCCGAGACGGGCGCCTCGCACATCGGGGACTACAACGAACGCGTCGCCCCCCGCCTGGGAAAGAGATCCCTCCCTTTCATCGTGGTGATCGTCGACGAGCTGGCAGATCTCATGATGGTGGCGCCCCATCAGGTGGAGCGCTCGATCTGCCGCGTCGCCCAGATGGCGCGGGCCACCGGCATACACATGATCATCGCCACGCAGCGCCCCAGCGTCGACGTGGTCACCGGCCTGATCAAAGCCAACTTCCCAGCCCGCATCGCCTTCAACGTGGCCTCCGCGGTGGATTCGCGCGTCATCCTCGACATGGCCGGCGCCGAGCAGCTCCTGAGCCGCGGCGACATGCTCTTCCTCCCCCCGGACGCACCAACGCCGATGCGTCTGCAGGGCACCTACGTCTCCGATAACGAGCTGCGCAACCTGGTCCACTACTGGAAGGAGGAGGCGAAGCCGGAAACAGTGGAACCGGGGAAGGTCGTTCAGAAGGCGTTGTGGGAGAATGGCGTGGCGGAGGAACCGGCGATCGAGTACGAGGATGACCTGCTGCCCGACGTGATCGAGCTGATCCTGAAGGCGAACCGAGCCTCCATCTCGCTGATGCAGCGGAAGCTTCGCATCGGCTACACACGAGCGGCGCGGATTATGGACATCCTGGAGAGAAACGAGGTCGTCGGGCCGCAGCCCTCGGGCGGCAAGGCGCGCGATATCTTCCCGGGGGAAGCGCGAGCGCTGCTCAATCCGGACGACGACGGCGATTGACAACTAGGCGCATGCATGTTACATTTTACCGTTCAAGGAGGTAATCTATGAAAAGACCGCTCATGAAACGACTGGCGCGTTCACCGATCTGGATTATCCTGGGCGTCGGCCTGCTGGTTGCCGCAGGCTTGCTGCTCGTTCTGGCGTTCCTGAACCCCGGAGCCAAATCAGCGGCCCCGGCGAGCACCGCCACAGAAAGCGCCACCGCGACGACAGTCCCGACGGTAGCCGCGACGACAGCCCCAACGGCAGCTGCGACGACGGACGAGCCCGACAATTCAACGACGGAGCAAAGCTCCACAGCCGATGAGGGCGAGCCGCTCGCCGCCAGCGTCAACGGCTACACCATAACGCAGTCGTACCTGAGCCAGACCGTGCGGCTGAACAAGGTGCTAGGTCAGCTATCCGGGGCGTCCACACTGGGTGAGAAGGAGACGCTCGAGCGACTGATCAGGTCGCAGCTCATCCTGCAGGGAGCGACAACCATCGACGAGCCGACCGAGGAGGACGTCGAGGGCTTCATCAGCGCCCTGGAGCAGAACTGGGGCATCAATGATGAGACGATGGTTCAGAAGCTGGAAGCGGAGGGCCTCGACCGAGCTTTCTTGGAGGAGACCATCGACCGACTGCTGACGGTCCAGGCCGGCGTGGAGAGCCTGCAAGAGGAGGGGCACAACGTCTCGGAGTGGCTGAAAGAGCAGGAGCAGGACGCCGAGATCATGGTCTTCAAGGATCTGGCAGAGGCGGAAGAGGCGGAAGAGGCGGAGGAGGCGGAGGAGGCGGAGGAGGCGGAGGAGACGGAAGAAGCGGAGGATCCCACGCCGACGACGGCGCCGGAGCCTAAGATGCCGGACGTGGCGTCCGATTTCACCCTGGATCAGGCCGGGGGTGGGTCCCTCACCCTGAACGACCAGCTGAAGGAGGGGCCCGTCGTCCTGGTCTTCTTCGAGCACTGTGGATGAGGGCCGGACCGAACCCAACTGGTTCAGTTGGGGAACAGCTACGAATCCTTCCAGGAGGCGGGCGCCGAGGTGGTGGCCCTGGCGGTCGCTTCGCTTTCGTCGGTCGACAGAAACGTTCGCGCCGTGCTGAACCTTCCCTATCCCTTGCTGGCAGATCCTGACCACGAGGTCGCGGAGGCCTTCAACGTCTACGATCTGCTGGGAACCGGCTACGCCGCGCCGTCCGTCTTCGTCATCGACACGGATAGCAGCATCGTGTGGAGCTACGTGGGCCAGAGCCGCACCGACCGCCCCAGCCCACAGACCATCCTCGAACAGATCCCCTAACAGACCCTCAGCGTTCTAGCGCGACCTCGTGACCATTCACCTTCTAACACCCGCGCTCCAGCCGGATTAGGCGGCCTTCCGCCCGTGATCCGGCGATTTCGTGCCCGATACTGCGGATCACAAGCTCGCCCCAAGCCATCCGCCAGGAGCAGAGGGTGAGTAGTTACACGACCTCAGGCAGCGCCCGACCTCGCAGCAGCTGCGATCATCCCGAGTTCCTGGCAGATGTCTCGCAAACCCTAAAGGTCTGCGGACGGAGGGGCCAGGCGCTGGAGGATGGCCTGCGCGGCAAGCAGGCCAGAGGCCGAGGCCTGCACCAGGCCGCGCGTCACACCCGCACCGTCCCCGCAGGCGAAGAGGTTCCCCACCTCCGTCTCCATCTCCGCCGTCAGCCGCAGGCGGCAGGAGTAGAACTTGACCTCCACGCCGTACAAGAGCGTGTGACGGGAGGCCACCCCGGGCGCCAGCTCATCCAGCGCGTGCAGCATCTCCAGGATGGTGACCATGTACCGATAGGGCAGGACCAGGTTGAGATCGCCGGGTGTGGCGCTGGGGAGCGTGGGGGTGACGACCGAGCGAGACATGCGCCTGGGCGTCGAGAGCCGCCCGCTTCTCCAGGTCCCCCACCTCGTCCGTGCGGGTGCCGTAGATCGGGCCGCGCGCGCCAAACCGCACGTAGGTCTCATCGACCCGACGCATCAACTCCGCGACCCGCTCCACGCCGAGGATCTCCGTCAAACGTCCGCCGACGGCCGGCGAGAGGGTGAGCTTGCCGTCGGAGAAAGCGCCGGCACCACCCCACCCCGCCATGATGTCGCAGGGCTCACAGTGCTGACACCTGCCCCTCGGCTCACGGGCCGGGCCATGTCGACGGTCGATGTCCGGCCCCTTGTCGAACATCACGATGCGCAGTTCGGACCGCCGGCTCAACGCCAAGGCCGCAAAGACCCCGGCGGGACTGGCGCCCACGATAACAACGTCGAATGGGTCATTCATGGTCAGCACCCTCCCGATCTCCATCACCAGGCCGGCGTCGCCGTAGGAGGCGGCGGGGTCGGCGTCTGACAGACGCGCGCCCTCTCCAGAGCATCCAGGTGCTCCGAGGCCGGGGCGCCGATCGACATACCATAGGCCAGCATCGTCTCGGCATCCACGCAGCGACCGGCGCCAAGATAGGCCCGGCCCAGCGCGACGAAGAGATCGGCCACCGGCCGCTCAGTGTGGATAGCTATGGTATCGTCGCCCGCCTGCACCAGCCCCCGCGCTGTCTCGAGCGAGGCGACAGCCTCCCGCCAGGCTTCGATCCCGGTATAGGCCCGGCCCAACAGGTACCAGAGAAGCGCCGGTTGCTCGCGCGACGCCTCGATGCCCGCGACCAGAGTGGCGATCGCCTGCTCGTATCTGCCCGACGCCAGAGAGGCCCAGGCCCGGTAGTAGTGGCGCAGCCAGTCGCCCTGGTGATCCCCGGCGTACTCGGAGCCCAGAGCAGACAGGTAGTCCTCGTCCTCGACCGCCCTGGCCGCCTCCCAACGAGACCGGAATGTTTGGTCCCTCAGGCCCGGGTCGCGCGCCAGCGCCCGGTCGAAGGCCCGCAGGGCCTCTGCGTACCGCTCCATCTCTCGCAGGATCTCCCCGCGGAGCAGGTAGGCCCTGGCCGTCTGCTCGATCTCAAGGGCAGCATCGGCGTCCTGCAGCGCCTGGTCGAGCTCACCCTGCGCCAGATAGACGGAGCCCCGAGAGACGTAGGCTGGCGCGAAGGCGGGATCCCGCCGGATCGCCCAGCTGAAGTAGCGCTGCGCACCGTCCAGGTCCCCCGCCCGCTGTCGCTCCACGCCCCGCTCGTGGTACGCCTCCGCCGACAGGACGACCACCGTGGGCGTGGGCGTCACCGTGGGTGCGCGCGTAGGCAATCGAAGCCCATCCTCCGGCGGCGTCGCGGTGGAGGACGACGCACAGGCGGCGAGCAGCAGGCAGAAGAGCGCGAGAAATCGCCCTGGACGCTTCATAAGCTTTTTTTCTCAACCTCATGTAGGGCGGGGTTCTGTAAGCGCAGCGGCACCCGCCGAAACTGGGTTGAGCCAGCTCTCCCCCCGGACACCCCTCAAGGGGGCACGAGTGTCTGGAGGCTGGCGGCTTGGCGCGCGGCCTAGCGGCTGACGCTTGGCGTGCCCGACACGCGGCCCATCCTCGCCCAGCGGCTTAGCTCCGCACACCGCGAAGATCCCGGTAGGCGGGCGCATCGCCTGCGCTCTCCGCGGCCTCGACGGCGCAGACAATGGCCGCGGCGACCATCTCGGCAGCATAGGCGCCGATCAGGTTGACGTCGGACGCCTCGTCACCGGTGGCGAGCGCGAAGAGCGTGTCGCCATCGAACATCGTGTGGGCCGGACGCACGGCCCGGGCGATGCCGTCCTGGGCCATCTGCGCCACCTTGTTCACCTCCTCCTTGGTGAGCCGGGCGTTGCTCGCCACCACGCCGATGACGGTGCTGGAGCCGAACCCCGGAGCGCCGCCACCGGCCAATCCGTGCATCACGGCCAGCGTGTCCGCGGGCTCGTCGCTCCCGGGTCTCCGCGCACCGGCCAGAATCTCCCCACTGGCGGGATCAACGACGTCACCGAAAGCGTTGACCGCGATCAGCGCACCGACCACCAGGTCATCCCCCAAAGACACGGCAGCGCTCCCCAGGCCGCCCTTCATAACGCGTCCCGGCCCCAGGATCCTGCCGACGGAGGCCCCCGTGCCGGCGCCGACGCCCCCCTCGCGCACCGGCCCCTCGCCGGCGTCCCGACAGGCCGCGTACCCCATCGCCGCATCGGGGCGGGCCGCAGGGTCCCCCAGATCGAGATCGAAGAGCACCGCCGCGGGCACGATGGGGACCCGGGCCACGCCCGTATCGAAGCCGGCTCCTCGCTCCTCCAGCCAGCGCACGACACCGTCCACGGCCGCCAACCCGAAGACCGAGCCGCCCGTCAGCACCACGGCGTTCGCCTTCTCGACCAGATGGAGGGGGTGGAGCAGATCGGTCTCCCGGGTGCCGGGCGCCCCACCCCGCTGATCGACGCCGCCGACGGCGCCCTCCTCGCACAGAACGACGGTGCAGCCAGTCAGGCCGTCCAGGTCGGTGGCGTGCCCCACGCGAACGCCGGGGACCGCGGTGATGGTGAGATGACCGTCATCCATGCTGGTTCTCCTTTGGCCGGCTTCTGGTGAGCGGTGCTTGGAACGATGGGGTAAGTATAGCGCACTTGGGCCAGCGGGCAAGAAGCCACACAAGGCGTCTAACTTGAACGACAAAGAAATGGCGGATTTGCTGGTGATTACCTACAAGTCTAGGTGCCCGGCACTTCAGCCCCTGATCTGGACGAACCTCTGTCTCGAGGGCACTTCTGGCGTCGAATCTTCAAGTGCCGGGCACCTTTTTCAAGCGACTCTGAAGATATGGGTAATCACTGGCCATTCGCCCTCATCGCCTTGACCACCCAGTAGGCCTGCCAGGATTACCTCACGGAGACGTTGACCTACGTCCATACCGATGAGTACGTGGAGGAATGGGCTCGAGAACAGGCCAGGATGGTCAAGCCAGGGGAGGTGCTCGTCATCCCCCACGCTGCCGGAGAGGACTCCCGACCTGCGCCGACGCCGACGGCCCAACCCGAGGACCCTCACTCCCCAGTGACCGATGATCGGCCCTAACGCTACCCCGGACCTATCCAGAGTCCCAGCTCTTCGTCCAGGCGCCAGTCATCGGCTTCGATCGAGAGCGGCAGCCGTTCCCAGCCCTTCTCTATGCGTTGCTGGGTTTCCTCCCAGGAGCGGACCCCGCTCAAGGCATCTGCCGCTTCCACGTTGCACGCTCCCACGGCCACGGCGGTGGTGATCGCTTCCGGAAGAGAAACATCCCAGAGCAGCGCGCTGAGGAATCCGGCAATGGTAGCATCTCCCGCCCCCGTGGTGCCTACCAGATCTGCCTCGAAGCAGGGAGCCCACAACTCCCTATCGGCCCATGTCTCGGGATTGGAAGGCGTGGCGGAGCCGAGTCCCTTGATCTTCGACAGGGTCCCAGTTCGCACGTAGAGTCCACGATCTCCCAGTTTGAAGCCGACGACGGCGGCCCCCATCTCCAGCACCTGGTCGCTTAGCTCCAATAGGAGCGAGGTCGTCACCAGTGACACAAGGCTGCCTTCCGTCGCACGTTGGGAGAGCTTCTCGTAGGTCTCGCGGCGCAGCATAAAGAGCGTCTCCTCGACGCTCGGCAGGAAGACGTCCACGTAGGGCAGCGCCGCTCCAAGTATGGCATTCCAGTCGGCGCGGCCGGCTGCGGAGGTCGGGTCTGGGAGCGCCATGTCGAGGGAGGTGGTGACGCCGCTCTCTTTGACGCGACGCAGCATCTCCACCAGCTCGGCCCCCTCATCGCGGTACATCCTCTCCATGAGGGGCGGGTAACCGAAGTGAAAGAGCCGCGACTGGCTTACTGCGTCGTAGCGGACGTCGTCGGCACCGAAGGTCGCGTTGGCGCCAGGGCAGTGGAGGAACATGCGATCCACCCCCGGCGGGCTGACGACGATGGTGTACGACGTATCCGCTTCTGGGTCGACGATCATCCCCTCTTCGGTGTGCGTGGCCCCCCCGCCCGCGAGGTGCTGGACGGCCTCCCCGAAGAGATCGTCGCCGATCTTGCCCATCAGAAGAGTGTCGATGCCCAGCTTCCGCAGGGCCAGACCAGTGTTGGACACAGGGCCGCCCGTAGAGAGGGTCACCGGCCCCGCTTCCACCAGGCGTCCTGGGGCGAAGAGGCGCTCCCACTCGCCCGGTGCGATACTCGGAAAGGAGGGGATCACGTCTAGGCAGATGTGACCGGCTGCAACGGCGTCAAACGGCTTCTCCATAACTGACTCCCCGACTAGCGTGTTGCGGCGGCAGTGCTGGCGGGCCGCGTGTACACCAGACCCCTCCGGTTGACCTGTCTAGGAGGTATTATCAGAAGTTGTGGATTGCCAGTATGAGAAAAGCGGCGTATCCTTGGGGTGAAGCCATATACCCATATAGGCGGTCGTGGAACCGCCGAAAGGATACGCCATGCTCAAGCTTACCATCAATGACACTGAAGGACAAACCCCCGAGATCGAATGCTCGCTGGACGAGTTGGCCAGGGAAGGGGCTCGTCGGATGATTCTGGAAGCCCTCGAACTGGAAGTCGAGCAGTATATCCAGAAACTGCGTCACCTGCGAGACGAAGAAGGACACGCCCTGGTGGTGCGCAATGGAAAGTCGCATCACGAGCGGACCGTCAATCTGGGAGCAGGAACGGTCACGCTCAGAGCGCCGCGAGTGAACGACCGACGTCCCGAGCATCGTTTCACCAGCAAGATTCTACCACCCTATATGCGTCGTTCGCCTCGCCTCGAGGAAGCTCTACCGGTGCTGTACCTGAAAGGACTGTCCACAGGCGACTTCTCAGAAGCTCTCAAAGCGCTTCTAGGGCCGGAGGCGGCTGGTTTCTCAGCTACAACGATCACTCTCGGCTGCTCAAGACGTGGCAGGACGACTACAGGGATTGGCGCAAACGGTCTCTCGAAGGGAGACAGTATGTCTATCTCTGGGCTGATGGCGTCTACTTCAATATCCGCCTGGAGGAAGATCGCCTGGCTTGTCTGGTGATTGTCGGGGTTCTTCCGGACGGTCGAAAAGAGGTCGTTGCTCTCGAAGACGGCTATCGCGAGTCCACCGAGTCCTGGGCTAGCGTGCTGCGAGACCTGAAGCGACGTGGACTGACGGCTCCAATGCTTGCTGTCGGCGACGGCAACCTGGGCTTCTGGGCTGCTCTGCGAGAGGTGTGGCCAGAGACCAAGGAACAGCGGTGTTGGAAGCACAAGCTGGCCAACGTGCTGGACAAGCTCCCAAAGCGACTTCAACCTCGAGCGAAAGATATGCTGCGCGAGATCATGTACGCTCCGGACCGTGAAAGCGCATTGGAAGAGATAGACCGCTTCTCGAAGGAGTACGAGGCACGCTATCCCAAGGCGCTCAAGACGCTGACGAAGGACCAAGATCAGTTGTTAACGTTCTTTGACTTCCCTGCCGAGCACTGGATCCACCTGCGAACAACCAATCCGATCGAATCGTCGTTCTCGACCGTGAAGGCGCGAACGAAAAAGACGAAAGGTGCTGGCTCGCGAAAGGCTGGCCTGGCGATGGCCTTCAAGCTCCTTCTGGCGGCCGAGAAACGGTGGCGACGAATCAACGCACCTCATCTCGTTGCTCTGGTCAAAGCAGGCGTCAAGTTCCCGGACGGCGAGGCCAAGATGCTTGCGTTGGGCCAAGACAAAGACCAAGCCTCAGAGTCAGAAACAGAGGTAGGACTGGATGACCTATTCACGCACGCCCCATCGGAGCATGCCGCTGTGGCTTCCGTCCACAACATTTGACAATAGCTCCCTGTCTAGAAGACCTCGAACAACCCAGTCTGCGCCTGGTCGACCTCCAGATAGCCCTGTGTGCCGACCACAGCCAGGTTACTTATGAGCAGCTCTATCATCGACGTGCACATCTTTCTTAACTGACTGTCCACCAAGTCGGGGGAGGCTCAATTCGATCATCTTCCTCCACAATTGTCCTCTCGTAACGCATAGACATCCTGCTAATGGGCGTGGCTTGCTTCCTGACTATCGGAATAGTCGTACACGCCGCGGCCGGTCTTTCGACCTAGCCGACCAGCCTGAACGTACTTGACCAGCAAAGGACAAGGGCGAAACCTCTCGCCAAGCATTTCTCGCAAGTACTCCAGATTGCGGAGACGCACATCCAGTCCAACAAGATCACCTAGCTCCAAGGGCCCCATTGGGTGGTTCAGACCCAACCTGATCGCACGGTCGATGTCCTCAGCGCTCGCGACCCCCTCCATGAGCATATGGAAAGCCTCATTACCCACTAGGGCGCTCATCCGGCTCGTCACGAATCCGGGGGACTCATTGACTAGAACGGTCTCCTTGCCCATCTGGTGGGCCACGTCCAGCGCCACCTGACAGGTCCGATCCGAGGTGTCGAGAGCTCGGACTATCTCCACCAGCTTCATAATGTGCACCGGATTGAAGAAATGCATCGCGATCACGCGGTCGGGCCGCCTGGTCACCGACCCTATCTCGCTCGGACTTAGTGTGGACGTATTAGTGGCCAACACGGTGTCATCTGCGCACACGTCATCGAGCTCGCGGAAGACCTCTAGCTTGAGCGGGAGCACCTCCGGCACAGCCTCAATCACGAAATCGGCTTTGCTCGCGGTCTGGACGGTGTCGGTCGTTGTGGAGATGCGGCCGATGGTGCTTCCCACTAACGCTTCACTCACCTTCCCAAGCTCGACCCCCCTGCGAAGGTTAGCCTCGATACGTTCCAGGGCGCTCTCGAGCACATCGGGGCTGACATCGACCAAAGAGACACGGTACCCCGCCATGCCAGCCACCTGGGCTATGCCGTGGCCCATGGTCCCCGCGCCGATCACAGCTATGTCCTGCACGTTCATCTTGAGCTCTCCTTACGCAGTAGACTACTTGAGCAAGTGCCCTGAGATAATGAGACGCTGTATCTCCGACGTACCCTCATAGATCTCTAGCGCCCTTTCACACAAACACCTTGGGTTTTGGGTGGCCATTGCCCAGGCTTTGTCGCGCCGTTCTTCGGCCTGTGCCACACGTCGGCGGAAACAGCGCCCCACCGCGGCTTGAAGCTCCGTAGGGGCATCGAAGAGGCGATCACCCAGTATCTGATGCTTGATCCAGCCAAAGATAGACTCTAGCGGGATGA
The DNA here is from genome assembly GCA_964575455.1 of uncultured Anaerolineales bacterium. GTDB lineage: Bacteria > Chloroflexota > Anaerolineae > B4-G1 > B4-G1 > SKLM01. The sequence continues at coordinate 16,965 of CAZNRX010000044.1, read as the reverse complement.
GCCACGGACTGCGGTAGGGAGTAAGCAGGTAATCAAACGGGTCAGCCCTTGCTGCTTGGCTCGTCGGTTGTAGTCTCTGATCCATTGTGTGGTTAGATGAGACGTATGCCGGGATCCTTTGTCCCAGAAAAGAACGACGAAGCGCTTACCCTGTTCGTTCTAATGATCCATCAGCGCTTCCAGGAGCTCAATCGTTACCTCGCTGTTGGGTTGGCCTTCAGTCCAGCGCAAGAACGCTTCCTGAGTCTCATCATTCAGCGCAGCATAGAGAGCTGTGGTGCCGTCTTGGCGATGATCCTCACATTGCCGCTGTCACGGGACTTCGCCCTCACCGAGGCACTCACCAGATTGCCTCTTTGCGGCGATGGGCAGTCTCACGTCATCAGCGGCGAGCGCGGCCCTCAACTCAATCCTTGACAGAGACCGCTGAAGCTAGGAGACTGTGGCTGAGTATACCTAAGCGATGTCGAAATGCCCAGCGCCAGAGAGGGCGATTGGCTCGCCTTTGTCCGCCGAGGCCTCCATGGCCAACGACATACGCAGGGCCACGACGGCGTCATTGAGGGTGATGATAGGCTCGGCCCCGGTCTCGACGCACTCGACGAAGTGGCGCAGCTCGTCCGCCAAGGCCCCGCCGGGTATGCCGTGGATCTCCGGCCAGAATGTCACGTCAATCACGGCGTGAACCGACGGCCTCTCCTTCTCCGAGCATAGACGGAGGCCGGTCTGCGCCTGGTCGACCTGAAGATAGCCCTGTGTACCGACCACGGTTAGCCCGCTGGAGGGGGCGGAGACCGCCGCCGCTGGTACGTGCCAGCCCAGCTCGGCCGAGGCCATGATCCCGTTCTCGAACTCGAATACGGCGCAGTAGAGGTCGTTGATGTCGTACCCTGCTTTCTGCAGTACGCCGGCGCGGCGCGACGCGTAGACCTTCGTCGCCTCCGCCCCTGCGAACCAGCGCACGACATCCAAGTCGTGGACGCCGTAGTAGAGGGGGATCGACGTCCGGCCCTGGAGGACCCGTTGGTCGAGGACGTTGCCGACGCGTCGGGTCGCGATGCTGACCACGTCGCCAATGTCGCCCGCCGCCACCGCCTTTCGCGCCGCCACCCAGCGTGGTTCGAAGCGGAGGATGTGGGCGACCATTACCGTCGTCCCGCTCGCGTCGGCGGCGTCCGCGATGGCCTGGGCCGCTTCCAGGGTGTGGGCCACGGGCTTCTCGATCATCACGGCTTTGCCGGCATTCAGGGCGGCCACCGCCGGCTCCACGTGAGCGTACTCGGGCGTGCATACGAAGACTGCGTCCACGTCTGGCAACATCGCCAATTCCCCCACCTCGGGGATGACGCGCGCTTCTGCCGCCTTGCCGACCTCCCGGGCTAGATCGTGGTCCAGGTCGCAAACGGCGGTAACATCCACCCCCGGCAGGCGATGGAGGAATTCGGTGTAGCTGCGTCCCATAAATCCAAGTCCAACGACACCGGCTCTGATGGTCACGGGGTCCTCCTTGTAGGTTGGTTAATCGGTTGCACGGCTTGTCTCGCGATCCTCGAGCGGGGCGTGACAGGCGACGAACCGCCCGGGCATCCACTCCTTGAGCCGTGGCGACTCCATCTTGCAGCGCTCCTTGGCGACGGCGCATCGCGGGTGGAACGTGCAGCCCGGCGGCGGATTTCCTGGATCGGGGGGCTCACCGGGCAGACGGATCCGCTGCTGGTCTCTGTCGTGGATACGAGGGATGGCTGAGATCAGCGCTTGCGTGTAGGGGTGGAGCGGCGTCTCGTACAGCTCATCTGCGCCGGCGAGCTCCACGACCTTCCCCAGATACATCACGGCGATGCGGTGGCTCATGTACTTGACCACGCCGAGATCGTGAGATACGAAGATATACGTGAGTTTGTGTCGGGCCTGGAGATCCTTCAGCAGGTTGAGGATCTGCGACTGCACGGACACGTCCAGAGACGAGACCGCCTCGTCGGCCACCACCAGCGACGGCTGCACCGCTAGCGCGCGCGCGACGCCTATGCGCTGCCGCTGACCGCCGCTGAACTGGTGCGGATACTGATTGGCCACGTGCGGCTTCAATCCCACGCTCGTCAGCAGCTCGCTCACGCGGTCGTCCAGCTCGCTGCGGTCGGCCAGGCCATGGATCAATAGCGGGTCGGCGATGATGTCCCGAATCCGCATGCGGGGCGACAGGGAACCGTAGGGATCCTGGAAGACCATCTGCGCCTTCCGTCGCAGCTTCATCGCCTTTTCCTCGGTGAGCACTTGACCGTCGAAGCGGACCTCGCCGCCGGTCGGGCTCTCCAGGAAGAGGAGGGTCTTCACCAGGGTCGTCTTGCCGCAGCCGCTCTCGCCTACCAGGCCGAGAGTCTCTCCCTGCTCGACGGCGAGTGAGGCACCATCGACGGCCCGTACGACGCCGGTCCGTCGCCCCACGAGTCCGCTCTCGCAGACGAAGTGCTTCTTCAGATCGCGTATCTCCAGTAGAGGTGCCATCACGCCACCACCTTTGCGTCCACAGGCGTGCACAGATGACACGCCGCCCTGTGATCCGGACCGACCCACACGTGGGCCGGTTTGCGATTGCGACAAACGTCCATAGCCTTGGAACAGCGGTCCGCGAAGGGACACCCGGGTGGTACCTTCATCGGGTCCGGGAGATCCCCCGGAATCGTCTTCAGGCGGGCCCCCGACGCGATATCGGCTCGCGGCACCGATTCCAACAGCGCCTGGGTGTAGGGGTGGGCAGGCTCATTGACTACGACGTCGGAGGGCCCCACCTCGCACACCTGCCCCGCGTACAACACCAGGATGCGCTGGGCGAAATTCGCCACCAGCGCGATGTCGTGAGTGATGAAGATGATACTCGTGTTCCGCTCTGTCCGGTACTGCTCCAGCTGCTCCAGGATCTGGGCCTGGGTCGTCACGTCCAGGCTAGTGGTCGGCTCGTCGGCAATCAGCAGATCCGGCTGCGCCGTCATGATCATCGCGATCATCACGCGTTGGTTCATCCCGCCACTCAGCTCGAAGGGGTAGGACCGGAGCACCTGGGTCGGGTTGCCGATGCCCACCGATAGGAGCGCTTCGCGGGCCGTCTCCATCGCCTCCTCTTGGGAGAGCCCCTCGTGCAGCCGCAGCGTTTCCGTCATCTGCTGTCCCACGGTGATGACCGGGTTCAGCGATGTCCTCGGGTTCTGGAACACCATGCCGATCCGCTCACCGCGGACGTCAGCCATCTTGCTGTCGTCGACGCGGGCGAGATCAATCCCCTTGAAGAGGATCTCCCCGTTCACGACGCGGCCCGGCGCGTCGAGAAGCTGGATGATCGAGAGGGCGGTGACGGACTTTCCGCAGCCACTCTCACCCACAATGCCCAGGGCCTGCCCGCGGTGTAGATCGAAGCTGACTCCCTGCACGGCCCGCACCACGCCTTCCTCCAGAGGGAACTCCGTGACCATGTCTCGCACCCGCAGCAGCGGCGCCTCTTCTTTCGCTTTGGGCCTCTTGCTCTCCAGTTCGTCGTCCCCCACGTGCGGGGCCTTCAGCGGGTATCGGCGGAAGCTGCCGCGAGCCAGCTTGGGGTCGAACAGATCGGCCAATCCATCGGCGGCCAGGTTGATACTCAAGACCGTAAACATGATGGCCAGCCCCGGCAGCACTGGCAACCAGGGCGCAACCATCATGGAGCGTCTCCCTTCCGCCAGGATGGTGCCCCACGACGGGGTGGGGGGCGTCAGTCCGAACCCCAGGAAGCTGAGCATCGACTCCATAATCACCAGATAACTCAGGTCTAGCATGGCGATGACGGGGATCACCTGCCAGACGTTGGGCAATACGTAGCGCACCAGCTGCCGCGGCCGTTTCGCCCCCGCCGCCTTCGCTGCCGTCACGTATTCCTTCTTCCGCTCCGCCAGCACGCGGCTCCGCACCACCCGTCCGTAGAGCACCCACCCGGGCACGCCCATGACCAGGATCAGGTGCCACGGCGTCCGATCGGGCGTGCTCCCTAGGATGGCGATGGCGAGCAGTACGAAGGGAAAGGCCAGCTGGACGTCCCCGATCCGCATCAACAGCGTGTCCGTCGTGCCCCCAAAGAAGCCGGATATCGTCCCCGTGACCAGCCCGAGGAGGGCCGCAACCAGCATGGCCATCACGCTGATGACCAACGAATTCCGGGCGCCATAGACAAGCCGCGTCGCCACGTCGCGCCCCAGGATGTCGGTGCCGAGGGGATGCTCGGCGCTGCCCCCCTCTACCCACATGGGCGGCCTCAGGCTCGCGCGGGTGTTCTGCGCCACCGGATCGTAGGGCGAGATCAGCGGGCCGAAGATCGCCACCAACAGGACCACCAGGACTCCGATGACGCCCAGCAGGGCCCCCTTGCGCTGTCGCAGATGGCCCAGCAGGGTTCGCCAATCCGCCAGATGTCGGACCGAGGCGCCAACGAGAGCGCGCCCCTGCGTAATCATTTCACTCATGGCTAGTACCTTATGCGCGGGTCAAGGACGGCGTATATTAGATCGACCACGAAGTTCGCCAGCACGAAGACGATGGCGGTGGTGAGCACGCCACCTTGGATTGCCGGGAAGTTCCGGCTCGCCATCGCCTCCAGCGTCATCTTGCCGATTCCGGGCCAGTTGAAGATCGACTCCACCACGTAGGCCCCGCCCAGCACGATGCCAGCCTGGAGCCCGATGAGCGTGATGAGCGGCGCCGCCGCCACCTTCAGGGCGTGAACGAACAGCACCCGCCGCTCCGGAAGACCCCGCGCCCGCGCGGCGCGGATGAAATCTTCGCCCATCGTCTCCATAAAGGACTGACGCACGGAGCGAATCAGCACCGGGCTGAGGGAGATGGCGAGCGTCGCCACCGGCAGCACGAAGCTCTTCGGCCCCGTGAGGTCGATGGCCGGCAGCCAGCGCAGCCGGATGGCAAAGATCAGTACCAGGATGACGCCGAGCCAGTAGTTAGGCGTTGACTGGCCAATGGTGACATACATCAGCACCAGCCGGTCGACCAGGCCGTTAGGGTTCAGGGCCGCTGCCACGCCCAGCAGCGCCCCGACAGTCGAGGTGACGACGATGGTGACTGCGCCTAGCATCAGCGTGTTGGGCAGGGCCTTTAGCACCATCTCCCGGACGGTGGTCTCGCCGTGGAACGACTTCCCCATGTCCCCCTGCGCCAGGCTCGCCAGATAGTCGAAATACTGAATGTGCAGAGGCCGGTCGGTGCCCAGTCGCTCCCGGATCTGTTGCACCACGTCTTCGGGTGTGCCTGGCGGGTTCATCAGCCGGGCCGGGTCCCCGGCCGCCAGACGCAGCATGAAGAACGTTAGGGTGACGACGCCGAAGACCACAATCACCATCTGGGCCGTCCTGCGCAGGATGTATGAAAGCACGAGTTACCTCCCATTGACGGAAGCCGGACGAGAGCTGCCCTGTCGAGAAGCGCCGCCCGGCTTCCCTCTACTACACTGCGAGTGCGTCTACTCCTCCGCCAGGCTTGCGGGGTAGAAGTACGTCTCGAAGTTAGGCAGGACGACAAGCCCTTCCAGGTTCGCGCTGTGGGCGACGGTGAAGTCGCTGTTGTACAGCGGTACCTGGTAGACCTTGTCCCACAGGTAGTCCTGCAACTCCGCGTAGATCGCTTCGCGCTCGCTCGCATCGGCTGTCTCAATGCCCGCCTGGAGCAGCTCGTCGATCCGCGTGTCTTCGTTCCAGGGGAAGTTCGTCCCGTGGATGCGCAGCGCCGAATGAGGATCCCCGTTCGAGCTCCAACTCAGGTGGTACATCAAGCCGGATCCGTCCTCGCTGAAGGCGTCGTCGATGATGCCCGAGACATCCGTGGTGACCACCTGGGGGTTCAGCCCCGCCTGCCGCATGCTCTCGGCGATCGACTCGGCCACCTCTGGCCCGCGGGGCAGGAATCCGCTGGCGACCCACAACTCGAACTCCGGAGCCTCGCCCGTGATGCCCGCCGCCTCCAGGTGCTCCCGCACCTTCTCCGGGTCATACGAGTACTGCGGCTCCGGAGACTTGTGATACAGGGCCTCCTCCGGCAGGAAGCTTGTCGAGACGGCGCTGTTGCCCTGCACCAGGTCGCGCACCAACGCCTCACGATCGATACCGTAGATCACCGCCTTCCGGAAGTCCTCGTTGTTGTCCCATAGGTCCATCCGTCCCGGCACCGTCCACAAGTTGACGTTCTCCAGCCCTGTCACCGAGATGATGGAAAGCTCGGGCGATCCGGAGATCACCTGTAGGTGGTGGGGCGGCACGCGATCGATGGCCTGGGCCTGACCCGCCATCAACGCGCTGAGCCGCGTCTGCGGATCCTGAATGAACTCCCAGGTCAGCGTCTTGATAGCCGGTGGGCCTGCCCAGTACTCCATATTCGCCTCCATCACCTTCCGCGTGGGCTCATCTTCGATGAGCCGGAAGGGTCCGGTGCCGTTGGGCCAGGCAGCGAGCTGGTCGCCCCCGGCCTCCAGATCCTCCGCGCAGACGATGGGCGTCCGCGACACAGTGGAGAGGAACGGGCCAAACGGCGTGGCGTTGTGCAGGCGGACGGTGTAGTCGTCGATGATCTCCACGGTGGTGGTGACCCACTCCGTCTGCCACACCGTCGTCACGTCGGTGGCGCCGGAGGCTCGCTCGATAGAGGCTTTCACGTCGTCGGCGCCGAAGTCTTGCCCGTTGTGGAACTTTACACCCTCGCGGAGCTTGAACTCCCACGTGGTGTCGTCGATCTGCTCCCACTCTGTCGCCAGCCCCGGTGGGAACTCGGTCATCTCATCCGTGAAGGGCTGGATCAGGTAGTCGTAGATCTGAGAGCCGATGCGTCGTTGGCTCTGGGCCGTGGTCTGGTACGGTTCCCAGTTCGCCCAGAAGTTCTCCGCAATCAGGAAGCGCACGCTTCCCGAGGGCCCCGCCGGTCGCGGCTTGGGCGTGGCGGTGACGACGACCTCTTCCTGCACCACCTCCCGCTTCTCCACCTCGACGGTGACCGGGACCTCCTTCTCGACCACGACCTCTCGCTCGACCACCTCAGGGGTGGGTGCCGCGCATGCAGCCACGAGGCTGAGCACCAATCCCGCGACTACGAGTAGCACTTCTAACCGCTTCATGTTCAATCTCCTCCTGCAGTCTATCTACTGGCTTAACGACGCCTTCACCGGGCGCCTACCGGTCGACCGCCGAGCAGGTTCCGTTCGGCACCTCCTTTCTCTGATTGTGGCCCACAACCTCTGCTCATCCGTGCGCATCCTTCTCTGTCGACTCCAGCACGTCGGTCGCGGGCTCCCGCGCGCTCCCTCAGGCGAAGCGGACGGTACCGAAGCAGCGCGGGAGGTGGAAATCGAGTTCATCGACGGCTGCCCAGGACGCCCAGTGCGGGTGCGACGTGCCGTCAGCGCACTTGTAAAAGTTCGCTCGCCATTCCGCCCCCGACTCGTGGTCGAGGAGGCCGGCGTGTTCCCGCAGGACGCCGTAGGGAATGAAGAACTCCAGCACCCATTCCGTCGGCTCGGTGAGTTCGGGTTCGACCAGCTCGGGCATCGAGTGGTAGCGGGCGATCTGGCTCAAGTCCGCCTCCGCGAGCGGCGCAAAGTCCTCGAAGCCGCCCGGCAAGCGCGTCGGATCCACGATGTAGTACGACAGGAGGGAACCGCCGCAGTTGAATTCGAAGTTGAAGTAGCCCCCCTCCGGATCCGGCTCGACGAAGAACTCCACGCAGCTGTCCTCGTACACCGCTTCCATGTCGTAGGCGTGGACGCACCGGACGTAGCGGTCCTCCACCCGGAAGATGCCAAACAGCCCATCCTCGGCGTGCAGCAGCCGGGCCTGGGTCCTGGGTCGGTGATCACTGCTCTCCTCCCGGTAGTTGGCGATCTCCAGGGTGTCGGCCTGCTTCCAGGCCTCCCCGTCCCACGCCCCCTCCATCTGCGGTCGGATCCGCGCCGGTCGAATGGTGTAGCGCATAGGGAGCTATTCCAGGTCGTCGGACACGTCGGTGACGGCGAACCGCTGCGCCCGCGGCACCGACTCGAAATCCAGCTCGGGCGTCTCCCAGTCAATCTGCAGCGTACTGGTGTCCCCGGGCAGGAGGTGCCACCCGCCGACGGAGTAGACGCGCCCCTCCAGATCGGCTGCCAGCGAGTCGATGTGCCGTGGCTCCCGCCCATCCTGATCGACGATCTTCCTGTGGTCGATGACCGCACCCTCGTCCTCCGAGAGGAGGGAGATCGACCGCAGGTGCAGGTTCTCGGGCCAGCCCACCTCGTCCGGGTCGTCGTCTCGCTTATGCTCCCCGCTTCCCCAGCCCCGGTGGTCCGCCATGTCCTCCCGCTGCGTGTAGTACACGCGCTTCTTCCCCAGCGCTACAGGCAGGAAAGTCGGCCCGATGTAGCCCACCGCCTGGAACGCATCGCCGCTCTCAATGTCCTCGGACGGGTCGAAGACCCACAGCCGCTCGTCCTCTCCTGCCAGGTACCCCATCGTGAACAGACACTGCTTCCTGCCGGGTAGCGGCTGCGCCCACGTCCACGCGCGATCGTCCAGGTTCTCCTTGGGCACCGGCTCACCGTCCGGAGCCATCCTGCCCTCGGGCAATACGTCGTCGTACCGCTTGATCTCCCCGCTCTCGGCCCGCACCCGATACAGGTTTCCATGCCCGCCCTGGTCGAAGTGGCCCAGCTTCCGCCAGATGGTGAACCAGCAGTCCCCGGTATGGTCCACATAGAACCAGAAGCTTGCCCCCTGACCGTCGATCACCCGGCCCAGGTCCGTCATCTCGCCGGAGTCGATGTCGATTCGGAAGACGTTGCATCCGCTCTTTTCCACGTCCTCCGGGGCGAAGGGCACCGAGAAGACGTACAACTGCCTCCGCTCGGGGTCCACGTCGGTGGCGGAGTAGATCGTGTGTCGCGGCCGCACGATCCCGAAGTCCCGGAACTCCTCCGCCGCCATGTCGTACCCCAGCACATGGGCGCCCGTGTAGGCGTTCATCGCCTCCTCCCAGTAGTTGGAGAGGTGCGTGGTGAAGTACAGCCATCCGTCGCATTCCACGATGGGACTGTGGATCTTCCCCTGTGGCGGCGTCTCGTTCAGATCCTCCCCGCAGACCTTCGTCATGTCCTCCACCAGCATCGCCAGGTCTTTGGTGCGGGGATCGAAGCGGAAGAAGCCCACCCCGTGCCGGGGGGAGTGGGTCGACGACCCAAAGTAGCAGTTCCCGTCGGAAGCCGCGATGATCCCCTGCCACTGGCCGTCGTACTCGCGATGGATGTCATTCAGATTGATGGAATAGACTGGGCACAGATCCTCGGTCGACGACTGATGCTCTTCAGCGTGCACACTTACCTCCTTGTTGCGTCTTGATGCTGCCGGTTCCCATACCCCTAGTGCATCTCCGCCTGGCACGTCCCGATCCCGTGCCGGTAGAAATTGAACTGCACGTTCGGATGGTCGGCCAGGAGCGACATGGGCACCGCGCTATCGGGGATCCTCTTCGAGATCATGAAAGCTGTGAGCCGCATCCCGAAGGGATTGTCGTGGTTCCCTGCCTGCCAGATGGAGACCTTCTCCGCCTTCCACGTCTCCACCGGCCCCACGGTGAGGGCCTGGCTGGGAACGTTCTGCACCACCCCTCCGCCCGACGTGCGCGCGTTCTGGATCAACGTGATGGGATGCAGGTCCACCAGCCGCGAGCCCTTTTCCCGGTACTCCTCCGGGATGGGGGGCTCGTCCTCGTACTTCCCCTCGCGCCGGACCGGGTCGTTGAAGGCCCAGTGCTTTACCTCTCCCTGTCCTCCCTGCATCACCACACACCGTATGCCGCTGTTCCAGCTCTCGCGGAACGGTGTCAAGTCCATCTTGGGGAAGTGGAGGTTCTCCTCCGGCATGCGCAGGTCGGGGCGGATGCGGTCGAAGCACAGCTCGCGGTCTGCCCGTTCGAAGCTGAGCGAGTTCGTGACCGGCATCGTCTTCCCGTCCATAACCCACTCGTCCATGGCCCAGAAGTGAGCGTGGCGAAGGCCGACCTCGAGCTCGTTGACGAGGCGCGCCACCAGGGGTAGCTGCTCTGTGGGCCCGATGGGCCCGCAGATGCCCGCGGGCTCGTTCTCGGTAGCCCGCTGCCAAGCGGTGATGTACTCCAGCGCTTCGGCCAGGTAGAAGTCCTCCAGCGTGTCGTAGAACACCACGCGGAATCCCGGGCGCGAGAGCTGAAGTAGGTCTTCTGCGCTCAGACGGGCTGCGTTGTCGAGGATCTGCTCATCGAGCGTCGTGTAGTCCCACCAATCTGGCGCAACTTTACTACGTGGTCTCATAGTCTACCTCCGTCCTTATGGCCCTCGGCCGGGCGGTGGTCGAGTGCAACGGCGGTTCACCGGGTGCCTCGTCGCCACTGCCCTCCAGCCCTACTGCTGTTCCAGGAGCCCGCAAGCCAGGCCCCGAGTCATCGGCAAAGGCCCGGTGCGCCCGGCCCCTCCTGGTCGGGGTCCTTATCCGTCCGGCACCATCACGGCCTTGACGACCGGCTCGCTCCCGTCGATCACGCTGCTCAGGATCTCCTTGGCATCGTCGAATCCGAACGTGTGCGTCACCAGCGCGCGTCCATCCACCAGCCCGTCCCGCAGCAGCTGGTTGGAGAGCGGGAAGTTGATCGCCGGCTCGGCGAACGTCGGTCGCAGCGTGATCTTACCGAACACCAGATCGTTGATGTCCACGTCGATTACGCTCTCCCCGCCAAAGTGGAGCCCGAAGAAGTTGATGATTCCCCCGAACCGGATCGTCTTCAGCGCATCCCGGATGCTCTTGGGGGGCGCGCTGACGATGGCTCGATCCACGCCGTCAGGGAACCGCGACCGGATCTCCCCCTCCACGTCGTCCTTCCCCACCTCCAGCACCAGGTCGCACCCGAACTCCGGCGCCAGCTCTAGCCGCGCCTTCTCCCGCGCGTTGTCCGCCGGGAGCCCTGTGATCGCCACGAACCCGGCGCCGTGGAGCTTTGCCAGTCGGGCGCACATCAGGCCCAGTGGCCCCGGGCCGAGCACCAGGACGCTGCCGCCTAGCGGGATCTCCGAACCGAGCACCGCCGTGATGCACACCGCTAGCGGCTCCGTCAGACACGCCGTCACGTAGTCCAACCCCTCAAACTTGACTAGCGAGTTGAACCGCACCGACATGTAGTCCGCCATGCCCGGCTGCCCCTCAATGTCGTACATGTTGCGGCATAGCCCCGGATGTCCGCTCTTGCAGTCCTTGCAGATGCCGCACATCGTGCAGTCCTCGACGATCACCCGGTCGCCCGGCTCCAGATCCGGCACCAGGCTCCCCACCTCTACCACCTCGGCGGCGATTTCGTGCCCCAAAGGCATCGGCTCATCGTCCCAATCGCGCACGAAGTTGACGTCTGTTCCGCACACGCCGCACGCGTGGACCTTGACGATGACGTGAGCCTCGTCCGGAAGACCGACCTCCATCTCCCGTTCCTGGATGTCCAGAAACTTCTTGCCGTACAGTCCTCTGCTCTTCATACGCTCTCCTCTCGCTCCGGGTGCGCGGGCAGAACCTCCGCGCGCCCTCCGCTGCCCATCTTGGCGGTTCCTACCCGGCGCCGTACAGCTTGCCGTCAGGACCGGGATGGATCTCGTCATCGGCGTGATCCAGTGCCTTGTCCAGGTTGCCGAACACCTTCTGGAACCCCTCCACGATCTTCTTCATCAGCTCCGTCCCGTTCGGCGCGTGGATCCCGTGGACAATCGTGTACGTGTCGCACAGCTCATGCGCCATCGGGTAGTCCTTCGGATCGTAGTCGTACTCGATCCCCTTCTCCTCGTTGAGCGTCCACGGGTACCGCGACCCCCCGTAGCCCAGCTTGCTCTGAAAGATGTCCTGGGCCGGCACCGGCATCGTCTGCCACTGGCCGACCAGCACGCCCTCCTTGTAGAGCGCTTTCTCCACCGCGGTCCGGAAACGGCGCGGGTCGGCATCCACTCCCGCTGCCTTCGGGTCGAAGCGCACGTTGTAGAAGAAGTAGACGTGCTTGCACTCCGGCGGACAGTAGGGCGGGATCACGCCCGGGATCTTGCTCAGCTGCTCAGTGAGGAAGTGTGCGTTGGCGATGCGCACTGCGTTGCGCTCGTCTAGGTGCATCAGCTGGGCGCGGGCAAGCGCGGCGGGCAGCTCCTGGTTCCGGTACATGTACCCTAGGATGGAGGCGTTGTACGTGCGGCGGTGACTCACCTCGTCGACTTCGTCGCCGAAGCAACGAATGAGCATCCCACGTTTCAAGAGCGTCTCGTCATCCGTGACGTAAAGCCCTCCCTCGCCGCCGGGCAGGTTCTTGTAGTTGTTCAGGCTGAACGTGCCGATCTGCCCAATCGTCCCGCACATCTGTCCCCTGTACGTGGCACCATGGGCCTGGCACGCGTCCTCGACCACGAACAGGTCGTACTTCTGCGCGATCTCCATGATGGGGTCCATGTCCGCCGGCAGGCCCTGGATGTGCACCGGGATGATCGCTTTCGTCCGCTCGTTGATCGCCGCTTCCAGCTTCGTGGGGTCCAGGTTGTACGTGCGCAGATCTATGTCCACGAAGACGGGGATCGCGTTCTGGTGCAGGGCGCACGACGCCGAGGCCAGGAACGTGAACGCCGAGGTGATCACCTCATCGCCCGGCCCCACGCCCGCGGCCGCCAGCGCCATGTGCAGCGCGGCCGTGCCGCTGGTCGTCGTCAGACAGTGCCTGGCGCCCGTGTACTTCGCCCACTCCTGCTCCAGCGCCGTGACCTGCGGCGCAGTGCCTCCCGCCACGATGCCGCTGTCCAGCACCTCGTTGATCAGCCGGCGGTCATCCTCCGTGATGATGGGCCAGTTCTGGTAGTCGCTCCGCTGCAGAACCGGCGTTCCTCCACTGATGGCCAACTTGTTCGACATGTGTTCTTCCTCCTTGAGCTACGACTGATATACCTTCTCGAGCAAAGAGAGGCTGTTCTCGACCGTGATCTCCTCGGCGGCCCTATCGAGTCGCCTCACGTCTACGGCGTATCCCCCTTCTTCGATCGCCTTGACCGTGGGCAGGTACCCGACGTGTCCGTTTGCTAGGCCCACCACGTACGTGCGCTCGAACGGGCTCCGCGCCTTGATCTCCATTCCGATCTCCGTGAACATCTCGCCGGGGAAGCTCATGAACGCCGTCTCATCCAGGGAGATGCAGACCTGCATCACCGGCACGTCCTCGTCCTGCACCGTGTGGAGCTCCGTGTAGAGCTTCGCCTTGTGGTCCTCTCCCACCCCATCGGCCATCGGCTTCACCTCGCCGCCCGTCTCCTCCAGCACGTCCTGTGCCCAGGCCAGCGTCTCCTGCGAGATCTGCCGCGCCGGCAGGGTATAGGCCGCGCCGCCGCAGCGGAGCCGAGCATCAGCGGACGGCTCGATAGCCCGCACAGCCTCCGCGACCACCGTCGCCAGCGTCTTCCCTATCCGCTCCATCTCCGCCCAATCCCGCGGGCCCAGTCCGTCGATGTCCATGGTCCCCTGGGCGCCGTTCAGAAAGATCGCCGTCCCTCCGAACTCCGCCTCCAGCGTCCTCTCGGCGAATCCGGGGTACTCGGCGCTGATCAGGTAGTTGTCGCCCGAAAGCACGTTGGGATGGCCCGCATGGTTGAACAGGATGCAGATCGTCTCGCCGGAGAGATCGTCCACCTTCAGCACGCCCACCTCCGGGTCGACCTCACCCAGCGGCCCCACCATCTCATCGGGCTCGTAGGGCTCCCAGTTCATCACCACCCGCCCGTCCTTCGCCAGGAGCCGCCGGTATTCGCTGATGGTGGCCTCCTTGCCCGACGCCGTCCCCGCTTTCACCGTCCTCATCGTACACGCGGCATCCTGGACCACTTGGATCAGCTTCTCCTGGAGCGCTTCGGCGTAGGCCTCTTCGACCTCACCGCCGCCCGTGGTCACCGGCCCGGAATGGATGTGCTTGGCCGCGACGATGATGCGGTCGGCCGGGATGCCGATCGCGGACTCGACGCTCTCGCGAACGGCGCTGGTCATGGGCTCCGTCAGACGGCAGACGTCGGCGGCGACGATGGCGCACCCATGCGTCAGATCGTCGCTGTCCGCCATCACTAGCGCGCAGGCGTAGATGGAGTCGTGGACGCCCACCGACGGATGCGCCCGGAGCATGCCGTCCATCCAGATGTTCTCCGTGGGCGTGATGTCGATCCTGGCCGCTCCCGCTCTCATGCCTCCTCCTCGTCCCCTTCTTCTCTCTGATACACGATCTGCCCGGCGGCGATAGTGTACCGCAGCTCCAGATCCTGATCCAGCACGATCAGATCCGCGTCCTTCCCCGCCGCGATCTCTCCCTTATTCAGCCCCATCAACCGCGCCGGGTTGGTGGACCAGATGCGCGTAGCCGTCGCCAAATCCTTCTCGAACAGCCGCATCGTGTTACGAAAGCCGTCCAGGGGCGTGAGGGCACTTCCCGCCAAACCCATGTCCCGGTCCACCATGCGCACGCCACTATTGGGCCCGTCAATCTGCACCCGTCCCCAGCTTCCGGGCGCGTCGTACCGCCCCGGGGGGAGGCCGGCGCCGTAGTTGCTGTCGGTGACGAAGACCAGCCTGTCCGCGGGCTTGCAGCGGAAGGTCTTCTCCACCAACAGCGGGTGCACGTGCGTGCCGTCGCCGATGATCTCGCACGTCAACCGGTCCTCCACTAGCAGATAGTCCACCAGCCCGTGCGGATAGACACCGGTTCCTGCACTCTGTGGGGGCTCGAACACGTCGAAGAGATGCGTCACGAGCCTGGCCCCGGCGTCCGTGGCGACCCGGGCCTCCTCGATCGTCGCCTGCGTGTGTGCGATGCTGCAGATGATTCCGTCCTGGGAGAGCCGGTCGATCACCTCAGGAGCCCCATCCAACTCCGGCGACACGTCCCAGATCTTGATGTGCCCACCGCCGGCATCCAACAGCATCTCGGTCAACTCGTTACTGATAGACCCGAGATCCTTGGAGAGACCCGCGCCCGTCTGTGCCAGGTAGGGAGACTCTAGGCGGAACCCTCCCGCCTGCGGCGTCCGCCGCAGTTCGCCGGTATCCTCACGCTGGCTCCGCATCTGTTTTGCGATTTCCTGAGGTGCGTCGAACAGCGTGGGGTAGAAGGTGGTGGTCCCGAAGGAGGCCTCGATGCGGGCGTATTCTTGCCAGTCGCCGGTCCCAGAAGCGACGGTGCGTATGCCGTGGGTGTGCAGGTCGATCAAGCCGGGAAAGACGTACGCGCCCTCGGCGTCGATGACGGTGTTTGCCTCCAGGTTGGGTCCCACGTCTCCAATCACTCCGTTCTCAATGAGGATGTCCGCGGGTCGGAGGGCCCCGTCGGGACCCAGAACCTCTCCTCCCCGCACCACCAATTGCTCAACGCCTTCCAAGATTCACCTCCAACATACTCAACAGACCGGCTCCTTCCGGACGGTCACTCGGGTGCGAGCGGACCACACGATTGGCGAACCACCAGCTCGGGCTCGATGAGGATGCGCGGACAGGGATCCAAGCGGATCTGTTCATCGATCGTCTCGAGTAGCAGCTCCACGGCCCTCCGCCCGATCTCCTCTACTGACTGTCGAATGGTGGTCAGCGCTGGTCTGACGCAGGCGCTCAGATCGATGTCGTCGAAGCCCACGATTGACAGGCGCTCGGGCACGGGACAGCCCATGTCGACCGCCGCGCTCAGCGCGCCGATAGCCATCACATCATCGTTGCCGAATAAGGCCGTGGGGGGCTCGGGGAGGGAGAGTAGCCGCTCGGCGGCTTGATAGCCCCCCTGGAAGCTGTTCTCCGCCCGCTGGACGCACCCATCCGGTACGCCGTCCAGCCTCTCCTCCATAAACTCCGCGTAGGCCTCCAGACGCTCGTAGAGATCGCCCACGCGACCAGCGTTGAGACAGGCGATGCGACGGTGACCCAGCTCGGCCAGGTGCTCCAGCGCCAGAAGCACGCCCTTACGGTTGTCGATGTCGACCGACGGCGTACTACTGACGAGCTGCTGGCTGCCGCGAGAGACGGAGACCAGGGGGTGCTCGCCTCCCATGTTGGTCAGGAAGGTGCGATCCTGGGATGATTCTCGTAGGTCTCCGCAGAGGAGGAGGCCATCACAGAACCTAAGGTCCAGCATCCGATCTCTGAGTACCAACGCGTTTCCGGGGTCGCGCTTCGCGTTACCGAGCACCAGGTCATAGTCTTGCTCCTTAGCCACCCGGCTGACGACATCGATCAGTTCAGCGAAGAAGGGGTCGTTGATCTCACGCACGATGAGCCCAATAAGCCCGGTGCGATTTCCACTCAGAGAGCGCGCTCCCGGGTGAGGGCGGTAACCGATTTCCTGAGCGATTCTCTCGACGCGTTCTCGGGTTTTGTCGCTGATAGGAATCTGGGTCTTCGAACCGCTGAGCACACGGGATACTGTGCTCTGCGACACGCCGGCCCGCTCGGCAACATCCCGCATTGTGACGTTCGTGAGGGCCAAGGTTACCCACCTCCAGGGCCACGGTCTTGGGAATATGCGGCAGTCATTGTTGTCCTGACAAGCATTCAGCGAGTTGGAGCAGCCAGGACACCGGAATGCGACAGCCCCTCGGTAGCGCGGTGGATGAACCGGTGGCGGAGAGCCAAGGCCGGAGGGAGAGTGCACACCTCGTCATACCTTGGTTCTGCCCATCGCTGCCCTTCAAGTGGCGCTTGATGTGGTCGTAGAGCCTGTTCATTTCGGCCTCTTGTCCTGCTCGCCGATTGTCACGGCGGCTGCAAACGTTACCCGGCAAACGTTACCCGGCCAGCGATTGACCGCAAACGTATGCACTAAGGATATCACATCACGAGCCATTTGTCAAGACCCATTCACTGGTGATTACCCATAAGTTGGAGAGAACTTGAAAGCTCCGCTCCCCTGAAGTAT
>CAZNRX010000043.1:0-33008 GCA_964575455.1 uncultured Anaerolineales bacterium | reverse complement strand
CCATACCAGTCAGCTTTGTGATGCCTCACCCAGCAGAAAGTGTCCGGTAGTGAATTCGCCCTAGGGGCCATACTGGCTCTGCAACTGGAGAGCGTCTTCCCAGTGGCCCATATTCGCCTGGGGAACGCTGGAGGTCGTCCTGGTGATGCTGACAAGCTACTACGCCGGGGAGTACTGGGACTACGCTGAGGACGTGCTCTCGGCCCGGCTGGGCGGAAGTCGCTTCGCCGGCGGATCCCAGATCGTCCAGCGCGGCCTGCTTCCCCGGCGCGCCCCCTTGTGGGGATCTCTGATCGGCTTGTTGATGGCTCTGACGGTGGCCCTGATCCTGCAACTGCGGTATGGGACAGGGCCCTGGACCATTCCCTTGATCATCGTGGGATTGGTCGGGGGATTCTTCTATTCAACGCGACCAGTCCGTTGGGTCAGCACTGGCATGGGGGAATTGTGGATCGCTCTCTGCTATGGCTGGCTGCCGGTGGCGGTGGGCTACTATCTCCAGGTCGGGGAGATCGCGCCGCTCGTCCACCATCTCTCGATTCCCATCGGTCTCACGATCTTCAACGTGATACTGCTCAACGAATTCCCCGATTACCCTGCCGATGCAGCCGCCAGGAAGAAAAACATCGTTGTCCGTGTGGGCCGAGAACGGGGCTCCCTCCTCTACGGTCTAGTTAGCCTGGGAAGCTGGATTGGCATGGGGCTGTCCTTGGGCCACGGCGTCCCACGACGGATTCTGTGGTTCTACCTTCCGATCCTCACGCTTTCGCTGGTGCTGACCACGCTGGTGATGCGTGGTCGCTGGCAAGATCGAGCCTTCCTGGAGGGACTCTGCGCCGCCAATCTAGCCGTCAATCTCGGCACGACAGCGGCCTTTATCTTCGCGTTTGTGGGGTGAGCTGATGCACACTTCCGACACCGCTGACCTAATGTGGCCGCCGGAATGGGGCAAGCGGCCGAGCGTAAGGTGACGCCGTACTGGTGGCCGCCAAGCCTCACCCTTCGCCAGGTGACGAGCGCCATCGACCTGAGTGCGCTCAACCACTGGCGCCACCTCGGCGCCTGGATGAGGGACTTCGCCCCGAAATGCCTTCCGGGAACCGCCGGATCGCGGCGGAGGGTTGCTCCACCCACGTCGACTTGACGGGAGCCATATATCAGAAGAGCCGAGGCTGACGCCTCGGCTCTTGTTAAAGGAGGAGAAGAAGAGAGTCTTCTACTATAAACATACCACACTCGGCTCGACGGGGCTTGACGGCAACCTGATGTCTCCCTTACGCGCACCTGACAGAGATGAAGAGGATGCCTCCCGTGGCCCTCGCTTCGGCTATCCTTAACCCTTTCTTAACAATCGGTTAAACGCCACCAAAAGATGGAGGGGTATCATGGGCGCGGCTCAGGCAAGGGGCACTCTACCCACACAACGACACATTCCCCGCCTGAGCTCCCAAATAGTACGTGACACCTGAGAGGTAGAGACACACAAACGACAATCCCGGTGATCGCCCAGGTTACTCCATCCCCAGGAAAGGAAGGGACCCTTGAGTGAAGTTGCCGCGAGTGTTCTAGAGAAGGACTGGCATGCTCTTGAGACTCTGTATCAGGACCCCGCAACCTCGCCTCTTGCTCCACCGCGCGCCCAGCGCACCACCAGTAGGACAGGCCAGCAGCCACAACTCCCATCGCCGGAGATCGACGTCGATCAGCTCTCATGGTTCTTGAGCCAGTACCCGCAGGCCTGGCAGGCCATACGAGAGCTCCTGGGCCACGAAGAGGCCCTTCGCCTGGCTCAGCTGCGCCGCAACGATGCGATCAAGACGCTGCGTGTCGAACATCGTTGGTCGCTGCAGGCCATTGGCGACCTTTTCGATCTCAGCCGCGAACGGGTCCGTCAGCTCACACCGTCAATCGATGGAAACGGCGTTACGCCCGACCTCGAAAACGGCACACCATCCAATCCAGCGATGATACGGAGAGATCTGGAGGCCGCCTTCCGCAAGGCGGTTCGCGCTCCCCACGCCTGGAACGGCCGCGGACAAGTCTCCAAGTCCTGGGTCATCGAACAACTTGGCTACGAACCCGACCTCCCCGATCTCGACTTCCGCAAACTGGGCGATTCCAAGGCGGATTTCATCCTCAGGTACGGCCTGGGCCTACAGACCAGACGGGACATGCGAGACTGGCTCAAGGAGATGTACTTCGAGCGACACATGACGTACGCCGAGATCGCTCGCTGGCTCTCCAAGAGATTTGTCTCACTGGCTCCGATGACGGTCCATCGGTTTGCCACCGGCATTCTGGATATCGAAGGGTACGGACGAGGGAAGCGAGTCGACCGCTGACGCGACTCTAGCAGGCTGCTTCCTCCATGTCCATAGCATTCATCGCGAATAAGCCGTTCCCGGCTGATTCCAGCACGTTCGATGACGTCCCACTCCATGCTTCCCTGAAGCACCATCCTCAGCGAAAGGGCGCCCTCTCCGAAGATGCCCTTGCATCGCTGATGACCGTACCCTAGCTCCCGCAGCGCCCCGCTTGACAATGGTGCGAAGACCGGGTAGAATCATACCGACCAGTCGGTTTGCGACACGAGAATAGAGAAACGATACAATTAGGACAGTGGGTTTGACGAGTCCCAGTCTTCAGATCATAGTCTACGGTTAATGTCAATCAAACGATTAGCGAGTATCCTTACAAAAGAGTACCGACATATCCTACGCCAACCCCGCACCCTTTGGATGGTCTTCCTCTCCCCCGCATTCGTCCTTATCGCGCTATCCATGGTCTATACCAGCGGCACCAGCCGCATCGAGCTTGCGATCTATGATCAGGATCGCACTGCGTTGTCGCGCCAGCTCATCAGCACGCTTGGCAGCGACGCCGACTTCTCCACCGAGCGCGTGTCCGCTTACGAGGAGATCGAGTCATCCCTTATGGGCCGTGACGTCGACGCCGGCATCGTCATTCCACCGGGATTCGCGGACATGGTCCAGGACGGAGGCACAGCCTCCATCCAGGTCATTCTGGACGGTGTCGACACCCTTGTGGCAAGAAAGACGACCGGCAGCCTGCGTGGCCACGTCGCCCACTTCGGAGCCCAGCTCAGCGAGCAGTACTTGGTGCCGCCTCCGCCGGTACAGGTCAGGCCGCAGTCCGCCTACCTACCTCAGGCGGCCGACCGGGACAGCATGGTCCCAGGCCTCATACCGATCGTCTTCTCGTTGCCCGTGATGGCGGCTGCGCTGGCGCTGGCGCGTGAGCGAGAGAAAGGGACATTGGAGACCCTGGTCGCCACCCCGGTGCGCGGCCTCGAGTACATCGCAGGCAAGCTAATCGCCTACGTCACCGCTTCATTGGTTGGGCTGGTGCCGGTTTGGCTCGCTGCGTCCTTGCTGTTCAACGTGCCGTTCCGCGGCAATCCCATCCTTCTGCTCCTACTGACGGCCGACTTCCTGATGGCCAGCGTGAGTTTGGCCATCGTCATTGGTAATCTGGTCCGGAGCCAACAGGCCGCCACGGTGCTTTCCCTGTTTGTGTTCTTCGTGCCTGCTTTCTTTCTATCCGGTTTGATGGATCCCATCGACACCACCGACCTGGTGAGCACGATCGTCTCCTACGTCATGCCCAGCACGCATTTCGTGACCATCTGTCGTGCCCTGTTCCTCAAGGGGGCCTCCTTCTTGGAGCTCTGGCGTCCCTCCCTTATGTTGCTGGGTCTCTCCGCCGTCTGGATCAGCCTGGGTGCGCTGACGTTCAGGAAGAACGTCGCTTGACCATGCAAACTCACCGAACCTACAGAGAATCACCCCTGCGACATACGAAACGGATGGCTTCGTCACTATGATCAATCACCTGTACCGTATCTGCGGCCTGGCGATCAAGGAGTTCCAGCAACTGAGCCGCGATAGACTCCTGCTCGCCTTCCTGATACTCGGGCCTCTGTTGGAACTGCTGCTGATGGGCACTCTGACCGGGGGCGGGGTCAAGAACCTGCCGCTCGCCGTGGTCGACCGGGATCGAACGCGCGCCAGCCGCGAGTTGGTCGCCAGACTTGATCGAAAGGACGAGCTGCAGGTCGAGGTCCACGGTGACAGCGTCGAGCAGGCACGCCAGCGGATGCAGCATGGGGACATCGCTGCCATTGCGGTCGTCCCCCCTGGCTACAGCGCAGCGTTGTTGGATCCCACGCAGAGCGCACAGGTCCAGCTTATCGCCGACGGCTCAAACCACGTCGTCTCTGCCGCCGCCCTTGGCACAGCTGAGAAGGTCGCCGCCGAGATCGGGCAAAGCATGATGGCTTCCCACCCCTCTGCCAGCAAGGGCCCCATCGATCTCCGCTTTGTGGCTCGGTTCAACGCAGCTATGGAGGATCAGCCGCACGCGATTACGGCGATGTTCGGCATCGTCGTCTTCCAGGTGGCGCTGGTGGTCGCTGCACAGAGCATCGCACGCGAGCGAGAGATGGGAACCCTGGAGCAACTCCGCGTGACCCCTATGGGGCGGATCGACCTCATGGTGGGCAAAGCGCTGCCGACGTTGGCGATAGGGCTGGTGGACTTCTTGATGCTGATCGGCATCCTTGTCTCCTGGTTCGACATTCCGATACGAGGTTCCCTGGCTCTCCTGACGCTTCTCACGATCCCCTTCGTCCTAGCCCAGATCGGCTGGGGCACGCTTATCTCCTTAATCTCGCGCACTCAGCAGCAGGCGATGCTCTTCGTCTTCGCACTCGCTATGTTGGAGGTGGCGTTTTCGGGGTTCCTCGTCCCGGCCGGCGACATGCCAGGCGTGATGCACGTCATCTCCTACGTATCCTCCGTGCAACACTACCTGGTGATCCTGCGCGGCATCATGCTCCGCGGTGCGGGGCTCAGCCTTCTCTGGCTGCCTGGAACGGCGCTAGCCGGCATTTCCCTTGCCGTGATGGGACTGGCTTGGCTGCGGCTCCGCCTGGGACTGGACACGGACTCCTTGCAGCAGCGCCTCGCAGCAGCTTGGCGCTACATCCGATCATGGGTCAAATCACGCTGTGGGAAGCGGAGTGGAAAGCCCAGGGCCAAGCATCCACAGTGGGGCCGTGAGCCAGCCTGAAGCCTAGAGCCCTGCCCCTGGCCGCGCCTAGTTTCGATACCGCAGCGCCATCCAGAGCCTGTCACCCCGAGCCCCCAGGACTGAACGTCCCCGCTTGGTGACGCAACCCAAGCATGGTAGCATCGGTGTAGCCAACGGTCGAGAGATCCCCTTGAACTCGTGTCACATTCCAGCCGCGAGCGGTGTCTATACTATAAGAGGCAAGCTCAAGATGACATTATCGCTGGTCGAGAGGCTGCGCATGTGGGCTGCGCCGGCATCATCGGAGGCCGATGAAGCATTGGAAGAAGCGATCGACGAGCACTGGTCATCGGTCTGCGAGACGCTGTACTACCTGGTCGGCGATTGGGAAGAGGCGCAGGACCTGGCCCTGGAGACGTTCTGGCGTCTTCACACCCGTGTGCCCAAGCATCCAAGAGAGCTGTCTAACCTGGGTGGGTGGTTGTATGAGGTGGCGACGAACCTCGGCCTGAACGCCGTCCGGGCCCGGCGCAGGCGACAGCGATACGAGGAGGCGGCGGGTGCTCTGAGGCTCCAACGCGCCGATCCGATCGACCCGGCCGACGAGATGGAACGGCGTGAGGTGAAGGAGCAGGTCCGCCACGTGCTTTCCTACATGAAGCCCCGCAAGGCCCGGCTGCTGATTCTGCGCTACACGGACCACACCTATGCGGAGATGGCGGACATCTTGGGCGTCGCCGCTAGTTCCGTGGGCACGATGCTAGCTCGCGCCGAGAAGGACTTTGAACGGCGCTATCGAGCACTGGAGGACAGGTTATGAGACACATCAGCGAGGGAACCCTGCGCGCCCTGTATGACGACGCCCTGAGCACAGAGGAGCGCGCCCGCGTTCGGCAGCATCTGACGACGTGCGGGCAATGCGCTCAGAGGGCCTCCATCGTCCAACAGCGCGCCGACCACGTCTACGCTCTGCTCTCTGAGCTGGAATCAGAGCCTGGAGCAAGACCTGTGATGCCTCAGACTGCCCACAGTCAGCTCGCTGCTTATCGACAGATGCGAAAGGAGCAACGTATGGCCCGCAATCCGTTTTCGAGACGCTACCGTCCTGCCTGGTTCGTGGCAGCCCTAGCGCTGCTCACGGTGGTCACCCTCACCGTCCCGCCGATCCGCACATTGGCAGGGGATCTGCTGGCAGTCTTCCGCGTGGAGAGCGTTGCCTTCACGCCGGTCGACGTCGAGGCATTCCCAAACGAGGAGATCCTGGAGGACCTGGCTCCCGAAATCGAGCGCACGTTTGGCGAGAGCCTGGGTGTCGTGACGGAGAAGGAACCGGCGGACGTCACAGAGGCTGAGGCCCGCGAGCGCGCTGACTTCCCGATCCGCCTTCCGGACACAACGGAACCCACGCGGCACGAATGGACCCCGCCCATACACATCTCGATGGAGGTTGACGTGTCCCAGATCGAGGCGCTGTTCACCGAGCTGGGATACGAGGACGTCAGGCTTCCCCAGGCATTGGAGGGTCGTACAGTGGAGGCAGACTTCTCCGGCATGTTGACGACCTACTACGGCAGCTGCGCGGACGCATCCGTCGGACGGGACTGCATCACCCTGGTACAGATGGCAAGCCCGACCGCTTCCGTGCCCGACGGCCTGGACATCGAGCAGCTAGGGCGTATCTACCTGGAGCTCCTAGGGACGCCCACGGAAGAAGCTCGCCAGCTTAGCGAACAGATCGACTGGACCACCACGTTGGTGCTTCCGTTCCCACACCACGTCAACCTGACCCATGAGACCCTGTCGATTGAAGGCGTCGAGGCCACGTTGGTCCACTCTGAGTCCGGATACCGGCCTACCGAGTACCTGCTCACCTGGGTCAAAGGCGACGTAATCTACGCCGTCATCGGGCAGGGTGATTCTTCCGAAGCGCTGTCGTTGGCGGCCTCCTTGAGATAGACGATCACGGCATATCG
Source organism: uncultured Anaerolineales bacterium (assembly GCA_964575455.1). Taxonomy (GTDB): domain Bacteria; phylum Chloroflexota; class Anaerolineae; order B4-G1; family B4-G1; genus SKLM01. The sequence continues at coordinate 25,983 of CAZNRX010000043.1, read as the reverse complement.
AAGCGTCAGCCTGACATCCGGCTCGTGCGGGAGCCAGATGCCAGGCGCTTAGCGGCACTTGCCAGCGAGGGTGAGTTGCTGCTATAATCGATCTTGTGAACACAGGTCCAGCAATCGAAACCCATCACCTGGAGAAGGCCTTCGGCGGTAAGAGAGCCGTCGCTGACCTGACCCTGACCGTCGAACGGGGCGAGGTCTTCGGTTTTCTGGGACCGAACGGCGCGGGCAAGACCACGGCGGTCAAGATGATGCTGGGACTGATTGCGCCGACTGCCGGGAGGGGCTACGTGCTCGGTAAGGCGCTGGGTGACCCGCGTGGACGTCGCAAGGTCGGTTTCCTGCCGGAGCACTTCCGCTTTCACCATTGGCTGAAAGCGCGTGAGTTCCTCCATCTCCACGCCGATCTCTACCAAGTACCGCGCGACGTGGCCCATGAGCGCGCCGCCGAGCTGCTCGAGCTGGTCGGCCTCACCGAGCACGCTGGGAAGAAACTGCAGGCCTTCTCCAAAGGGATGCTGCAGCGCATCGGGCTGGCTCAAGCGCTCCTCAACGAACCAGAGCTGGTGCTGCTGGACGAACCAACGTCGGGGCTCGATCCCGTCGGGCGCCGGCTGGTGCGCGACATCATCCGCGATCTTCGCAATCGGGGCACAGCCGTGTTCCTGAACTCACACCTGCTCAGTGAGGTGGAGGTGACCTGTGATCGCGTGGCTTTCATCAATGAAGGCCACGTCATCCGCACCAGCTCGCTCGACTCGCTGGTGGACGGCGAGCTCACCGTCGAGATCCGGGCGCGGCGACCCAACCATATGTCCCGCACCCGCTGGAGGCGCATGCTGGAGGGTCTGAAGCGCTGGAGCAGCTATGTACGCATCGACGGCGACCACATCACGCTGGCGCTGACTGGGGAGGCCGGTCTACCGGCCATCAACCGCCACCTGGTGCGCCACGGGGCCGATGTCTACGCCCTCAAACCACAGACGCTCTCCCTGGAGGAGCTCTTCATCCAGCTTGTTGGCGCCGAGGATGCCATCCTAGACCGATCTGCAGCCGTGTCGGGGGAGCGGACAGGATGAGACATGTAGCAACGTTTGTCATCGCCAGACTCACCTTCAAGGAGGCCGGAAGGCGCCGCATCCTCCTGGCTGCCCTCGGGCTGGGCATCGTCTTCCTCACTGTCTACGGATTGGGCATCCACTTCATCAAGAAGGATCTGACGAAGCATGGAGAGCATATGCAGCGGGTGGTGGCGCTGCCCATGTACAACTTCCTGGTTCTGAGCGGGCTCTACGTCGTCAATTTCCTCACGCTGGCCATGACCGTGCTCACGTCCATCGACACCATCTCGGGGGAGATCGACAGCGGCACCGTCCATGTCCTGGCCGCGAAGCCGATACACCGTCGTCAGATCCTGATCGGCAAGTGGTTGGGCTTCGCGGTCATGCTGAGCCTCTATCTTCTCCTCATGGGAGGAGGTGTCCTCGCCCTGACATGCCTAATCTTGGGCTATATGGTGCCGAACCCCTTGCGCGGGCTGGCTCTGCTCTGGCTCAATCAGCTTCTGGTGCTCAACATCACCCTGCTCGGAGGCACGCGTCTTTCGACGCTGGCCAACGGAGTATTGGTCTTTGCAGCCTACGGCGTGGCTTTCATCGGCGGGTGGATCGAGCAGATCGGGGCGTTCTTGGGCAATGAGACCACCGCCGTCATCGGCATTGTCTCCAGCCTGCTAATGCCGAGCGAGGCCCTCTGGAAGCGCGCCTCCTTCGAGATGGAGACGGCACTCGCTGGCGCCGTGCCACCGAACCCGTTCACGGCGGTCGCCTCGGTGCCCAGCGTGGCGATGGTGATCTACGCCATCGCCTATGCCGCTGCCGCGCTGGCCCTCGCCGTCCACTGCTTCAACCGCCGCGATCTGTGAGCGTCCATGACCAGATATCGCCGCGCAGTGGCCGATCCTCACGTCTGAGCTACTCCCAGCAGATTGACCACAGACGCACCTCGCGCCTCAGGTAAGTCCCATTCGTCATTTGCACACTAGAAAGGGATAGAGTATAATGCAGGTGACTGGGTTTCTGGGGCCACACACTGGACAGTAGCACAGAAGCTCGTGACCGTGAAGGAGGAACCACAAGCCAGTGACACCGTCACACAGAGTCCTGCTCGTCGAAGGGCGGAAGCCTGCCGGAGAGCGCCTAGCGCCGATGCTCGCTCCCGAGTACGACCTTTCAACAGCACGTACTCGCCGGGAAGCCCTTGCCAGGATCAGAGAGAGCGATCCCGCCGTCATCGTGCTTGATGCTCCTTCCTTACGCTTCAGCCGCCGCAGATTCTGCTGCACGCTGGAGGAAGAAGAGATCGACAGCCCGGTGCTGCTGCTGCACAGAGACAACCCGACGCCTGACCACGTAAACGCTCGCGCCTACCTCTCCTATCCCTTCTCAACCCAGAAGCTGCTCAACCGGATCTCCTGGTTGCTGCCCACCCCAGACGGGGAAGTGCTGCGCAGAGGTGAGTTGGCCCTCAACATCAAGCGGCGTTCTATCATCAAGGGGGATCGTGAGCGCCATCTCACGCCCAAGCAAGCTCATCTTCTTGAGCTTTTCATGCGCAATCCAGGAGAAGTCCTGACCCGCAAGTTCCTCATGAAGCGGGTGTGGGATACGGATTTCGTCGATGACACGCGAACTCTGGACGTACACATCCACTGGGTGCGGGACGCCATCGAAGAGGATACCCGATCTCCTCGGTATCTTCACACGGTCCGAGGGGTAGGTTACCGGTTCAATGTACCGGACCTGGCGGAATGAGTCTGTTGAGTTTGCCGAAATCCCACTTTGTGGTACAATCCCCAAGGTTTGAATAATACACACGCCTCTTGACCAGCGAGACCGTGCCAGGGTCAGCCAACCTGGTCTCTCAAAGGAGTGACGGAGGCGGAGGAATAACGGTCAATAAGGAGGTTTCCCCTACAATGGCTGACATTTCTATGAAGGCACTCCTGGAAACGGGTGTGCACTTTGGACACCGCGCCCGGCGCTGGCATCCGAAGATGGATGCGTACATCTTCACTGAGCGCAAAGGGGTGCACATCATCGACGTACAGCAGACGCTCAAGTCGCTTGATGAGGTCACCGATCTAATCCAAGATACGGTTGCCGCTGGAGGTGACGTGCTCTTCGTGGGCACAAAGCGTCAGTCTCAGGCAACAATCGCGCGTGAAGCGGAACGTTGCGGCATGCCGTACGTCAACCTGCGTTGGTTGGGCGGCACGCTGACCAACTGGCAGACGATTCGACAGCGAATCGACTACCTGCACAGCTTGGAGGCTCGCCGCGAGCGAGGCGACTTCGATCTCCTCACCAAGAAAGAGGCGCTTGAGAAGGAACGAGAGATCGACAAACTGAACCAGAGGTTCGGCGGCATCAAGGAGATGCGCGAGCTCCCGGAGTTGCTTTTTGTCGTCGACATCCAGCGCGAAGCCACTGCGATTGCAGAGGCAGACAAGCTGGGCATCCCCATCATCGCGATGGTGGACACGAACTGCAACCCGGATCCCATCGACTACGTGATCCCAGCGAACGACGACGCCATCCGCGCCATTCGGTTGATCACGCACGAGATAGCAAACGCGGTCCTCAGAGGCATTGCACAGAGAAAGGCCTACGAGGAAGAAATGGAGATGCCGGAAGTCGAGGAGCTTGAGTTGGAGGACGAGAAGTACCTCAGCGCCGCGACGCTCGCCCGTCTCAAGGAGCTGTCAGCGAAGGAGAAGGGCGAACAGGAAGAGGCCGAGGCGAGTGAGGAGTCCGGGTAGCAGAACTGACACAACACAGAGCCACAGAGTTCTGATGAGAACATCGTAGACTGCACAAGGAGAAACAACTTGGAAATCACAACGTCAATGATTAAGGAGCTACGGGATGCGACCAGCGCGGGCGTGCTTGACTGCCGCGAAGCGCTGGAGGCAACCGACGGAGATTTTGAGGAGGCTGTCGCCTACCTGCGTGAGAAAGGGGTGTCCGAAGCAGCCAAGAAGAGCGCCAGCGCGGCTTCCGAGGGCCTTGTCGAGGCGTACATCCATCACGGGAGTCAGGTTGGCGTGCTGCTGGAGCTGAACTGCGAGACTGACTTCGTGGCCCGCACGGAGGACTTCCAGATCCTAGCCCACAACCTGGCCCTTCACATCGCCTTTGCCGCACCGGATTACCTCGTCCGTGAGGACGTGCCGGAAGAGGTGATTGAGGACGAAAAAGACATCTTCCGCAAACGTGCTCTGGAGCAGGGCAAGCCCGAGCACATCATCGACCGCATCGTCGAAGGTCGAATGGACAAGTTCTTCGAACAGAGTTGCCTCATGGAACAACCGTTCGTCAAGAACGAGGACAAGACCATCGAGGACTTGATCAACGAATCGATCACAGCGTTTGGCGAACACGTCGTTGTGGGCCGCTTCGATCGGTACGAGGTGGGGGAGTAAGCGACACGAAGGTGACCAGCGCCAGAGCCGGCATCCAAGCCGAACGCCTGGCCTTCGGACGCGGGTACTTCGTTGAAGGTAAGGTAGGATGGCTGTAGCCAAGTACAAGCGAGTTCTGCTCAAGCTGGGGGGCGAATCCCTGGCCGAACCCGGGGGCTTCGGCGTCAGCCCGCACATGGCCGAGGAGGTCGCTGCCAAGGTGCAGGCGGTGCATGCCTTAGAGGCCGAAGTGGCCATCGTCCTCGGCGCTGGCAACATCTGGCGGGGAAGAGACGGTCTGGCCCACGGCATGGACCGCGCCACAGCCGATCACATGGGCATGCTCGCCACTGTGATGAACGCTCTGGCCCTGGGGGACGCCCTGGAGCGAATGGGCACCACTATCCGAGTCCAGACAGCCATCGAGATGCGCGCTATTGCCGAACCTTATATCAGGCTACGTGCGATCCGCCATTTGGAGAAGGGGCGCATCGTCATTATCGGAGGCGGCACAGGGAACCCCTACTTCACCACCGACACAGCCGCCGCTCTTCGGGCTATGGAGATAAACGCTGATCTGCTGATCAAGGCGACCAAGGTCGACGGCGTGTATGCCGAAGATCCCCACGAGAACCCGGACGCGGAACGGTTCGACACGCTCACGTACATGCAGGCCCTCGAGATGCGCGTAGGTGTTATGGACGCTACGGCCATATCGCTCTGCATGGAGAACGATCTCCCGATCGTGGTGCTCAATATGTGGCAGCCTCACAGCCTGGAGCAGGCCGTAATGGGAGAGCCAATCGGCACACTGGTCTCACGGTAACTATGTATCGAGAACACCTTCGAGAAACAGAGAAACGTATGCGCAAGGCGACCGAGTCACTGAAGTCGAACTTGCGTACAATTCGCACGGGGCGTGCCTCTCCGGCTTTGCTGGAACGCGTCATGGTGGACTATTACGGTCAGCCGACGCCGCTCAACCAGCTAGCGGTCATATCCGCACCGGAGCCAAGCTTGCTCGTGGTTCGGCCCTATGATCCAGAGTCGCTGAAGGAGGTCGAGAGAGCGATTCTCAAGTCCGATGTGGGTCTCACGCCGTCCAATGATGGCAGGATCATCCGCCTCCCCATCCCGCGCCTGACCGAGGAGCGCAGGCAGGAGCTTGCGAAGATCGTGCGTCAGCGTGTTGAGGAAGCCAAGGTCGCGCTGCGCAACATACGCCGGGATGCTCTTGACGATCTGCGCGAATTCGAAAAGGAGAAACTCATCTCCGAGGACGATTTCTACCGGGGCAAAGATGACCTTCAAGATCTCACCGACCGCTACACGGAGCAGATGGAGGAGATCAGCACCCGAAAGCAGCAGGAGATCATGGAAAGCTGACGGGCGGATGGAAGAGCAACGCGCCTGGATGTTCCCCCGGTTTCCCTGAGATCCCTGGAGACCCGGGGGCCCGAGTGCGGTCTTCACATCTCCTGTGGCCTGTTGAGAGTATGTCCTCCGAGCATTCAGAAGAGAAGAAGCAGTACCCACCATTGGCGCGTGTCCCGGAGCACGTGGGCATCATCATGGATGGCAACGGGCGATGGGCTCGCCGAAGGGGATTGCCACGGATAGCAGGGCACCGCAGAGGCACGGAAAACCTGCGCGAGGTGCTGCCCGCGGCGGTCGAGTTCGGGATCAAGATTCTGACGATCTATGCCTTCTCTACCGAGAACTGGGGGCGCCCGGAGGAAGAGGTGCAAGGGCTTTTGTCGATACTGAGACACATGATCGACCGAGAAGTGCCGGAGCTCCACAGGGAGGGCGTTCGACTACGACACATAGGGCGGTTGGAGCGACTTCCATCCAAGCTTGAGCAGAAGATCCAGGAAGCGATTGAGCTCACGAGGAATAACGATCGTCTGATACTCAACGTAGCCTTCAACTACGGTGGTCGCGCGGAGATCGTAGACGCGATACGCGCTATCGTGGCCGAAGGTGTGTCCCCTGAGGAAATCGATGGGGCACAGGTAAGCAGCTATCTCTACACCGCAGGACAGCCCGATCCCGACTTGATCATTCGCACCAGTGGCGAGATGCGACTCAGTAACTTCCTTATCTGGCAGGCAGCCTACGCCGAGTTCTACACAACCCCCACTTTGTGGCCCGATTTCAACAAGGACGAGCTCTACGAAGCCTTGAAGGATTTCAATCAACGCGAACGTCGTTTTGGCCTGGTCCCTGGGAAGTCTTCAGGGTAACTCGCAGACTCCAGCTTTGACGTTTCATACACCGCTAGACCGTTCCCGAATACTGCTGACCTGTGCTACGTACCCGTCTAATCACCGCGATTATCCTGATTCCGGTCGTCGCCTGGCTGATATGCCTGGGCGATCTGCCGTTTCTTGGCCTGATTGCAGTTGTTACGACGCTCGCTGAGATCGAGTTCTCCAGGTTGATTGCCCGCCGTGGCTTCCAACCCGTCCATCTCTTCGGCATCGGCCTGGTATGGCTCTCTCTGTTAGATAGCGAGTTCCCAGAATGGGAGTTGCTGAGCTTGGGTCTGACCAGCATCCTGCTTATCTCATTGAGCTGGCAGGTGTTGAGCTATCGACGATCAAGCGTGGTGGAGTGGACCGGAGCAATCGCCAGCGGTTTGTACATCGGACTCTGCGGATCTTACTTGGTCAGGCTGCGCGCCCTGCCCGGTGACGGCCTCTGGTGGACGCTCATAGCCGTTCCTGTCACGCTGTTGGCGGATTCCAGCGCATACATCGTGGGGTCGCTTTGGGGAACGCACCAGATGGCTCCCTTGTTGAGCTCCGGGAAAACGTGGGAGGGATACGCGAGCGGTGTTCTTACAGGCGCTCTGATGGGAGCTTTCCTCGGCTGGGCCTGGGGCTTGGAAGCCGGTCTGGGAAGTGCCGTCACCTGGCTGCGAGGCCTCATTCTGGGCCTTCTTGTCGCCGCTGTCAGCCCGACAGGCGATCTTACCATCTCGATGGTCAAGCGCGAAGCGGGCGTCAAGGACAGCGGCAAGCTACTTCCTGGTCACGGCGGTGTGCTTGATCGAATGGACAGCGTCTTGTTTGCGGCCGTCATCAGCCACACGTACGTCACCTGGTTCATAGACTGATCTTAGGGACAGGGGCATAAGGACGAGAGCGATCCCACAATCCCAGAAAGAAGGAGGCAACAGCCCTATGGAAAGAGAGCGATCGGTACGCGACATCTATCACAAGGGTGTCATCTTCTGCAAACCAGAGACACCTCTTCAAGAGGTGGTGCGAGTGATGGCCGACACAGAGATACACGCCATCATGGTAGCGGAACGAGAAGGCGCCCCCCCGTTGGGCGTGGTGTCTCACATGGATACCATAACGCACTACGGCGAGGATCTGACGGCCATCGAGGCACGTGATGTCATGACGTCGGCGGTCATCAGCATTCCAGAGCACGCTACCGTCAAGGACGCAGCGAAGAAGCTTCTGGAAAGCGATATCCATCGGCTTCTGGTCGTCGACGACGACAACACACCTCTGGGCATCCTATCGACCACGGACATCATTCGCGAGATGCGCGGCGCGCGATGGGTCTGGTATCTGGACTGACTCGAGTTCCCTAGCCTCATACCCCGAAGGAGGAGTATGGACGATCAGATCATTACTATAGAGCGCCACATTGTCGAGCAGGAGCGAGAGTTTCCCGAGGCCACAGGTGTGTTCTCAAGCCTTCTCTACGACATCGCTCTGGCCGGTAAGATCATAGCACGCGAGACGACTCGCGCCGGGCTGGTTGAGATTCTGGGCTCAGCCGGTGAGATGAACGTCCAGGGTGAGGAGCAGATGAAGCTGGACGTGTTCGCTGACCAGGTGATCACCCGCATGAACTCCTTCACCGGTCGCCTGGCCGTGATGGCATCTGAAGAGAGAAGGGACCCCATCCACATCCCGGAGGGGTATGGAACGGGCAAGTACGTGCTCGTTTTCGACCCCCTTGACGGCTCTTCCAACATCGACGTCAACGCCACCGTGGGGACGGTCTTTGCCATCTACCGACGTCAGAGCGAGAAAGGGCCGGGCACCGTGGACGACTGCCTACAAAGAGGGCGCAATATGGCAGCAGCGGGATACATCATCTACGGCTCCAGCACGATGATGGTCTACACGACCGGGCAGGGTGTGCATGGGTTCACGCTCGATCCGAGCCTGGGGGAATTCCTTCTCTCCCACCCCAGTATCCAGATCCCTGAGCCGCCCAAGTACTACAGCGCCAACCACGCCTACCACAAGTATCGCTCGGAAGGCATCCGGCGGTTCACGCGGTGGCTACAGGGCATGGACGAAGAGGATGAGCGAGAGCCACTCTCGGAGCGCTACATTGGCGCCCTGGTGGCCGACTTCCACCGTAACCTACTGGAAGGTGGCGTCTTTTACTATCCTTCTGATTCCAGGTATCCTGAGGGCAAGCTGAGGCTTATCTACGAAGCGAACCCTCTGGCCTTCATCGCAGAGCAGGCCGGCGGCCGCGCATCGGATGGACAGCGTCGTATCCTTGACATCAAACCAGAGGACTTGCATCAGCGCACGCCATTGTTCATCGGCAATCGCGAGCTGACTGAGAAAGCAGAAGCGTTTATCGCTGAGCACGACTGATGACAGTACGTCACAGCTGCTAGATAACGGCTAGATGGCCATACGTAATGACAGGAGAAACCAGAGTGAACGAAGAAGTGAACATAGTGAGCCTGCAAGAAAGAACCGTGGATGAGCTCCGTGACCTGGCCAGGGATTGGGACGTCTCTGGCTACAGCAGCCTCAACAAGGGCGATCTCATCATGCGCTTGCTCCAGGCCAAGACAGAGCAGGAAGGGCTGATCTTCGGCGGGGGCGTGCTGGACGTCATCGATGAGAGCAAGGGCTACCTGCGCCCCGATGAGTACAAGCCGAGCTCAAACGACATCTACGTCTCCTCGTCGCAGATCCACCGCTTCGGCCTACGGACCGGCGACTTGGTCATCGGACAGATTCGACCGCCCAAGGAGAACGAGAGGTATTACAGCCTCTTACGCGTGGAGGCGGTGAACGGCGGTGACCCCGAATCAGCCAAGCATCGTCCGCGCTTCGAGTCACTCACGCCGATCTTCCCCAATGAGCGCTTTGTGCTGGAGCTGCCGCGCGGTAACCCAACTACGCGGCTCTTGAGCATGATCGCGCCTGTCGGGAAAGGCCAGCGTGGCCTCATTGTGTCTCCGCCGAAGGCGGGTAAGACCACGGTGCTCAAGCGCATTGCCAACGGCATCACCAACAGCCATCCAGAGGTACGTCTCATGGTGGCGCTCATCGGAGAGCGACCCGAGGAGGTCACGGACATGGCCCGCTCGGTTGGACCCGATGTGGAGGTGATCAGCTCGACGTTCGACGAGCACGCCCGCAACCATGCTCAGGTGGCGGACACGGCGTTGGCGCGCGCCAAGCGTCTGGTGGAGGAAGGCGAGGACGTCGCCATCCTTCTGGACAGCATCACGCGTCTCTCCCGCGCCTATAACCTGGTGGTCCAGCCCAGCGGCCGCACGCTCTCCGGCGGGCTCGATCCAGCAGCGCTCTATCCGCCGAAGCACTTCTTCGGCGCAGCGCGCAATATCGAGGACGGGGGCAGCCTGACGGTCATCGCCACCACGTTGATCAACACCGGCAGTCGGATGGACGACATGATCTACGAGGAGTTCAAGGGCACGGGCAACATGGAGCTCCACTTGAGCCGCAGGCTCCAGGAGCGCCGCATCTTCCCCGCGTTCGACATCGAGCGCTCGGGCACGCGACGCGAGGAACTGCTCCTCGACGAGCGCACACGACAGAAGGTATGGCTGATGCGTCAGCGCTTCCTCGACTCGCAGTCCTCCGGCTATACGAAAGCGCAGGCGATGGAGGAGCTGCTCCAGGTGCTCCGCAGCACCAAGAGCAACGAGGAGTTCCTCAATCTGTTTGTAGAGTAGGCAGGCAAAGACCATAGAGCCCACGTCCGGGCGGGCGCGGGTTTGGATAGGGGACGATACAGAAGCTCATCCAGAACGGGATTCGTTGGGAGGTCCCCTGACCTTGCCTACCTCCCGGCGAGATGTTGCGCCTACCCCGTGAGGGCGCGGCTAGCTGCCCGTCACCACGAATTCCCTGATCGCATCGACGACCACGTCTGACCACTCCAGCATGACCATATGACCGGCTCCCTCGACGGTCACCAGCCGGGCATGCGGTATCTGCTCGCTCAGGAAGCGGCTGTACTTGAGCGGCGTCAGTTTGTCGGCCGAGCCGCCGATGACGAGGGCCGGTACATCTATCTGTCCAAGGCACCCCATCACATCGAAGCGATCACAAGCCAGGAAGTCACCGAGCAGAACATCGGGACCCGTGTCTCGGAGAGCGTTCCGCCCCAACTCCGTCAGTGACGGATCAGCCCCGGAGGACCAGGCGTAGCGTGTGATAAGGTCAACAGCCTCGTCGAAGTCCTGCTGAATGCCCTCCAAGATCGCAGGGGCGACCCGCAGCCGAGCGCCCGTGCCCACCAGCACCAAGGACAAGACCTTCTCCCGCTCCTCGAGGGCCATGGTCTGGGCTATTGCGCCGCCCATCGAGTGGCCCACGACGACGGCCGGGCCAGCGGCAACCTGGTCGAGAAAGGCGGTGACGGCGGCGGCGTAGCCCTGGATCGTCTCACATCCCGCACCTCGAGACCGCCCGTGGCCAGGCAGGTCCAGCGTATAGACCGTGGTGCCAGGCATACGCCGCAGCTGGGCTGGCCAGTGCAGACGCGAACCTCCGGCGCCGTGGACCAACACGAGCTCAGGACCGTCCTTCTGCCCCCCCGCCCTGGTGTAGAACAGCTCCCCGCTTGTCGTCTCCACGTACGGCATGAACGCCCCTCCTGTATCCAGCTGCTATGCCCTGTCTCCTGACCCTGCCGTCGGCAGCGTGCCAAGCGCCTCTCCCTTGAGCGCCAACCGCATGGCCGTCCGATCATCCCAAGGGTACTCCGTCGTCCCGAAGCACATACTCTGCTCGTGCCCTTTGCCGCAGGCGATCACAACATCCCCGGGACGCGCCATCTCGCAAGACCGCAGCATGGCCTCGCCTCGGTCCGCGAGGAGAAACAGATCCTCGCTAAGGCGCTTCCCTCGCGCCCGAGCCGCGTCTGCGCTTTCGGCCATGATCTCCTCCAAGGACTCTGTGCGCGGATCCTCAGCGGTCACGATCACCACGTCCGCCAGGTCCCCGGCGATGCGGCCCATCAAGCGCCGCTTCTCTCGATCTCGGAGCCCAGCGCTCCCGAAGACCAGAATGACACGACCTTCGGCGTCAATCATGCTGCGCGCGGCGCGCAGGGCTTCCCTCAGGGCGTTGGGGGTGTGGGCAAAATCCACGATAGCGAGGAACAGCTGTCCTTCATCGATGCGCTCCATCCTACCCGGCACTCCCTCGATGGAAGCCACGCCTTCTACGATAGCCTCCAACGGGAGACCGAGCCCCACACCAACTGAGGCTGCGGCCAGGACGTTGGGCACGTTGTAGGCTCCTATCAAGTTGGTCTCAATCGCTATGCGTCCGGTGGGCGCGCACAGGTTGAATCGCGTACGATCCGCGTCCAAACGAACGTCCTTGGCGGTCACATCGGCAGGTTGAGTCGTCGAGTAGGTGATCTGACGATCAACCTCGTAGGCGCTGAGATAACGGAAGGAGTCATCATCACGGTTCAGAACGGAGAGCTTCGGCACATCCGGCTTGCGGAACGACGCGGTCAGGCTCTCGAAGAGACTCGCCTTGGCCTTGCGATAGGCCTGCAGTGAACCGTGGAAGTCGAGGTGCTCGTGGGTGAGATTGGTGATCACCGCTACGTCGAAGTCGCAGCCAGCCACCCGGTGCTGCGCCAGCCCGTGCGACGTCACCTCCAAGACGGCGTGCATCCCCCCTCTTCTGACCATATCTGCGAGGCAGCGCTGGATGTCAGGTGGGTCGGGCGTGGTGGTATGGAGACCGGTGTCCAGCTCTGTATCGCCGACGTTCGCGGAGGGCGCGGCAGGGATGACAACCTTCACGGTGTTGATCGTGCCCACCGCGACTCCCGTAGCGCGAAGGATGGCGTGGATGAGACTCACCGTCGTGGTCTTACCGTCTGTGCCGGTGACCCCGATGAGGTTCATCGCTCGGGAGGGGAATCCGTGCCAGGCAGCACACGCCCAGCCCCAGGCCTCCCGAGAATTCGACACCTGGACATAGGTGAAATCGGTTCCCAGCCCTCCCAGCAGTCTATCGAAGGGGAGCTCGCCCATCACCGCCACTGCGCCTCTCCTGACAGCCTCGCCGATAAAACGATGACCGTCAACGTTGACGCCGGGAACAGCGACGAAGACATCGCCCGGCTGCACCTGGCGCGAGTCAACGCAGATACCTTTGACGTCGACATCCTCGCCGAACCGCTGCAACACGGGCGGGAGGCCGTCTAAGAGGTCAGATAGCCTCATCTTGGTCAGGAGCACTTGTTTTGGACATTGCCTTCGCAGCGTCTGAGTGACATGAAGAGTTGCTCCCGATTATCTTGCCACACATCGACGTTGGACAGGATGATCTCCAGCAATTCACTGGGAAGCAAGAGAGCGAAATGCGATCCCGCGTAGACAGCCAACTCGCGTTCGGGAAGGGGAAGAGGCGGTGGCCCCAAAACAAGAGTTCCTGGCGTTGAGATGACGAGGTGCTGGTGGACGTTCCTAGGCAAGGAAGTCCCGCAGCTTCTGGCCACGGCCGGGGTAACGGAGCTTCCGGAGCGCCTTGGATTCGATCTGTCGCACGCGCTCGCGGGTCACGTCGAAGGCCTGGCCGACCTCCTCCAGGGTGTGCGTCCTGCCATCTTGCAGGCCGAATCGCATCTCAAGCACAGCGCGTTCCCGGTCGCTGAGGACCTCGAGGGATGACCGCACCCTTTCCTTCAGCAGCTGGTCGTAGGCTGCGTCGGCAGGGCCCTGAATGCTGTCGTCCTCAATGAACTCGCCCAGCACGCCATCGTCATCGGTCCCCACCGGCATCTCCAGCGACATGGGCTCCATGGAGATACGCAGGATCCGGCGGACCTCCTCTGAAGCGGCGTTCAGCTTGTGCTTCAGGCCCGGCGGCAGCGGCGCGTCATTCTCCAGCGCCGAGCGGACGGCGCTCTTCTCATCGGAGGTCAACAGATCCGACTCCAGCGCCAACTCCTTGGAGGTCGCCTCACGGCCCAGCTCCTGCACCATGCGCCGCTTCAGCCGAATCAAGCGGTTAATCTTCTCCACCATGTGAACGGGTATGCGGATCGTGCGCGCCTGATCGGCGATGGCGCGGCTGATGGCCTGTCGAATCCACCAGGTGGCGTAGGTGGAGAACTTGAAGCCCTTGGTGTGGTCGAACTTACGGATGGCGCGCATGAGGCCGATGTTCCCTTCCTGGATGAGGTCGAGGAATGAGATGCCGCGCCCGGTATAGTTCTTGGCCACGCTCACCACCAGGCGAAGATTCGCCTGCGCCATCAGCTGTTGAGCCTCAAGGCCCCTGTTGAGCACATCGCGCCAGCGGGCCTCGATCTGCTGCGGCGAAGCGGCCTCCCCAAGCGCCTGGAGCGAAGGAAGATAGCCGCGCTCGCACCAGGTCTGAGCAGCCTTTGCAAGAACGGGTTCCGGCAGAGCATAGAGCACCCGGAAGGCATCGAACAGTCGCCCCGCCAGCGCTGTCCGTGCCGCATCCGCCGAGCTGGTCCAGCCGTGTTGCTCCAGGAAGGAGTGTATGTATGAGGAACGATCGGGAAGGATGTAGGTGTGCATGACAGCGACCTCGTCTATCAGGGCACGCACGTCAGGCTGGGAGATGTCAAGCTCGTCACATCGCTTGACCACGTCATCCCACGCGCGGCGGAGCTCGTTCAGCAGCGTCTCGAGCACCTCCTGCGCCGTCCCCTCCTCCTCACCCTCCCCCAGACGCTTCTGCAGGTCCTGAAGGTGCATCCCCGCCGCGCGCTGGGTGGAGAGCCACACCTCCTCGCGATGCTTAAGGAGCGGTACCTGACCGATCTCCAGCAGGTACATGCGGACCGGATCGTCGGTGGACTTAATCAGGGCGTCCTCTACGATCTTATCAGCCTGCTGCTCAATCTCTTCGAGCTCCTCGGACGTCGGCTCCTCCGCGTCGTCAAGACTCTCCGCGTCGTCGTCGCCCACGGTCACCTCCACCAAGATCGAAGCCTCCGCCTCAGACTCTTCCTCATCGTCGGCCTCATAGGCAGCCCGCAATTGTGCGAGAATCTCGTCTTCTTCGATCGGCATAGACCGTGCCTCGTCAGTCATCGTTACCTCATCAGGTGCGACTCTGCCTCAGATGTGGCCCCCCAGCTCCCGCGAGTGCGCCAGCGCTCGCTGTGTCCGGAGGAGCTTCTGGGTGTAGGCCAGATGAGCCTGGTCATATCGCTTCGCCCTTGCATCACCCTCCTCGTGAGCCTCAAGCATCATAAGCCTGAGATCCTGGACGAAGGCGTTGAGGCGGCGCTTCCGCAAACGAAGGAGGGTCAACACCACATCCCGCACCAGCTGCTCATCAGCGAGCTGCACGTCATCCGCGAGGATCAGCTGATCCAGTTGACCCTGGACATCCGTCGGCAGCGATGCCTTCAGCGCCTCGGTGGAAACGGAAGGCCTGGTGTCCAGCAGCTCCCGCCAGGCCTCGAAGATAGCGCGCAGGCTCGTCCCTCCGAAGTCCTGGGCGCGCAAAGGATCGAGGTCCTTCTCCCTCAACACAGCGTCTACCTGGTTGAGCAAGCTGGGACGACTAAGCAGCGTCGACACACAGTGTCTCTCCAGGACAGCGTCGGGACGATCCTTCGGCCCCTCCGCCGCCTGCTCCTCGGGACGGGCTGGTTGAGCACGCCTGCCGGGCCTGCGGTATCGCTCCATGCCCTCCCGCTCAAGCTCCCCCACGCGAGACAGCACGGCGCGTTCGTCCAGCCGCAGGGAGCGAGCGATCTTCTGCACGAAATCCTCGCGCTCGACAGGGTTCGCCACGGCCTCCAGCACGGGCAGCAGCTTGTCGACGACTCTCGCCTTCGCTTTGGTGTCCTCCAGATCGAGGTCCTCGGTCAGGAGCTGGAAGTAGAAATCGACGACGGGAACCGCCTCCTCCACCAGCCTGGGCCACCGATCCGGGTCGCTTCGGATCACGTCGTCGGGGTCCTGGCCGGCGGGGAGCTGCAGGACCCGCATCTCCACGTCGAGGCGCCCCTCGTAGCCCACCAGGCCGCGGGGATTGAAGACGGGCTGCCACTCCTTATCCAATGCGTCCCGGGCCACGGCCACGCCGCGCAGAGTGGCCTGGACACCAGCCGCGTCGGGGTCAAGGGCGAGCACAATCCGCTCCGAATAGCGCTGCAGCTGCCTCAACTGCGGCTCCGTCAGCGCGGTGCCCATCTGGGCGACGACGTTCTCATAGCCCGCCTGGTGTGCCTGCATCACGTCCATGTAGCCCTCGGCAATCACCACGCGATCCTCATGGCGAATCGCCCGCCGCGCCATGTCCAAGCCGAAGAGGGTCTCGCTCTTGTCGAACAGCGTCGTCTTGGGGGAGTTCAGGTACTTAGGCACACCGTCAGGATCCAGCGTCCTGGCCCCGAACCCGATCACGCGCCCGCGCCCATCGCGTATGGGGATCATCAGCCGCTCTCGAAAGCGGTCGTACGTGCCCCCGTCGTCACGCTCCACGACCAGCCCAGCCTTGATCAGATCCTCGATGCTGTATCCCTGCTCGGTCAGGTAGTCGCGCGACCTGTCCCACCCCGGCAGGCTGTAGCCGATCTGGAAGGCGTCGACCGTCTCGGCCGCCAGCCCGCGCTTCTCGACGTAGACACGACCTGCCTCCGCCTCGGGCGAGTTGATCAGGATGTGATGGTAGTAGCGAGCCGCGGTGGCCAGCAGATCCCGCAGGTGATCGGTCTCCTCGGCGGCCTTCGCCTGCTCCGGCGTGCGGGGCTCCAACTCCACCCCGGCCTGCGCCGCAAGCTCCTCGAGAGCGGTGCGGAAGTCCCACCCCTCCATCTCCATCGCGAAGGTGAAGACGTCACCACCCTCGCTGCAGGCCCCGAAGCAATACCAGCGCTGGCTTTCGGGAAAGACCACAAACGAGGGAGTCTTCTCGCTGTGAAACGGACAAAGGGCCTTGTAGTTCCGCCCTGATTTCTCGAGTTGGAGGTAGGAGGAGACCACCTCGACGATGTCCAAGCGATCTTTTACCTCATCGATGACGCCCATGCGTTCCCTCTACAGTTACCTGCCCCGTAGTCGCTGCTCTGGTGCGATTTGCTCAAGACGACCGTCCCAACGGTGAGAAGAAGCGATGACTATTGGATCCATGAATCGCAGAACGTAGCTGGGCACACGCTAATTGTACCCAACCTGTCTATTCCGGCAAGTCGCGACCACGGACTCTGCCTGACAGTCGGTATGGTTGTGTTTTGGTGTGTGGGCTAATCACTACACGAAATAGTTTTCGGACGTCCAGGATGCTCGATCGGTGAGGCGTACCGATACAATGTTGAATGATAGGTCAGTTGATTAGAACACATGTTCTATTAGATTATATCAGGGATTGATTCTATGTCAAGTCTTAGTGTACACATAGGCAGGACAATCGTCCGCGTGTCGCCAGCGATTTCCTGACCTATCTGGAGGAGCGGGAGCAATCTGAGGCAACTGAGGATCAGAGGGCCTCTGGCCGGTCACCTCCGCTATCGCGTTGACGATTGGCGAGTGGTCTACCAGTTTATCGAGCAGGAGCAAGAAGTCATCGTAGTCCTCATCGCCCATCGCAGCGACGTCTACCGGTAGCGGCGCAGGCCTCAAGCTCCCTGTCGTAGAGCGGGGCTATCTCCGACCAGTCAAACTTGGCCACCGTAGGACGCAGCCTCTCCGCCAGGGAGCTGGCCTCGTCGGGATGGGTCAGCGCCCAGCTGAGACGAGCCAGCAGCTCCTCAAAGCTCCCGTACAGGCAAGCGTCGTGGTGTGACGTGGGGACCAGCTCCGGGTAGGAGAGACGATCGGGCAGTAGCGGGAAGCAGCCAGCGTAGATGGCCTCGACGACGGCGACACCAAAGAACTCGTGAATGGCCGTGCTCACCACGACGTCAGCACGCCTGAGTAGTCCCTCGTAGACCTCGGCATCGGCATCGGCATAGCCGAAGTGGACGACCCGATCCCCCAGGCGCTCCCGGGCCCTCTCGAACTCCGGCGCCGACTGGCGATGGCTCTTGCCGGCGACGGCTACGCGAAAGTCGAGCCCAGCTTCGTCCAGCGCGTAGAGGGCGCGGAAGAAGGCCTGTGGGTTCTTGTCGTACTCCCAGCGCTGATTCCACAGGATGAGGGGCGCGCGATCCGACGGTGTGGGCCTCGGCACGGCGTCCATGCGCCGCAGGTCGCACCCCACCGGGAGGACAGACGACCTGGCACGGACGTCGTCAATCCGATGGAGGTGGGTGTGGTCGGGGAAGTGTTTGAGCATGTTCGGCAGGGCCTGGAACCAGTCATTGAGGTGGTAGTTGGAGTTGAAGAACGTGCGGTCGGCGGCCAGCATGGAGAGCCAATTGATCATGCCGTAGGTGAGGTCGCGCTTCTCGCCCGGGGGAAAGGGGTAGGTCAGTTGGTTCTCGTGACAGTAGAGGGCGGCGGGGACGTCCGCGAAGCGATCGCGGGTGAGGGCGAGGAAGGCGGGCAGGTTGAGCATGTCGGAGGCGAGGATGAGGTCGGGGCGGCGGTCGAGGGCGCAGGCTCGTTCGGCGAGGGTGACCGCCCCACCCTGCATGCGCCACTTCCAAAAGCGAGCGGGGAGGGAGAAGAGGGTGATGCGGTGGCGGCTGTGGGCGACGTAGCCCTCGGCCCAAACCCGGTGGCTGCCGCCGCAGTAGGGTGCGAGGAGGAGGATGTGGAGGGTCATGGGGTTAGGTGGAGGCGGGGGGTGGCGTTTGGGCCGAAGCGGTACCAGTAGAGCGTCCAGTCAGTCTCCTGCTGGGCATCGAAGGAGAGCGGGCCGAGCAGGCCGTCCCGCTGCACCGCGTTGAGGGCCTCGGAGACGGTGGCCCGAGTGGTCGGGCCGCTGGCGGCGGCCCGCTCCAGCGCCTGGAGAACCATCCAGGTGGCCTCGTAGGCCGGGAGGGCATACGGGCCAGGCTGCTGCCCGTTAGAGGCATCGCGGTAGGCGGAGACGAAGGCCTCGGCAGCGGCAACGTCGCTGGGGAAGGGCCAGGGGGTGACGAAGCGCACGCCCTCGGCGGCCACCCCCGCCACGGCGACGAAGTCGGAGGCCGCCAACGCCGGACCGCCCAGCGCGTCGCCCGCCCAGCCCGCGTCCCGCAGGGCGGTGAGCACCTCCCCGGCCCGCACCGGATCGAGGGCGAGAAGGATGACGGATGGATCGCGGGCGAGCATGTCGTGGCGCCAGCCATCGGTCTGGGCCGGCGTGGTGGCGAGCGAGAGGCCCCGCCCTTGTGCCATACGCTGAAGGGCGGAGGCCAGCGGTCCGCCATCGGCAACCAGCAGGATCTCCCCGGCGCCGGCCACGGCGGAGGCCCGATCGAGGAGCGCCTCGGCGAGGGAGGCGGCGCTCAGCCCGAGGTGCCAGACCGCCGCGCCAGCCTGGCCCAGGTCGGGGTCGAGGACGGTGGGCGCCACGAGGGGGACGCCAGCCTGGGCGTAGGCGTCGAGGGCAGCGGCGGTGGTCCCCTCCCGGAAGTGGCCGAGGGCCGCCACGATATCGGGGTCGACGTCGAGCTTGTGCGCCTGCTCCACCGCCATGGCCGGATCTGCGCCGTCGTCGTAGGCCACCAGCTCGACGCCGCAGCCGGAGACGCCGCCAGCATCGTTCGCCTCGTGCAGCGCCAGCCGGACGGCGTAGATGACGTCGTACCCGACGTAGCGGTAACGCCCCTCGAAGGGCGCCACCAGGCCGATCTTGACGGTGGGACGGACGCTGCCAGGGAAAGCGCAGGATGCAGCAAGAGAGAGGAGAAAGACCCCCAGGGCTAGACAGCGCGCAGTACGCAAGGCGATGGAGGGGCTGAGAGGACTAGGGTACCTGCCCACCGCAGCGCTCGTAGTTGGCGTAGTGCTCGGCCTCGGTCTCCGCGAAGAGATGGCTGCCGTCGTCCTTGGTGCAATCGGCGAGGAAGAAGAAGTAGTCGGTGTCGGCCGGGTGGGCCGCGGCCTTGATGGAGGCCAGGCCGGGGCTACAGATGGGGCCGTAGGGCAGGCCCTGGTTCTGATAGGTGTTGTAGGGCGAGGGCGTGTTGGTGGCCTCGAGCGTGAACTGCGGCCACCAATTCTCGGGCGAGCCGAGGGCGTACTGAACGGTGGGACAGGCGTCCAGGGTCCAACCCGCCTGCAGCCGATTGTGAAAGACCCCGGCGATGACGGCGCGCTCCTCCGCCAGCACGGCCTCCCGCTCCACGATAGAGGCCAGGGTCACCAACTGATAGAGGTCCAGCCCGTGCTGGGCGGCGGCGGTCTCGACACCCGGAGTGACGCGCTCATCAAACGTGGTCAGCATACGCTTGACGAGATCGTCCGCCGTGGCCACCTCCGGCAGACGGTAGGTGTCCGGATGGAGAAAGCCCTCCAGCGTGGCATCGGCCGGCACGACGGAGAGGAGGTGAGAGGCATAGGGACGGTCACGCCAGTCACTGGTGACCAGCTGGAGGAAGGCATCCTGCTCTATCGTCGTCTGTTGCGGCACATCGGCCGCGATCTGCTCCAGGCGCAGCCCCTCGCGAACGGTGACCACTTGCTCTGGGCGCCGTGCCTCCTTCAGGGCCTGAGCGATCTGCGGGATGGTCATGGTCTGACGCAGGGTGAACTCCCCGGCCTCAATGCCAGCGTCGAGCCCGTGATGCTGCACGTAGCGCCGAAAGAGCTCCTGGTCGGAGATCAGATCCTGACGCTCCAGCCGGCCCGCGATGTCCCTTGCGGTCTCCCCCGATCTGACGATGAAGGTGACCGGTGTATCGTCGCTGCCGCCCGGCCTATCGAGCTCGTCGGCTTGCGCCTCCAGGTAAGCGCTGATGACGACGTCATCGGGTGAGGAGAGCTCGCAGAAGGTGATCGAGACGCCTGCTACGCCCCAAGCGGCATGGCCGACGTTCCAGATCAGGCCACCGAAGGCGCCGAAGATGGCGATGAAGGCAATGGAAAAAGCGACGAAACGGCCTATTCTATGCAAATCTCAACTCCCTCAGGTGCCGGGCACCGGTCCAGGTAGCTCTGCAGAATCACGGCTGCGGCGATGGCGTCGATCTCGCCATCCGACCGCGCCCGCCGCCGCGCCTTCCGCTTGCGGGTCTCTAAAAGGATCTCCTCGGCCTTGGCGGTCGAGAATCGCTCGTCCCAGGGCAGAATCGGGACCTCCAATCGCTCGGCCAGGGCCTCCACGTAGCGGTCCACGCGCTTCGCCTGGGGGCCGACGCGCCCGTCCAGGCTAAGCGGCCTTCCGACCACGACGGCCTCGACCTCATGCTCCTCGACGAGGGCGGTCACGGCGGTGGAGAGCCCCTCTTTCGACCGATGATGGATGGTCTCCAAGGGCCGCGCGATGGTGGCGGTGGGATCGCTGATGGCGACGCCGGTGTGGCGCTCTCCGACATCCAGGGCCAGGATACGCATATCTGAGCTCCCTGGGGCCCTAGCCGCCGCGCACGAAGGCCAGGGCGGATGGCGCTGTCGCGCCCTCGCGCGCTCCGGGGACCTGCGGCGTCACGTGGACGTCGACGCGAAGCGGAATCAGGGGCACACGCTCGAGCTGATCCAGCCACTCGGGCCACGTGGGCCAGATGGTGAACTGGGGCGGCTGGCCGAGGGGGAACGACCGCTGCAGCTGCGCCCGGGCATCGGGGATACGCTTGCCGCACACCTCCGCGATCACCTCCTGCTCACCGATCGTAGCGGCGGCATAGCCGCGCCCCGTGACGTAGAACGTGAACCAGCCCGGCCCCTCCTCCCGCTCCACCACCTCGCCGACGTCGAACTCAGCATCCACCAGCCGATGGCCGGTAGGCAGCTTCTCGAGCAGCGCACGTCTGGCGACACCCCGTGCATCCTCGGCGTTCACGGCCTGCCCACTGACCAGCAGCCGCATGTTGAGGCCCACGGTCTCCGACTGCTCGCCGATGAAGTGGGAGTAGGCCTTCTTGGGCACGGCCTCGACCCGCAGCGACTGATAGGGCAGGAACTCGTCCGGCTCCAGCAACCCTTGCAACTTGGCATAGGCCTGATCCAGCAGCTCGCCCGTCAGCTGCTCCCTGACCCGGTCATAGTCCGCCTGGACCACGACAGTAACCTCCTTCGCCTCCGCCCCCGTGGTCGGCTCGGGATTCATGACACGAACGGCCGAGGCGGCCACGCCCTCCACGCGGTTGATCTGGAAGGCGCCCACGTTGCCCGTCCGCTCATCCAGCGCCTTGATGGGCGCCGCTGCCTGCCCATTGGCGGGGACGACCACATCGGCCGTGGTGCGGAAGCGGATGGGGTAGCTGGTCGACGAGGTGCGCACCAAGGTCCCGGCGGGCACGACGTAGTCCTGGGCGAGGCGGCTGGTGAAGAGCACCTCCCCCGTGGCCCGGCCGGCGGCGACCGTAGCCTGCTCGGTGGTCGCCACCTCGGCGTGACCCTCCACCTCCATGCCAACCCGCCGCGAGGGGATGATCCCGCCGACACCATCGGCCTTGTAGACAACCGACTTCAGCTCGGGGTCGACCGAGACCGGCACGCTGACGGTGATCGTCTCTCCAGCGGGCACGACCGTGATCTCGGCGGTGGGTATGACGGCGTAGGCACTCGCTGCCAGTACGACGATCACCAGGAGGAAAGCGGCGAAGCGGACGCCGTCCTTCAGCCGGTCCAACCAGACCGATGCGAAGCGGTGCCACCACGGTTTCGACGATGGGTGGAGGTCAGGCTCCTCCTCCCACCAGTAGCTGGGCGGGGGCTCCAGGGTCTGCGAGCCCGGAACATTCCAGCGGTTGGCGGCAGCGGCCGCCTCCACAGTGGCGAAGGTGGGGAAGCCGCAGCCATGGGCCAGCTGGCGCCGCTCGGGATCGGGCGAGATGATGGCCACCTTGAGCTGGCGCCGGCGAGCCTCCCGGGCCTCCAGGGACCGGCGCAGGAGCTCGAAATCGAGCTCGCGGGATAGGAAACGGAGATCCCAGGGGAGACGGAGCACGACGCGACCGTCCCTCACCTCGTCCAGACGGTAGCGCAGCGCGGCGAGGTCGTCGCCAGGCTGGAGGTCGATGACGGCGGGTCCTTCTGTCACGGTCTGAGAGGTCGGAACACCAAGACCCTGAAGGTTGTCGACAGGCAGGTTGGTCTACTCGCTGTGCTGTGGGTGTAGGAAGGAAGAATCGATTCGACCATAGTCTCGCAAACCTTTAGATACAAGGGTCCTAAGCCTCTAGCTGTTCCTTCAAAATGCGGGGGGCCTGGGCCAGGGCTTCGTCCAGCTTGGCTGGATCGCTGCCGCCGGCCTGCGCCATGGTGGGGCGACCGCCGCCACCGCCACCTACCACGCGCCCCAGACGGCGCACGATGCCCACCGCGTCCGCTCCCTGCTGCACCACATCCGGCGTGATGGACGCCACGAGAGCAGGACGCCCGTCGATCGCGGCGCCCAGCACGAAGACGCCCGAACCGAGACGATCCCGGAACCAGTCGGTCATCTCTCGGAGCGCGTCCATGGCGGGGGCCTCGACCCGCGCGGTGACCAGCGAGACGCCGTTCACCTGCTGCACGTCATCCAGGAGAGACTCGAACTCCTGCCAGGCCAGACGCTGTTCGAGCCGTTCAATCTCCCTCTGCGCCTCGTGGAGCTCCTCCTGGAGGGTCTCCACCCGACCCTCCAGATCGCTCGGAGGAACGCCGAGGCGAGCGGCGATGCGCTCCAGCAGGCCGAGCCGATCCTCGACGAAATCGACGGCACCATGGCCGGTGACGGCCTCCACGCGCCGCACGCCAGCGCCGACGCTCTCCTGGGAGACGATGTGGAAGGCGCCGATCTCCCCGGTCTGGCTCACGTGGGTGCCGCCGCAAAGCTCGCGGCTGAAGGGCTCGTCGGGCTGACCGACGCGCAGGACGCGCACGGTGTCCCCGTACTTCTCACCAAAGAGCGCGATGACGCCCTCCTCGATGGCCTGGCGATAGGGCTTCTCCGCGCTGTCGACGGGGTAGTCGTTCAGAATGGCCTCATTCACCTCCCGGGTGATGGCCCAGAGCTCCTGGGGCGACAGGGCGGCGGGATGGGTGAAGTCGAAGCGCAAACGGTCGGGCGCCACCAACGAGCCGGCCTGCTGCACGT
Organism: uncultured Anaerolineales bacterium; assembly: GCA_964575455.1. Taxonomy (GTDB): domain Bacteria; phylum Chloroflexota; class Anaerolineae; order B4-G1; family B4-G1; genus SKLM01. The sequence continues at coordinate 2,148 of CAZNRX010000043.1, read as the reverse complement.
GATCGCCCAGAACGTGACGCAGGGCCTGCTGCAGGAGGTGGGTGGCGGTGTGGTTGCGCGCAATATCGCTGCGGCGGCGGCGATCCACGACGGCCAGGGCGGGGTCGCCGATGCGCGGGGTCCCCCGCTCGACGCGCCCGACGTGGACGATCAGACCGTGCACAGGCTGACGGACGTCGGTCACCTCGATGGACCAGGGCGGCTCCTGGCCCTCGGGCGCCGGGGCAGCGATGACGCCGGTGTCGGAGACCTGACCACCGGCCTCGACATAGAAGCACGTCTCCGGCAGCACGACATCGACCCGATCGCCCTCCCCCACCTGCTCCACCGGCTGCCCATCCCGCAGGAGGGCCACGACCTGCGTCTCCAGCTCCAGGCAGGCGTAGGGGTCCTGGGCGACGCCGTCGTCCCCCAGCTTCCCCTGATCCTGTAGGTCGAGCAGCACCCGCTGGTAGCGCGCGAGAGCCTGCTCGTCCTCCATCTTAAAGGTCCCAGCCTCGCGGGCGCGGCGCCGCTGCTCCTCCAGCGCGGCGCGGTAGCCGGCCTCGTCGATGGTGAAGCCCTGCTCCTCGGCGACGTCGCGCGTGATCTCCAGCGGCAGCCCAAAGGTGTCGTAGAGGCGGAAGATGTCGTCACCGGGAAGCTCCGACTCGCCCTGCGACGCCAGGTCCTCGATCATCCCATGCAGACGGTCGAGCCCCAGATCGAGGGTGCGCAGGAAGCGGGCCTCCTCGCCCTGGATGGTGTTGAGGATGAAGGGGCGACGGTTGACGAGCTCCGGGAAGTGATGGCCCATGATGTCGATGACGGTCTTGGCCACCTCGGTCATAAAGGGCTCGGTGAAGCCGAGCTCCCGCCCAAAGCGAACGGCGCGGCGGAGGATCATGCGGAGGACATAGCTGCGCCCCTCGCTGCCAGGGAGCACGCCGTCGCCGATGAGGAAGGTGACGGCGCGGGCGTGATCGGCGATGACGCGGTAGGCGACGAGGTTCTCCTGCACCTGGGCGTCGGTGTGGCCGGCCATCTCCTGCACGCGCGCGATGAGGGGCGTAAAAAGGTCGGTCTTGTAATTGGAGTCGACACCCTGGAGGATGGCCAGCAGGCGCTCAAAGCCGGCGCCGGTGTCGATGTGCTGGTCGGGCAAGGGCTCCAGGTTCCCGTCCTCGTCCTGGTTGTACTGGATAAAGACGAGGTTCCAGATCTCGGTGTAGCGGCCACAGTCGCCGTTGACGCGGCAGACGTGGTCCGGATCATGGCTGTCGCTATAACGCTCGCAGGCATCGGGTCCGCGGTCGTAGTGGATCTCGCTGCAGGGGCCGCAGGGGCCGGTATCGGCCATCTGCCAGAGGTTCTCCTTGCGCCCCTCGTAGAGCACCTGATCGGGTTTGATCTCGGTCTCGGAGAGCCAGAAGCGGCGGGCCTCCTCGTCGGTGGGCAGCTCGCCCAGCTCGTCGTCGAAGACGGTGGCCCAGAGGCGCTCCTTCTCCAACCCCCACTCGTCGGTGAGCAGCTCCCAGGCCCAGCGGATGGCCTCTCGTTTGTAGTAGTCGCCGAAGGACCAGTTGCCGAGCATCTCGAAGAAGGTGTGGTGGGTGGTGTCGCGGCCCACGTCGTCGAGGTCGTTGTGCTTGCCGGAGACGCGCATAACCTTCTGGGTGTCGACGGCGCGGGTGTATGGCCGGGTGCCGACGCCCAGGAAGACGTCCTTGAACTGGTTCATGCCGGCGTTGGTGAAGAGCAGGGTGGGATCGCTCGCGGGCACCAGGCTGGCGCTGGGTACGATGGTGTGGCCGCGCTCGGCGAAGAAATCAAGGAAACTCTGGCGCACCTCGGCGCCGGTCATGCGCTTCATCAGCCTCTATCACTCCCTATTGGTACGGTCATCAGACGTCAGGCTCCAGGGTACGTGGTCGAAAAGGTGTTCGTATTCTAGCTTGAAGGGGTGGTTGTGTCAACCGGGAACGGCGGCATGGGGGCGGAGGGGCAAGGGAGCAGGGGGGCCAGGCGTGGGAGCGGGAGGTTGGGTGGCGACTTGACGGGGTGGAGCGTTCATGGTAGAATCTCGCTCGTTCGGGGCCGTGGTGTAGAGGCGAACATATTGGCCTGTCAAGCCAAAGATCGCGGGTTCAAGTCCCGTCGGCCCCGCTG
>CAZNRX010000042.1:0-33489 GCA_964575455.1 uncultured Anaerolineales bacterium | reverse complement strand
TGGGATGAAGCTGTCTTGAATTGTTAAAGTGCGACTTTTACCTTAATGCGAAAAAGGATAGCACTTACATACAAACGTTCAGTGTGCGTGAGGGTGGTCGTGTTCCAGGTGCTGATGCTCGCGCGTATCCGCGTCGATATGCTCAATGGCGCCCTGAAGGTCACGGTTGGCGGCGTCGATCCTGCAAGCTGCTTCCTCAATGTGGATGGCAAGGTGCTCCTCACCTGCAGCCCGGGCTTGCTCGGCCCAGGTGCAGAACGACTCGGCGTGATCAGCGTTGTGCTCGATCCAATGAGGCAGCAACACGCTCAACTTGGTCAGCAATTCCTTGCGCGCATCCGAGTCCACCTGCCCATCGTCTTCCACGTGAGCGTGCTCAGTATGATGGTGGTGATGCGTGTGCGCCGCCGATGCCTCCTCCAGGGAAGGCGAGGCGCCGCAGGAAAGGCATTTCGGCTTTTCGTCGATCAGAATCACCCGCCCACCGCATTCAGGGCAGACGAGGATCGTGCGACTTGTCCTCGCTGGCCTTCAGTAGTATAATCCTGATGTCTTTGGCAGATAGACAATAGGGAGTGAAGACGTGTTCCATTACCACCGCACCTGAACGAAGGGGCCTGGGGCGCCAGTTTGGCGCCCGCAGGCGCGCCTGTGCACGTCAGTGTCCGTGCTCAGGCCGCGTGGTGGTGTGACCGCGCCCTGAGCACAATAAGACGTAGTGTGTCCCTCCGGGGCAACGACCGTCGCTGGCGTGGGCTGGCGGCGGTTTTTTGTTGTCACCGCTTGTGGATACCGCGGCCCATTGGGGGCTGCGATAGATTTTACCTTTAAGGAGGTACACACTATGTCGAAACGTCTCACTCAATTCTTCGCCTCACGCTGGGGCATCATACTCGCCGGGGCCGTGATCGGCGTCCTGGCCCCGCTGCTGCAGAAGCTGGGCAATCCGCCCAACATGGGCATCTGCGTGGCCTGCTTCGAGCGCGATATCGCCGGGGCGCTGGGGCTCCACCGCGCCGCCGTGGTGCAATACATCCGCCCGGAGATCGCTGGGTTCGTGCTGGGGGCCCTGATCGCGGCCTATCTCTTCAGCGAGTTCAAGGCCCGCGCCGGCTCCGCGCCCATCGTGCGCTTCGTGCTGGGCATGTTTGCCATGATCGGCTCGTTGGCCTTCCTCGGCTGCCCCTGGCGAGCGCTGCTGCGCCTGACCGGCGGCGATCTAAACGCCATCGTCGGGCTGGCCGGGCTGACCAGCGGCATTGCCATCGGCGTGCAATTCCTCAAATCCGGCTATAACTTGGGCCGCTCGCGCCAAACCCACACTGCCGTGGGCTGGATCATGCCGGCGATGATGATCGGCCTGCTCCTGATGCTCGTCTTCCGGGTCAAGGCCAACGAGACGAGCGCGCTGTTCTTCAGCGCGACCGGCCCCGGTTCGATGGTCGCTCCGCTGCTGGTCTCCCTCGGTGCCGGACTGATCATCGGCTTCTTCGCCCAGCGCACCCGCTTCTGCACGATGGGCTCCATCCGTGACGTGATCCTGATGGGCGACACGCACCTGATCAGCGGCCTCGGCGCGTTGGTCGTGGTGGCTTTTGGGATGAACCTTATCCTGGGCCAGGTCAGCTTCGGCGTCTTCGGTCAGCCGGTGGCCCATAGCCAGCACCTCTGGAACTTCCTGGGCATGACGCTGGCCGGGCTGGCCTTCGCGCTGGCTGGCGGCTGTCCTGGACGCCAACTCTTCCTCTCCGGCGAGGGGGATGGCGACGCGGGAGTCTTCGTGCTCGGTATGATCACCGGCGCGGGTCTGGCCCACAACTTCGCGCTGGCCGGCGGCCCAGACAAGGTGGTAGAAGGTGTCAAGCAGGTCGGCGGCATCGGCCCCTACGGGATGGGAGCGGTGGTGCTGGGGCTTGTGGTCTGCGTCGTGATCGGGTTCACGATGAGGGATTGAGCGCAAAGCGTAGGGCGGGACGCATGACGCATAACGAATGAGGCATAACGCATAACGCATAACGAAACAAAGGAGTCTGTGATGACCAAGCAGGTTGATGCACGAGGGTTCTCTTGTCCGCAGCCGGTGATTATGGCGCGGAATGCGATCAAGGATGGTGAGTTCCCCGTCGAGGTGTTGGTGGAGACGGTTACCTCGCGCGAGAACGTGCGGCGCGCCTCGGAGAAGCTGGGCTGCACGGTCGAGGTGGAGGAGATGGGGGATGAGTTCAAGTTGATCCTCAAGAAATAGTAACGATGAGGTGCCTGGTGTTTCTCGGAAAGAGAAGCGCCGGGCACCTGAAGGAGGTTCGGATGATTTACTTCGATAACGCAGCCACGACCTGGCCCAAGCCGCCGGAGGTGGCCGAGGCAATGGTTCATTTCCTGGACGAGGTGGGCGCCAATCCAGGTCGCGCCGCGCACCATCGCGCGGTCGAATCGGGGCGCATCGTCTATGACGCCCGCGAGGCGGTCGCAGAGCTCTTCAACGCACCCGATCCGCTGCGCGTGGTCTTCGGCGCCAACGTGACCCAGGCGCTCAACTTGGCGCTGCGCGGCTACCTGCGCACAGGCGATCACGTCATCACCAGCGGGATGGAGCACAACTCGGTGATGCGCCCGCTGCGCGATTTGGAAAGCCACGGCGTGGAGCTGACGGTTGTGGCATGCTCGCCGGAGGGCTTCCTCGATCCTGCCGACGTGGAGGCTGCGATTCGACCCAACACGCTCATGATCGTGCTCAATCACGCCTCCAATGTGGTCGGCACGCTGCTGCCTGTGGCTGAGGTGGGCCGCATCGCCCGCGAGCACGATCTATTGCTGCTGGTCGATGCGGCACAGACGGGCGGCGCCTACCCCGTCGACGTGCAGGCGGACCAGATCGACCTGCTGGGCTTCACGGGCCACAAGTCGCTGCACGGGCCGATGGGCACCGGGGGGCTGGTCATCGGCCAGCGGGTGGACGTGGAGCGCTTGCGACCGCTCACGCGCGGCGGCACCGGGAGTAACTCGGAGCTGGAGGAGCAGCCGGATTTCCTGCCCGACATGTGCGAGAGTGGCACGCCCAACGCGGTCGGGCTGGCCGGGCTGGCCGCCGGCGCGCGCTGGGTGCTGGAGCGGGGCGTCGAGACGATTCGCGCCCACGAGGTGGCCATGACGCAGCGGCTGATCGACGGTTTGAGTGCACTCCCCGATGTGACCGTCTACGGTGGGCACGACGCCGGGCGGCAGACGGCGACGGTTTCCTTCAACATCGCCCGTATGGCGCCCTCGGAAGCGGGGCTGCGCCTGGACGAGGAATACGGCATTATGTGCCGCGTGGGGCTCCATTGCGCGCCGGCGGCCCATAAGACGATTGGCATGTTCCCGGACGGCACGGTGCGCTTTGGACTGAGCGCGTTCAACACGCTGGCGCAGGTCGAGGAAGCTATCGAGGCCGTGGGACAACTCTCTGCGGAGGTGCGATGACCGAGAAAGGACATGCGGTTATCCTGGTCTACTCCACGAGCCACGCTATCCGCGCGGAGAGGGTCCTGGCGAGGGGAGGGATCGACTGCAAGCTGATCCCTGTGCCGCGCCATCTCAGCTCCGACTGTGGCGTCTGTGTGCGCGTGCAGCGAGGCCAACGCGAGGCAGCGCGTCAGGCGCTGGATGAGGTCGGGGTAGAGATTGAAGGGGTTCATGATGTCTAGCGAGGCACTGAACGCTTTGCACGCGAAAACACATTTCCAGGATGATCACTACATCCTGGCGGCTTGCCGTGTGGATGGCGATGACTACGTCTTCCTCTATGATGCCGACCAGCGATGCTCTCTTCTGGGCAGGGATGAACAGGCCGTCGATCTGGCGATCTTCTGGGAGAGGCATCTGGAGGATGAGACCTACTGCGTTCCCTGTGAGTTGATGCTCTGCTTCGATGAGCAGTGGATCGCCGTTCCTGGGGAGATGCCGTTGGAGATGGGGATTGACACCAAGATAGCACGGCGCTTGCTGAAGCTGTTGAAGGATGCTGGGATGGCGTCCTGAAGAGGTGGCTCGATCAAAGGCGGTGGATCGCGTAACGCGCTAGGATCCCCGTCTGACCGCGCTGGCCCATCGGGTTTGCTTTGGCCGGCCCCAATCCGAGCAGAGGATAATCAGTGTCACAGCACGAACCACACTGTGCAGCCCTTGCAGGCTGCACAGTATCCAGGGGCACATCGTTACGGGAGGCAGTCACCTTGCCCGGGGCCTACCGGGGAACGGTTACCACCGTTTCCTCCTGCTCCGGCACTTGGCCGCCCTTTCCCGCTGCGTGCGCCGCGGCTGCCGGTCCCGCCCTGTCCAGCGCCTCTGTCGCGGCCCCCTCGTCCGCCGGTCTCGACCGTTCCACTAATGATGTCGTCGTAAGCACCATCATCTAGGTATTGAGGAGCATAGATCTCGCCCGCTTGGCGCTCCAGCGTCGAGACGAAGGCGCGTAGATGGTTTCGCGACCCCCGCAACAAGTTCTCGTAGACGTGCACGACGTCGGCGGCGTTAGTCTCACCAATGTGCTCCTGAAGATCGAGGATGTCTATCTCCTCGATGGCCGCCCCGACGCGCAGAGCGCTGGCCAACGATTCACTGCCTGTTGCGATCAGTTCGTCATAGAGGGCCTGAAGATCTTGGTTGGTGAACTCGCCTTGTCCGTTTCCCGCCACAGGGTCGTCCAGGCCGTAGCGATCGATCAGCCCCTTGACGGCGTCCATGTGCGCTTGTTCGCTGTCGGCGATGTTCTGGAAGACCGGCTGCCCCCATAGATCGAAGAGCGCCTGGTAAACGTCACGGGCTAGCTTCTCTTCCTCGCGCATAAAGAGGATGCCCTCTATCTCCTCATCGCTCAGGTCGGCGAGTCCTGTGGTCTCGCTGCCGGTCCTTGCCTTGCCGTTGGCGTCCTGCGGTCGTCCAGGGGCTGCCGCTGCCACCGTAACGCCGACACCCGCGGCGAGAGTAGCTGCGACGACAAGTCCCAGTAGAACCTTTGCAGTCATTAGCCTTGTTATCTTGAACATCTGTTTGATCTCCTTTGGTTTCTCGGTCTCTTCACGTTAACGATGGGATTCTACCAGGGGCCTATGAAGATAGCGTGAAGATTGTATGCAGACTATGTGAAGAAGGGAAAGATCTGCCGATCGACGCATTGCGACATCTTTGGCGTTGGTGGCGACATCTCCCCTCGCCCCCGTGCGCCGACCGGACGGCTGGCTTCCTTCACGGTCCTCGCGGTGGAGGGCGCCTGTTTCGAGGAGCGCCGCTCCACCCTGATGACCACGTGCTACTTCGGGCGGCTGATCGTACGTACGGGGATTCACTCCTTCTGGGGGCGGTGCTGTCGGTACCCATCAGCGCGTACGTCGTGAGCCGGCTCCCCACCGAGCGACTCACGCTGGTGATTGGCGGTGTATCGACGGGATTAAGCATCTACACGTTGGTGCGGGTGTTAGTGTAGCCTGGCCGGGGCGTTCAGCTGATCGGTCAAGTGGTTGACAATTCAGGCGAAGAAGCGTATCCTTCTCTTGGATGCGGCAATAGGGAATGGGGGAACCTGAGATGAACTTCCGCAGCCTGTCAACCCAGATCGTTGTGAGCTTCATCGCGCTGGTGCTGGTCGCAGCCACGGCGGTTGGGGTACCGGGTATCTGGCTGATTCAAGAGCAGATGGAGCGCCAGGCCTGGAGTCAAGTGGCACAAGCGAGTCGCGCCAGCGAGGCTCTGTACGCCGCCAGACGGAAAGAGGTGGCCGATCTGGCGGTATTGACGGCCCAGCGTCCTACCCTTCGCGAGCTGCTGACCCAGGGTGGGCAGGAGCCGCTCTTGAGCTATCTTTCCACGTTGCGGACCGGCGCAGATCTCGACCTGGTTGTCGTCTGCGGCTCAGACGGACGACCGACAGCCTGCGTTGGAGACATGATCGTTTGTGACGTGTGTGCCGATGAGATCACAGGTGGCTTCCACGTCTTGCCGCCGGGAGCCTCTCCTCGGGTGTGGTTGCTGGCTGGTCACGCTATCGGAGGCGAAGCAGCCTATCTCGGCAAGGTGGTGGTGGGTGAAGCGATGGACGACACAGCTATCACGGAGATCGGGGATCAAGCTGGGCTGGAACACACGCTCCTGGTGGAAGGGCAGCCGGTGGCGACCAGTCTCTCGGAGGACTTGGCCTCCCTTGCCGTCCTCGACCGTGAGGTATCTGGAGCACTCAACGCTGTCGGGACGGAGCGAGGAACCTTCAGCTTGGCAGGGCACCCCTACTATTTCACCCGCCTTTCTCTGAAGGGGACAGAGCTGGTGGATGAAGTGGCGCTCGACGTCACGGACATGGCAGCCACGCGGCGGCGGTTCATCGCGATGCTCATCGGGAGCATTGTGACGGTAGCTGCGGCAGGTTCCATAGCAGGCATTGTGCTTGCTCAAAGGATCGGTCGACCACTGGCTCGTTTGACAGAGACGGCGGCCAAGATGAGCCAAGGGAACCTCGAGTCGCCAGTGAAGGCCGAGACGAGCATCCAGGAGATAGCCCTGGTGGCTCAAGCCCTGGAGGGGGCCCGAATCGACCTGGGGCGCACTATGATGCGCTTGCAAGAGGAGAAGGCTTGGTCCGAGCATCTCCTGGAAGCCATCGTCGAGGGGATCATCACCCTGGATTCGCAAGACCGCATCACCTTCTTCAGCCACGGCGCTGAACGCATCACGGGCTGGGAGAAGGAGCAGGTGCTGAACCGTTTCTGTGACGACGTGTTTCGTACCGTTGAGCGGGACGAGCCTTTCAGCCAGCTCATACCCGCTCCGGGTCGAAAGCACAAGATTGTGATCAAACTTGCCGGTGACCGTCAAGCCACCCTGGCGGTCACGGGGGCCCGCCTCAAGCCGCCAGAGGAGGGGGATGCCGAGGTGGCCCTGGTGTTCCGGGACGTGAGCGAGGAAGAGGCGATCCATCGGCTCCTGGGGCACTTCTTGGCCAACGTGGCGCACGAGTTTCGAACCCCTCTGTCGGCGCTGGCGGCTTCCACGGAGATGCTTCTCGACCGGACGTCCGAGCTTAGCCCGGCTGAACTGGAGACGCTACTTACCTCCCTGCACGTAGGCGTGGTCGGGTTGCAGACGCTGGTGGATAATCTGCTTGAGAGTGCCAGCATTGAGGCAGGGCGTTTTCGCGTCTATCCCCGTCCATCCGATCTGGGGGAGATCATCGCTGAGTCCATGCGCACCATGCAACCCTTGCTCGACAAGCGTGGTCAGCGTTTGACGGTGGAGCTGCCGGTGGCGATCCCAATGGTGGAGGCGGATCCGCGTCGCACCGCGCAGGTGCTAGTGAACCTACTCTCCAACGCCAGCAAGTATGGCCCTGAACACTCAGCGATCGCGGTTGAGGCTACCGCGGTTGATGATTGGGTGCGAGTTTCCGTCGCCGACCGAGGACCGGGCATCCCCTCTGAGTACCGACGGCGTCTTTTCCGCCGCTTCGTGCCTCCCTCGCCCGGGGCCAGTGACGCGCAGTATGGTACCGGCCTGGGGCTTTCGGTGGTCAAGGCGATCGTTAAGGCCCACGGTGGTCGAGTTGGAGTCGACGATCGGCCGGGCGGCGGGTCGATCTTCTGGTTCACCGTACCAAAGGTGGGTAGGATGTGAAAGCACTCGTTGTCGACGATGATCGCGTGCTGGCCGAACTGGTGACCTTCGCGCTGCACCGCGAGGGATTCGAGGTGATCCAGGCGTACGACGGTGAGGTCGCCCTGCGACGTTGGGCGGAGGAGGAACCAGACGTCATTGTGCTGGACGTCAATATGCCGAAGGTCGATGGCTTTGCCGTCTGTCGGCGCATCCGAGCAGAGGACGAGACTCCGATCATCATGTTGACTGTTCGGGGTGACGAGGACGACATCGTGCGGGGCCTTGAGCTGGGCGCCGATGACTACATTCCCAAGCCGTTCAGTCCACGCCAACTTGTGGCGCGCATACACGCCGTCTTACGCCGGGCCGGGCGCACGCCAACGTCGGCCGTGCGTCAGGTCGGTCAGCTGACGCTCGATCCCTCGCGACGCGAGGTGCAGGTCGGATCCAGCGATGCCATCTCATTGACACCTTTGGAATGCCAGCTGCTCGAACTCCTCATGCTCAACGTGGGACACGTTCTCACCCACAATGCCATCATCGACCATGTGTGGGGACCCGAAGGCGCCGATCGGGACATGCTGCGCCAAGTGGTGCACCGCCTTCGCGACAAGATTGAACCGGACTCCTCAGAGCCGATCTACATCGAGACCGTGTCTGGCCTGGGTTATGGTCTGTCAATCCACACCGAGCCCTAGCCTGTCTCTCCGTCGCACTGCTTGCTAGCTGCCCACAATTCCCTCGCCGGATTGTCATGCGTCTGTCATGCCCTCATCACGATGACTGTCATCTCTGCATGGTATGCTGTTACCGTAATAGGAGACGCTCGATGGTTGTCGCTCCTTCGGGCGTGCGATTGGGAACGTCAGAGATAAGAAGGGAGATGGCGATGAAGACTCGAACGGAGAGGGCGATACGCCTGGAAAGCGCCATGGTGCCCAGCATCCTTGTTGGGGCACAGGTGCGCCCAGATCACGGCATGGTCAACAGGAATGAGGTCTTACGGGTGCTGGAAAGGGCGGCCCATGATCCTGGTTTTATCGCGGACGTGGCGGAGAGAGGCTCGACCGCTCTTCGCACCTACGGCCTGACGCTGCCGGAGCAAGCGGCGCTGGTGAGCGGCGACATTCGCTGGATCGAGGAGCACGTCGGCGAGCTCACGGACAATCAGTGCACGCTGTTGAACTGCAGGCTGCAGCGAGAAGCCTGGTGAGTTGACCACGCGACAGTTTACTTCAGCTTGTCCAAGCGAGCTGTAGCTCACTTGCGACAAGATCGACAGGGACTTCCAAGTTACGGGGAAGGAGAGTGCTAAACATGACGAGCCTGCTCAGCATTTTCGATGCGGGGATTACGATTGTGGTGCCGGCAGTCGTATGGACACTGTTGGCCGTTGGCTTGTACCAGCTCATTCGCGAGTCAATGCACAAGCCTGAGGTGCTGCATCGGCGAACTGCCCGAGAGACACGTTTCTGAGTACAAAGTCAACAGAAAACGTAGACCGGGATCCTTTGATACAAGGGAGATCTTTCGTTGTGGCTAACAACATCACATTGGACGCTCATCCCCCGCTGGAGATGGCGGAGCGGATGGAGAACGTCGGCGTCAAGAAGGCGACCATGGATCCGTGGAGTATGTTCGCCCTGGCGGTGCTGGCTGGCTCGTTCATCGGCCTGGGGGCCGAGTTCTTCACCCTCGTCATCACCGACAGCGGGTTGAGCTTTGGGATGAACAAACTGATGGGAGGATTTGTCTTCTGCCTGGGCCTGATCCTGGTGGTGGTGGCAGGCGCCGAGCTCTTCACGGGCAACAACCTGATCGTGATGGCCTGGGTGGGGAGGAAGCTCACACTTGGGCAAGTGATGAGAAATTGGCTCATCGTCTACGCGGGAAACCTGGTGGGCTCTTTGGCAACGGTGGTGTTCATGTACTTCACCAGGCAGTGGATGTTCTCCGACTACAACGTTGGAGCGACAGCTCTCAACATCGCCAATGCTAAGGTCAATCTTCCGTTCACCGTGGCCTTGGCCCGGGGCATTCTCTGCAACGCCCTGGTCTGCCTGGCCGTCTGGCTCACGCTGAGCGGTCGCAGCGTCACCGACAAGATTCTAGCCGTCCTATTTCCCATAACTGCCTTCGTCGCCTCTGGCTTTGAGCACAGCATCGCCAATATGTACTTCATCCCCATGGGTCTCCTGTTGAAGGGAGAGCCCGAGGTGGTGGCAGCTGCGGGGCGCGTGGCGGCCGATTTGGCTCAACTTAACGTGCAGGGCTTTCTGAATAACCTGGTGGCGGTGACCACCGGGAACATCTTCGGTGGCGGGTTCCTGGTAGCCGTGGTCTACTGGTTCATCTACCGGCGGCCCAAGGTACGCGCGGCTGAGGAACGTGCCCGAGCCGCTGATCGAGCTGGGGCGCTGCAAGCGATGGCAGACAGAACATCAAGTTGAGAGGCCTGCCCCGCTAAAGAGAAGCTACCACTCGGCGATCCCGTCTGGCTCAGAAGCACGGGGTGTGTCGTGAGCATTGGGCGGCTCAGTACGTAGGAAGCAATCCTACCGTCTTGCCTGCCGAGGGCTAGACGTTCCATTAGAAGCGACACGAGCCGGCAGGTTCGTGTCGCTTCGTCGTCTCATCCCTCCTTGCCGACTCCCCTCAAAGTGGACAGCCATCTTCACGGGCGTGTTCCCGCTGTCGACCAGTAGCCCAAGCCCCTCATGAACTGGCCATCGTCCGGTGTCTGAACGCTGGGTGCCCGCTTGACCAGCTGCCAATCTCTGATATCATGAATCCCGACATTAAAGGTAGGCTTTATCGACTATGGAACTATCGAAACGCGGCGAATACGGCCTCCGATCCCTCCAGTATCTGGCGATGCACTATGGCGAGGGACCGATCCCAAGCAAGGTTCTGGCCGAGGAGAACAGCATTCCCACCAAGTTCCTTGAGCAGATCATGCTTATCCTCAAGCATGGACGGCTCGTGCGCAGCAAGAGAGGCCCGGGTGGCGGCTACTACTTGGCTGCTCCTCCTGAGGACATCACGCTGGCGGAGGCGGTGCGCTTGCTGGACGGGCCGTTGGCCCCCATCAACTGCGTCAGCGAGATTGCCTACGAGCCGTGCGGCTGCTCCGACGTAGAGACGTGTGGCCTGCGTCGCGTGATGCGGGAGGTTCGCGATACTGTGGTGAGCATCATGGAGAGCACGACGCTGGCGGATTTGGTACAGCGGTGAGTCATGGTAGATAGTCAGCAAGGCAGTTCGGCTCGTGGTCGCGGAGCAGTCATCGTCCGCTGCAGGCGCCGTTGTGGGGTTTCGAGCGCGCGCTGCTGAACAAGGGTTGTCTATACGGGAAAACCTACAACCTTCTCGTGGAGCAGAATAGTGGGACTGGGATATGCGGGAACTGAGATGAGAGTCCCGATTGTGCTTGTGCCGATCGCCGTTTGCCGGCCGCTGTCCGGGGATCAGCATGGCGACGCCCGTTGCGGCGATGATGTTGGCGCTCTGGACTGAAGCGCCGTATAGATCGCACAAATCGAAGCGTTTCGCCAGTCACTCTATGCCTCGGGAGGTAACAACCAGATGCTTGCTGAAATCCAGATCCCGCTTCTCGTCGGAACCGTTGTGGTGGCGATGGTGCTCTTTTCCATCGAGAGAATTCCTGCTGAAGTGACGGCGCTAGCGCTCTTGATGTTCCTCGTCCTGACGGGCTTGTTGCCGACTGAGGAAGCCTTCGCTGGTTTCAGCAGCGACGTCGTGATGATGATGTTTGGCCTGCTGATCGTCATGGCGGCCCTGGATCGCACCGGCGTGACCGACCTGGTCGGTCGCGCGATCTTGCGGCAAACTGACTCCGGCCCTCTCCAGATCCTTGCCGTGGTGATGGTCGCTGCAGTGGCGATCGGTGCGTTCATGAGCAACACCGCAGCGACGGCGTTCTTTCTGCCCATCGTCATCGGCATGGCGCGACGGCAGCAACTCAGCGCGGCCAAGTTCCTGATGCCCCTGGCGTTTGCCTCGATCCTCGCCAGCTCGATCACGCTGATCGGCACGTCCACCAACATCGTTGTCAGTGGTATGATGGCCAACTATGATATGCATTCGATGGGCATGTTCGAGCTGGCACCGGCCGGCATCCCCATAGCTATCGTTGGGGTTCTCTACATGTTCTTTGTAGGGCGTCACCTGGTTCCAGACCGCACCCCGAAGGATGAGTTGGAAGACTTGGGCAACCACCTCTATTTGTCAGAGATGCGCATTCCCGACGGTTCGCCTCTGGTCGGCGACACGCTGGAGGCAGCCCATTTGGGAAGCGACCTCGACTTGAAGGTACTGGGTGTCCTCCGTGACGATATAGCCCAAGTCGTGCCTCGAGCTACGACCCGACTGCAGGTAGGCGATGTGCTTCTGGTCGAGGGGGAGCGAGACGCTGTTCTAGGTGCCGCGGACAGCGACGACGTTGATCTGGTGGCAGAGGTCGAATACCCCGTCGACGATCTCCCTACCGAGCACATCGGGTTGAAGGAGGTCATTCTCGTGCCGGGCTCTCCCTTGATTGGCCGCACACTGGAGGGACTCGACTTCCGAAGTGGCTATGGATTGCAGGTTCTGGCTATCAATCGGCAAGGTGAGACGCTCACCCGCAAGATGAGCCACATTCGTCTGAGTACGGCGGACGTCCTCGTTGTCCAGGGAGACCGGGATCATATCCGGGTGTTGGAGAGGCAGGGTCTATTCCGCATCCTTGGTCCCATCGACCGGCAGCGCCCCAGAAGGAAACGCGCCCCGGTCGCCATCGCCATTTTCCTTGGGACCCTGATCGTTGCCACAGCCAATGTGCTCCCCTTGTCGGTCGCCATGCTGCTCGGTGCGCTGTTGGTCCTGGCGACCCGCTGCATCACGCCGGGCGAGGCCTACAGCCGGGTCAATTGGACGGTACTGATTCTGATCGCCTGTATGTTGGGCCTGGGCACAGCCATGGAGACCACCGGCACCGCGAGCTTCCTGGCTCAATGGATTGTGAGAATCGTGGGCGAAGCGAATCCCTTCTGGCTCCTATCGGCGTTCTTCGCTTTGACGGTGCTGCTCACACAGCCGATGTCCAACCAGGCTTCTGCAGCCCTTGTGCTGCCGATTGCCCTGCAGGCAGCCCGGCAACTGAATCTGAACCCGCGAAGCTTCGCCATGATGATCGCGCTGGCAGCCAGTTGTTCGTTTCTCACCCCCCTGGAACCCGCCTGCTTGCTCGTCTACGGCCCGGGTCACTATCGCTTCTTTGACTTCCCCAAGGTGGGTCTCATCCTCAGCGTGCTTGTCTACCTCATCGCCATCACGGCCGTGCCGTTGCTGTGGCCGTTGTAGAGAATCGTCCTCATACGACAGCTGCTTGGCTGCCAAGAACAAGATTGGCTCCCCTGAAAAAAGGGGTCTCAGCAAGTGGCATCATGCGATGGATATGGTACACTGTCACGGCAACTGACGAAGAGTGAGCTCATACCCTCCGGAGGCCTATGTTTCGCAAGAATGAACAACACTTCCAGACGAGACCATCTTTGCCCCATTGTGCAGTGACGTTCCTACCCGTGCAGTTGATCATGGACGTGCAGGTTTTGCCGTCATCTTTCGCGACACTTGCACGTTGGTCGCCTTCGACCAGCTGTGGTGTTGGTCGGTCAGGTTCTTTCAGGGGAGCCAACCTTGCACAGATCAAGTAAGTGGGTGTGCGTTGTCCTGGGAGTAGCTCTGGTGACAGGTGGGTGCTTGCGCCCGGATACCACTCCATCGCCGCCTCCCGACCTGGGCAATGGTTGCAGCGAACCAGAGGTCGTTGTCCTCGAGGAAGGCTGGCAGTTCCGCACCGATCCACAGAACGTGGGCGTACCCCAGAGATGGTACGCCTCGTCGGTGGAGGACGCAGACTGGAAGCCGCTTGCCCCAGGGGAGCCATGGGAGTTCAGCGGAGTGGAATACGACGGGGTGGCATGGTACCGAACCACCTTCACCATGCCGTCCTGGTCCACTGTCTACCTAGGCCTGGGAAGGGTCGATGATGCTGCTACCCTCTGGCTGGACGGAGAGAAGCAGCTTAGCTGGAAGGCGGAGGATCCTGGGGCTCAGACGCTCGACCTCACAGGCTCAGCAGAGCCAGGCGACCGGCTCACCTTGGCGGTGCGCGTTGAGGACTACGGCGGCTACGGCGGCATCAAAGGGGTTTCACGCTTGAGTAACAGGCCGCGCGCAGTGATGGAGGATACCGACTACATCAGCCGGTTGTTCGACTCCCACCCTCAATGGCCAAAGCCTGGATGGGTTGACGGCGCTCCGGTGGCCTGGACCATGTCTGGGGCTCCAGGAGCCAGAGAGAAGGCCTTGGTGCGTTCGGACGGGGCGGTTGCTCCCTGGGCTGACGCGCCAACTGTAGAAGTGTGGCTCTATGACTCCGACACTCAGCAGCTTTTCACGGGGACGGAGGGAAGCACCAGATTCTCACTCCACCGCGGGTACCTGCCGATACCGACGTGGGAATGGGAAGCGGCCGGTACTCAGGTGCAGAACCTGCTCTTTCGAGACCTGCAGCAGGACGCCGTGCGGTGGCAGATTGAGGTCCACAATCAGGGGGAAACGGCTCGAGATCTCACCCTTCTGCTCGTCGTGCGCCCTTTCGGCATCGCTCGTTCTTTCACACCGATCTGCTCTCTCGCCCTCCAGGGCAGCTCCCGGCTCTGGATCAACGAGATGCCCTTCCTTGTTGCCGGGACCGAGCCAGCACACACCGGAATCGCCTCCATGGACGAGTCCATGCTGTCAGTGACCGAGGGGAAGGCGCCCACCGGGGATGTGACCTATGAGGATCCCGCTGGGCTCGGCGCTGCGGTGCTCACTTACCCAATCTCCCTGAATGCCACGGAGTCGCAGACGTACCAGTTCGCGTTTCCCACGAGGCCGGAGACGGACCCTGCCCAGAGATCATTCCCCGCGACTGACCAGAAAGTGGAACTGCGCCGGTCAGCCACAGCCGACTCCTGGGAGCAGGTCCTGGATCGAGTGGAAATCGAGGTGCCCGATGAGCTTCTCATGGACGCGGTCCGTGCCTCCACCGCCTATCTGCTGATAGCGATCGATTCCGAGGGCCCTCACCCTGGGCCGCTCGACCACAGCGCCGTATGGGTGCGCGACGCGGCCTATACAGGCCTGGCCCTGATGCAGTTTGGATACGCCGATGTTGTCCGAGAATACGTGCCCGACATCCTGGATGCTCAGGAACCCAGTGGACGCGTGCCGCCTATCCAGGGCGATGCGGTCCCCTGGGACGACGACGAATGGGATGCTCAGGGACAAGCGATCTTCCTCGTCACGAGCTACTACCGCTACACCGAGGACGCGGAGGCTTTGGAGGCCTGGTACCCAGCTGTGCGAGCAGCAGCCCGCTTCATCAGCGAGCTACGGGAAACCACAGCCGGCGCCGACGGACCGGTACGCGGCCTCCTTCCGCCCAGCAAGAGTGCCGAGGACCTGGGCCCGACGGACCAGCATTACTACTGGGACAACTTCTGGGCTGTAGCCGGGTTGGAGGAGGCGGCTTATGCAGCTCGCGAGTTGGAGAAGCTAGAGGACGCCACCTGGATGGAGGCCGAGGCTGACGCGCTGCGTGAAGCCATTCTGCGCTCCGTGGAGGACGTGATGGGACCTGATCCAGCGTACATACCGGGCGCTGTGGAGGAGGTGGAGAGCTCCGCGATGGCTCGCGGGACCGTGCCTGCTCTGTGGCCGATCCGGGTTTTGAGCCCCCGGGCCCCGCTCGTTCAGCGGTCCTTCGCAGCCTACCACCAGCACTGGATAGCGCCCGATGACGGGGCCTTCCGTCATCGCCAGGGCCAGTTCTGGCCCTACGGAGGGCTGGAATTGGCGCATGCCTACTTGCGTCTGGGGGACCTGGATGTGCTCCATCAGATTCTGGGGTGGACGCTGGAGCATCAGACGCTTCCCGGTACATACGCTTGGGCCGAGCAAGTGGATCCAGAGAGGGGAGGTATTTCGGGAGGCGACATGCCCCACGCTTGGGCAGCCGCTAGCTACGTCACGCTCCTGCGGGAGATGGTCGTCTCAGAAAGGGCGGACCAGCTGGAGCTGTTCACTGGGGTTCCAGACTGGTGGCTTGAGGCAGACAGGACCATCGAGCTCCGGAAGGCGCCGACCCACTTCGGCGCACTTGATCTGCGGACGGAGAGCACCGTTCGGCAGACAGGCTCCGGATGGGATGGCGTGTTGACCTTCACCCTGTCGGGGGCGGAGCCGCCTGACGGCTTCCGTTGGCGACTACCTGAGATGCCCGCCAGCATCGACGCCCCCCGAAGCACAATGGTCGACGACGGTGAGTTGGTTGTGCCTGCTGAGGGAGGCACTGTCCAGCTCATTTACTCTCTGGACTGACCACAACGGATTGCTCCTTGAAACGGGCATCAGTGTCTCACCTGGACACTTCGCGGTGCATCCCATCCAGCACCTGTCATGGCTGAAAAGTCCATCCATTGCAGTTGCCAACACCTCGATCCCTGCAGCTGATGATCCTCTGGTGACGAGGATACTGGTTCGGCAGAGTGGGCAGTCCCGCACGCTGAAGCTGCAGGCAGCGTCGTCGCTCCTTCGGCTGCGATCTTGACATAGCGATCCATGCCTGCTATGATATAGTTTAGTACCTACTTAAAGACTTATGAGATGGCCGATGAGCGAGGAAATGAAGCGGTTGACCCGTTTCTTCAAGGCACTGGGAGACGAGACTCGGCTGGGCCTGGTAGCCCTCCTGACCCAACAGGAGCCGGGTCAGGCTCTCTGCGTCGGCCGCCTGGCCCAGGAGCTGGAGGTCACGCCCTCGGCCGTGTCCCAGCACCTGCGCGTGCTCAAGGATCTGGGCCTGGTGGAGGCTGAGCGTCGGGGCTATCGGATCCACTACTTCCTGGACTCGGAGCGGTTAGCTGCCTACCAAGATCTCGTTCGCGAGCAACTCGGAGCGGACTTCATCGTCCGCGAAATAGAGACGACATAAGGGGGGTGAAAACGATGTGCTGTTGCGATTCAAACACGGGATGCTGTCATCCCGAGAAGAAGCGTGACCCAGGGGAGTGCTCTGAGGAGCAGATCTGGGAATGCCACGGTGACGTGAAGGAACATCCCTGCGGAGATCAAGCGGACGCATAGGGCGGGCTGCATCATCAAGACGGGACAGCCAAGAGGTCCTGCCTGGAGTGGACTCGCCGAATCCACAGGCGGCCTGGTTGTCTCGTCCTGTTTGGAGGTTGTGATGGAAGGACCGAAGACAGCAGGCAGTCGACGTGCCGATGGAGGCGGTGGGAGCCGCGGCTCAGGCCCTGGTGTGGACAGCCGGAGAGAGCGGCACAGCCCCAAGGATAACAAAGGGCCTGGACGGTCAAAGAGAGCTGGGGCGCGTAAGGGGGGCCCTGTCGGCCCTATCTGGCCGACACTGCACCGACTGCTGCGCGCGATGCAGCCCCACGCGCTCATTCTCACCGGTGTGGTTCTGGCAGCGTTGGCAACGACAGCCGTGGAGCTGGCGCCGCCGTGGATCATCCGCCTGACCGTCGATCGCTTCATGCTGGAGGAGCGGACGGCGCAGATCTGGCTGGCCGCCGGCGGCCTGTTGGCCCTCTCCCTGGTACAGGGAGGCATCGACTTCCTGCGGCTCTATCTGACAGCGTTCACCGGCCAGCGTATCGTCTTTGATCTGCGCAATGAGGTCTTCGAGCAGCTGAGCCGCCTCTCCTTCTCCTTCTACGACCGGGCGCGCACGGGCGACCTGATGTCCCGCGTCACAGCAGACATAGACGTGTTGAGCAACTTCTTCGGGCGGGCCGCGGTCATTGTCCTCACCAACCTGCTGATCTTGATCGGCATCCTGGTCGCCTTGCTGGTCTGGAACTGGCGGCTGGCCCTCGCCTACCTGGGTTTGCTGCCCCTGATCGTCCTGGGGATGTGGGCCTACGCGCGTCGTGTCCGGCCCGCGTGGCGGCGCGTTCAGCGGCAGTTGGCGGCCCTTACCGGTACGCTACAGGAGAGCCTATCCGGCATCCAGGTGGTGAAGCTCTTCGGCCGCGAAACCTTCGAGCAGCAGCGGGTGAACCGTCAGAGCAGCGGGGTTCTGGAGGCCAACCTCCAGACCGGCCGCATCGCCTCGCTCTGGATGCCCTACGCCAGCGTCGTGATGGGCGTTGGGACCGCGCTGGTCCTCTGGGTCGGGGGCCGCAACGTGATCGCCGACGTCATCTCGCTGGGCACGCTCATCGGCTTCACAACCTACGTCCAGATGCTGCTGCGGCCCATCCGCCAGACGGGGATGATGCTCAACGTGGTGATGAAGTCGCTGGCGGCGGCGGAGCGCGTGTTCGAGGTGCTCGACATCGAACCGGACGTCCGGGACGCGCCCGGTGCCTATCCTCTCCCGCCGATCGAGGGGCGGGTGAGCTTCGAGGACGTGAGCTTCGCCTATGACGGCGGCGACCACGTCCTCCGCGACGTCACGTTGGAGGCAGCACCGGGTGAGATGGTGGCGCTGGTGGGGCCCTCCGGCGCCGGTAAGACCACGCTGGTGCACCTCCTTCCGCGCTTCTATGACGCTGTGTCGGGGCAGATCACCATCGACGGGCACGACATTGCCCAGGTCACCGTCAAGAGCCTGCGCGATGCCATCGGCATCGCGTTGCAAACCGTCTTTCTCTTCGACGCCTCCATTGGAGAGAACATCGCCTACGGGAGCCCCGGTGCGACGCAGCAGGAGGTCGAGTGGGCCGCCCGGGTGGTGCAGATGCACGATTTCATCCAGTCCCTTCCCCTCGGCTACGGCACGCCGGTCGGCGAGCGGGGTGTGCGGCTCTCGGGAGGGCAAAAGCAGCGCATCGCCCTGGCACGCGTGCTGCTCACCGATCCTCGTATTCTGATTCTCGACGAGCCCACGTCCAGCGTCGACGCCGACACAGAGCGGCGCATGCAGCAGGCCTTGCAGGAGGTGCGGGCCGGGCGGACGACGTTCGTTATTGCCCACCGGCTGTGGACGGTCCAGCAGGCTGACCAGATCCTCGTCCTGCGCGGCGGGCAAATCGTCGAGCGAGCAAGCGCGACGCCCGAGCGGTCGGCTCACGAGGCGCTCCTCGCAGCGCAGGGGTTCTACCACGAGCTGTACGCGCTCCAGGTCGAGGCGGAGACGCTGGAAACAGAGGAGGCGGTCCTGGCGCAGGGAGAACTGCGTGCGGAAGGAGGATCACGATGACCATTCGCGGCGGATTCATGAGGCGGCTCCAGCGTGAGGAGGAGCCGTTTCATCTCTCTCGCCTGGACCGCCGGGCGCTGGGGATGCTGTGGGAGTATGTGAAGGCGTATCGGGGCCGGCTGGCACTGGCGCTCCTGGCGACGCTGATCGTGACAGCGAGCACGCTTAGCATGCCGTACCTGACCAAGGTGGCGGTGGATGGGGCCATCGCGCAGGGGAATCTGCCCGGGCTGGGCCTCATCGCGTTGCTCTATCTGGCGGTGAATGGCCTCTATTGGGCGGCCAGCTACGCGCAGGGCTATCTCTCCACCTGGGTGGGGCAGCACGTGGTCCACGCCATCCGGCAGGACCTCTACGCCCATGTGCTGCGGCAACCGGTCGCTTTCCACGAGCAGGAGCGGGTGGGCCAGATCGCGTCACGCCTGACGAACGACGTCAACGCCCTCGCCGAGGTTGCCTCCAGCGGCGCGCTCAACCTGGTGAACGATTTGCTGACCCTCGTCGGCATCGTCGGCGTTATGGCGCTGCTCAACGTGCGTCTGACCCTGGTCACGATGGTCTCTGTTCCCGTGGTGATGGTGGCTATGGGCTATCTGGGCAAGCAGATGCGGCGCGCCTATCAGCAGGTGCAGCAGGCGCTGGCCGAGATCAACGCCGGGGTGGAGCAGGGCGTCGCGGGGATGCGAGTGGTCAAGTCGCTCTCCCGGGAGTCCTTCACCGTACAGCAGTTCGAGAGCCTCAGTCTGCGCAACATGAAGGCCAACCTGCGCGTGGGGCTGCTCTTCGCCGCGGTCTTCCCGACGATGACGGTGACCAATATGCTCGGCGTCGCCCTCGTCCTGGGGTACGGCGGCACGCTGGTCGCTCGGGGGACGATCACCGTCGGGGTGGTGCTGGCCTTCCTGGGCTACGTCTACCGCTTCTTCGGGCCGGTGCGGGAGTTGAGCTTGGTCTACAACACGTTCCAGGCGGCCGCCGCGTCCCTGGATCGCATCGCCGAGTATATGACCCGCGAACCGGAGGTGGGCGAGCCCGCGCATCCGGAGTGCCCACCCAGCGGCTTCGAGGGCCGCATCGCACTCCAGGAGGTGATGTTCGGCTACGCAGACGAGCCGGTGCTACACGACGTGACCCTCACCATCGACGCGGGTGAGACCATCGCCCTGGTCGGGCCGACGGGAGCGGGCAAGAGCACCGTAGCCAAGCTGCTGGCCCGGCTGTACGACGTCGACGAGGGCGCCGTGACCATCGACGGGGTCGACGTGCGGCAGATCGCCTCGGCGGACCTGCGCCGCTTGGTGATGATCGTGCCTCAGGAGGTCTTCCTGTTTGCGGACACCATCCGCGAGAACATCCGCTACGGCGATCCCGAGGCGAGCGACGCGCAGGTCGAGGACGCCGCCCGCCGCGCCCAGGCCCATTCCTTCATCGCCGCGCTGCCCAAGGGGTACGACACGGCGATAGGCGAGCGGGGCGCAACGCTGTCCGGTGGGCAGCGTCAGCTGGTGGCCTTCGCCCGGGCCCTGCTGGCTGATCCACGGGTCCTGGTCCTGGACGAGGCGACGGCTAACGTGGACGCCTACACCGAGGCGCTGATCCAGGAGGCCATGGACGAGATTCGCCGCGACCGGACCACGGTCATCATCGCCCACCGCTTCTCCACGCTGAGAAAGGCGGACCGGATCGTGGTCATCGAGAGCGGCCGGATTGTGGGCCAAGGACGCCACGCAGAGTTGATCGCCAGCAACCTGACGTACCAGCGGCTCTACGAGCGCCAGTGGTCGGGAGAGGCGATCCATCAGCCATCCAGCGGAGCGTGACCTCGCGCCGTCTGGTGGGCAAAGAGGACCGGTGACTGCAGAAAGGGAGTCGGGGAGACGTTATCGCGACTTCGAGTTCAACCTGCGCGAACTGGCGGGGTCTATGGGCGACTTCGGCACGCTCTTTCCGTTGGCCGTCGGCTACATCGTGGTCAACGGCCTGGACCCGGCCGGCCTGTTCGTCGTGCTCGGCATGACGAACATCGTCCTGGGCCTGATCTACCGTCTCCCGATGCCACTGCAACCCAAGAAGGTCATCGCCGCCTCCGCCATCGCTCAAGGATGGTCGCCCTCGTTGATCTATGCCTCCGGGTTCGGGTTGGGGCTGATCTGGCTGGCCCTCGTCCTCACCGGTCTGCTGCGGAAGCTCCTGGACGTCACGCCCACCTTCATCGTGCGCGGCATCCAGCTCGCTCTCGCCGCGATGCTGGCGTGGCAGGCGCTACAGTGGATGCGTCCTGCCCCGCTCCTGGCCCTTGCCGCCATCATCATCGTCCTGGTGTTGCGCGAGAACCGGTACGCGCCCGCGGCGATCGTGCTTATGGTGCTCGGCGTAGGCATCATCGCCTGGCGAGGCGACCTGCCCGGAACCTGGGAGCTGACCTTCACCCTGCCGCCGCTGACGTTGCCTCGCCTTCGCGACGTGTGGCAGGCGATGCTCCTGGCCGGGTTCGCTCAGATCCCGCTCTCCATCACCAACGCTGTGATCGCCCCAGCGGCCCTCATCCGCGACTACTTCCCGGAAGAGAAGGCGGTCAGCGAGCGCAAGCTGATGCTGAATATGGGCGTGATGAACGTCGCCGCTTCGTTCGTGGGCGGGATGCCAATGTGCCACGGCGCGGGAGGGCTGGCCGGGCAGTACTACTTCGGGGCGCGCACGGGGGGTACCCCAATCCTGGAAGGCCTGATCGAGATTGGTATCGGTCTCTTTCTCAGCCGGTCCATCGCCAACGTCTTGGCCGCCTTCCCGATGCCGCTGATGGCCGGCATGATGCTCCTCGTCAGCATCCAGTTGGCGCAGCCCATCATCGAGCTGCGGGGAGGGAAGCTGGGACTCGCCCTGTTCACCGCTGCCCTATCCGTCATCACCAACATGGCCCTGGGCTTCGCGGCTGGCCTGGCCGCGACTCACCTCATGCGGGGCTTAGGGCAGCGCTATTCGCTCTTCTCCGTCTTCAGCAAGAAGGAGGATGATGAACCGCATAGCTGACCCTTTGGCCGTCATCGACGTCGCCGGGCTGACCAAGCGGTACGGCTCGCCCAACTCGGGTGTGCTGGCCGTGGATCGTATCTCGTTCCAGGTGCACCAGGGCGAGGTGTTCGGCTTCCTGGGCCCTAACGGCGCGGGCAAGACGACCACCATCCGCGTGCTCGCCGGCCTGTCCGAGCCTACGGCGGGTGAGGCGACCATGCTGGGGCTGGACCGTTCCCTCGATCTGTCCCGGATCAAGAAGCGCATTGGCGTCGTGCCTGAGGCCTCGAATCTCTACAACGAGCTGACGGCCTTCGACAACCTGATCTTCTCCATGCAGCTCTACGGGGTGCCCAGGCGTGAGCGCGCGGCGCGGGCCGAGGAGCTGCTGGCCCGTTTCCGCCTGTCGGACAAGCGCGACACGCCCTTCAGGAAGCTGTCGCGCGGGATGAAGCGCGCCCTGACCATCGCCTCCGCGTTGGCCCACGAGCCGGCGCTGCTCTTCCTCGATGAGCCCACCACGGGCCTGGACGTGGTCAGCGCGCGCAACCTGCGGCACATGATCGCCGGGCTGCGTCGGGAGGGTGTGACCGTCTTCTTGACCACCCACTACCTGGAGGAGGCAGAGCGGCTGTGCGATCGCATCGCCCTCCTCGTCCAGGGTCGGATTGTGGCGCTGGATACCGTGAGCGGTCTGAAGTCCCAGGTTCGGGAAGCGACCGCGATCGAGCTGACGATGCAGAAGGGGGACGGTCCCTCCAAGACTCGACGCTTCATCGGTGAGGACACCGCCTCACTTGTGCGAGATGCCCTGGCCGAGGCGGAGTCCGAGGGACAGCGGGTGCTTGCCGTTCAGACGCTCCGACCGAGCTTGGAGGACGTCTTCGTGGAGTTGACCGGGCTCAGCGCCGAGCAGATGGAGATGGACAAAGAGGGAAAGGGTAGGTGAGATGCTGAACGATGACCTGCGGTGCATGTGGTACGTCATGCTCAAGGACCTGCGAGCGTACTACTTCAAGCCGCCCAACGTCAGCTGGGGTATCCTCTTTCCCTTCGCCTTTATCCTCTCCTTCGTCATCCGTGACCCGGGCAATCTGGAGCGGCTGGTGCCCGCCATGCTGGGACTGACGCTCCTCTTCGGAGCCAGCAGTATGGAGGCCATCGTGATCACCTTCGAGCGCCGGATCGGGGCCCTGGAGCGCTTGTTGTTGGCCCCGATGCGCCTTCCGGCGCTGCTGGCCGGCAAGGTCCTCGGGGGTATCGTGTTTGCGCTGGCCACCACCCTGATTGTCCTCCTCCCGACCGCGCTCCTCTTCGATCTGAGAGGCGTCAACTGGCTGCTCCTTTCCCTGTCTACGATCCTCGCTGCAGCAGCCTTCTCTTCGATGGGCGCCCTGATCTCGGCCGCCGTCAATGAGGTGTTTGAGGCTCAGACCCTGGCCAATGCCTTTCGATTTCCGATGATGTTCCTGGGAGGTGCCTTTGTCCCGGTTGCATCAATGCCCCTGGGTCTGCGGATTGTGGCTCGCGCCTTCCCTCTGACATACGCCATTGAGGCACTGGAGGTGGCCACCACAGACGGGCGACTGATGACGGGTGTGATGGACCTGGGCATCCTGGCTGCCTTCACCGCGGTGTTCTTCGCCCTGGCGACGTGGGTCTTGACCCGCCGGCTGGCCTAGGACACCAAGCCTGCTGACTGAAGAAACAGAAGCATTGCTGGGCAGTCCCGATCTGTTCGCTTAGGGACTGGCCCGCGCCTGGAGTCCCTCGATTATGCTCTCAAGGATCGGCTGGTCGGTGAATTCCCCGCCACCGATGGCGTTGTTCGGACATGCGGCCACACAGCACCCGCACCCCATGCAGCGGTTGTCGTCCACCGTCGAGACCTGGCCCTCTCCCTGGGGTGCCAGCGACAGGGCATCGTAGGGACACAGGTTCACGCAAGTCCCGCAGCCCGCGCAAAGGACGACGTTCACGGCAACGGTCTCCAGCGGAGAGCTGTAGCCCGCCGCTAGCGCGCTCTCTCGGAGCGCGCCGATAACGTCAGAGATGCGCACCTCCTGCGGGCATCCGGGAACGCACAGGTCGCAGGCCGTACAGTGCCAGATGGTCATATCCTCATAGACGGCCTCGCGCATCCCCAGGCCGACCATATGGAACAGCCGGCGCGGGTTGTAGGCGGGGTCTCGCCAGGGGATGATGCAGCGGCTGACGCACGTTCCACAGCTGTAGCAGGCCCGCATGCTCTCGCCACCGGCCGCCAGCGCGATCTCGTCCGCGAAGCTCTTTGGTCTCGTCTGGTCACGCATGGTTCATTGCTCCCTGGCCAGTGTGCGTAGGCGACCTCCTGCGGTCGCCGCCGGGCCGTGCCCTTCCGTCCATCGTCGGCCCCCTCCCTCTGCCCGTCCGCTCATAAGAACAGCTCGTCCTGGATAGGGCTGGGGCCCAGATCCGTGATCTCCTGTGTGAAATCTTTCACCACCCGGACGAACCGAGGTGCCTCAGACGAGGACACCCACGAGAGCCGGAAGCGGTCATGCATCTCCAGCTCCAGCGCATCGAAGATAGACTTCAGCAACGCCGTTCGACGGCGCGCCTGGAGGTTTCCCGTCTGGTAGTGACATTGACCCGGCCAGCACCCGCTGATCAACACGCCGTCCGCCCCCCTGAGGAAGGCGGTCAGGACGAACAGCGGGTCGACCCGCCCAGAACACATCACCCGGACGACCATGACGGAGGGAGGCATCTTCATCCTGGCCACGCCCGCTGAATCGGCAGCGGCATAGGTGCACCAGTTGCATAGAAATCCAACGATTGTCGGGCTGAACGTCTGCTCTTCCATATCTCCCTCCTAATCTATCGCCACCTCGGCGAGCTCCTCTTCTTTGAACGTCCTGAGCGGGATCTCCTCCGCCAGGTCTCTTCCCGGCTTGTAGTCGAAGGTCGCCTGGGTGGATGCCGCCACCTTGGAGAAGATGGTCGACACGGGGATGTCTGCCGGACAGACGTCCGTGCACATCCCGCATCCCACGCAGGAGAGGGCCATATGGGCCATCCGTCCCAGCTGGAAGAAGACCGTGTCGGGCGGCACCCGCAGCCCGCCCTTCCTCTGGAGCGCCCCCTCGTAATAGTCGATCTCCCGCTCGCAATTGTGAGAATCGAAGTGGCACAGCTGACAGTAGCAGATGGGGCAGACCGTCTTGCAGCCGTGGCAGCCAATGCACCGCCCAAAGGTGTGGATCAGGCCCCTTATGCCCACATCGACCCCGGCGAACAGCTCCTCGCGGAACGCGTCTCGCTCCTCCACAGAGCGCTCGATCGCCGCGGACTCCGATCCTCCGCTCACCGCGCTCCCCTCCAGACCCTTTGCAAACGCTTCAGCCTGCTCCGTGTTCAGGTAGAGCGTGCACTGCTGGTCGAGGCCCGCCTCGCCGAGCAGCGCCACTGTGATATCGGCGCCCTGGGGGACGAAGCTCTCACAGGCGCGGCACGTTGGCCGCACGGCTTCGTCCAGCTCGCCCTGTTCCATGCTTTCCCAGTATCCAGACACCTTCTCGTCCAGATCCTCATCGACGGCCATCTCCAGGGGGTAGACGCCACCGCAGGTGGAGCTGATGAGGAAGACGTTGTCGAGACTCCCTTGGTTGAGCTTCATCAACTCGATAAACGCCCGCAGCTCGCACGGTCTGATCACGGCGGCGACCGGCCCGGCCAGGGCGCCCTCCAGCGTCAGCCGAGAGAGCAGTCCACCACCGTTGGCGGGCATAAACGGCAGGAGAGGCAGCGCGTCCCCGTCCGTCGCGAAGGCGTCCGGGTCCGTGAACAGCGAGTACGCGATTCCTTTCTCATCCGTCCCGGTCTTCCCCAGGGCAAGCACCGCCTCGACGTGCCCGCTCTCCAGGAGTGAACGCAGTAGCTGTCGCACCGTCCCGTCTGCTCCTTGATTCGTCCTCAGCCCTTCCGGTGTGAAGGCTGATGAAGTCGCTCCCTCAGGCATCCTGCACCTCCTGCTCGCGGTAGATCTCTACATATGGTTGCTCCACGTCGTGGAGTTCCTCCATCTCGTACGCCACAAGGGGCAGCGAATCCTCGATGCTGCGGCCCGCAACGTATCCCAGCGCCTCCTGGGCCCGATCCGCCAGTAGGCTGAACACCTGGCCGACCGGGATGTCCATCGGACAGGCGTCCTCGCACGCACCGCACGAGACGCAGGAGAGCGCCATGTGCGACGCCCGCCCGAGATGGAACAGCAGGGTGTCCGGCGCGAACCTGAGCGCCCCCTTGGACGCCGCTCGCGCCAGGTAGTTCTCCGGCGGGAGCTTCAGCGCTGTCGATTCGAAGTAGCACTGCCGACAGTAGCAGACCGGACAGACGCGCTGGCAGTTGTGGCAGTTGATGCAGCTGCTGAACGTGTCCAACAGCTTGTCCGCCCCCGCGACCGCCTGCTGTAGCTCCGCGTGGGCCTGCCGACGACGCTCTGTCTGAGCCTCCGCCACCTCCTCCACCCGCGCGGACCACCGATCGAGCATCTCCGCCACGGAGCGCCTCCCCTCGTCGTCCTCGGTCATGCCCATCTGCTCCAGGATGCGCTCTCCCTCCAGGGTCCCCGGAACGATGACGGCGGTGTCTTCTTCGTTGCCCAGGGTGCCGATGTGGAGATCCGCCCCCGGCGCCTGCGCCAGGCTGAAGCGATGGCAGATCTGGCATGTCGGGCGCATTGGCGAGCGATCGCCCTGTGCAGCCGCCTCCGTGAAGCGGGCGGCACCCGCTGCCGGATCCTCCAGATAGTCGGGGAGCGGCAGCACGCCGGGGCAGTCGAGGGTGATCAAGGACAGGTTCGTCAGATGGGCCTGCTTCAACTTGGTCAGCTCAATCGCGGCGCGCGCCTCGCAAGGACGTATCACCGCCGCCACCCGCTTGTTCAGATTCCCCCGCATCGTCAGGCGACCGATCGCCTTACCCCCCTGGACCGGCATCACTGGTGGTAGCGGGGAGGCACGGTCGAGGATGGCCGGGTTCTGAATTAACAGGTAGGCGAAGGAGTCCTGTGCCGGCGTCTCCACTGGGATGAGCAGGGCGTCGAAGACACCTCGGTTCAGCGCCTCCTTCAGCCAGTTGATTACGGCGGGCTCAAGCCCTTCCTCTGTTGCTAGTACGGCGCCATTGGCATTCACGTGTCGCTCCTTGTCTTCAGTGGATTGGGACCCAGCGCCTTGATGTGCTCGTCAAACGCGGCGGCCGTGTCCACAAACCGCCGGCCCTCGCCGTGTGCTACGTAGCGGAACCAGACGCGCTCCGGCTCCAGTCCCAGCGTGTCGAGGAGGCTCTTGACCAGCGCGATGCGCCTCCGGGCGCGGAAGTTGCCGTCGTCGTAGTGACAGTCCCCCGGGTGGCATCCGCTGATCACCACCCCATCCGCCCCTTCGATGAGCGGGCGCAGGAGGTGGACCGCTGGGAGGGCCCCAGTACAGTTGACCCGAGAGGGCACGACGTTCTCTGGATAGCGCAGATGATGGGCCGCGGCCGTCTCGGCGCCGCCGGAGCCACACCAGCTGCACATAAAATAGACGATCCTGGGGACGAATTCCTGTTCGTCGTTCACCTTTAACCTCCTACCAGTAACGCATCGAGCGCAGCGATTGACTGCTGACCCTTGAAGTCCTGCAGATAGGATGCGTTGTTTGGACATATCGCCACGCACGAGCCGCACGAATCGCACAGGAAGGGGCGCACCCGCGCCACCTTCTCGCGCTCATCGATGACTCGCGCGCCATAGGGACAGACGTCCACACAGACGCCGCATCCCATGCACAGGGACTCATACACTCCGGCGACGAACATCTTGTTGGGTGGAGCCATCTTATCCTTGCCGATCACCACCAGCGCGCGTCCGGCCGCGTCCTTTGCGGTCAGGATGGTCTCCTCGAAGGATCGCGGGGAATGCGCCAGCCCCACCGGAAAAACGCCATTGCTCGCCAGCTCAAAGGGCTTCGTCAGCTTCTTGATCGCCTCCTCGAAGGGGTAGTTGCTGATGTCGCTGGAGAAGAACCCCTCGTAGTCGATGGGATGATTAAACAGCTCAGACAGGGTCCGGTTGTTCTCCACGTCCGGCACGATCCCGGTGCTCAGCACGACCCAGTCGGCCCCAACGCTCTGATCGCCGCTTGCTACCTCCAGCCCTGCGCCGTTCTGCCGCACCTCCGGATAGCGCGGCTCCCCGTCGTCACCGTCGGCGAACCGAACGAAGGAGACGCCTGCTTCTCTGGCCAGCCGGTAGATGTCCGTCTTTCCGTAGGTGGCGATGTCCCGGTAGAAGACGGTCACCTCGGCTCCCTCTTCGCGTAGCGTGAGGGCGTTCTCGAGGGCCTGGTTGCAGCACAGGCGCGAGCAATAGGGCACCTCCGGCGTCCTCGAGCCGACGCACTGGATCATCGCCACGCGATCGGCCCTCTCTCCATCGTTCAGCTTCGCCTCCAGCTCCGTCTGCGTCATCACCGCCGGATCCTCGCCGTAGAGGAAGCCCTGCGGGGTGACTTCCGCCGCCCCGGTCGCTAGGAAGACCACGCCGGCGTCCACGCGGACTGGATCGCTAGGGACGGCGCGCCCGTGGGCCTCGACCATCATCCGGTAGTTACCCGCATAGCCCTCGACCTCCGTCACCTCCGCGCCGGTGTAGCAGGTAATGGCATCGGAAGCTTCGACCGCTGCGATCAGGTCACGCACGTACGCCCGCTGCGCCTCAGTCATGTGCGCCATCCGGCCGCCCAGCTCCTCCTCCCGCTCCACCAGCACCACCGGATACCCGCTCGCCGCGACCTCGCTGGCCGCGGTCAAGCCGGCCACGCCGCCGCCGACCACCAGAGCGCGCCCGTTGAAGGTGTCCACCGGCGGGCTCGCGTGCCGCCCGCGCTTGACCTTCTCTACCGCGCCCCGGATGAGCGCGAGCGCCTTCGTCAGCATCTGTTCCGGGTCTGTGTGCACTTGGATCACGTCCTCCCGGAAGCGAAGATACTCAGACAGGAGCGGGCTCAGCCCCGCCATCATCACGGCCTTGTTGAACTTCCCCTTCTTCTGCAAGGGCGTGCACGTGGCCAGGATCACCCGATTGACGCCCGATGCCTCTATCCGCTCCGCCGTGGCTTTGATCGTGGGGCCGGTGCAGCAGCCCTCGATGATCTCCGCGTGATTGACACCAGGCAGGTCGCGGACGCGCTCGACGAGGCCCGGCAGGTCCATGCGGTCATCAAACTGGCCGAAGCAGTTGCAGATGAACACACCGACGCGGGCGCGCTCGGCCGCCACGTCCCTCAGAGTCGGAGGTGGGGCAGAGGTGAGGTTCTTGTCTCCCAGGTAGCGCTGCATCTCGGTCACGGCCGCGCAGCCGTCCCACACCGTCTCCGGATTCCCTTTCGGACCCGTGAGCTCGCCCACGGCGAAAATCCCGTCGACGTCGGTCTCGCAGCACGAGAAAGGCCGGACGTGGCAGAAGCCATGGGCGTCTGCTTGCACGCCCGTCAATCGCGACAGCTCCTCCATCTGCGACGGCGGGCTCTGCCCGGTCACCAGGATGGCCAGCTCCACTGTTTCCGTATCGGTCTCGCCCTCGGCGGTGGTATAGGTGATCGTCGCCTCCTCGACGGCATCGCCGGGGGCGATGCGCAGCGACTCCGCCCGCTCCACGCGAACCCCGGCGTCGAGCGCCTTCCGGTACCATGCATGGTGGCCCTTCCCCGTCCCCCGGTAGTCGTGGAGGAAGACGGTCACCTCCGACTCGGGCAGGATCTCCTTGAGACGGACCGCGCGGTAGATGGCGCTCACGCTCGTATTGTACGGCTCGTACTCGACACCCGGACGATTGAAGTGCGGGGTCACCACGACGCCGAACGTCTCCGGGATCTTGCCGGACGGGAGGCGCACCGAATCCCGCACGAAGTTGGTCAGGAGGGAGCGCCGCCCCACCTGCGAGTTCCGCATCACACTGGGGCTCTGTCCCAGTCCGAAGTCCTGCAGATCCTCGTCACTCGGCTCCTCGAAGGTGTCGGCCAGGATGATGGCGCCCACGTCCGCCTCCACGACCTCCTCCGGCCGGTCGACCTGGAGGGCGCCAGTAGGACAGATCTCCTCGCACGCGCCGCAGCGGGTGCAGTGCTCAAAGTCGATCACGTAGCAGTTCTCCCAGCCGGCCTCCGGCACGACGCGGATCGCCTTGCCGTCACCGACCTCCACCGGACAGACCTCGATGCACTGGTCGCACTCGGTGCAGGCGAAGTTATTGACGACCTGATCGCGCTTCTTGAAGGTGACGTGGAAATGGCCCGCTTCGCCCGTCACCTCCAGCAGTTCAGCGTTGTAGCAGTCCTGCATAGCGCCGCTCGCCTTGAAGGCACGCTGCGGCATGTGCCCGCAGATCCAGCAGAAGTCCAGGGGTAATTGGGCCAGAGCCTGGTACGTCACCTCGTTCACGTACGAACCGCGGTTGAGCAGGATAAACTTGTGTCCCTGCTTGCCTAGGGCGTATGCAGCCCGATAGCCTCCCAGATTCGTTCCGTAGATCAGTACTGTACTCTCATTTGGCATGTGCCTACCTCCACTGCCCTGGGCTCAGGCGTATGGCTCGAGTCCAGTCTTGTAGGTGACATCCGCGTGTTTATCGACGCAGATGTCGGCGTAACGAATTCCGTGAGTCTCGGCTCCTCAGGGCTCGACCGTCGTAATCCTGCCCCGTCCAGACCCACAGACCGGACCGTCGGCTCAGGCCGTGCTCGACAGCAGGCCTGGGTCTCCTCTGGAACACACGTCCACCGGCGGAGGACTTCGTGGCCCAGCTCAATCAACTGATAGACCCGCCGTGGGGGACCTCCGGTCTGCTCCTCTCCCAGCGGGACGCGAGCCGTCGCCCTCCTCCATCCCCCGTGCGGCGCGATGGAAGGTGCTGCCAGCGGCCTGATCCAGACAGCGCTCAACCAGCCCATTGATCAGCGTGTGGAGGTGCGCCCGACTGTGGTAGAGGAGCAACATTGGTCCCAG
This sequence comes from uncultured Anaerolineales bacterium, assembly GCA_964575455.1. Taxonomy (GTDB): domain Bacteria; phylum Chloroflexota; class Anaerolineae; order B4-G1; family B4-G1; genus SKLM01. The sequence continues at coordinate 2,543 of CAZNRX010000042.1, read as the reverse complement.
GAACCGCACCACGTAACCTCAATGCTCTCGTGGTCGCCGTCTCCGCTGTCGTTCTCGTTCTTGTCATCCGTTATGTTCTTACGTGTGGTGCCTATTTGACCGTGTTCCCAAGTATACTAAACTATATGTGCTTTGTCAATAGACGTTTCACAGTGTGCACCACCGTTCTATCGCTTCGGCAAGGCGATTGCATTTGGCATCCTCGCTCAGCCTGGATCGCCAGATCCAGGGCGAGCTATGGAGGGCATGTCCTTAGACTTCCGAATTTTCTACGCCCCCTCACCCCTCTATTACCCTCTTGGCCCTGCGAAACGTGATTCTTGAGCGCAGTCCTGAACACAAAATTCGGAAGTCTCATCATGTGCGATTGCCCTGATCGCTTCGGGTTCCTGACTTGACAGGACTTCAAATCAGTGCTAAACTATATGCAGTTTGGCATATATGTGAGAGCAGTGCCAGGATGCCCGTGCCTGTACTGTGAGTCCCGGCCGAGCTGAGAGCGACGTCTGCAGAGCCGCGTCCGCCGCGGCTTTTTTCTAGATGCATATATATTCAATGAGCTGCATATCGACACGCGACCTTCACCCTGCCGGGATCATGGGCCAGCTCCCTCAGCTTGACAAAGGGCGAGATCAGAGTATAATATATGCTTAGAGATGCATATTAGGTGGGAGGAATATAGCGATGAGCGGTCGATATGAGCGGGTCGCTGAAATCTTACAGATCCTATCTCATCCCGTGCGGCTCCAGATACTGGATGAGTTGCGGACGGGGGAGGCCTGTGTCTGCCACCTCCAAGCCCTCGTGGGTCGTCCCCAGCCCTACGTCTCGCAGCAACTGGGCAACTTGCGCGAGGCCGACCTGGTGACGGACCGCCGCGAGGGGCTGTTCGTGTACTACAGCCTGAGTGACGCCCGAGTCGAACGGATCCTGGAGGCACTGTTGGGAGCGCCGGAGGAGCGCGGTCCTGTGGATGCCTGTTCGTGCCCGCGCTGTGAGAGGACGTCCAGCATAAGCAGCGATGTCAAGCAGTCTGGCGTGAGCTCGCTCGCGGGAGAGACGGTATGAGTGGATCGCAAGACGGAAAAGAGAGGGCCCTGACATGCACGTGCATGCGGGACGGCTTTGGCGCTGTGCCGCCGGGGCTGCGACCGCGGCCGAAGAAGAACAACAACCTGCGTAAGGTCACCTGTCCTGGCTGCGGCCTGGTCTACCGCACCAACCGGGAGACGGACCTGTGTATGGACTGCGAGAAGAGGCAGCGTTGAGGAGCTGAGACGCTATGAGCAAGTGTATAGGGTTCTGTCGTTGCTTGTGCCATTGCTCACGGGGTCCGGGGCTGAAACGTCCGCCCCCGGGCACGCGGCAGGCACGACAAAGGGACAGTATACTCGACAGACGGATTGATAAGGAACCTGAGGAGGTAAAGACAGATGGCTGAGAACGGAAAGCCGCGTTTTGTGATGTGCATGTGCACTGGTGAGTGCCCGGGATTCGATAAGCTGGATCTGTGGCCGCTGATGAACTACGTACGCAACGAGTTAGACGTGGAGTACGACATCGTCCATCCGCAGCTCTGTGTGGAGGACGGGGACCGTTTCTGGCACGATTATGCCAAGCCGGGCGTGAAATACATCGTCGGTGCCTGCGCTCCCACCATGCAGCGCAAGATGTTCAAGGATGCGCTGAACGATGTGGGCGTCGACTTCGATGAAGCTGTGACTCCGTTGGATCTGCGCGATCACACCACCACCGAGGCGATGGAGAAGGTTGCTAAGGCTGTTGAGGAGGTTACCAGCTGACACGGTCGGCTCTTTGCCAAAGACCGTAGGCTTGTGGCGGGGTGCTTCGAGATCTAGTCTTGGAGAACCCCGCCGGCTGGTGGGCCTGCTGCTGCGCGGCGAGTCAGGAATAGGGAGTTGATAGGAGATTGACTACGATGAGTGAGAAGGAAGTTCTCGACGAGCTTGAGGAAAAATACCAGCGCTACTTGGGCATTCCACGGCATCTGATCCCATGGTACCCGACGATTGATGCCGAGAAGTGTGTGGGGTGCCAGGAGTGCATAACGTTCTGTCACGACGATGTCTATGCTTACGATGAAGACGCGGACAAGGTTTACGTGGAGGACCGCTGGCACTGCCAAGTGTACTGTCAGTCGTGCATCCACGCCTGCGAGACGGATGCCATAAGCTTTCCGGAAAGGAGTGAGGTCAAAGCCAGGATCCGGGAGCTGCGCAAGGAGTACCCGCCCGCGTAGGCACCGAACGGCCGATAGGCATAGCTTCAGAATAGGAGTCCGAGGTGAAGAAAGACAAGTTCTTCGAACTACAATTCGACAAGTTTCAACTCCGCGTGCCGGTGGGAACCTGGTACGCTGGCTACGATACCTGGGTTCGCACGGATGGAGACGAGGGCATCGTCGGGGTGACGGATTTCTTCCAGACGAAGCTGGGCGACATCGTCTACGTAGAACCGGCGAAGGACACGTCCTTCGAGCAGGACGACGTGTTCGCGACGCTGGAGAGCATTAAGGCGATGGT
>CAZNRX010000041.1:0-33490 GCA_964575455.1 uncultured Anaerolineales bacterium | reverse complement strand
TCTGGCACATAGACGGCCTGTGGGCAATCTGTCAATCTATCCTAAACCATGCCCAGTATTCCTTACCGATACGACCCATGGAAACCCGTCATCCCTGGCAGTTGTTCCCAGGACAGTTGATACAGTATGCCCTCGATCACTTGCACAGGCCGTCTGAGTTTGACCAGATAGTAGGCTTCCTGCTGCTGGACGTTGGTGTCGAGACGCTTCTCAAGGTCTTCCTCACATTGCCCGAGGAAGTCACAAAGACCAACCTGCCATACAACGCCAGAAGAAAGGCGGCGGAAGGAAGCTTTCATGATCTGGTGAGAGGAGTGGAGAGAGCAGCAAAGACGGCAGGAGATCGCTTGAAGGGGATCAACCTGGAACACGTCGAGTACTTCCATGGTTTGCGGAACAAACTCTACCACGCAGGCAACGGTATTACAGTGCAGGGAGAGCATGCTGAGCAATATGCGTCGATTGCACTGGATCTCCTGGACAGGCTACTGGGAGTCCCGCTGAAGTCATCTCTATATGAGAGATCCCGCAGGCGGGAAGAGCTTAGAAGCCTGAGTGATGAAGTGGAATGGGTGAAAGCTGCATTGCAGAGGGAGGTTCATTACCTGAAGCGGGACTTGAGACTGGCGATTGAGAAGGTGGAACCGGAGTTCCTGATGCCTAGCTTCGAGCTTGAGATCGAGAGCTGGTGTATCGAAGACGTTGATGCCATGCTCCTGCTGGATCCACGGTTCCTCGACCAGACGACCACCATGGAGGTTGAAGGAGAACTGCCCAACGGGGGCGGCATAGTTGAGATGGATGAAACCGGGGCAAAGATGACGAGATTCAGAAGCGATGAGTGGCGCAACTTGATGCCCTCTCCGCTTTGTCGTTTCATCGATAGACACCAAGTCAATACAGCCACAACAGCTAGATTCCTGATGGTTTCTGACATTACGGAGTTTCTCCTCATCGCCGCTGAAGTTGCGTTTGAGCTTCCTAACGCCCCAACCAATCGTCTCTATGACTTGGTGCGTCTCTTTCTGAGCGGGCCACCGCCCCCTTCTCCCAAAGACACCGGAGTAGACAATCAACTGATAGGAAGAAGGCTTCGCGAGGGAAAGAGCCTTCTGAGAGAAGTACAGATGACTCGTGCAGCAATAAACGCATCCGCCGCCTAAAGACCAGTTTGATAGGTTTCGGCACCCATAGCCGCAGCCTCGAGAGCACAACTCGGGTTAAGCAATCCGCACTCACATAGACAGGAGGCGAGAATGTATCATGAAGTCACACTGATAGGCCGACTGGGAGGCGATCCTGAAATGAGGTACACTCCCAGCGGAACCCCGGTCACCAATTTTTCGGTTGCCACCGACCGCCGATGGACAGGCGCTGACGGTCAGCAACGGAAGGAGGTGGTCTGGTGGCGCATCACGGCGTGGAGACGTCAAGCTGAGACATGCAATGAATACCTGAGCACAGGTGATCAGGTATTCATCAAGGGCACAGTCGGAGGTGACCGACTCACTCAATCGGACGGGTCGCAACAGATCGTGCCCCACACCTGGGTGGGGCAGGACGGTGAAACACGGGCTCGCTATGAGGTAACCGCTCGCTTCGTGCAGTTCCTCGGTAGTCCCGCCAGAGAACCTGTCGCTGATATACCCGGAGGGATGCCCAAGGAACCCCCTGAGGAGGAGGAAGAGGAGATTCCGTTCTAAACCAGCCGGTGTCACAGGCCGCCGTGTCCATGCTGCCGCCCTGCGGCGGTCTGTGGTGCCTGTCTATCAAGATGATGGGGGCTGCGCTGACCCGGGTGACTGCGTCGACCCGGGCACTTCCACACCTGCTCTCAACGATGACCCTATCTGACGGCAGTCAGTGCCTGCCGTCTTGAGCCAAGGCGATGCGCAAGCACCAGCCACTTGAGCAGACAGGGTCTACGCAGATTTGCGGGATGCTCCAAGCGGCTGGCAGCCTACGGTTGCACGTCACCATGTGTCGGCGTGACGTCCAGTCCTGAAACACAGATGCGGGGGTGACACACCCCATCGAGCTTGTTTACCGGGGGGACACACCCCACTGAGCTTGTTTACCACACGAATCCACGTTGACGCAGCAGTTACTGCGGGAGAATCAGCGCACGCCTCTCCTGTTCGCCACGTCCCTTGACGTTCACGACGCCCGAAGGAGGTTCCTCATGAGCAAAGGACCCGCGCGCAAGCAGAAGATCAACATCGAGATGCCCTCCGATCTCGACGCCACCTACGCCAACTTCGCCGTGATCACGCACTCGCCATCCGAGATCATCATTGATTTCGCCCGCGTGCTGCCAAACACGCCGAAGTCAAAGGTGCACGCTCGCATCGTCACCACCCCGATGCACGCCAAGCTCCTGTTGAAGGCTTTGAATGACAATCTGGAGAAATACGAAGCTCAGTTCGGCGAGATCAAGCTGCCCTCCGGCGGCAAGAACCTGGCCCAGCAGTTCTTCGGCGGCGTCAGGCCACCCCACCCATCCGACGAATAGCGCCCTTCAGGAGCCACAATGAAGAAGCTAGAGACGACAGCGGAGCGCATCCGCGACGACTTCGAGACCCGAAACAGGGCTCGCGACGACGCCCTGCACCGCACCCGCGAGTTGATCCGCTTCTGCGGCAACGCCATTCGGGCCAGCCATCGAGATGAGTGGCAGGAGGCCCGCGATCTGCTGGAAGAAGCGGATGATCTCGCGGGCAGTATCCTGGAAGCTCTGGAACCTTACCCCGACCTTCGGCACGCTGGCTACACACGCGCTGCGCTGAAGGAACTGGTGGAAGCCCACGCCACGCTGGCGCTGGTGAAGGGCGACCCCATCCCGGAGCCGGAGGACCTCAACGCCACCCATCCGTCCTACCTAAACGGGCTCTGCGAAGCGGCGAGCGAGCTCCGGCGCCGCTCGCTGGATGAGATGCGGCGTGGGAACCTCGACGAAGCCGAGCGCCTGCTGGGCATCATGGACGAGGTCTACGACGTGGTCAACACGTTCGACTTCCCAGACGCCATCACCGGCGGCCTGCGCCACCGCGTCGATCAGCTACGCGGGGTCCTGGAGCGCACCCGCGGCGACCTGACCAGCAGCCTCCGACAGGATCGCCTGATCCGAGCCCTACGGGATTTCGAGGCGCGAATCGGAAACAACTGATCGGTGACGAAGACCTGGGAGGCCTCTCGGGCCAGCATCGTGCTGCAGCCCTAGAGCTCCGAGACGACCCGTTCCTGGGCCGTGTAGACGCGGAAGCTCCGCCGCCGCGTGTAGCCGATCAAGGTGATGCCCCACGACCGCGCCAGATCAATCGAGAGAGTGGTCGGCGACGTCCGCGACACGACCACGGGGACGCCCATATGGGCCACCTTGCTCACCATCTCCGAGCTGACGCGGCCACTGGACAGGAGAACGCCGTCCTGCGTCGATATCCCTTTTCGGAGGCAGCTACCGGCGATCTTGTCCAGCGTGTTGTGCCGCCCCACGTCCTCCGCAACGCAGATCAGCCCGTCCTCACCCGAAGCAGCCAGGGCCGCCACATGCACGCCCCCCGCCCGGCGATAGAGCACGGCCTCGTCCGAAAGCCGCTCCATCCACGCCGTCACCTGGTCCGGCGTGACGACAAGCTCAGACTCGACCTGATGATGCACACTCGTCAGGTCCTCAAACGTCGTCCCGCCGGAACAGCCGGACGTGATGGAGCGCACGGCCGGCGTCTCAATACCGTACGTCAGCCAGACGTCCACCCCATCCCCGCCGCTGCACAGCTCGGTCACGGCCACGTCGTCCAACGCCTCGATCAGGCCCTCATTGAAGAGGAACCCCAGCGCCAGGTCCTTCAGCCTGGTGGGTGTACACATCAGCCTGACCAGGGCCTGACCGTTGACCTGGAGGGTGATCACAGCCTCGGCCGGCACAACACCACGAACTGGCCGGCTTTCGGCATCGTAAAATCCGGCGTAGGTAACGCGACGGGCTCCAGGATCAGCCACGCTTCACCCTTTCCAGGACGTCCAACGCCCGCTCCGCCACTGCGTCGGCCGTGAATCCGAACGCCTCCATCAGGTCCTCGTACGGAGCCGAAGCACCGAACCGCTCTATGCCGATCACCGCGCCTTCCAGACCCACGTACCGATCCCAGCCCAGGGGCTCAGCCGCTTCCAGCGCCAGGCGAGCGGTGATCTTGGGTGGAAGAACCTGATCTCGGTAGGATTTGGGCTGCGCCTCAAAGCGTCGCCAGGATGGCATTGAGACGACCCGCGCCCGCACCCCCTGCTCGGTCAGGATATCCTGAGCCTCCAGGGCCAGATAGACCTCCGAGCCCGTGGCCATGATAATCAGCTCTGGCGCGCCGTCGGGGGCTTTGCTCATCACGTAGGCACCGCACGCCAAGTTGTCCGCATCGGCCAGCTCGCCGCGATCCAGGATAGGAAGAGACTGTCTCGTCAAAACCAGGCCGGTGGGGCCATCTCGCCGCTCCAGAGCGGCACGCCAGGCCGCCGCGGTCTCGTTGGCATCGGCAGGACGGATGACGTCCAGGTTTGGAATAGCCCGCAAGCCGGCCAGCTGCTCCACCGGCTGATGGGTGGGACCATCCTCGCCGATCCAGACCGAGTCGTGGGTCCAGACGTAGATAACGGGAAGACCCATCATCGCGGCCAACCGGACAGGAGGACGCATGTAGTCGCTGAAGACAAGGAACGTCCCACAATAGGGTGTCAGCCCCCCGTGGAGGGCCATCCCATTGAGAATGGCTCCCATGGCGTGCTCTCGGACGCCAAAGTGGAGGTTTCGTCCGGCGGGCGTCTCCATCTTGAAGGCATCGTAGTCCTTGAGCAGCGTCTTGTTTGAAGGGGCAAGATCGGCCGATCCGCCGATGAGGGTGGGCAGATAATCGGCGATAGCGTTGAGCACAGCCCCGGACGCCTTTCGCGTCGCTATTGGACCATCCTCGGGGTGGAAGGTCGGCAGAGCGCCCTGCCAGCTGTCTGGCACGTCGCCCGCCCACAGGGTCTCGAGAAAGGCCGCATCATCTGGGTAGGCCTCAGCATACCGGTCGACCATGGCCCGCCACTCACTCTGAGCCCGCTGACCATCATTGACAGCCTGGCGGAAGACATCCAGAACCTCGTCTGGAATGAGGAATTGAGCGTCTGGAGGCCATCCCAGACGCTCCTTCGTGCTTCGAACCTCCTCCTCCCCCAGGGGCGCACCGTGTGCAGAGGCATCATCCTGCTTGTTCGGGCTTCCGTACGCGATATGGGTATGACAGACAATGAGCGAAGGGCGCTCAGCCTCCTCTTGGGCAGCGGCGATCGCCCCCTCGATCGCGTCCAGATCGTGGCCATCAATCTCCTGTACGAACCAGCCGTAGGCGCGGAAACGCTCGGGCACATGCTCGGTGAACGTGATATCCGTGGAGCCTTCGATGGAGATCTCGTTGTCATCATAGAGGTAGATCAGCTTCTCCAGGCCCAGGTGCCCAGCCAACGAAGCCGCCTCGTGACTGATGCCCTCCATCAGGTCACCGTCGGAGACGATGGCGTAGGTGATGTGATCGAAGATCGGGAACCCGGAGCGATTGAAGGTCGCAGCCAGAAAGCGCTCGGCCATCGCCATACCCACGCCGTTGGCGAACCCCTGTCCCAAGGGGCCAGTCGTCGTCTCGACGCCCGGGGTGAGTCCATACTCAGGATGCCCGGGCGTACGGCTGCCGAGCTGACGGAACGCCTTGAGCTCCTCCAGCGGCAGATCGTAGCCGGTCAGATGGAGCAGGCCGTAGAGCAGCATGGAGCCGTGTCCAGCGGAAAGGACAAATCGATCGCGGTTGGGCCAGCCGGGATCGCCTGGGGTATGCCTCCGAAACCGCGTCCAGAGGACGTAGGCAACATCTGCCATGCCCATCGGCATGCCCGGATGACCAGATTTCGCCCTCTGAACCGCGTCCATGGCGAGTGTGCGAAGCGTGTTGATGCAAAGTTGATCTAGATCGGTGCTCACTGTGATCTCCTTTCTTGCAGAATCCCGGACAGTCTGAAGATGAATTGTACTCAGAAGGGCCTCCTTGGCAAGGAAGCCGGTCTCGCGCCGGACCCTGTGCTCGCCGGGTGCAGTCCTCGGTTGCTAACTTGGCAAAGCGTGGTATAATTTCTGGTCGTGGTTGTGAGACGCCTACGAAACTGTCTACTGGCCCGGGCACGCGTCTCCGGAGGCTTGGAGAGTCGCGACCGGATCAGCAGAGATTGCCGGAGCTTATTGCAGGAAACTTGATTATGGACCTCATAGAATCGCTGAATCGTCAATTAGAACGAAACCCAAACATCCCTGAGCTGCGCCCGGGCGACACCGTCAAGGCATACGTGCGCATTGTCGAAGGTGAGCGCGAGCGCGTGCAGGCCTTCCAGGGCACCGTCATCCGCGTCCGAGGGCATGGAGCCAGTGCAACCTTTACTGTGCGTCGCATCGCTTCCCATGGTATCGGCGTGGAACGCACCTTCCTGCTCCATTCGCCCCGTGTGGACAGAGTAGAGGTCTTGCGGCGGGCGCATGCACGTCGGGCGAGGCTTTACTACCTGCGGAAGCGGAAGGGCAAAGCGGCACGATTGCGGGAAAAGCGCGCTTAGCAGCTGGCCGCTTACCTCAGTCCGGGATGACGGGCGTAGGCGTTTCCTACGCCTCTTTTTTGTGTCTTTGTTGGATCGGCATTGTCGATCCACCTTAGCAGCCTACCGGTCCACCAATGAGCTCTCCCGTTATCGGTATCACAGGCTACGCTGACCGATCCGCCCGCCCGCCAAACGTCTCGACCTTCGCCCTGTCACGGTCGTACGTCCGGGCAGCGGCGGCCGGCGGCGGCGCGGCTTTGATCCTACCCCCCTATCTGGAGCGCCCGCTCCTGCGTGCAGCGTTCGAGGGCATAGACGGACTGATCCTGTCGGGCGGCGGCGACATCCACCCCTCGGCATTCGAGGAGGAGGACCAGGGGCTGCTTTGGCGCGTTGACGAGAAGCGAGACCAAGCGGAGCTCTCGCTGGCGCGCTGGGCGCTGACCGACGACCTCCCCGTGCTGGCCATCTGTCGAGGCATTCAAGTGCTCAACGTGGCAAGCGGCGGCACGCTGATCCAGGACATCCCCACGCGTGTTCCGAACGCGCTGTCTCACAGCTGCGTGGCCGGTCGCCCGCTCCCCAAGATCGCTCACACGGTCAACGTAGAGCCTGACACACGATTGGCCAGCCTGATCGGAGCGGGCCAGATTGACGTCAACAGCGCCCACCACCAAGCGGCCGACGGTGTCGGGGACGACCTCCTGATCACCGCACGGGCACCCGACGGCGTCATCGAAGGCCTGGAAGCTCCCGATCGTCGCTTCTGCATCGGCGTGCAATGGCATCCGGAGGTGATGGTCGAACACGCTCCCCCTATGCGTCGGCTCTTCGAGGGACTGATCGAAGCGGCTCAAACCTGATGCGCAGACGATCTTGGCTTGTCATCACGCTGGCGCTGCTGGCTGCGTGTAGAGCAGCACCCGCGCCACCCCCAACGCCGACCGATACGCCCGCTCCCACATCGACGGCCTCCCCCACCCGCCCATCGCCGATGCCAACCGCGTCCCCGACCACCAAGCCCACTTCCACACCCACAGCCAGCCCTTCACCCGTCCCCACCTCAACCCCTTTCGACAGCCCGGTGACCACGCCAGCGCCCCGCACGACGGACGAGGCCAAGGCCGAGCCGCCCCCCCGCCCTCTCCCTCCCACCAGCGCCACTGCCGAGGCACCTCGCCGGGTGCCGAACGCGATGCGAGATTTCTGGATCGTCGAGGCAGCGACCGGCGAACGGCGGAAGATCACGGCTCGCCTCCGCACGCAAACGCCGCACGCAGCTATGTGGGTCGAGGAAGGCGTATGGCACGACGTGCGGCAGCTCTCTCTAGCTGCCGCACGCTTTGAGACAGACATCTACACCAAAATTGGCGACGCTTTCGGCTCGGAATGGACGCCCGGCATCGACAACGATCCCCGCATCAGCATTCTGCACGCAACTGGCCTGGGAAAGGACATCCTCGGCTACACGTCGAGCCTGGACGAATACCCCAGCGACGTCCATCCCTGGTCGAACGAAGCAGAGATGATAACAGTTAACGTCGAGGCCGTCGAGGTTGGATCGCCCACCTACGACGCGCTGCTGGCCCGAGAGCTCCTGCATCTCATCCAGTGGCACCAGGACCGCAACGAGGAGCGTTGGGTGCGGGAAGGGCTGGCTGAGCTAGCGGCCACCTTGATGGGAGCCCAACCCAGCAGGCTCCACGAGGCCTATCTGCAACAAACGGACACCCCCATCGCCGCCTGGACGGACGACGACAGGCAGCGGGGAGCCGCCCATCTCTTCATGACCTACTTCCACCAACGATTCGGCGACGACGGCACGCGCGCCCTGACAGCCGAGCCGACCAACGGCGCCAGAGGATTCAAAGCGGCGCTCGACACGCTGGGGACCGGTTTGACCTTCGACGATCTACTCGCCGACTGGCTGGCAGCGAACTACCTGGACCGCATCCTGGAGACCGAGGAGACGCCCCATCGCTACCCGCGTCTCGATCTGGCTCAACCAGCAGCCTCCACCATGTACGATACGTACCCGGTGCAGGCCAACGCAGCGGTCCACCAACTCGCGGCTGACTACGTCGTCCTGCGAGGGGAGGAGGATATCCGCGTCCAGTTCACGGGGCAGAGGCAGACCCCGCTCCTGACCGAGGCGCCGCCCATTGATCATCCAGTCTGGTGGTCAAACCGGGCCGACGAGTCTCTGACGTCCCTCACCCGAGAGGTCGATCTGCGTGACGTCGAGGAAGCGACCCTTGTCTATCGGGTATGGTACGACATCGAACCTCATTACGACTACGCCACCGTCGAGATCAGCGCTGACGGTGGCAAGGGGTGGCAGACGCTCCGTGCCCCCTCTGGGACAGACGCCAATCCATATCACAACAACCCGGGCTGGGGATACACGGGCAAGAGCGGTGACTGGATCCGAGAGGAGATCGATATCTCAGCCTACGCCGGTGGCGACGTCCTGATCCGTTTCTCCTATCTGACCGACGCGGCGATCACAGGAGAGGGCCTCCTGCTGGACGACATCTCGATACCGGAGATCGACCACGAGGAGGATCAGCAGGAGGGAAAGGCCGAGATGAGCACATGGAGCGCGCAGGGCTTCGTGCTCACGGATGGGCTGGTGCCACAAGGCTACGTGGCCCTGCTGGTCACCCTTGGAGAGGACGTCACGGTCGAGAGATTGCCCCTGGCAGAGGACCAGAGCGCAGCGTGGATCGTCCCGTTGAGCAGCGAGGACCTCCACGAGGCCGTGCTGATCCTATCGGCCACAGCCCCCCTGACGCACCAGCCAGCCCCCTACCAGCTGACGATCAGCCGCTAGCCAGCGCCCTGAGCCCCGGCGATTCGCCCTGCGCCACCTCGGACGGAGATCAAGGCAAGTAGAAGGCCCTGATCGGATCTGCGAGAGAGCGCTGCCTGCGCTTCTAAGCCGGCTCGATGGTCAGGGATTCACCCGTCTTGAACGCCTCAAGCTGATTCTCCAGCTCGGCCCGACGGGCGGCGGCTGCCTTCTCCCCTTCCTCCATCACCTCATCGAACCGGGCACGAATCTGCTCCTGAAGCTCGGTGCCGCTGTACGGCGCCAACAGCAACCCGACTACCGCACCAGTCAGAGCACCGACGAAGAAACCAGCGAGGAAATTGAGCACCTTACGCACTATGTTGACCTCCCTCAAGCACTCGATGGGCCAGCCTCTCAAACGACGAGAGCATACGACCTCTATTATACAACAGTCCAGCCCAGGGCAAAAGTCTGGACGGCCGCCTCTCCTCTGCAGCCCCGCCTTCCGGGTGCGCTCGCAACTATCTCTTGCAGAGCTTTTTCATTCCGGATCCAGACCGTGCAAAGGCTGCGAGCCTTCGCACGGTCGCCGGTTATGATAAGGCCCTGGACTCTTACAGGCCAATTAGCGCAAAGTAGTAAGTGGTACTATAATGATCGGATACGATGAAGGCTTCAAGACACGGTGAACGTTCACCCTGCGAAGCTTCAAGATCCGGCTGGATCGCGGGCCCGCAAGGAGCAGGAGGTGAACGGGCATGAAACACGAGGAGTGCTGACGCTGTGCGATACTTGGTCATATCCGACATTCACGCCAATCTGGCAGCTTTGGAGACCGTCCTCGAGGACGCGCCCGATTTTGACGAGCTGTGGTGTCTGGGCGATCTGGTGGGATACGGACCCAAGCCCAACGAGTGCATCGAGCGCGTTCGAGCTTTCTCCCACACCAGCCTGGCGGGGAACCACGATTGGGCCGCGTTGGGCAAGCTGGACCTGAGCAGCTTCAACGCCGTCGCCCGTACCGCAAACGAGTGGACACAGCAGCAATTGACGCCGAGCTCGCGCACTTTTCTGAACGAGCTCCATGCCAGCTTGCAGCGAGGAGACTTCGCGCTGGCGCACGCCAGCCCGCGCGAACCGATATGGGAATACGTTATGGACACAAGCACCGCCTATCAGAACTTCGAGCACTTCGCCACCCCCTTCTGCCTGGTCGGCCACACGCACGTGCCCGTCCTCTTCGAGCTGGACGAAGATCACCATCGCTGCGAGACGCTGCTTCCTCCGCTCCCCAAACCGGTGAAGCTAGGAGAACGCCGAGCAATTGTCAACCCGGGCAGCGTGGGGCAGCCTCGCGATGGCGATCCACGGGCCAGCTACGCGCTCCTCGACACCGACGAGATGTCGTGGACCTTCCATCGCGTGTCCTACCCGATCGGGATCACCCAAGAGCGCATGCGCGCCAAGGGCCTGCCCCAGCGCTTGATCGACCGCCTGAAGATCGGACGCTAGCCCGGAACTTCTGTGCCCGCCCTGACGTCTATGAGACGACAAGCTCTATGAGTCCGATAGACATAACGCAGAGGAGGAGAATATGATTAAGAAGATCGCGTATGGTATGGGCGCTGCACTTCTCGCACTGGTGATCGTTGGCTGCGCCGCAGCGCCCATGCAGTCTGAAGTGATGGCCACGCAGGTGGCCGAGGCCCCTGCGAAGGAGGCTGAGGGCAACTACGGAGGCCGATCTGGCGATTACGAGGCCGTCGAGCGTCTCATCATCCGCAACGCCAGCCTCGACATCGTCGTGCGCGACACCGATACCGCGGTGGAGGAGATCAACGCGCTGGCCGAGGAGCTGGGCGGCTACGTCATCGAGTCGAACATCTCCGAGTACCAGGAGGGCCAGCGAGCCCACCTGAGGATCCGCATCCCGGCGGAGGATCTCGACTCGGCGCTGGATAGCATCCGCGAGCTCGCCATGGAGGTGCGCCGAGAGAGCATATCGGGCCAGGACGTCACCGACGAGTACGTCGATCTCCAATCGCGCCTGCGCCATCTTGAGGCGACCGAGGAGCGGTTGCTGACCTTCATGGATGAGGCGGAGGACACCGAGGCGGCCCTGGAGGTTTACGACCGCCTGCAGAATATACAGGCCCAGATCGAGCAGACCAGAGGACGCATGCAGTATCTGGAGGAATCGGCGGCGATGGCGACCATCACGCTCGACATCACCCCCAGCAAGCTGGCCCAGCCGATCAAGGTCGGCGGATGGCGCCCGCAGGGCACGCTGCGCAACGCCTTCGAGTCCCTCATCAGGGTCTTCCAGTTCCTGGTCGACGCCTTGATCGTCATCATCGTGCTCATCCTCCCCGTCCTGGTCATCATAGCCCTACCGGTGGTCGGGCTCTTCTTCATGATCCGCTGGATCGTGCGCCGGCGACGGAGGGCCAAGCAGAAGCAGGAGTAGCGTCGTGAAACTGGCGCACTACCCGGTTCCGTTCCTGATCGTCGTGGTCGCCCTCTTGATCCGAGCGGAGATCCTTGGGAAACGGCGACAGGTCTTCATCTTTAAGCCGGCGGCCACGCTGCTGGTGATCGCAGTGGCGCTGCTCTCGCTTCGGGAGCCGACGCGGAATGGGACCTACACGGCCGGTGTGTTCGTGGGACTGCTGTTCTCCATGGGCGGTGACGTGGCGCTGATGTTTGACGAGCAGCCCCGAGCCTTCGCCGTCGGCCTGGGGTTGTTCCTGCTGGCCCACGTCGCCTACACGGTGACATTCACGCTGCTGGGATGCTTCTCCGCATGGGACGCGGCTTCGACCGCGGTGCTCCTGGCAGCCGCGGTCGGCTTCTATACCCTGATCCAGGGGAATCTGGGAAAGCTGCGCCTGCCGGTGATCGCCTACATGCTCGTCATCTCCGTGATGGTTAGCCGCGCCGTCTCGACGCTGGTCAGCCCGCTCTTCCGTCCCGGACAAGGTGCGATGGTCGCCAGCGGCGCCATCCTGTTCTACATCTCAGACGTCATCCTGGCCGCCAACCGGTTCTGGAGGCCATTGAGGTACAACCGCATCAGCCTGGCCTTCTACTACGCCGGGCAGTTGCTCATCGCCCTGGCGGCCAGCACCTTCCCATAGGACGAGGACGCGCTTTGATCAGGTGACCGGCACTTGGGCATCAACTCCGATGGACGGGGTACTCAATTGTCACCAAGAAGACCGTCCTTGAGGCCAACTGCGGAAGTGCCAGTCACCTCTATGAAGGAGACTACCATGGAGAAACAGGTCAAGAATGAAGACGTGAGGCGTTTTGCGGACGTGTTCGATGCCGAGCCCAAGAACTGGCTCGCCCTGAACGCGGTCACGAAGAACGGGATTGGAGCGGTCGCCTTGAACCGAGCGGTGGTGAACCAGGTCGACCATACGTACTCCGAGATGATCAAGACGCCCGAGGCCACCCATCAGAAGAAGAGTGGGCGGTGCTGGCTCTTCGCCGGCCTAAACACCCTGCGCCTCCAGGCGATGGGGAAGATGAACATGGAGGCATTCGAGCTCTCGCAGGCCTATCTGATGTTCTGGGACAAGCTGGAGAAGGCAAACTACTTTCTGGAATCGATCATCGAGACGCGAGACGAGCCGCTGGACGGGCGGCTGGTGATGTGGATTCTCGCCAACCCCATCGTCGACGGCGGGCAGTGGGACATGTTCAGCAACCTGGTGAAGAAATACGGCGTGGTGCCCAAGTCCGTGATGCCGGAGACGGACAGCAGCAGCAACACTCGGCCGATGAACGCATTGCTCCTGGCCAGGCTGCGGGAGGATGCCAAAGCGCTCCGAGAGATGAGCGAACAGGGGGCCTCGGTCGAGGCTATGCGCAAGAGAAAGGGCAAGATGATGGAGACGTTCTACAAGATGCTCTCCATTCATCTGGGAAAGCCACCGACGAGCTTTTTCTGGGAGTGGCGCGACAAAGATGAAGGGTTTCATCGCCACGGCGAGATCACGCCCCAGGCCTTCTTCAAAACCTACGTGAAATCCGACCTGGACGACACGGTCTGCTTGATCAACGCCCCCACCGACGACAAGCCTTACGAGAAACTATACACAGTCCAGTACCTGGGCAACGTGGTCGATGGGGCGATTGTGCGCTACCTCAACGTCGATATCGAGACGCTGAAGCAGGCGGCCGTCAACATGATCCGCGACGGCAACGCGGTCTGGTTCGGCTGCGACGTAGGCAAGTGGCTGGAGCGGGACATGGGCATCATGGACCCGGCCATCTACGACTACGACCTCGTCTACGGGACCAGATTCGAGCTGGACAAGGCCGGGCGGCTCGACTACGGCCACAGCCGCATGACCCACGCCATGGTGCTAACGGGCGTCGATCTGGACGATGCCGGGCGCCCGATGAAGTGGCGGGTTGAGAACAGCTGGGGCACCGATCTGGGCGATGATGGCTACATGCTGATGACGGATGCCTGGTTCGACGAGTTCGTCTATGAGCTCACGGTGAGCAAGGCTTATCTCTCCCCCCAGCTGCTGGAGGTGCTGGAGACCGAGCCTATCGTGCTGCCGCCCTGGGACCCCATGGGGGCACTGGCCGGGCTCTGACCGACGCTGACGTTCCCGGGCTGGAAGGTGTAGCCTTAGCCGAGATAGAGCTCCATCCTGAGCCGGCCGGAGGAGAGGGGCACTAGAACCAGAGGGCTCTCCGCCCTAAGCAGCTCGCGGAGGTCCCGGAAGGAGGTGGACGATGCGACAGGTCGTGCCCAACGTCTTCCTGATCGAAGGACTGCGCGGCGCCAACGTCTATCTGCTCGTCTCGGGCGAGCGGCTGGCGCTGGTGGACAGCGGAATGGCTGCGGACGCCGAGCCGATCGCCGCTCAGCTGCAAGAAGACGGCTATGCTCCGCCCGAGTTGGACAGTATCCTACTCACCCACGCGCACGGGGACCACATTGGCGGCACAGCCGCCCTGGCCCGCCTCTCCGGTGCGCACGTCGTGGCCCATCGAGACGAGGTGCCCTACATCGAGGGCACCAAGCCCCTACCGGCCGATTCGCTGGTTCCGCGGGTGCTGAACTGGCTGAGCGACCGCATCATGTTCAGAGGACCGTCCTGCGAGGTGAACCGGGTAGTGGAGGGCGGTGACGTCATCGACGTCTTGGGCGGGACCCGCGTGATCCACACACCCGGCCACACCCCAGGGAGCATCTCGCTGTACCAGCCGGATCGCAGGATCCTCTTCTGCGGGGATGCCCTCTTCAACGCCAATCCAGTGAGCGGAAGACCTGGGCTGCGGCTGCCCATCCGCCTGTTTACCGCCGATAATGCGGAAGCGCGCGACTCCGTCGGCAAGCTGTCGGACCTGGCGGTCGAGGTGCTCTGCTGCGGCCACGGCGAGCCCATCGTGGAGGGGGCGCAGGAGAGGATGAGGACGCTGCTGGAGGGGGAGGAGGGCCAATGAGAATCCGGGGCGGAGATCCCACCGTCGACTGGCTCGCTCTTCAGCCCCAGGCCGAATGCAAGAAGGTGGTCGTCATCGAGGGCGAAGAGCCCAGAGTCATCGGCACCACCAGCGAGAGTATCGCCCTGACCGAGGTCGAGGGCCTTCCGGCCCTACGGCGCAGGCAGGTGCTGACATCGGATGAGCTTGGCAACAGAGAGAGCGAGACCATCGTCCTCCGAGACAACTTTCTACCATACAGCCATTCGGACGTCACTCAGGCCTGGGAGCTATCCGTCCGTTACAGAGGAACCGCGATAGCTGGTGAGAAGCGAATGGTCAGTGGGAAGATCATACCTATTCGGACCGAGGTCGAGTCGCCCGTCTTCGACGCCCACGCGGTCGAGATGGTGCTCCGCGTCCTTCCCTGGGCGCATGGCTACGTTGCGGAGCTGCCCGTGTTTCACGCCGGCCGAGAGACCCAGATGCTGGTCGTCGCGCGTGCAGTTGCCCGCGACACCGTAATCGCTTCTGGACAGTCGATGGATGCGTGGAAAATCAGGACCGACTGGGACGGTTTGACCCAGTACTATTGGATCGGCGCGGAGAGCAGAGAATTGCTCAGGCAGTCCTCAGAGCTGTCTGAGGGGGTCCAACTCGAGTTCGTCACCAGATCCTACTACCTCTCTCGGAAGCAGGACATCCTGGACCTGTACGCGGTCCATTCGCGGGCCTGGAGACCGTTTCTCACTGAGCGGTATGGGGACACCTTCGCGGAGGAGATCATCCACGAAGCCCGTGAGATCCTTGAGGGGCTGATCCCAGAACTGCCCTACATCGGCGGCGACGACAACCCCATGACGCGCCACATCATTCGCTGCTCCACGAGCCTGGCGCTCTACAAGGCCATGAAAGCGAGAGGGAAGTCGGCCGAGGAGACAGGCAAGATCATCTACGACGCGGTCGTCGAGAGCGTCCGGCACATGCCCGCTACGTCACCGCCCACCGAAGAAGACCTCGCGAAGAGGAGAGAGCGAGCCAGGATATCACAGGAGCGCCGCTATTCCGGCGGTTGGGTGCGCGAGTTCGTCGAGGGCGACGGGGAGGATTTCGAGTATGGCTACGACTTCTACGAGTGCGGCACGCAGAAGCTCTACCACGCGCAGGGAGCGGATGAGTTTCTGCCCTTCTTCTGCTACCTCGATTTCGTGACCTATCGGACCCCCGGCTGGAGCTTCAGCCGCACTATGACTCTGGCCGAGGGTCATGAGAAGTGCGACTTCCGCTTCAGGGCCGAGACTTCGGCCAAGGGCGGGGAGACGAAGAAAGGCTGGCCGCCGCCCTTCCTGGAAGAGGAAAGCTAGATACCCATGGGACATGGGAACCGGACGGTCTGGATCGTGGTCGTCGTTATCGTGGTGGTCGCGTTGCTCTGCTGCTGCGTGGTGGTCGTCGGCGCCGCCGGCCCGGTCGCGCTCGACATAGGCGCAGGCGACATCGACTACGCGGGCGATCCCCAGGGGGACTGCACCTTCGAGAACGGCGCCGGCAGCATCACAGGGCAGCAGCAAGAGCCCCTTGCGCCTGCCCGATGACGCGAACGTCGAGGTCGAGCTGACCACTGGCGTCGGCAACATCGATCTGGGCGACTTCGACATCGATGGCGAGACCAGTCGCACGGAGGTCGACGGCAGGATCGGCAGCGGCGAGGAGGCCACCATTGAGGCCCACGCCGGCGCGGGCAATGTCACCCTCATCCGACGCTAGCGGTCTGACGATGGGCTGCAAGATGAGAGTCTAAGGATGACATGGCCCGTCAAACCCATAGAGCCCGAGCCACCCCGCTCATACCGCTGATCGCTCTCACGCTCGCGGCTCTGGGATGCGTGGTCTCCCAGCAACCGCTCGGAGGCAGGCCTACGCCCATAGCCACGAGAATGACCGGGCTGCGCATGGGGCCCTTGACGGTAGTCGACGGCTGCCTGCGCATTGGAGAGGGCGAGGCCAGGCACGTGGTCGTCTGGCCGCCGGACTTCGAGGTCAGCCGGGAGGGCGATCTCATCTGGGTGTTCTACGACGACTACGAGGTGGAGGTCCAGCTTGGGCAAGCGGTCAGCCTGGGCGGCGGTGAGGTCGCGTCGATCGACGCCTTTGACGAGCGAACACGGCAGCGGGTCCCCACCGGCTGCCCCGGCCCCTATTGGCTGGCGGGCAGCATCAGTCTGGCCGGGGAGACCCCATGGTCCGATGTGTCGGACAGCCTCGTCGGCACCGAGTGGGTGCTGGTTTCTTTGAACGGCGAGAGGCTCGTCAAGGGCACCGAGATCACCCTGAGCTTCGGCGAGGAGTATCTCGGCGGGTCTACGACCTGCGGCGAGTATGGCGGCGATCCCGAGGGCGGAGGATACAGCGCCACGCGCGACGGTATGCTGACCGTCCATAGGCCGCTCGCTACGTCCGCCGAAACCTGCTCGGAGCCAGAGGACGTCATGATCCAGGAAGCGGCCTACGTTGAGGCGCTGCAGCGGGCCGCGGCCTACCAGATCGCTTTCGACAGCCTGCAGATCGCGGACGCAAGTGGCGAGGTCACGCTCGTCTTCACAAGCAGAGAGTAGGCGACGGGGGATCCTCACGGCGTACCGCTACCGGCACCGCGATTCCACAAAGGAGTGGGAGCGCAGAACCAACCGTGACCAAGGACAGGGGGCGCATCGCAATCCTAACCTACGGTTCGCGCGGCGACGTTGAGCCGTTCATCGCGCTCGGTATTGGCCTGCAGAAGGCCGGGTACGCCGTCCGGCTGGCCGGCCCCGCGTCGTTCGCTCCACGCGTCCACGCCCACGGCTTGGCGTTCGAGCCTATCGCCGGAAACCCTGAGCAGCTGACGGAGGCATTCGCCGACCGCGCCGGCCTGAGCTGGCCGCGGATGATCGTGGAGATGATTCGCCACGTGGTGCCCCTGGCGGCGGCCACGTTTCGCGCCGTGGAGAGGGCTGCCAGCGATGCCGACCTGATCGTTCACTCCTTCCTGATGACCGACGCCGGTCACACGCTGGCCCGCCTGCAGGGCGTGCCGGACGTCTCGGCACAGTTCTTCCCGGTCTTCCTGCCCACGTCGGCGTTCCCCGCCCCGGCGCTGCCCGACCTGCCGCTGGGAGGCGCGTACCGCCGGGCCACCCACACGCTCAACACCGCCGTGTTCCGCTACGGAGCCAGGATGCTGTACCGCAGCGTGCGTGCATCGGCCCCTGATCTCCCTGACCTGGCGCCGTGGCCGTTCGCCGGCCCGCATGCCGGGGGCACGCCGCTGCTGCTAGCGTACAGCCGCCACGTCCTGCCCCGTCCTCCTGAGTGGCCAGCCTACGCCCATGTCACGGGCTACTGGCAGCTCCCAGCTCCGGCGGACTGGGCCCCGCCAAGTGAGCTCGTTCGCTTTCTGGAATCGGGTCCGCCTCCCCTATACTTCGCCCCTGGCAGCGTGCGAACCGACAACATGCCGGGCCTGTTGCGCACGGTGGTCAGCGCTGTTCGCACACGTGGGCAGCGGTTGTTCCTCGGCACGTCGCCCCAAGGGCTCGGAAGAGAGCTGATGGGCCCAGACGTCTTCGCCATAGAGGACGTACCGCACGCCTGGCTGTTCCCCCGCATGCGTTACATCCTGCATCACGGCGGAGCGGGGACGACCGGTGCAGCCGCATCTGCGGGCATCCCCAACACGGCTCTCCCTTTCACGGCCGACCAGACGTTCTGGGCACGCCAGCTTTATCGCCGAGGCCTTGGGCCTGCGGGTCCGCCGGCCTGCCGTCTGACCCGCAGGCACCTGGAGGCCCTATTGAACGATGCCCTATCCAACCCCACGTATCGGCGCCGTGCGGAAGCCTTGGGACAGGAGATCCGCCAGGAGGATGGTGTCGCGTCAGCCTTGCGCCTTATCCAAGCGCAGCTCCGAGGAATGGGCTGAGCCTCATGGAGGAACTCAACGACGCACCGGTCGCCAGACTGCCCCGTCCGGTTCGTGTGCACAGGATCTGCTCGCAGCAGATTACAGCCCGCCTAAGCCTCATCGCCGAAAGGCACATTACGCGGCACAGCATCGAGAAGAACGAGCACCGAGAACTGCTGCTCGTTCGTAAGGCGTAGCGATGAAAGGGGTTTGATACAAGCAATACTGGAGAGCTATGAAATCACTATCATCATCCATCAAGGCCTACGGGGGCATTGTTGCCGTTCTGGCAGTGTTGTTCGCCGTCATCCGGGCTTTCGAGATTGATGCAACCATCTCCGTCGTTCAACGGTCGCAACTGACCCTGCCCGTTCTGCTCGTTGTGGCAACGCTGGGGCTTGTTGGCGTCGGCTTGTCAGAGAGAACCGGCTTCCCCGACATCTGGGATACACGCGTTCCCATCACACATAGACTGCTCATTCCTCTGTTGCTTGGTATGGCCTTCGGCCTGGGATTCAGGGTGCTTGGACTAGGCCAATCCCTGCCAGACCCAGAGCAACCACCATTTCCTGCCTCGATTCCGTATTTCCTCTATGGCGCGGGCCTGAGCGAGATTCTCTTCAGGCTATTCCCCATGCCGCTTCTGGTCTGGTTGATCTCGAACCTCCTGCTGCGAGGCAGAGCACAAGCATCGGTATCCTGGGGGGCTGCGGGGCTATCATCGCTACTCGAACCGCTCTCGCAAGTCGGAGCGATGCTGCTTCTCGGGGTTGGAAGCGGACCGGCAATTGCGTTCATCTTCGCATTGATCCTCTCAGTAAACCTCGTTCAGGGATGGCTGTTCAGGGCGTGTGGCTTCGGTGCGTCTTTGGTCATGCGCTTGGCATTCTACTCGGTGTGGCATATCATCCCAGCGATGATCATCCCGTGAGGCAGAAGCGTCCAGAAAGGGAGATGAAACGATGATGGACCATGCCTGGAGCAAGCCCCGGCTGGCGTGCCATGGCCCAGGTTCAGAGATGCCATGAGAGGACACCTGACGTGAGCATAGGCGTCGTTGTCATCGTCACCGGCCCTCCGGGCGCAGGCAAGGCAGTGCTGGGGAAGAGGCTCTCCCGGGAACTGGGGCTCCCTTTCATCGGCAAGGATGACGTCAAGGAGATCCTCTTTGAGACGCTGGGCTGGGAGGACCGTCAGTGGTCCATGCGCTTGGGGGCAGCCAGCTTCGAGATACTCTTCCACGTGCTGGAGCGTCAGCTGGCGGCCGGGAAATCAGCCGTCGTGGAGACCGCCTTCATTCCGTACTACCACACCGAACGGTTCCTGAGCCTGCGAGAGGCATACGGCTTCAAGCCGGTGCAGATCGTCTGTAAGGCCGATGACGAGGTGCTGTTCCAGAGATTCACTCGGCGAATCGAGTCCGGCGAGCGCCACCCGGGGCACGTGGATCAGCTGATGTCGCACGAGCAATTCGCCGCGCTGCTTCGAGAGCGGAAATACGACGCTCTGGACATAGGTGGTTCGCTTCTCCAGGTCGACACGACGGTTTTCGATGCCGTGGACGTCGAGGGGCTGGCACAAGCCATCTCTTTTATGAATCAAGCTGGTCAAGAGGCGCGCGCGGCTTACGAGCGCGTGATTGCGGAGGCACGACGCGTGCTATCGAATCGACAAGCGCCCGTCGTGGTGGCCCTGGACGGAGGCAGCGGCGCTGGCAAGTCCACCCTCGCCTCTCTGATCGAGCAGGCGTTGGATGCGACAGTGATCCCTCTTGACGCCTTCTTCTCTGCCGATATTCCTGATCGTCAGTGGGATGACTTCACCGTTGAGGAGAAGCTGAAGCGCGTCTTCGATTGGGATCGGGTGCGCGATCGTGTGATCGAGCCCCTCCTGGAGGGGAAGCCTGCCCGGTGGCACGCGTTCGACTTCGCGTCGGGGTTGCGTGCCGATGGCACCTACGGCATGCAGACCGACGTGACTGAGCAAGAACCGGCGGACGTGATCCTGATCGAGGGCGCGTATGCCGCCGGACCGGCGCTTGCGGACCTGGTGGACTTGGCCATTCTGGTGGACGTGCCGGTTGAGAGAAGGCATGCGCGGCTCAGAGCTCGCGAGGATGAGGATTTCTTGGAGACGTGGCATCGGAGATGGGATCCCGTTGAGCGATACTACTTCCGTGAGGTGCGTCCGAGAGGCTCCTTTGATCTCGTCGTGGGGCCGGAATAGGGGCCGAGTTCCAGCCCTAATCAGATGACAGAGCCAGAGTCACGACGACAAGCTCAGGACATCATCCAGAAGCGCTACGATTTCATCGCGAACTGGCATGACGTCCTGGGAGCATTGGTGACGCCGCACCGCCCCAAAGCGGTCCGAGCACTCGACGCGCAGGCAGGCGAACGCATCCTTGATTTGGCCTGCGGCACGGGAGTGACCTTCAAGCGCATCCGGGCACGACTGAGTGCCGCGGGCACAATGATAGGGCTAGACTACTCGGATAGACCAGCGGTTTGATATCGTACGGATCAACGAGTACGATCTTGGTCACTCCTTCTTGGCCACCGCGCGAAAAGGGTAGCAAGAGACAATGAAGGCTGGCTTGACGACGCTGATCTGGGATTTAGACGGCACGCTGGGTTACCGACAAGGAGGCATGTTTGGGACCGCGTTGCTGGAGGTCGTCCAGCGGGCTGCCACCGATGTCGAGGTGACACAAGATCAGATCCGGCCGTATCTTCAATCTGGATTTCCCTGGCATGTGCCCGAACGTCCTCACGTGGAGATCGCGTCCAGCGAGCAGTCCGGAGTTGAATGGTATCGTACGGCACCTGGGTCTGAGGACGTGCGTGGCGCACGTCCTCAACTCGGCCGAAACAGGTTACAAGAAGCCCCATCCCAGGGCGTTTCAGATCGTGGTGGAGAGTCTGCCCGATTCAGAATCGTTCTGGATGATCGGTGACAGTATGAGAGCGGACGTTGCGGGAGCGGAAGCGGTGGGGATACCAGCTATCCTGGTTCGCAGGCCTCACGAAGATGCGGAGCGCTACTGTGAGAGCCTGTCGCAAGTCCCGTCTGTTCTGAGTGGATCGTTCCCAAGCGGGGGCGCGTGACCCGCCGCTGACCAATGCCTGCCGCAGCCGACGCTTCTATCGTGGCCATCTAACTCAGCGCGGTTCGGCTTGAGACGCTGTCTTCTGAGGAGCAATTTGCCGATGGACATATTCAGCGTTACAGTTGCACAGCTCGTCCTCTCTGGCCCACAGGCTGTGTACGACCAGATCAACGAGGCCTTCGTCAAGCATCCTGACGCTGAGCTGTTCGTCTTCCCGGAGTTCGCCACCCAACACAACGTCAATCTGGAAACTGTCGCCTACCTCCAGGAGAGCTCAGATGCCAGAAGGGCAGCGGAGACATGGCTCGACCTCGTGCCTGATTTTCCAGACGTCAAGGCGCTCGCCGATCAGCCGGGAAAAGCGGTGCTGATTGGCTGTATCGCTCAGGACGATGAACAGCTCTTCAGCAGAGCCATCTTCTACGACCCCAAGCATCAGCAGCTGGCCTTCTACGACAAGACCCACGTCCACTGGAACGAGGATTTCCTGAGGGGAGGGGGCAAGATGGAGCCCATAGAGACCAGGTTTGGCACGCTCGGCATCCTGATGTGCTACGACATGGCCTTCGCAGAGGCTCCCAGAGTGCTCGGTATCCAGGGCGCCGAGATCCTCTTTACGCTGTCGGCCATACCGATCGACTTCCACTGGCGGTATGCACATTACAGGATGATTGGGGCCGCTATTTTCAATCAGTACTACGTGGTCGCGGCCAACCTCGGATACACGCCTGAAGCTCCGATGGGCGGTTACTCCAGCATCTACAGCCCGGAGGGGGACCTTATCGCTCAGATTGAGGGCGCTGACGTCGGGTACATGTCCGCCGACATCGATCTCGGCCACGTGAGACGTTGGCGAGAGAGGGAGATCATCTATCCGCACAGAAAGCCCAGTCTTTACCGGGTGATCGCAGCGCCCGTAAGCAACAGTGTGGAGCCAGATGACGCGTAACGACGGGAAACAGATGGAGACACTCCCATCCCATATGGATATCATACTCCACATCGCCGAACGAAGCGACTGGGAGCAGGCCGAAGCGTCCGGCAGCTACCGAGCAGACACGTTGGCCTCCCACGGGTTCATCCATTGCTCCACGCCAGAGCAAGTGATCCACGTGGTCAACGCTTTCTTCCGGGGACAAGAAGGCCTGGCGCTGCTTTGCATCGACACAGCGAAGGTCGAAGCTGAGATCCGGCGCGAGAACCTGGAGGGCGGCGACGAGCGCTTCCTCCACATCTATGGCCCTCTAGACGTTGACGCCGTGATCAGCGTTCTAGATTTCAAACCGCAACCGGACGGGACCTTTGTCCTCCCGGAGGGCTTGCCGTCTGACCGTGACGCTGAACAGAGACCTGAGAACTCTCCACGCTGACGTGGGAGGAGCACTTGAGGAGATCCAGGCAGTAGCTCCAGCTGCCAAGCCCTCTTCTGTGACGCGCCTTGAGTTTCGGGTCTCGCTGATGTATACTGTCGTCATAGGGTTGAGCGTGGAGGTGTGAACGATGGATGGCTGCATCTTCTGCCGAATCGTCGCGGGGGAGAGCCCGGCCAGCGTCTTCTACGAGGACGACGTGGTGCTCGGGCTCATGGATATCGGTCCAGTGACCAGGGGCCACGCCATGATCATCCCCAAGGAGCACGCCGCCTCTCTCGCCGACCTGGACGAGGCGACGGGCCGTCATCTGTGGACAATCACACAGCGCACCGCTGCTGCGATCCGGGAATCCGGTATCCGCTGTGAGGGGATCAACCTCTTCCTGGCGGATGGCGAAGCTGCGTTCCAAGAGGTCTTTCACGTCCACATGCACGTGCTTCCGCGCTACGAGGGCGACAGGTTCAAGCTGGTCGTCGATTGGGGCGCCAGACCGTCGAGGGAGGAGCTGGATCACGTGGCACGGCAGATTGAGAAGGCCTACGACCGGCTGTAGGAGGCCCAGGAGATGACCAGCACGTGAGACTGACCCTGAGAAGTGCCGCAAGCGACATAGAGCGTCGCCGAAACAACGGGGCTTCGAGTATTCTTTGAGAAGGCCTTTCGCTTGATAGGAGGTGAATGAGATTGGCACGTCGGGACTGGTACTGTGAGGACATCCTCTCCGGCAAGGTTGAGGTAGAGGTGGTCTGGGAGGATGACCGGGCGCTGGCCTTCCATCATCCGCGTCCAAAGGCCGAGATCCACGTGGTGGTCATTCCCAAGGAGCACATCTCATCGATCCTGGACCTATGGCGCTCGACGGCGAGCTTCTCTCATCGATGGTCCTGGCCGTCCAGAAGACGGCTCGGAAGCTCGATCTGGACGAAGAGGGATTCTACGTGCGGACCAACGCGGCGGCACCCGGCGTCACGCCGCACATGCACTGGCACGTAGTCGGCCCGGGGATACCGGAGTAGACGAGAGAGGTTACTGATGAGCGGAAGGTGCACATACTACCGAGCCGCGGTGGAGGACATAGAACCTGATCACTACGTCTGCTGGATTCTCGATCTGACCGGCTGTTTCAGTTCGGCCCGAAACCGGGAAGACGCCGTGGCGCGGGCATCCGCGCGGATCACTGACTACTTCGCCTGGATCATCGGTCGCGATCCGTCGCTGCCGAAGGTAAGCGGGCCCTTCAAGGTGCGCGTGGTAGAGGCTTTCGAGGCTCATCCCTGCTCCGACGATCCGGACTATCTCGTGAACGCCTTCTTCGAGGATGACCGCCATCCGCTCTCCTACTGGAACGTGGCAGCCGGGCTCAGGCTGCTCGACTGGACACGTCAGGATCTGCTGGCCGTTATCAGGCCCTTGTCCACAGAGCAGATCCACCAATCGATCCGGGGCGAGGACCGGAACACGATCGCCGGGGTGTTGGAACACCTGGTCGCGGCGGAGAATTAGTATCTCCACCAGCTCGATCTGGCGGTCGAGCGATCGTCTCTGCCGGAGGACATTTTCGAGAAGCTAGAGGCCGTGCGAGCGAACACTAGAAGCCAACTGGTGAAGCTAGTTGGGGAGAAGCGAATCACCGAGAGCTGCGACGAGAGATGGTCGGCGCGCAAGATTCTACGACGCACGCTGTGGCACGAGAGAGATCACACGCAGCACATCGCGACGTTGGTGGCTCGCCTTGATGCTTGAGACGTCGTTCCACCTCTCCGCGGAGGATGGCTGAGGTGATTCCTGACCCACAGCAGATCCTTGGCGATCTCAGCCCGGATCCAGCAACGGTTGAACGTATCGACGTCCTGTCGGAGCGGCACGACCACGCCCTGTGGCGAGTCGTCACGGCGGAGCGCTCCTACGTCCTCAAGTGGCTGCCCGAGGGCGATGGACGGGTGGAGGTCGAGGGCTACCGACTGCTGCAGGAGCTGGGCGTGCCGACGCTGCCGCTCCACGGCAGCACGGGCCAGGCCCTGCTCCTGGAGGACCTGGCGAGGAGCGACAGATGGAGGTTGGCCGTTGAGGCTGATGCGACTCGAGCAGACGTCGGCCGGGCGGTGGCGCGATGGTATCGCATCTTTCACGACGCGGGCGAGGCGTTGCTTGCTGCAGGAGACAGCCCGGCCTTTCTGACCCGCGAGACCGATGAGCTGAACCCCGACACCATTCTAGCCATAGGGCCGGCCGTCGGTCTGGCAGACCACCGGGTCTGGGATCTCGCTGCCGACCACGTTGAGTTGCTCAAGGCCGCGGCGGAGCGTTTGAGCGTGACCCTGAACTACAACGACTTCTATTGGACCAACCTGGCGCTGTCGCGTGGGGGGTGTAAGCCCGAAGCGATCGTGTTTGACTACCACCTCCTGGGCGTGGGGATGCGATACAGCGACTGCCGCAACGTGACAGCGTCCCTGTCCGGCGGCGCGGCAGGCGCTTTCTGGGACACCTACGGCCCCCTCGATCGCCGCGAGGAGATCCTTGATCGTCCCCTGGCCACTCTGTACAGCCTAGCCGTGGCGACACGCCGATCGGAGTTCCCCAGCTGGGCCGAGAGCAGCCGCGACCGGGTGATCAAGGGCAATCTGGAAGGAGATCTGGTCGAGGCGATCGCATTGGCGCGATCGCTTTGCGGCGCGAAGGAAGGGAGAACGGTATGAAGCGAGGACCTATCGCGTTGGACGCGTACGAAGCGCTGGCTGAGGCGTATGCGGCCCGCGTCGATACGAAGCCGCACAACGCCTACTACGAACGCCCCGCGACGCTCTCCCTCCTGCCCAATATCGAGGGCAAGCGGGTGCTGGACGCCGGATGTGGTCCGGGCGCCTACGCCGAGTGGCTTGTAGAACACGGGGCGGAAGTAGTCGCCTTCGACGTCAGCCCTCAGATGGTTCAGTTCGCCCGGGAGAGGGTGGGCGAACGGGCTGAGATCCTAGAGGCCGACCTTGATGAACCTCTCGACTTCCTGGAGGACGGATTCTTCGACATCGTGCTCAGCGCATTGGCCCTGGACTACGTGCAGGACCTGGGCAACACGTTCCGGGAGTTCCACCGCGTGTTGCGCCAGCCTGGACTGCTCGCCTGCTCGGTCGGCCATCCCTTCGCCGAGTTCATCCTGCATCCCGAAGGCAGTTACTTCGAGACGGAGCTGGTCGATTATGAGTGGACCGGTTTCGATACACCGATCACGATGCCCTCCTACCGGCGACCGCTGGGCGCGCTGCTCAATCCCCTCATTGACGCAGGCTTCGTACTGGAGCGCATCCTCGAACCGACACCGACGAAACGGTTCAAGGAAGAAGCCCCCGAGGACTACCAGAAGCTGTCCAGACAGCCAGGGTTTCTGTGCATGCGAGCAGCAAAGAAGAGAAAGCCATAGAATGCATGTGGCCAGCGTATCGCACGCGAACGGCATGAAGAAACGCAACGGGTCGGAGATCCCGTCGCAGGCACCACCCCGACTTGCCCCCATCCCCACCCTGTGATACACTAGCTGCCGCGGCATCTATTCACCCCCTACCCTCAGGAGATCCGCGACCCACAACGCTGGGCGCGAGATCGCTGGATCGTGGATCCAGCTGGAGCTAGGGAGGCCGCAAGGTGAATGGTCAGCCGCCGTCTACGAACAACAGACCCTCAGGAGCTAACTATGCTTGCCAAGGTCACCAGCTGCGCCCTGCAGGGCCTCGACGGCGTTCTCGTCGAGGTCGAGGTCGACACCTCTCGCGGGTTTCCCGGCCTGACCGTCGTAGGGCTTCCGGACGCCGCGGTCAGAGAATCCCAGGAGCGTGTCCGCAGCGCCATCAAGAATTCCGGTTTGATCTATCCGGGCACCCGCATCACGGTCAACCTGGCCCCGGCGGACATCCGCAAAGAGGGGCCGGCCTACGACCTGCCCATTGCCGTGGGGGTGCTCATCGCTTCGGAGCAGGCCTGGCCTCAGGGGGTCGAGGACGCGCTGATCATCGGCGAGCTCTCCCTCGACGGTTCGGTGCGCCACGTCGACGGCATGCTGCCCATCGCGGCCGTGGCGAGGGAGGAGGGCATCTCCACCATCTTCGTCCCCGCCGAGGACGCGGCCGAGGCCGCTTTAATCGACGAACTGGACGTCATCCCAGTGGAGAGCGTGGCTCAGCTGGCTGCGCACCTGCAGGGGCTGCGCGAGATCTCGCCCCACGACCCTGAAGACGATCCCATGGCCGCTCCGCCCCCGCCCTACGCCACCGACTTCGCCGAGATCAAGGGGCAGGAGCACGTCAAGCGCGCCCTGGAGGTGGCCGCGTCAGGTTCGCACAACGTGCTTCTCAGCGGTCCTCCCGGGACCGGCAAGACCCTGCTGGCTCGCTCTATGCCCTCCATCCTGCCGCAGATGACTATCGACGAAGCGCTGGAGGTGACCAAGATCTACAGCATCCTGGGCATCCTCCCGCCGGAGACGCCCCTGATCCGCCACCGCCCGTTCCGCGCGCCCCACCACACGATCAGCCACGCCGGCCTGGTGGGCGGCGGCAGCTGGCCCCAGCCGGGGGAGATCAGCCTGGCCCACCGCGGCGTGCTCTTCCTAGACGAGCTGCCTGAGTTTAGCCGACGCACGCTGGAGGTGCTGCGGCAGCCCCTGGAGGACCACCACGTGGTGATCTCTCGCGCCACTGGTACGCTCGCCTTCCCGGCCAACTTCACCCTGGTGGCGGCTATGAACCCCTGTCCCTGCGGCTTCTATGGCGATCCGGTCCGAGAGTGCACGTGCAGCCCAGCCCAGGTGACGCGCTACCAGAAACGAATCAGTGGTCCCCTTCTGGACCGTATCGATATTCACGTCGAGGTGCCGCGGGTCGATTACGACAAGCTGACGGACAACCGCCTGGGAGAGCCCTCGGAGGCCATTCGGACGCGGGTGGAGCGGGCCCGGGAGGTACAGAGAAAGCGCTTCGAGGGCACGGATATCACGTGCAACGCGGATATGGGGCCGGGCGAGGTGCGCAGGATCTGCCGGCTCGACGACGCCGGCAGCAGCCTGGTGCGCGCCGCCATGCAGCAGCTCCAGATGAGCGCGCGAGCCTTCCACCGCATCCTCAAGCTATCCCGCACCATCGCAGATCTAGCCGGGAGCCAGGAAATCGAGACCGCGCACCTGGCCGAAGCGATCCAGTACCGCCCGCGCCGGGCGCTGCCCTGAGGCAGAAGGCTGCCCCTATCCCCGCTGAGGAAGCCACTTATCATCTAGACGAGCGGGCTGCGCACTCTACTGACTTACTCGAAGATGCGCCTGGCCAACCAGTGAATGATCCACCAGCCGCCGAGGAAGAGCAAACCTGACCCAGCAAGCATCAACGTGGTGCCCACTGTATTGGCAAGAGCGAAATCGCCGAGGACAATGGACAGAGCCACCACTGCAATCAGGGCCAACCCCGCCCCCAACGCTGGCCCCACGAATAGCGCGCCAATGAAACTCAGAATGAGTGCCACCCAGCTAATGCCTCGTCTCCCATTACCTATGACGATATCCTCCCGCCATTCTTCTCTGTGACTGTAACGCCCGGTCCTCCGCGGAATTGCCATCCCTCGCCAGCCCCACCGGTCGCTCTACAAATGATATACCAGGTCTTGACAAACCTGTCAAATTGGGTATAATCTAACTCAATGTTCAGTGTCAGAGCAGGATGGCATGCCGCAAGAGGCTCCATCATCCAGGGAGATCCTCCAATGCCATCTGAGCCAGTCCGAGACGGCGTTGCGCCGCAAGATAAGAAGGGGGGAGCGACATGTTAACCTACGTATTCCTGGCGGGTCTGCTGATATTCGCAGCATCAAGCGCCTATTTCTACTTCACTGACAAGACGAAGAGTGGCCTCAACACGGCCTTTCTCGTCAGTTTTGTCACGTTGATCTCCTATGTTCTCATGTGGCAGGGCAACTTGACGGTCGTCACCAGAAACGGCCAGTCCATCTTCTGGACGCGATGGCTATTCTACGGCCTCAGCTGTACGTTGCTGATGGTCGAGATCGGCCAGCTGAAGGGAATCCGGGGCGGTGGACTGGTGCAGGTCTTGTATCTGACGGCGATCGTCATGCTCACCGGCTTCCTGGCCGCGCGCGATCTGACGGCCGTGAGATGGATCCACTTCATCATCAGCTCCGTGGCCTATGTTCTGCTCGTCGCCAACGTCTTGTCGGCGAAGGAGAGCGGATCGCAGTGGGTGAACAGCTACATCTTCTTCGGATGGACGGTCTTCCCGATCGTCTTCCTGCTCGCCCCGACGGGCCTGGGCCTCATCGGCGCCGCGGTGGCGAACCTGCTCTATCTGGCGCTCGACGTCTACACCAAGATCGTTTTCAACATTCAGCTGAACAAGAGAGCCTGAACCAGCGTCGAGACGCCTCCTGCAGAGCGTAGGTGGCCCGGCTGGGCCACCTACGCGATGAGACCTCCTGCCACCTCGGCCCCCTCCTCCAGCCAAGCCGCAAACTGGATGAAGGATCATCTCGCGCCTGTCAGCTTTGGGCAGGTTTGTGGAAGGAACGTCAGAAGGCCGTCATAAGGCCGTCATCCTGGCAGATGGAGGACTGGTATCATATCGTCAGATCATCAAGCGATGAGTGAACAGGGCCAGGAGGTGAGTAACGACAATGAAGAGGATCTGCGACGCTTGTGGCAAGAAGAAGCGTATCCGCGGTGGCAAGACCTGCGAGACTGGACACTTCATATGCAAGGACTGCGCTTGGTTATCCCGAGGTCTCTTCTTCTCACCGGTCGAAAGAGAGAGCTGTCCGCTCTGCAACAAGCCTTTGAAGTAGACCCCCAGCTCGGAGGAAACCCTTTAGCCAACGGTCCGGACCGCACGCAGGGCAGAAGCCGTAGCGGTTCGGACCGCTGGCTGGCAAGCGAACCGCCGCAGGTCACGGCGTGAAGCCGCCGCAGTCGTAGTGAGGTTCATTCGGCAAAGCATCCCCTCTCAGTTGCCGCCCAGCCGCACCGCCGGCCGATCGCCCTCCATCTGGCCTCGCCATGTCTCCCAATACCCGCCGATGCGCGCCACGAAGGCGTCAGGCGTCTCAACGTAGATTCTTTCCCCCAAAGGCCAGGCTGCGGCCTGCAGCTCGGCCTGCAGCCGATCGGCTAGGCCAATCAGATGCTGGGCTATGTGGTCATCCCCGCACACGTCCGGCTCGTCGACCACCGTCTTGCGCAACACGGCCAGATCGTGGTAATCGCCCAGGTAGTCGGCCAGATCGTGGATCTCATCGGCCAATTCCTCCAACGGATCGCTCCAGATGGGCCCCAGGATACGAACATGATACCACAGGTACTTGACCCGCTTGCGCCACTCGTGCAGGATCTCGACGCCGGGCTCCTCGCGGGCATCCGCCAGGCGGTTTCTGCCTCGCTTGTAGACCCGCCGCAGTCCATCGCGAAACGCCGAGACATCGTCGTGCTCAACCGGCCAATCGGCGATACGCGCTCGGGCCTCGTCCAGCGTGGCCACGACTTGGTCCGCGGCGCGCTCTTCCTCCAGGATACGGTGTTTGGTCTGTGCGTGCCGCCGCACCAACGCCTCGCGCGGCGTCTCAAAGGCGCCCGACGCCAGCGTTTCCGCGAAGCGCGCCCTCACCACGTCGAGCGTCTCCACCTTGACGAAGCTATCCCGCACGGGGGCCAGCTCTCGTCCCGCGTCCCGGTAGCAGACGTTCTCCGGTTTGTACACCTCCTCCCCGATCTCGTCCCGCACCAGGCGCAGGACGGCGCGGATCTTCTTGAAGTGCTTGCGAGCCTCGTGGACGGCCTCGTCGCGATCCTCCGCTTCCGTCAACTGCTGCACGGCCCGATCGAGCTGCTCCCGGGCGATGCGCTTAATGCCCTTGGGAAACGGCTCGTCCGCTTCCAGTCGATAGCCCATCCGCTCCCCCTTCCTTCGTCCTGGCCTCGCTTCGTTCATAGATCGAAACATTGGGACAGCCTAGCTCAGGTGCCCGTGCGGGAAGGCCCCGGCTCTCTTGACCGCCACCAGCATACCAGGAATAGTATGCCAGGAATCGCCACGACCACCCCCAGGCCGTAGGGAGCTGCGAGATATCGAGGGAAACCCTCGGCGATCGGCCAATGGATCAGAAGCACGGGAAGATTCACCAGCTGCGAGACGACCGTGATCGCTCCTCCCACACCCTCCCAACGCCAGGCAATGGCCGATCCGATGGCTCCCAGAAACATCAGGAGCGGGGGCAGATTCTCAATGGGAGGATAGTCCTCCGCCGCATACGGATCCGCCGTGCCCGTTGTCACCCAGTTGGATGCATAGCCGACGAAGATGAGCAGGGCGACCAGAAAGACCAGGCCTCCCCAGATGCGGGCAATCCAACGTATCCATCTCGTGACTGTGCTGCCAGTCTCATCGCGATTCGGCATGATTGTCCTCCTTACTCTTGGGCGTGCCTGCTGATCGCGGCCCTCAGGGCCGCTCGCAGCCTGAAGGATCTACGGCGTCCTTCATCAGCAGCCGCCAGCCTGAGCTCGGCGGGTATGGAAGACTCTGTTGAAAAACTGTCGTCTATGGAAAGCCGACCTACATATATGCCGCTATCAACCATCCGCACCGGCACATAAGGTAGGGCAGGTTTCCATACCTGCCGAAGCTCAACTACATAGGGTTGAGAAAAAAGCTTCCAGGAACCCGCCAACCGGAAACCACGTTGCATTCCTACTCACGCAGCACCAGCGGCAGGTAGACGTGCGCCCTGATCTCGATGGTGTGAACGTCGCTCTCTGACCCACCGCAGTTGCCGGCGGTGACGGTGATCTGGTACTCACCGGCCTCGTCCCAATGGTACGTCGCGCTCTGCATACCCTGACCGCTGACCAGGCCCTGGCTCGACCACGTGTAGTTGATCGGCGGCGTGGCGTCTGGCGGCGCCACCATGGCCGTGAAGACGTAGTCCTCCCCCTCGTCCCCGGCCGTCAGGCCCTGGATCGTCACGCCGGTCAGGGGACGATCGCAGGCGGGCTCGACCGTACAGGACAGGCCGAGCGTGTAGTCTCCCACACTACCCATGAAACCATCCACGACGGCGTAGTACGCCCCCGGGGCGACGTTTCGGGCCCCAGCTGTGACATGGCCAAACGAGTTGTCCGTCAGACAGTTCCCACTCTCACACCCCTCCCGGGTCAGCAGGAAGACGTACAGGTAGCGCCCCTCCAGGTTGCTGAGGGTGGCAGTGACGGCGTAGGTGTTGCCCGCCGGCAACGTGAACGAGTAGACAGTCTCCGGTCCCGTGAACTCCGACGCTCCAGCGCACGAATAGACGCTCAGGTTGCTATGCCGTCCCAGGGTCGTATCATCCACCTGCTCGCCGCAGGCCAATGGCAGCGGATTGACGCAGGTGCCCTCATCGGTGGTAGGGATGGTTTTGGGCACCGAGAACGCGGACGTGTTGCCACTGCCGTCGGTGGCCGTCGCCGTCACGAAGGGGCCGGCCAGCGTGCCGGTGTAGACCCAGTTCCCACCCGCGTCCGCCACCGTGGAACCGTGGTACGTCTTCCCCTCGTCAGCGTCGTCCGAGAACATCTCGACGGTGCAGGAGGCGCAGGCGGTCCCGCTGGCGCCGGCGGGGCCGGCACTGCTGATGACCGGCGCAGCGAGCTCGGTGTTGCCGCCGTCAGTCAAGCGAATACCCTCCAGGAAGTTATCATAGATGCTGTTGGAGGAGATGGTGTTGCCGACGCTGCCGCTCCCCTCGACCGACACACCGTAGTGGCCGTTGGCGGCGATGATGTTGGGGGCCAGGCCCAGTCCGCCGATGGCGTTGTTGCTGGCACCGTGCTCCACCACCACCCCTTCCTTGCGGTTGCCCATGGGCGTAGAGCCGTCCGCGGCCAGCCCGATGATGTTGCCGCCCAGGCTGTTGTCGTCGGCGCCCTCGATCTGAACCCCTTCGCGGTCGTTGCCGGAGATCACGTTGCCGGCCGCTGCCGTGCTGCCGCCAATGGTGTTGTTGTCAGCACCCTCCAGGCTCACGCCGTACTCATTGGGCTCGGCGGCCTGTCCCGTGCCGTCCAGACCGATGTAGTTATTCTGCACCACGTTGTTTTGAGCCGTATGCATGGGTAAATACACGCCGTGCTTGCTGCCAGCGATAACGAGCAGCGGAAGGTCGAAAGCTCTGGGGCAGAAGTCAGTCGA
>CAZNRX010000040.1:6378-33739 GCA_964575455.1 uncultured Anaerolineales bacterium | reverse complement strand
CCCTAGCTCCTCCGCTCCCCTGCTCCTCCGCTCCCCTGCTCCTCCGCTCCTCCGCCCAAGACGGAGTCTCGCCATGACCATCTACCTCCTGGCCTTCGCCGGCGCCCTCGTCCTCGCCATCGGCGCCACCCCCGTGGCCCGCTACCTGGCGCCCCGCATGGGCATGATCGACGAGCCCGAGCCGCGCAAGGTCCACCAGAGGCCCGTCCCGCGTCTGGGCGGCGCTGCCATCCTCATCGCCGTCGTGGCGGCGGCGCTGGTGCTGGGGGAGCGCTACAAATTCGACCAGTTCGGCAGCATCGTCGTCGGCGCCACCGGCGTCTCCTTCATGGGCCTGATCGACGACCGCTGGGGGCTGCGCCCGCTCATCAAGCTCGCGGGCCAGATCCTGGCCGCGCTCCTTCTCATCGTCAGCGGCGTCGTGGTGGGCACCTTCGCCTGGCCGGCCCTCAACGTGGCGGTGACCATCTTCTGGGTGATCTTCATCACCAACGCCATCAACCTGCTCGACAACATGGACGGGCTGGCCGGCGGCGTGTCGGCCATCGCCGCCGCCCACTTCGCCCTCATGTGCTCCTTCAGCGGGCAGTACCTGGTGGGCGCCCTGGCCGTCGCCGTGCTGGGGGCCTGCCTCGGTTTTCTGTTCTACAACCTCAACCCGGCTAACATCTTCATGGGGGACTCGGGCTCTCTCTTCCTGGGCTTCACCCTGGCCGCCACCGCCATCAAGCTCAGCTTTCCGGAGAACGTCACCTTTGTGACCTGGATGGTGCCGGTGTTGGTGATGGGGCTCCCCATCTTTGACACCACCCTCGTCGTTCTATCCCGCCTGCGCCGCGGCCTGAACCCCCTCACCACCCCGGGCCGCGACCACGTCTCCCACCGTCTGGTGGCGGCCGGCATGCGGCGGCGGGAGGCCGTGCTCACCCTCTATGTCGTCTCGTTCGTGCTGGGCCTGCTGGCCATCTTCGTCACCCGCGCCTCCGTGGTGGAGGGGTACATCGGCGGCGGGGCTGCCGCGCTCCTCGGCCTCTACGGCCTCTGGCGCATGGAGCGCCCTCCCTTCTTCGGGGGCTAGAGCGCGGAGGTGCGTTGCACGTTGCCCGTGCGATCCTGGGCCCCGGTCGGCTCTCCCTTGCTCTTCGCCGCAAGTGAAGTATAATCACAACACCGCTCCCGACGGGCCACCGATCTGGCCTGAACGCGAGTGGACTTATGCTGATTCGATCTCACAACACCGCTCCCGACGGATCCGTGATCCGTCGGCTGGCGGATTCCGAATCCGCCAGGAGCGTGGGTGGAGAATCCGCCAGGAGCAGCGACCGCGCTCCCTCCGGATTGGCGTGCGGAGCTAAGCCGCGATCCGGAGACGGCGGTACTGAGCGCCCTTGGCCGCGCCGGTGAGGACCGATACGAAGCGGAGGATGATGGAAGACAACCACACTGCCTTGAACATCGTCGTCGCCTTTGTCCTGGGGGTTGGCCTGATGCTTGGCCTCCTCTTTTTGTTGGACGCTAAGCTCTTGCCGGTCAGCGCCGCCGGCGCGCAGAGGATGGCGCGAACCACGCGTGCCTCCGGCGCCGTGATCACCGTCTGCCAGGGCGGCGGCTGCGACTACGCTGTGATCCAGGACGCCGTCGACGCCGCCGCCGAGGGCGACGAGATCCGCGTGGCGGCCGGCACCTACACCGGCGTCAGCGCCCGCGCCGGCGTGACCCAGGTGGTCTACCTGACCAAGTCCGTCGCCCTCCGCGGCGGCTACACCACCACCAACTGGATCACGCCCGATCTGGGGACGAACCCGACCACGCTCGACGCCCAGGGGCAGGGGCGGGTCCTCCACGTCGCCGGCTCCATCACACCCGTCATCGAGGGCCTGCGCCTCACCGGCGGCGACGCCCAGGGTCTTGGCGGCGGCCTGTGGGGCGAGGATGCCGGCGGCGGCCTCTACCTCAACGAGAGCCCCGCTCGGCTGCTGGATTGTGAGCTGTTCGATAACCAGGCCACGTCCGGCGGTGGGGCCTACCTGCGGCTTGGGCCTGGCGAGCTGACCCACTGTTCGTTCACGGACAACGAGGCTGGATGGGGCGGGGGGCTCTTCCTGGCTCGCAGTGACGCGTCCGTGGCCGAAAGCACCTTCGTCCGCAACAACGCTGACTATGGCGGTGGTATGTATCTTTACTACAGCGGTGGCACAGTGCGCGCCAGCGAGGTCCTCACCAATACCGCCGGGTGGGGTGGCGGCGTCTACCTGACGAACAGCACCGCCGAGCTCCGCCAGAACACCGTCGCCGACAACGGTGCAGACCACAGCGGCGGCGGGATCTGTCTCGTCGGCAGCGACGCCGCGATCGTGGAGAACCGGATCATAGCCAATACCACCAATAAGGAGGGCGGGGGCATCTACATGTACAGCAGCAACGCCGCCGTGACCGGGACCACGGTGGCCGACAATCGGGCCGGCACCCTGGGTGGGGGGCTCTTCGTGTGGTACCTGGAGCCCACCCTGGCCGAGAGCGCCCTGACCGGCAACGTGGCTACCTGGGGCGGGGGGATCTACCTGAACGAGAGCAACGCGTCGCTCTGGGGCAACGCCGTCGCGGGCAACGTGGCCCACGAGCTGGGCGGCGGCCTCTACGTGAAGAGGGGTGAGAGCGATCTCTACGAAACCACGATCGTTGAAAACGTGGCCACCTGGGGCGGCGGCATCTATCTGGACGGCGGGAGCCCCTTGCTCGTCAACACCCTTGTGGCCGACAACCAGGTTGCTCACGAGGGCGCGGGCCTCTTCTTCGAGGGCGGCCGGCCCCGCCTCCTCCATACCACGCTGGCCCACAATCGTTCCGGCGCCGCGCCGGGCACCGGGCTCTACCTGGCCAGCAGCAACCCCGTTCTCGCCAACACCATCATCGCTGGTCACGGCGTGGGGCTCCACGTCGATGAGACGGCCACCGCCGTCTTGAGCGACACCTTGTGGGCCAATGAGACCGATTGGATCGGGCCGGGTCAGATCGATCAGAGCTGGGTCATCTACGGCGACCCCGCCTTCTCGAATCCAGGCGCGGGGGACTACCATATCCTGTCGGACTCGGCCGCCCTCGACCGGGGGCTCAGTCTGGAGGTGGACCGCGATCTCGATCGGCGGCCCCGGCCCATCCCCGCCGGCGGTCAGTCCGATCTTGGCGCCTACGAGTGCACCGGCATCGATCTATCGGCGTCCGCCAAGGCGGCCAGCCCCGATCAGGCCGACCTGGGGGACGTGGTGACCTACACCGTCGCCCTGCGTAACGCCGGTCACCTCAGCGCGGTGAACACGGCCCTCGTCGACCCCTTGCCCCTGCCCACCACCTACGTCTCGGGGAGCGCCTGGGCCAGTCAGGGCGTCGTCACACACGCCGGGGCGATCCGCTGGTCGGGCACGTTGACTCCCCACCAGCCGGTCACGCTCACCTACCGCGTCACCGTCGGGGTTCCGTCCGGCTTCGTGAACACAGCCGTCGTGACCGACCACTACGGCGTCGTCACCAGGCTCACGGCCTGGGTGAACGCATCGCGGCTTTATCTACCGCTCATCTCCAGGGACGTCCGGTAACGAGCCGGGGCGTGTCGGCCCGCCTTCCTTTGCTGAGGTCTTCCGGGAGGGCCGGCGGGCTGCCTTAGGCTGCGTCGGGCGAGCACCAGGGTTATGTCTAACGAAGAGGCGAAGCTGATCCAGCGGGCGAAGGACGGGGAAGCCGCTGCCTTCTCCGAGCTCTACGATCGCCATCATCCCGCCATCTACCGCTACATCTTCTATCGGGTCAGCACGGAGGCTATTGCAGAGGACCTGACCAGTGAGGTCTTCGTGCGCATGGTCGAAGGCATCGACGACTTCACCTACCGGGGGCGGCCCCTGTTGGCTTGGCTCTACACCATCGCCCGCAACCTGGTCAACGATCACCACCGGCGCGCTGGTCGGGGCGAGATGGTCCCTCTGGACGACACGCTGAAGGCGAACGCGCCGGATCCCGAGGGCGTCGCCGACCTGGCCTTGAATCAGCGCCGCCTCGCGGCCGCGCTCCAGCAGCTCACGGAGGGTCAGCGCCAGGTGATCATGCTGCGCTTCATCGAGGATCTGGACAACAGGACGGTGGCCCAGGTGCTCGATAAATCCTATGGTGCGGTGAAGGCCCTCCAGCATCGCGGCCTGGCCTCCCTGCGCCGCATCTTCGAATCCGGCGATGTCTGATGGTCACCCGTATCTCTGGCCGCCTTTCTTCGTTATACAAGCTGAGGAGGGCTTATGTCTCCTAGCTCCGCGCGGATCACGGATCCGCGCTGGGCGGGCCGAAGCGCCGGATGACGCATCCGGCGTGAGCAGATTGAGGGTAGGACGACTTTAGTCGCAGGACTGACCAATGAGAGACCGACAGCTTAGCGACGTGCTGGATGAATGCCTGACGCTTCTGACGGAGGATCACCTCTCCGTCGAAGCGTGCCTGGCGCGCTACCCCCAGCACGCTGCTGAGCTGCGTCCCTTCCTTGAGGTCGTCATCGAGATGCGGCGCACGCCGCAGCCGGAGCCCAGCCGGGCCGCCTTCCACGCCGGCAAGCGCCGCATGCTGGAAGCGGTGCACCAGCGACAGCAGGAGCGGCAGGCGTCCTGCAGCGAGCACAACCCTGCCGGCCTCCTCGCCCGCTGCCGCGGCTGGATCGCCTCCCTCGTCGATGCCCTCCGGCCGCCCGCATCGTCAAGCTCCGGTTTCGGCTGGCAGGCGGCCGTGGCTACAGCCGCCGTGCTCCTCATCGTCGCCATCGGCGGCGGCCTCCTGCTCCCCTCCTGGCTGGGGACCACCGTGGCCCGAACCGCCCGCCTGGACCCGCTGCAGGGCGTGGTGGAGGTACAGGCTGCCGAGAGCGCGTCATGGCTCCCTGTCTCCTCTCGACAGCGTCTGCAAACCGGCGACCGGGTGCGCACTGATGCGGAGGGCGTCGCCTTGCTCACCTTCTTCGACGGCAGCACCACCGCGCTGGAGGGCCAGACCGAGCTGGCGCTGGCCGAGCTCAGCTCTCGGCGCGACGGCACGGCCAAGGCCATCGTCATCCACCAGCAGCGCGGGCGGACCCACAACGAGGTGCAGCCGCTGCGCAGGCCGTCGGCGCGTTTCCAGGTCAAGACGCCCACCGCCGTCGCCCACGTGCGCGGGACGGCTTTCGACGTCGCCGTCGAGGCCGACGGCACCACCCAGGTGGCGCTGTGGAGGGGCATGGTGGACGTGAATCGGGTGACCGACACGGCGTCGGAGGACGGGGCGGTGAAGCTGCAGCCTGGCTGGTTCGTCAGCGTGAGCGCGGATGAACCCATCTCCGAGCCCCTGATCCTGCCGACGCCCGGCACGGCCAAGCGGTTCCCAGATCTTCCCACGCCTTTGCCGACCTATACGGCAACCGCGTCCGCGACGCCTTCACCCACCCACACCCCGACGTGGACGCCCTATCCCACCCGGACGCCTGCGCCCAGCGCGACGCCCGAGCCAGTGACCGGCGAGGATGCGAAGCCGCCGACAGAGGCGTCCCTGCCGCCGACCGACACGCCGGCACCGCCGACGGACACGCCCCTGCCGCCGACGGAGACACCGCTGCCGCCGACCGATACGCCGGAGCTGCCGCCCGACCCGACCAATCCGCCGGATGTGCCGGTGGAGACCGTGGAGCCGACGGAGACGCCGCTACCGCCGACCGACACCCCGGTGCCCCCGCCCGATCCCACCGATCCGCCGCAGCCACCGGAGTCGGAGCTTCCGGACGAGACACCCGACCCCAACGAAAACGGGGGCTAGCTCAACCAGCCAGCCCCCCCCCGCAGCTCCCTTTTACGCTCTAGCCGGATCCGCGATCCGGCGGCCTCGCCCCCCCCCACGCTCCAGCCGCATCCGCGATCCGGCGATCTCGCCCCCCCCCTCACGCTCTAGCCGGATCTATGATCCGGCGCCCCTACTCCAGCAGGTCGAGCGAGCTCTCGTAGCTCGGATCCGGGCCCACCTCCGCCATCGCCCTCTCCACCGCCTCCTGCGGCCCGAGCCCCTCCACCGTCATACCCTCCAGCAGGTTCAGCACCGCCTCGTTGTTGTGCGACAGACCGACCATCTCATCCCAGCCGATCACCACCGAGGCGCCCCGCTCCAGGAAAGCCTGCGCCAGATCCGGCACCGCCAGGCTCTGGCAGCCCCCCAGGATGATCACCGTCTCCGGGAAATACCCCCTCATGCTGCGGCGCACGAACTTGGGCCCCACCGCGAACAGCACCGGCGAGTCCTCGTGGAACAGCCTGCTCGCCCGCACCTGATCGTCCAGCTGCAGCCGCAGGTACCGCTGCTGCTCGTACGGCTCGGCCGTGAACAGGAACGGCCCCGGGGCGTACCCGCTGCTCGCCTGCTCCCCCTCCGGCAGGATCACCTGGCTGCTGGCGTGCGTCTGGAACAGGATCAGGTCGTACCCCCTGTCGGGCAGCGAGCGGAGGAAGCTCACCGTCACCGCCTCCGGCGGGTAGCGGTCGACCGTGTAGCCGGCCTCCTCCAGGTATGCCTCCGCCTGATCCAGAAACTCCGGCGTGGGGAAGGAGAGGCCGGTCTGATCGACGATGGCCGCCCTCGGCTTCGTGGGCGTGGGCGAGGGCGTGGCGGTGGGGGCCCCCACCAGCACACGCTGCATGGCGCGGGGCGCCACCATGTTGGCAACGCCCATCAACAGCAGCAGCGCCAGCGCCGCCCCGCCCAGCCAGAGCAGGATCCTGGTGCGCCTCGTGCTCTTCCTATCTTCTCCGTTCTCGTTCATAGTCATTCGCTTGCTCTTCATCCTCTCAGAAAGGCTGTCGGCTATGGAAAGCCGACCTACATATTCGACTCATATTCTAGTCCGAAACACACGCGCCGACAAGGGACCCCGCCCCCCGACTTGACAACAGCCCCAGGCATGATAGACTAGGCTTGCGCTGGCGGGCGCCTGGCTTCTGCCTGCCGCTCGCCACAATCGAATAGGTGGGTTGGTCCGGGGCACGGTCCCCCTTCGGTTCCGTCAATAAGTTTGATCGTCGATCTCTTACGCCGACAATTAAGCATCGAGCGTATGGCGCGCCCGTGGGGCGGGGTGTCCCTTTTGTGTGTCCCGAGGTCCCGGGCCGGTGCTTCGCCTTGCGAGGGTGGGCATGAGCTTCGCACGGCTGCGGTGAAACGGGGGAAACCTTAAAATCTGCCCATTCTGTCGCATCACCCGTAACTGGGGGCCCGGTTACCCGTTATACATCGTGAGTTCGGCGCCCTCGGGCGCTCCCTTTAACGTGTCGTATGACAGACGTGAAGAAAGGAGGCCGCTATACGAGTAGGATTGGAGCCAATCATCAGAACGCCGCTTGTACCTACGCACAGTAAGCATACTGTAACAGTCGATGAAGAGGAGGAAACATCATGATGAGACGTTTATTGAGAGTGGTCGGGCTGGCAGCAGCCCTGGCGCTCCTGCTCGGTTTCGCAGGGACCTCCCTGGCCGAGGTCGAGGGCCCGGGCCCCCTGTGGCCGGATCCGGGCGTCGTGAGGATGAAGTTCGCCTATCAGCCTGATCAGACTGAGGTGAACGGCGACGGCCTGGGGATCTACGTGAACCACGACAACACCGTGGCTCCGCCCAGGACATTGCGCGTCTACGGGCACACGGACAAGAGCGCGGCCTTCCCCTACGCCGAGTTCGACGGGCCCTTCAACCTGAAGAGCCCCGAGGCCCCGGAGAAGGACTTCGTGGTCCACAACCCGGCCTTCTTCGATCACCTGGACCCGGGCTTCCCGCTCAACTTCCACATCAACGCCGATGAGAACGCGTACGAGAAGACTCACCTGCGCACCTGGTACAC
Source organism: uncultured Anaerolineales bacterium (assembly GCA_964575455.1). Taxonomy (GTDB): domain Bacteria; phylum Chloroflexota; class Anaerolineae; order B4-G1; family B4-G1; genus SKLM01. The sequence goes on along the minus strand of CAZNRX010000040.1, from coordinate 25,856 downwards.
GCCCTGCTACACCGAGCCCCTGGGGATCACCTCCCCGATGGTGCCCGACGAGAAGCTGGCCTGCTACCCGGCGGTGGTCAACGAGTACACCTACATCCTGCTGGACGACGACACGCTGAACCCGACCCACGGTTCGGCCGGGACGACCCGCATGATCTTCCCCATGGCCTACGAGACCAACGCCGTGGGCAATAACCTGCAGGTCGGCCTCGAGGCCTACGACGTCAACCTGGACGGCTTCGACGAGATTATGCAGATCGAGGCCATCGTGGACGTGCCGCAGAACACCACCATGGGCGAGATCTGGGTGAAGCCCGAGTCGCGGCTGCAGGGGGGCAATTTGGATCTTACGCTCGGCAACAATGTGATGCAGTTCTTCGACTACGAGATCAGGCTCGAGGACTACAACGTTGCCGAGGGATGGGCCGTATTCTCCATCTACTACGTCGGCCGGGGATGCCAGGCCAACTACTTCATTGACTCGGTGACGCTCCAGGTGCCCGGCTGCACCGCGCCCGGCTGCTACATCGGCGACACGGCCCTGGTGCCGGCCCGCTTTGGCCAGCCCGACGTGATCGTGGACGACTACGACAACATCGTGCCGCAGGTCCAGTTCGTCGATCTCCCGTTCTGGTTCCAGCTCAAGAGCATCAACGCGAACCAGCCCGGTGGTCCCCCGGCGAGCGTGACCGTGGTCCCGCACCGCGCGCTGAAGGCCGGCGAGACCTTCTACGTCGATGGCGCCGAGTACGACGTGGCCGCCATCTACATCCTCGACGACCCGGATGGCACCGGCGACGACGAGTTCAAGTACATCACCATCCGCAACCCGCTCAACAAGGACACGGTTGGGCTTGGAGGAGGAGTTACTCCTTGTCCCGCTAGCGCGATCGACATCCCCATCCTCTCGGTGAGCAAGAGCAGGTTCCCGGCCCTATGGGAGCCTCTGCCCGTGCTGCCGCCCTTCAACATGGTTCACGACCGCGTCGACGACGTCAACATCCCGGACTGCTTGCAGGGTGACCCCAACGGCGTGGAGCACCCCGACGAGCAGAACATAGATAACTATGGCAGCGGTGACGACGGCGCGGTCTGCGGCGCGATGGACCTGCTGGACAATCGCTGGGACACCATCGCCGAGCGCGTGGTCGAGAACGAGCCTCCGCTCGAGTTCTCGTGGGTCGAGGAGAGGAAGGAGGAGCGCTTCGACACCCTCCTCGCCGAGGAGAAGTTCACCGAGCCGGAAGAGCAGTGGCAGTGGATCAACATCGAGACCAGGCCCTGGCGCTTCACGTCCCTCAACCTGCCCGAGGTGGGCGAAGCGCCCAACCTGGCGGCAGAGGGCTTCTTCGGCGACTACATCCTGGTCAGCTCGCTCATCACCGAGGACTCCACCGAGGTCTGGCCCGGCATGGGCTCCGTTCGCGTGAAGTTCGCCTATGACGCGGTTGGCGTAGCTACGAACCAAAGAGCTGGTGAGATTCATGATGCCGACATCTACGTCCAGAACAGCGCCTACAATCAGGCGGTATTCGGCATCGACGAGAACTCCCTGCGGATCTACGGGCGCTGCGACCGCAACGCCGCCTTCCCCTACACGCTGTTCGACGGGCCCTTCAACCTGAAGAGCCCCGAGGCGCCGGAGAAGGACTTCGTCGTCTTCAACCCGGCCTTCATCGATCACTACGACTACGGCCTGCCGGGCGAGCACATCAAGGCCGACGGCGACGCCAACGAGAAGGTGCACCTCCGCATGTGGTACACGCCCAAGTACGATGAGCCCGCTGGCGAGACCTATCCCGTCGTCAACAACCCGGTCTCGAACATGGATCTCAACGGCAAGGGCACCATCCCGCTGGAGTACACCTACATCATGATCCAGGATCCGTTCCTGGATCCCACCCACGGCACGGCCGGGAACACGCAGCTCGTCTTCCCCATGGCCGGTGCGGGCTTCAACCGGATCTGGCCTGGCGCGGTCGATGATCAGCCTGGTCTGGATCGCTACGACATCAACATGGACGGCGACCACGAGGTGATGAAGATTGAGGCCATCGTGGACGTGGCGGAGAACACCACCCTGGGCGAGATCTGGGTGGCGCCGCAGCCGACGGTCTATGGCGGGATGAATCTGGACGATCCTAACAACTTCAACTTCTTGGACTTCCTCGACTACCGGGTGGAGCTGAAGAGCTTCTCTATGGCTGGCGACTCGGCCACCTTCGACGTCCACTACATCGGCAGCCGGCTGCCCGAGTTGATCGATACGGTCACCTTGTCGATCTACGGCGACGACGCCGCGCTCTTCAACCGCAAGCAGCACGTCGCCACCGACACCGAGGCCAACATCGAGGGCATGGTCGAGGCCGTCAAGTATCCCTTCTGGATCACGCTTGAGACCGTCTCGACCAACAACGGCGTCAAGGTGGTGCCGCATCGCGTCCTCAAGGCCGGCGAGTCGTTCTTCGTCGACGGCTTCGAGTACGACGTGGCCGCCATCTACATCCTCGACGATCCCGATGGCCAGGGCGACGAGTTCAAGTACATCACCATCCGCAACCCGCTCGACAAGTGCAGCGAACCCGATGACGTCGTCCACGTGCCGGACATCTCGGTCGACAAGGTCTGTGTGCCGGCGCTCACGCCGAATCTCGACAACACGCTGCCGCTGCTGCCGCCCTTCAACGATCCGATGGGTGGCGAACTGGATCTGGTCGACGACACGGACCTCGGTCCGGACGACGTGCTCGACGATCCCGACAGCCAGTGGGAGGACAACGACGGCTCGCGCACCACGCCCAACTGCGACTGGATCGGTTGGCGCATCATCGATCACGACAAGCCGCTGGACGTCGGATGGATCACGGAGACGAAGGAGATCCGCTTCGACACCAACCTGCTCGAGGAGAAGTTCACCGAGCCGGTGGAGGAGTGGATGTGGATCAACATCGAGACGCTCCCGTGGCACTTCACCGAGTTCTATCTGGAGAACACGCCCAACGTCAACTGCGATGGCGTGGCTGGTGCCGACAGCATCGGCGACTACATCATGGTCAGCTCGTTCATGACGGAGGACTCGGAACGGGCGGTCGACCCCTGCTGCCAGTACGACTTCAACGGCATCGGCGGCGTCGACACCCAGGACGTCCTGATGATCGCGGGCGCCTGGCTGACGGCCGATCCAACCTACGACCTCGACAACGACGGCTTGGTCGAGCTGGATGACATCATGAAGGTCGTGGCCTGCTGGGGCACGGCTTGTCCGTAGCGGCTGCGGCTTAGCTCGCTAGCATAGGGGGTTCCCACCCCACCTTAAGGGTGGGAGCCCCTTTTTTGCGACGACGATGGTTAGGATGAGTCTTGCTTAACAACTTAGATAGAGGCTGGCTGAGCCATCTTCTCGGCGCGGCCCTGGCGCTGGCCGTCCTCCTGGGCCGCTCCCCCCGAACGGGGAGCGCTCAAACGGAGGGCGCCCTGGTCGCCGTCGAGCCGGCCGAGATGGAGGTCGATCCCGGGGCCACCTTCACTGTGACGGTGACCATCGAGGAGGCAGTCGATCTCAGCGGTTACGAGTTCGAGATGCGCTACGATCCCGCCGTGGTGGCGGTGACCGACGTGCAGCTCGCGGGCTTCCTCGAGGGCGCCGGGCGCAGCCCGGTCGCCCTTGGGCCTATGATCGACGATGAGGCGGGCACCATGACCTTCGGGGCGGCCAGCATCGGCGGGTCGGGGGCCGAAGGGGAGGGGGACCTGGCGGTCCTCACCCTGGAGGCGCTCGAGGACGGCACCACCGTCCTGAACCTGCGCAACGTGAAGCTGTTTGACACGGAAAGCGCGACGATGCCGGTGCGCGTCGAGGACGGCCGCCTCCGGGTAGGATCGGGGGTCTGGCCCACCGACGTACCCACCTCGACGCCGTTGCCGACCCCAACCGCCGGTCCGACGGCGGTCCCGACCGAGACGCCAACCGAGGGGGCGACGCTTCCGCCCACCGCTGCCGACACCGCGACACCGACGCAGGAGGCGACGCCCGAGCCGACCGCCACGCCGACGTCCACTGGGACGCCGACGGAGGCGGGAGCGCCCTCGACCACACCGATGGAGCCGACGGCCCGGCCGGAACCGACCGCCACGCCCACCGTGGGGCCCTCGCCCTCCGCCACCGCCACCCAGGCGGTAGCAGCGAAGGAGACCGAGGCGCCGACGGACACGGTGGTGACGGGGACGCCTCCCGACGGGACCGAAGCGGCGCCGACGGCCACGGCAACTGCCGGGCCGCAGCGGGCCGCGACGGAGAGGCCGGCCACGAGTGAAACAATGGACGACGATGAGCGCGGCGCCTTGAGGGGCCGTGGATGGCTCATTGCCGCGGCGGTGGTGCTCGGACTTTCGGGATTGGTCCTCATCGGCGGCGGCATCTATGTGCTTGGGCCGCGGGAGGAGCCAGCAGCCTCGCAGCAGAAAGAGGAGTAGGACCGACGTTGAGCACTGTCGCTGAACGTCTTGGAACGTTCAGAACTAGATTTGCACTAAGGAGGATATCGTGAGAATGAATGGAATGAAGCTAGGCCGGGCCTGGCCTCCCGGCAGGGTGCTGTTGACTATCATGATGCTTGTGACGGTCGCCTTCACCCTGGGAGGGCCCACCTCGGCCTCGCCGCAGGACGCGCCGACGCTCAGCGTCGACCCGGCGATGAAGCAGGCATACTTGGGGGAGACGTTCACCGTGTCGGTGGACATCGCGGATGCCCAGGACGTGGTGGGGTACCAGTTTATGCTGGACTACGACCCCGCTGTGGTGTCGCTCTCCAACCCCACGGATGGGGGCTTCCTAGAGTCCGCCCCGACCTGCACCGTCGCCGGCGGGACGGTCACGTGCACGGCCCTGGACACGCCGCCCTACGATGGGGGCGCGGACAGCCCGGGCACGCTGATCACCCTCGACGCGGAGATCGTGGGCACGGGCGCGACGGCCCTGGCCCTTCGCGGTGCTCAGGTGAGCGATGTCGACGCCGAGACGGTGGTCCCGGAGCTTGAGGACGGCATGGTGAACGCCATCGTCGCGCTGGAGGTGGTGCCGTCGTCGGCAGGGCGCTCTGTGAACATGGGCACCTTCACCGAGACGGTGATGATTCACAACGCCAGCGATTTGGCGGGCTTCCAGTTCGAGATGGGCTTCGACCCCAACGTCGTGACCGTGGACAGCGTAGCGGTCGGCCCGTTCCTGGAGAGTGAGGGACGGACCGTCAACGCCGGCCTGGTCAACGAGGTCATCGATAACGACGCGGGCACCCTCTTCTTCGCCGCGGCCAGCCTGCCGCCTGGCGATGCCCCGGATGGGGATGGCGCGCTGGCCGTGATCACCTTCAACGCGGCGGCCAAGGGCGATACGGAGCTCGACCTCCACGGCTCGAAGATCTACGACGACAGCAAGCCTCCCATAGAGGCCATGCCTGACAACATAGATGGCATGATCCACGTGGTCGACGAGGGCATCAACGTGGTGCCCGGCCACCAGGAGGTGTTCGAGGGGAAGTCCTTCGAGGTTGACATCCAGGTTGGCGACGCGCAGGATCTGGCCGGCTACGAGTTCACGCTGGGCTTCGACGAGACGCTGGTGAACGTGGACGACGTGGTGGTTGGCCCGTTCCTCACCGACGTCATCACGACGACCAAGGTCATCGACAATGAGAACGGCACGGTCTTCTTCGGCGCGTTCTCCCTTGAGGGCGAGACGGCGGACGTGGGCACGCTGGCCACCGTTCACCTGACGGCGCTGGAGGTCGATGCCGACATGACCAGTCCGCTCGACATCATGGCCCCACTCTTCTTCGACAGCGCGGGCGATGACACGACGCCCAAGCACACCAACGGCGACGTGCTGGTCAAGAACTGCATCCCGGTCACCATCGAGAGCCTGGAGGCCGACAGCTCGGTCGAGATGCCGACGGCGCTCGGCGACCCGGTCCAATTCACCGCTACCGTTGACGGCACCGAGCCCATCACGTACGAGTGGGACTTCGGCAGCGATGAGGGCACCGCCACTGGCGCTGACACCGCCACGCCTACCTTCACGTATGACGCCGCCGATACCTACACGGTGACGCTGACCGCGGAGAACTGCGGCGGCCCGGTCGAGGAGACCGTGGTGATCAAGGTGTGCGACCCGGTGACCATCACCGACATCGACACGGACAGCCCGGTCGAGCTGGGCGAGACGATGCACTTCACCGCCACGGTGGACGGCACGCCGCCCTTCGGCTATAGCTGGGACTTCGGCGACGGCACGGATCCGGTCGATCTGCTCGTCAATGTCGGCAGCCACATCTACGCCGAGACGGGGATGTACACCGTGACGCTCACGGTCGGGAACTGCTCGGAGGCGAGCCCGTTCACGGCCACGGACTCGGTCACCGTCGAGGTGACGGAGCCGACCTACCATATCTTCATGCCCATTGTCGTCCAGAACTTCAGCCCATAGTATGTGACGTTCTAGGTGACAACGGGCGCGTTGACGATCGGAGGGAGAGCGATGTCGTTTGCTCTCCCTCTTGCTTGTGTATAGGGGGCTCATCGCGTACGTCTTTTTAAGGTGACCGGCACTTGCAACGCGATGCCCGCACTGACATAAGGTAAGTTGTTGGCCCGGCTGTCACCTTCCAAGGAGTCGATTGAAGTGCCGGTCACCAGGAGCATGTGTTTTAGACCTTTAGGGTTTCGCGCAGCGCATCATGACCCCGAGAACGTCTTCACCGGGCACAAAATGGTGCGCTGAGAGCTGTCAACTTAAACCCTAAAGGTCTCGGACGTCAAAATCCTTGCTCCTGTGCCGGTCACCTGAGGACTTTCATAAGACGTGGTTTTGTGCTATACTTGGCCTTGTCAGGCCAGGATATCCACTTGGCCTCGGTTGTTGCGTGGAAGCGATCCGTCCAGCCCTGAGCAGGTGCGAGTGATCTGGTTGGGGCGTAGGGCGACTATCGGAGGATTGAGGAGGTTTAGCACATGAGAGCTAGGGTCAGAGTCAGATTCATCGTTGTCACGGTCACAGTCTTTCTCGTTGCGGCGGCGGCGGCGCTGGCGGCGCAGGCGGACGTGCCGTGGCCAGAGGTACCTCGTGGCGTCGCGGGGCCCGAGAGGGTCAGCGCTATCGCCAACCAGGTCAAGATCGTGCCGGACACCAAGACCGTCAGCGATGGCGATACCTTCACCGTGGATGTGGTGGTCGAGGGCGCGCAGGACCTGAACGGCTTCGACCTGGCGCTGGACTACGCTCCGGGGGTCTTGGAGTTCCAGTCCGTGACCCCGGGCGCGGCCTTGCCCGTCCCGCTTGGACCTCAGGAGCCTGACGCGGACACCGTCCTCTTCGGGGGCTTCAAGCTTGGTGGAGGAGCGAGCGGCGACCACGTCCTGGCCACCGTGGAGTTCAAGGCCATCGGCACCGGGACCAGCGACCTGGACCTGTACAACGTCAACCTGTACGACGTGGGCGGCGGCGCCGAGACGGTGGCCAACCCCGGCGATGGGCAGGTGAACGTTCAGGCGGACGGGGTCTGCACGGGCGTGACCATCACCGGTCTGAACGCCAATACCCCGGTCCAGCTGGGGGACCCCATGGACTTCGTCGCCAACGTCACGGGCACGCCCCCCTACACCTACACCTGGGACTTTGGGGGCGCCGGTACCGCCACCGACGACGACACGGCCACCCCCAGCTTCACCTACAACGCCGCGGGCGACTATACCGTCAACCTCGACGTCGATAACCCTTGCGGCGACGATCAGGACAGCATCCCCGTCAAGGTCCAGACGGGGCCCGTCGAGACGCGCGTCAAGGTCGATCCAGCCGCCAAGACGGTCGCCGATGGCGCCGTCTTCACCGTCGACATCGTGGTCGAGAACGCCGATGAGCTGAAGAGCTTCACCATCCAGCTCGACTACCAACCGGCGGTCGTAGAGGTCATGACCGTCGCCCTCGGCGCGGACATGGCCGGCTTCACCCCCCTCCCCTTCAATCGCGTCGACGCCGACACCGTCGCCTTCGGGGGTATCCATCCCACCGGTGGCAGTGTGGCCGGCGATAGAACGTTGGCCGTGGTGACGCTCCAGGCCGTCGACCCCGGCACCAGCCCGCTTACCCTGGCAGATGTCGAGCTCTTCGACCCCGACGCGGAGGATCCGCCGGTGCAGCACGGTCAGGTCACCGTGCAGGCCTGCGATCCGGTGGAGATCACCGATCTCTCCGCCAGCGGCGCCATGGAGGTGGGCGCGCCGGTCCAGTTCAACGCCACCGTCCAGGGCGACACGCCCTACACCTACACCTGGGATTTCGATGGCCCCGGCACCGCCAGCGGCCAGGACACGGCCACGCCCAGCTACACCTACAGCGCCGCCGGGACCTACACCGTGACGTTGACGGTGGACAACCCCTGCGGCGTTCCGGACGAGGACACCGTTCAGGTCACCATCACCGAGCCGCCGTGCGAGCCCGTGAACATCGTCTCTCTCAGCAACAATCCGCTTTACGGCACGTCGGGTGAGTTGATGCACCTCATGGCAAATGTCCAAGGGGACACGCCCATCACCTACATATGGGACTTCGGCGATGGCTCGCCCACCCAGCAGGGCACCGGGCTCAGCAGCGTATATCACATGTACGCGAACAAGGGCACCTACACGGTGGAGCTGACCGTCGAGAACTGTGGGGGCCAGGAGACCGACAGCGACACGCTGGTCGTCAAGGTCTGCGACCTGGATATCCTCAGCCTCACCTCCGACAGCCCGGTCGGGCTGGGTGACCCCATGCACTTCACGGCCACGGTGACGGGCCAGCAGCCCTACACCTATACCTGGGATTTCGGTGGGCCGGGCAGCGGCACCGACCTGGACACCGCGACGCCGACCTTCACCTACAGCCAGGTTGGCACCTATCTGGTGACCCTGACCGTCGAGAACCCCTGCGGGTGGGTGCAGGAGCAGATCTTAGTCCGGGTCCTGCCCCGGTTGGTGGTGAAGATCGACCCGCCCACCAAGGCGGTGAACCTGGGCGATACGTTCACCGTCGACGTGCTGGTGGAGGGCGCGGAGAGCCTGGCGGCCTACGAGTTCAACATGGACTTCAACACATCGGTGGTCGAGGTGCGCGACGTCCAGGACGGCCCCTTCCTCAGCAGCACCGGCCGCACGGTCCCCACGCAGACGAAGCGCATCAGTAACACCGTGGGCACGCTCTACTTCGGCGCGTTCAGTGTCGGAGCGGACGATCCGCCCAGCGGCGATGGGAAGCTGTGCACCATCACCCTGGATGCCGTTGGTCTGGGCAGCAGCGAGCTGGATCTCCACACGGTCAATCTCTACTCCCTCATCGGCTTCGACGTCGAGATCAAACAGCCGACCACGACGGGGGACGGGATGGTCAACGTGGAGGGGGTCAAGATCTACGTGCCCATCATAGCCAAGGACTTCACGCCGTAGCCTTCCAGGGCGTAGGCGGGAGGGGGTGGCTCAACCTGCTTCTTCCGTCGAGGGGCGGTGGTGACGAATCAGCAGGGGAGGGGGTCGCTTGGCCGCCTCCCTTGCTCAATAGGCAAAGGAGCAGATGAATGAGACCTAAACGTAACCTAGTCATACTCGTCGCGTCGCTGATTCTTGTTGGCGTGGCCCTCTCCGGCCGCGTCGCTGCCGGGCGATTGGCCAGGCCGGCACTGGCCCCCTCTGGCCTCGACGTCCACCGGGCAGAGGCGGACCCGGCCTCCGTCCGCATCGAGCCCGTGCTCTATGAGGCCCTTGAGGGCGAGCACTTCACCGTCGACCTGATGGTGGAGGGGGCTGTGGACCTGGCTGGTTATGAGTGCACCATGACGTTCAATAAGGACGTGGTCGAGGTCCGAGATGTCGTGAACGGCCCCTTCCTGGCGGAGTCCGGCCGGGACGTCCCCACCAAGACGGTCGCCATCGACAACCCCGCGGGGACTGTCGTCTTCGCCGGGTTCAGCGTGGGGGACGACGCCGGATCCGAAGGATCCGGTCTGCTCGCCACCATCCACCTGGAGGCGGTCGGAGCGGGGGACAGCGCGCTCGATCTGACGAAGGCCAAGCTCTTCGACACCGACGCCAATGAGGAGATCCCCGATCCCATAACGGGCGGTTTCGTGAGCGTCGATCCATGTCTTGAGGCCGACATCGTCTCGCTCGATTCGGACAGCCCGGTGGCGCTGGGGGAGACGATGCACTTCACCCCCACCCTGGACGGCTCGGAGCCCTTCACCTACACCTGGAGCTTCGATGGCGCTGGGACGCGCGGGGGCACCGATGCCCATCCCACCTTCACCTACGATCAGGCCGGCACCTACACCGTGACGCTCGACGTGGAGAACCTCTGTGGTCAGGATGAGGAGGAGATATCGGTCACGGTGGAGGCCGCGCCGGATATCGAGGTCACACCCTCCTCCTTCGACTACGCGGCCAACGTGGGCGAGACGTTCACCAAGACGCTCACCATCGCCAACCTTGGCGGCACCGATCTCACCTGGGCCTTGGCGGAGGACCCTGACGCCGCGTGGTTGGACCAGATGCCGACCAGCGGCACCGTGCCCCCCGCGGGGAGCGACCAGGTGACCGTCGTCTTCGACGCCGGCGGCCTCACGGTGGGGGAGACCTACACCACCACGCTCACCATCGACACCAACGACCCCGACGAGGATCCCGTGGAGGTGGACGTCGAGCTGACCGTGGGGGATCAGCTGCCGGATATCGAGGTGACGCCGCTCTCCTTCACGTTCGAGGCCAACGTGGGCGAGACGTTCACCAAGACGCTCACCATCGCCAACGTCGGCGGGGCCGACCTCGGCTGGGACCTGACGGAGGTTCCCAGCGCGACCTGGCTCGCCCAGGTGCCGATCAGTGGCACCGTGCCCCCCGCGGGGGGCGACCAGGTGACCGTCGCCTTCGACGCCGGGGGCCTCACGGCGGGGGAGACCTACACCACCGTGCTCACCATCGACTCCAACGATCCCAACGAGGATCCGGTCGAGGTCCCGGTGGAGCTGACCGTGCGCGATAAGCAGCTGCCCGATATCGAGGTCACGCCGCTCTCGTTCAGCCTGGTGGCCAACGCGGGCGAGACCTTCAACCAGATGCTGACCATCGCCAACGTCGGCGGCGCCGACCTGGCCTGGACGCTGGCGGAGCAGCCGCCGGCCGGTTGGTTGAGCGCTGGGTCGAGCGGCGGCACGATCGGCCCCTCCGACAGCGCGCCGGTGGCGCTCGCCTTCGATGCCGCTGGCCTCACCGTCGGGGAGACCTACACCACCACCCTGCTCATCGAGAGCGACGATCCGAATGAGAGTCGGGTTGAGGTGGCGGTCGAGCTGGAGATCCAGCAGGATCTGCCCGATATCGACGTGACGCCGCTCTCGCTCTCGGTCACGGCGAACCTGGGCGAGTCGGTCGACCGCCTGCTGACCATCGCCAACGTCGGCGGCGCCGACCTGACCTGGACCCTGGCGGAGCAGCCGCCGGTGGGATGGCTGAGCGCCTCCTCGACCGGGAACACGCTGGCCCCGCTGGGCAGCGACGGGCTGACCATCAGCTTCGACGCCACCGGCCTGGCGGTCGGCACCCACACCACAGATCTGGTCATCGGCAGCAACGACCCCAACGAGGACCCGGTCGTGGTGGCGGTGGAGCTGACGGTCGGCGCCTACCCGGACATCGACGTCACGCCGGCCTCGCTGGACGTGACGCTGGATCTGGGCGAGACCGCGAACCGCACCCTGACCATCGACAACGTGGGTGGGGCCAACCTGGAGTGGCTCCTAACGGAGAGCCCAACCGCACCCTGGCTCTACGAGGTGCCCACCGGCCCCAGGACCGTTGCACCGGGGGAGGGCGATTCGGTGACCGTCAACTTCGACGCGACCGGGTTGACGGACGGGGAGACCTACACCACCACGCTTGTGATCTCAAGCGACGACCCCAACGAGAACCCGGTCCGGGTGCCGGTGTCGCTCACGGTTGCGCCGTGCCAGGACCTGGAGATCCAGTTTATCGACTCGAACAGCCCGGTGATGATCGGCGAGACCATGCACGTCACGGCCACCGTCACCGGCACCGATCCGAGCTACGTGTGGGATTTCGGCGGCCCCGGCAGCGGAACCGGCCTTACGACCGCCACTCCAAGCTGGACCTACGCCGACGCGGGGGACTACACCGTGACGTTGACGGTCTCGAATCCCTGCAGCAGCGACGACGATACCCTGCCTGTGCAGGTGGAGATGTACGATATCTACCTGCCCATCATCGCTCGGAACCATACGCCGTAGCGTTCGGCACCAATGGAACAGCTCGAAGGGGTCTCACCCTCGCAAACCAGCTAAAAGGGGAATCAAGCTCGAAGGGGAATCAAGCTCAAAGGGGGTGTGTCACCCCCGCAAACCAGCTCGGAGGGGAATCAAGCTCGAAGGGGGTGTGTCACCCCCGCAAACCAGCTCGAAGGGGTCTCACCCTCGCAAACCGGCTCAAAGGGGGTGTGTCACCCCCGCAAACCGGCTCGAAGGGGAATCAAGCTCAAAGGGGGTGTGTCACCCCCGCAAACCAGCTCGAAGGGGGTGTGTCACCCCCGTGTCTAGGCAGGCGGGAGGTCCCCCCGACGTATGCGGCGCGGGTGACACACCCGCTGGGAGCGTCGCACAAATCTGCGTAGAAGCGACTTGTACAAGGAGGATATCGTGAAAATAGTCAGAAGATCAAAGCTGGACCGCGCCTGGCCTCGCGGCAGGATGGTGTTGACCCTTATGATGCTCGTGACGCTCGCCCTGACTCTGGGCGGGCCCACCTCGGCCCAGGACGTCCCGACCCTCAGCGTCGACCCGGCGGCGAGGCGGGCCCACGTCGGTGAGACGTTCACCGTGTCGGTGGCCATCGAGGACGCGCAGGACGTCGTCGGCTACCAGTTCATGCTCGATTTCGACCCCGGCGTGGTGGCGCTCTCCAACCCGACGGATGGCGGCTTCCTGGACTCGCCGGCGAGCTGCACCATCGCCGGCGGGACGGCCAGCTGTACGGCGCTGGACACGCCGCCCTACGACGGCGGCGCGAGTGGCTCTGGCACGCTGGTCACGTTCGACCTGGAGGTCGTCGGCACGGGCGAGACCGCCCTGGCCCTTCACAACGCCCAGGTCAGCGACGTGGACGCCGATACGGTGGAGCCGGACCTCGAGGACGGCCTGGTCAGCTCGCTGGTCGAGCTGGAGGTCGTGCCGCCGGACCGGGAGCGCTCCGTGAACGTGGGTACCTTCACCGAGACGGTGATGATCCACAACGCCAGCGATCTGGCCGGCTTCGAGTTCAAGATGGATTTCGACCCCAACATCCTGCAGGTTCAGGACGTGGCTCTCACGCCCTTCCTGGAAAGCGAGGGACGAACCGTCAATCCTGCCTTGATCCAGGAGGACTGGGACAACGATAACGGGACGCTCTTCTTCGCCGCTGCCAGCTTGCCTCCCGGCGACGGGCCGGACGGATCTGGCGCGCTCGTCGTCATCGACTTCCAGGCGGTCGCCACGGGCACCACGACGCTCGACCTCCACGACTCGAAAGTCTACGACACCACGAATGCGGAGGGGCTACCCCGCAATCTCGACGGCGTCATCCACGTCGTCGACGAGGGCATCCAGGTGGTCCCCACGCACTCCGAGGTCTTCGAGGAGGAGTCCTTCACCGTCGACATCCAGGTGGGCGACGCGCAGGACCTGATCGGCTTCGAGTTCACGCTCGGCTTCGACGAGAACGTGGTCAACGTGGACGATGTGGAGCTGGGCCCCTTCATCACCGCCTTGACCACCACGAAGGTGATCGACAACGACGACGGCACGGCCTTCTTCGGCGCGTTCTCCCTCCCGCCGGGGCGGACGGCGGACGTGGGCACGCTGGCCACGGTCCACCTGACGGCGCTGGAGACCGACGTCGACGTGACCAGCGTCCTCGACATCATGGACCCCGCCTTCTTCAACAGCCTGGGCGACGAGACGATACCCAAGGACACGGACGGCGACGTCCTGGTGAAGAACTGCGTCCCAGTCGCCATCGAGAGCCTCGTCGCGGATAGCTCCGTGGCGGACCCGACGATGCTGGGCGAGGCGATCCACTTCACCGCCACCGTGACCGGCACCGAGCCCATCACCTACGACTGGGCCTTCGATGGCGCTGGCACGGCCGCCGATGACGACACGGCGACGCCCACCTTCACCTACGACGCCGCCGGCATCTACACGGTCACCCTCACCGCCGAGAACTGCGGCGGGCCGGTCGAGGAGACCGTGGTGGTGCGGGTCTGCGATCCGGTCGCCATCGAGAGCCTGGTCGCCGACAGCTCCGTGACGAACCCGACGCCGCTCGGTCAGGCGGTCCACTTCACCGCCACCGTGACCGGCACCGAGCCCATCACCTACGACTGGGCCTTCGACGGCGCTGGCACGGCCACCGGTGACGACACGGCGACGCCCACCTTCACCTACGACGCGGCCGGTACCTACACGGTCACCCTCACCGCCGAGAACTGCGGCGGGCTGGTGGAGGAGACCGTGGTGGTGCGGGTGTGCGATGCGGTTGACCTCACGGACCTCCTCTTCGACCCGCCGGTGAGGGTCAATGCGGAGGTTCAGTTCACGGCCGTGGCGACCGGCACGGAGCCGATGACGTACGAGTGGGACTTCGGCGACGGCACGCAGCTCGGTCCGCTCTCGGTGAACGTCGCCAGCCACACCTACACCGAGACCGGCCCGTACACGGTGACCGTCGTGGCCAGCAACTGCTCGGGGACGAATCCGTTCACGGACACGATCTCGGGGCTCATCACCGTTGAGCCCTACAGGATCTACGTGCCCATCATCGCCAACGACTTCAACCCGTAGAACACGGGAGGGATGCTCACGGTGCCTGGCACTTGGCGCAGCCGCCTCTGCAGTGCCAGGCACCTAATGCCAACGCACCTCAACCACCTTCTTTCAGTAGACCCAGGATTGGGTCCGAAAACGGCAACCCTGCCTCGCCCGGCTTGACAGTGGGCCGCGTTGTGGGATAATAGCCTAGTACTACAACGTCATTTCGCCCTAATCAGGCCATTTGGCGCTCACTAGAAGCTCCTTGCAGTGCATTTGAGGTATCCAACCCGGCCGAAATCGGCAGTTTTGGCGCTAAGCTGACGACTTGTAGGTACCGCTGCGGCAAGGTAACGTTGTAGTACTAGGCGGACGTCCGGCTGACCCGCCGCGAATCTTAAAATTCCGCGGCGACCCAGGCTTCGCCCGTATCTTTTAGCCGTTCTGTTCGTTATACAGTACAGAGTGTATTCATCAAGCAGCGTATCGTCGAGAGTAGCGGAGCAGCGCGAGTACGTTCCCTTCCCGCTGCTCTCGTCGTCGAGTGTGCGAAGGAGGGCTGTGTATGTAGCCATGGTTGCTAAGAGATCAAGATAGCTTGGGAGTGAATCCTCTGATCCTTTTTGCCCCCGCTCATCGCTTCGTGCATCCACACTGGAGTTGTTGATCCGATGCGTCACGAGGCCGATGTTGCGTTTGGGCAAGGGCAATGAGTCAAGCGAAAACATCATAAGGAGGTTATAGAAGAATGCAACGTACGAAACGGTCAATGATAGTCGTCAGTCTCCTCGTCTCAGTGGTGGCTGTGGCTGTCCTGGTCCTGGCCCTGGATGGGGCGGTCGTGGCTGCACCGGCTGCTGCTCAAATTCGGGTCTTTAAGTACGAGGACCTAGACGTCGATGGTACCAAGGATAGCGGCGAGCCTGGGCTGGGAGGCTGGGAGTTCAGGATCTACAACGCTTCCACGGGCTCGTTCGTCATCTCGGGCACGACAGGGTCGAGTGGCTACAAGACTTGGAACAACATAGCGCATGGCAATGACTACTCGGTCTGCGAGCAGCTGCAGGCCGGCTGGATGAACACGCAGCCCAGCGATCCCGACGTTATGGGCCCGGCCGAGGTATGCGTCAACACCGGCGTCCTGAACGACGGCGACAGCACCGGCTTCATCGACTTCGGCAACGCTGAGGGCGTGCAGGTCCGGGTCAACAAGTACGATGACCTGGACGTCGATGGCAGCAAGGATGGCGGCGAGTTTGGGTTGGAAGACTGGGAGTTTACGATCTATGACGCTTCCATGGGCACGTTCGTCATTTCAGGTACGACGGGGCCGAACGGCTACAAGACCTGGAACGACCTACCGCCGGGCGAGGCTTACTCCGTCTGCGAGCAGTTGCCGGCGGACTGGATGAACACGGAGCCCAGCGATCCCGACGTTATGGGCCCGGCCGAGATCTGCGTCAACACCGGTGTGCTGACCAGCGGCCAGAGCACCGGCTTCCTCCCCTTTGGCAACGCTGAGGACGCCCAGATTCGGGTCTACAAGTACGAAGACCTGAACAAGAACGGTATGGATGATTGCGAACCCTCGCTGGCAGGCTGGGAGTTCAAGATCTACGATGCCGACACAGGCACAGAGGTGACGACGGGAGACACATCGTCGGTTCCTCCCATCGGCTACAAAACCTGGAGCGACATAGAGCCTGGGAAGGCCTACTCGGTCTGCGAGCAGCTACTGGCAGGCTGGGTGAACACGGAGCCCAGCGATCCCGACGTCATGGGCCCGGCCGAGATATGCGTCAATACCAATGTGTTGGGCAGTGGCGAAAGCACCGGCTTCATCTACTTCGGCAACTACGGCCCTGGCGACATCACCATCGTCAAGGAGACCACCCCCGACGGCGTGACCGGCACCTTCACCTTCACCCACGATATCCAGGGCGGTGGCACCTTCACCCTCGTTGACGACGGGAAAGAGGATTTCACGGACGTGTTAGCCGGAACGTACCAGGTCACCGAGACCCTCCCCGTCTTCGGCTTCGAGCTGAACGGTTTGGGGTGCACATATGCCAATAGTTCCGTTGATACTTCTACTGGCTTCTTCGACGGCAGGGTGACCATCGACCTTGCCCCGGGCGACCACGTCACCTGCACCTTCGAAAACACGGCGCAGGATTCCGACAACGACGGCTTCTACGATTCCGAGGAGTGCCCGGGCGGTCCGCCTTGCGATCGTGACGGCGACGGCGTGCCCAATCACCTCGACTACGACCCCACCGGCTACTTCTACGACGAGGACACCGGCGAGATCATCCCCGGTGGCAGCGTGGCGGTCAACGGGCCTGGCGCTGTCAACCTGATTCATGATGGCTCTAACGGCTTCTACCAGTTCGTTACCACGCAGCCGGGGCTCTACACCATCCAGGTGACGATGCCGCCCGGCTATGCCTGGAGCGGCACCTGCCTCGATCAGGGAGTTCTCGACCCGACCGGGCAGCCGAATCCCTACTCCCTCGGCGCGGGTGAGGACGCTCTGAATCCTGGCTTCCTGACCTCGGCTGCCTGCCTGGATAACGTTTTCTACCTGCAGATCGATCTCCAGGACGGCGATCCGTTCATCATCAACAACAACTTCCCGCTCCACGAGCTGCCCGTCGGCGGCATCACGGAGCCGGTGGGTCGCCTGACGCTGCTCGCGCCCTGGGTGGGGCTCATGGCCCTCGTCGCGGCCGGCGCAGCCCTCCTGGTCTGGCGACGGAGGACGGAGGCCGTCTAGCGCGGTCCCTGGTGACGACTTAAGTCGTTCAGCAACGAAGATGGCGGGGCGGCTGCCACAGCCGCCCCGCCCGATTGGCACGGGGCTGGGGCTTCTCCCCAGCCCCGTTCGCCTGCCATAGCATGACGCGAGAGATCCTTCGCGGCTTTCTCTATGAGATAGGGGGACGTAGTGTTTCCATGCCACGCCATCCGATCGTCTGGTAGATCTTGCCTTGGAAGCCGGGCTGCCTGGCCCATCTTGGGCCTCGCCGTGGTGCTCCTGGCTCTTCTCTTCGCGCCGTCGGCCCACTCGGTCGGTGCGAAGACCATCACCGTCTGCAGCGCCGGGTGCGACCACACGACCATCCAGGCGGCGATCGACGCTGCCGCCACCCACGCCGGCGATACCATCAGGGTGTTGGACGCGATCCACACCGAGGCCGGCGTTCTCGTGGATAAGGACGTGACCATCGTGGGCGGGGGCGCCTCGGGAACCGTCCTTCAGGCTCACGCCGCGGAGGACGCCGCCGGTGATCGGGTGTTGACCATCGAGGCGGGCACGACCGCCGTCGTTCGAGACGTGACCATTCGGCACGGCAAGGTGGCCGGCAGCCCGGCCCTGGGCGGCGGGATCCTGAACCACGGGACCCTGACGCTGGAGCGGGCGGCGGTGACCGCCAACCGCGCCATCGGCTCCCACGGCTCGCCCGGTGGCAGCGCCAAGGGCGGCGGGATCTACAATGGGGGTACGCTGACGGTCACCAAGAGCACCATCAGCCACAACCTCATCCAGGGCGGCGATGGCGCCGTCTCTGGAGACGATGGGGGGGATGCCCACGGCGGCGGGATGGCGAACGATGGGGGCGCGGCTCTGTACGCGATCAACAGCACCATCAGCGGCAACACCGCGGAGTACGGAAGCGGGTACGGGTGAGGGGGCGTCAACGGCACCGCCCGTGGTGGCGGTCTCTATGCTGTCGCAGACGTGACGCTCGTCAACTGTACAGTCGCCAACAATCACGTGTCGTGGGGCTCCTATGGGGGAGGGCTCTACGCGGGCGCTGGGCTCGGTGGGGGCCCGGTCATCAGGAACACCGTCGTCGGCGGCAACTCGGGGCCGCCCAATGACCAGGGGCCCGATATCTTTGGATCCGTCCAGTCGCAGGACTACAACATGGTCCAGAGGACGGGGGGCCATACCATGTCCGGCCCCACCGCTCACAGCATCCTCGGCGGAGATCCCCGGCTTGGGCCGCTGGCGTCGAACGGCGGCGAGACGCAGACGCACGCCCTCCAGTCCGGCAGCCCCGCTATCGACGCTGGCAGCTGCACCGACGTGGATGGAGG
This sequence comes from uncultured Anaerolineales bacterium, assembly GCA_964575455.1. Classification (GTDB taxonomy): domain Bacteria; phylum Chloroflexota; class Anaerolineae; order B4-G1; family B4-G1; genus SKLM01. Next base: position 6,873 of record CAZNRX010000040.1, on the reverse strand, counting down.
CGAGATAGAGGGTGATCAGCGTGGCGTCGCCCGGCCGCAGGGCGTCACCTGCGACATGGGCGCCTTTGAGGTCGGTCAACCGAGCCTCGTGTTGGCGGCCACACCCGAGACCCAGGCCACCGGCAGCCCTGTTCAATTGACGGCCACGGCGCTCGATGAGCTCGGCCAGCCCATGCCGGGCCGCCTTGTGCTCTTCGAGGTCGCTCCCCTGGGCGCGTTCCCCGGTGGCGCCACGTCCGTGACGGTTCCCACCGATGGCGCTGGGCAGGCCACCACCACGTTGACCTCTGACACTGCCGGGGAGACGACCGTGACGGCCGTCTCCGACGCTGGTGGAGGCGACAGCGTGTCGATAACGTTCTCCGAGGCCGTTCACATCACGGGCCTGGAGAGCGACAGCCCGGTGACGCTCGGCCAGACTGTGCACTTCACGGCCACCGTGACGGGGTCGGAGCCCATCACCTACACCTGGGACTTCGGCGGCGCGGGGACGGG
>CAZNRX010000040.1:0-6278 GCA_964575455.1 uncultured Anaerolineales bacterium | reverse complement strand
GGCGGTGGAGAACGCGTGCGGGACGGCTGAGGCGGAGCTGCTGGTGGAGGTGTGCGCCCCGCCCGTGATCGCGGACCTGACGTCGGACGGCCCGGTGACGCTCGGCCAGGCTGTGCACTTCACGGCCACCGTGACGGGGTCGGAGCCCATCACGTACACCTGGGACTTCGGAGGCGCCGGGACGGGGAGCGGGGAGGGGACGGCCACGCCGATCTACACCTACGCCCACGCGGGCGCCTATACTGTGACGCTCCAGGCCGAGAACGCGTGCGGGACGGACCAGGCGGAGCTGCTGGTGGAGGTGTGCGCCCCGCCCGTGATCGCTGATCTGACGTCGGACGGCCCGGTGACGGTCGGGGAGACTGTGCACTTCACGGCCACCGTGACGGGGTCGGAGCCCATCACCTACACCTGGGACTTCGGCGGCGCGGGGACGGGGAGCGACCTGGCGACGGCGAATCCGACCTGGACCTACGACGACGCCCGGGACTACACCGTGACCTTGACGGTCACCAATCCCTGCGGCAGCCACGCCGACACCCTGCCGGTGCGCGTGGAGGTGCACGAGCTCTATCTTCCCCTCGTCGCTCGGGGCTACACGCCGTGACGGCTCCACCGCGTTCTGTGCGGTGACCACAACACGCGGGGCTGGGCCTTCTCTCCAACTCCGTGTCTATCGTGCTCGGCAGCCTTCGCAAGGTTTGGCTCAAGAAGGATGAGACTCTGCTGTCACGACCAAAGTTGATCTCATCTCATGTTTGTAGTACACTCGCACAGACGGAGTTCTGAACGTCTCTTTGTTCGACTTCGCCGCCGTGTGCACCGCCATGACCAGCTTACCTCGGGCGGAGGGCGCAGCGATCTTGATCAAGACGACCGGAGTGGATCTGGCTGAATCATTGAAGAACATCAAGGAGGCGAAGCATGGAACGCGCTAGGAGCATCAGAGCGCTGGCGAGCCTGGCCGCAGCGAGCATCGTCTTGCTGCTCCTGTTTGCCGGCCTGAACCAGAGGGCCACCGCCATGATGGGGGGCTCCATCATCGTCCGCAAGTACGAGGACGCCAACCTGAACGGGCGGTACGACCCCCCTGCGGAGACCACGCTGCCGGATTGGCGGATGCGCCTCTATGATGACGAGGGCATGGTCCTGTCCGACACCACCGACGTCAACGGCAGGGTCATCTTCGACTGGCTTGACCCCGGCACCTACACCGTCTGCGAGACGCTCCAGGACGGCTGGTCCAACAGTGAGCCAGCCGGCGATGAACCCTGTCAGATCGCGGAGGTCGAGCTGGCCCACGAGGTCGAGCTGGCCCACGAGGTCGAGCTCTCCTTCGGCAACTATCAGCTGGGCAGCATCACCGTCCTGAAGGAGATGGAGGGGCTGAAGATGGACCAGGACTTCGACTTCACGCTGTTTACGGAGTTCTCCGCGGGCGACCCGGGCCCTGGCGAGCCCTTCACGCTCAATCCCTCCAGCATGGTGACCGACCACAAGAGCTTCACAAACCTGGAGCCAGGCTGTTACGCGGTTTCAGAGACCGTGTCGTTCGGCTGGGCCGTCGAGCGCTCGTGTCGGGGATACTCGGACACCTGCGATGGCATGGCCCTCCAGCCTGGGGGCCACATCACCTGCGTCTTCACCAACACGGCGCAGGATAGCGATGGCGATGGGATCCTGGACCTGTTCGAGGGCGAGGGGGACACCGACGGTGACGGCACCCCCGACTACCTCGACGAGGACAGCGACGGAGACGGCATCCCGGACGCGGACGAGGGTGATGGAGACACGGACGGGGACGGTACCCCGGACTACAAGGACGAGGACAGCGATGGTGACGGCATTCCGGACGCGGACGAGGGCGATGGGGACACGGACGGGGACGGCACCCCAAACTACAAGGACGAGGACAGCGACGGTGACGGCATCCCGGACGCGGACGAAGGCGATGGGGACACGGACGGGGATGGCATCCCCGACTACCTCGATGAGGACAGCGACGGCGACGGCATCCCCGACCAGACCGAGGGCGATGGGGACCGCGACGGCGACGGTGTCGATGATCAGAAGGACTACGACCCCACCGGCTACCTCTACGATGAGCAGAACGGTCAGATTGTGGAGGGCGGCAGCGTGTCCGTCAGCGGAACCGGGGACGTCGATCTGGTCGAGGACGGGTCGTTAGGATACTATCAGTTGGCTCCCACGGTGCCAGGGGTGTACACCATCACCGTCACCTTGCCGCCTGACTACGCCTGGAGCGAGACCTGCCTCCCCCAGGGCACGCTCGACCCGACAGGGGAGCCGGATCCCTACCCGCTTGGCAGCGGGGGGGATGCGCAGCATCCCGGCTTCTTGACCTCGAGCGCGTGTACGGATTACTACCTGGTGCTCGACCTGAAGGCCGGCGCGCCATCCATCATCAACAATAACGCCCCTCTCCAGAGACAGGACGAAGCGTTCCGCGTCTACCTGCCCCTCGTCGTGAGGGAATAGTGGGGAACACGCAGCGTCAGAATCGCGCGGCACCCCTGCTGTGATACACGGGAATAGACGGGCTCCAAGGGGGTGTGCCACCCCCGTGTCTGAGTCGAAATCGGATGTCATCCCGACACGTACACGGTTATGGAGAGCACCGAGGTGGGCTGGGATGCAGACCGCTTGTGTGAGGGCTTCTCGGATACCTGCGGCCAAAATCCGTTGTGGCCCGGGATGGTCCTCGAACCCGGTTGGTACATCACCTGCACCTTCACCAACAAGGCGAAGGACACCGACGGCGACGGCATCGCCGACTTCATCGAGGGCCAGGGCGACCGTGACGGCGACGGCGTGCCCAACCACGAGGACTACGACCCCACCGGGTACTTCTACGACGAGGCCACCGGTAGGATCCTGAAGGGCGGAAGCATCTCGGTCAACCCGGCTGGGCCTGTCAACCAGGGCAATTGCATATGGACGTATTGCGCTCCTAGACCCCGTCTCGGGGTCGTCCTTCGGCGTGAATTGTCGTGACAACTCTGCTCTCTTGCCTGCGACGCCCTCGAGGATGAGGGCTTTGAGCCTAAATGCGATTGCCGTGGCCTGTCAACTTGAACAAGGACGGGTCGGATGGAGAGTATCAATTCACGACTGCACAGGGAGGGCTCTACGTTATCGACGTGACTCTCCCGCCTGGCTACAAGTGGAGCGATACTTGCTTGCCGCAAGGGACGCTCGATCCGCCTGGACAGCCGAATCCGTATGTCCTTGGTAACCACGAGGACCCCCTCAACCCTGGCTTCCTGGCCGCAACCGACTGCACAAGTTTCTATCTGCAGATCGATCTCGAACAGGGCGATCCCCTCATCATCATCAACAACAACTTCCCGCTCCAATCAGCGGTCGTCGGCGGTGTAACGGAGCCGATCGGCGGGCTGGCGCTGCTGACCCCCTGGCTGGCGGTGGGAGCCCTGGCCCTGCTCCTGGCTGGCGCGGCGCTGATCGTCTGGCGACGGAGGATAGAGACGCTGTAGCACGAGTAACGGCTTCGGTCGTTGAACAGAGCCCGTAGTGACGACCTCGGCCGTTCGACTGGCGCCGGGCGATTAACCAAGCCGCCCTATAGGTTCACGACGGGGCTGGAGCTTGTCTCCAGCCCCGTTTCGCTTTACAATACCTGGAGGGATTGGGGCGTTGTGTGTGAACACTTGTACGCGATAAGAGAAGGTAGCTCTACTGCCCATAGCTCGCAGCGGGTCTGTGACCCGCGTTGATGGCAGAGCCGACTGTGATCTGGTCGCACCTCCGTCGGGGTCACAGACCCCTTTGAGCTGGTGAGGCTTCCTTTGGGCTCGTGAGACTTCCTTCGCGTTGCGGAGGCCGATTACTTTTTGAGGATTCAGAGATCATTAGTCCGTGCTGCGGGGGATGAGATATGGAGGAGCAAGATATGGCGGATGGAGGAAGCGGACAGGCGGGGCCGTCGGTCACCCGAATCCTGCTCTGGGCGGGGGGCGTGGCTTTGGCGCTCCTCCTCCTGGTCGGCCTGGTCAACCTGACCGCGCCGCGGGCCCTGGAGGGGCTGTTCGGCGGCTCGCTGACCCCCACCGCGTCCCCCACGCCCACCCAGCCGCAGGCCGCCATCATCGACCAGACCGGCTACTCCTTCCCCTCCCCCGACTTCATCGCCCAGGCCGAGGCCTACCTGGAGCAGGCCGGCTACGTCGTCACCTACCATCCCCCGGAGGAGATCACCGTCAGCTTCTACCGCATGCTGCCCGACAAGGGCTACGACTTCATCCTCTTCCAGACCCACTCCACCAGCCAGGTGATGGTCCGAGACGAGGAGAAAGACCAGAGCGATGTCGACCCTGGACCTTTCCTCTTCACCACGGAGCTCTACGCGCAGCAGCGCCACCTCACGCTCCAGATGACCGATCAGGTGCGCGCCAGCGAGCTCTTCTTCGAGGGATCCCCCCTGCTCTTCGCCGTCGGCCCGGACTTCGTGCGCCGCAGCATGCGCGGCCTCTTCCCCGACACCGTGATCATCATCGGTGGCTGCCAGAGCCTCGCCGCGCCCGACCTGGCCCAGGCCTTCCTGGACAAAGGCGCCTCCGTCGTCATCGGCTGGGACGAGATGGTCAACCTCTCCCACAACAACCGCGCCGTCCTCCGCCTGCTGGAGGCCATGCTGGCGGAGGGACAGTCGCCCCAGGAGGCCGTCGAGACGACCATGGCCGACGTGGGACCCGACCCGGGCTACGACAGCTCCCTAAACCTGATGCAATGAGATGTTCGTGCCTTTCGTGTCCCTGGAGGCCCCATGCACCCCCTAAACCAAAAGATCGCTAACGGCACCGCCCGCGTCGCCGTCATCGGCCTGGGCTACGTCGGACTGCCGCTCGCCACCGCCTTCGCCAAGGCCGGCTTCCGCGTCACCGGGGTCGACGTCGACCCCCACAAGGTCGACGCCATCACCGCCGGTCAGAGCTACATCCCCGACGTGTCCGACGACGAGCTCGCGCCCCACGTCGCCTCCGGCCGCCTGACCGCCACCCTCGACTACGACGCCCTGGCCGAGGCCGACGCCATGTTCATCTGCGTGCCCACCCCCTACGACGTCCAGCGCGCGCCCGACCTCTCCTTCATCCGCTCCGCCAGCCGCTCCATTCAGTCGCGGCTGCGGCCCGGGCAGCTCGTCGTCCTCCAGAGCACCACCTACCCCGGCACCACCGAGGAGATCGTGCTCCCCATCCTGGAGCGGAGCGGGCTCCGGGCGGGCGAGGACTTCTTCCTCGCCTTCTCCCCGGAGCGCATCGACCCCGGCAACACCCAGTGGACCGCCTACAACACCCCCAAGGTCGTCGGCGGCCTCACGCCCACCTGCGCGGAGCTGGCGACGGCCCTGCTGCGCCAGATGGGGGCCCTGGTCCACCCCGTCTCCTCGCCCCGCGCCGCCGAGCTGACCAAGCTGCTGGAGAACACCTTCCGCGCCGTCAACATCGCCCTGGTCAACGAGCTGGCCCTGCTCACCGAGCGCATGGGCATCGACGTCTGGGAGGTGATCGACGCCGCCGAGACCAAGCCCTTCGGCTTCATGCCCTTCTACCCCGGTCCTGGGGTGGGGGGCCACTGCATCCCCGTCGATCCCTACTACCTCTTCTGGAAGGCGCGCGAGTACGACTTCTATACCAAGTTCATCGAGCTCGCCGCCGAGGTCAACGACGCCATGCCCTACCACGTCGTCGAGCTGGTGACGGAGGCGCTCTCTCGGGAGGGGCTGCCGCTGCGGGACGCGCAGGTGCTCGTGCTGGGTGTCGCCTTCAAGCCGGACGTCGACGACCCGCGCAACTCCCCGGCCAGGCGCGTCATCGAGCTCCTTCTGCGGGGCGGCGCCGCGGTGAGCTACCACGATCCCTACGTGCCGCGCTTCAGCGTCGGCGACGACGTCTTCCACCGCGAGAGCGTGGAGCTGACGTCGGTGCCGCTGAGCGACGAGATCCTGGACGGCGCCGACTGCGTCGTCATCGTCACCGGCCACCGCGCCGTTGACTACCGCCGCGTCGTCGAGCGTCTGGCTTGCGTCGTCGACACCTGCAACGCCACCGCGGACGTGGACCGCGCCCGGGACAACGTCCTGCGCCTCGGCGCGGGATAGCAAGACAACGTCTGACCACGGCATCGGGGTCCTGCGCTCGCCCAGGGCTCTATCACTCTCAAACCGGAGTGCCGAGTAGGGCTATGGCCTCATCGCCCGATATCCCAAATCCCCCGCGCTATTTCCCAAATGGTATCCC
>CAZNRX010000039.1:0-34552 GCA_964575455.1 uncultured Anaerolineales bacterium | reverse complement strand
CGCCGCCGTGGCTGTCCGGAGCCGCACCCATACCACCCGCCAGGGCCAGCCGCGCTCACCTTCGCAAGCTTGGCGAAAACGATAACACCCCGCCCGAGGCGGCCATACGCTTGCATCTGCGACGTCTGAGAGTATAATGAATGGTCAGCATATACAGGATTGTAGTAAGGAGTCGTCAGCTGAATGCTACGTGGGTTGATTAGCAAACTGGTTGGAGACCCAAACCAACAACAGATTGCCCGCCTGCAAGAGAAGGTCGAGCGGATCAACGCGCTCGAACCAGACTTTGAAGCACTGAGTGACACCAAGCTTCAGGCCAAGACCGATGCCTTCCGCCAGCGATTGGAAGAGGGAGAGACGCTGGATGATAGCCTAATCGAGGCTTTCGCCGTCGTGCGCGAGGCGGCCAAGCGCACCATCGGCTTGCGCCACTACGACGTGCAGCTGATCGGCGGCATCGTGCTCCACGAGGGGAAGATCGCCGAGATGAAGACCGGCGAGGGCAAGACCCTCGCAGCCACGGCGCCGCTCTACCTGAACGCCCTGAGCGGCAAGGGCGCCCATCTCGTCACGCCAAACGACTATCTATCCAAGGTCGGTGTGCAGTGGATGGGGCCTATCTACCAGGCCCTCGGCCTGTCTGTCGGCGTCATCCAGTCGGCCGCCGCAGATCCCGACAAAGGCTCGTTCCTCTTCGATCCAGACTACGCCTCGGACGACGATCGCTTCCTGGGGCTGCGCCCAGTTTCGCGCCGCGAAGCGTACCGGGCTGACGTCACCTATGGCACCAACAACGAGTTCGGCTTCGACTACCTGCGCGACAACATGGTCCATGATCTGAGCGAGCAGGTACAGCGCGGCTTCCACTACGCCATCATCGACGAGGTCGACAACATCCTCATCGACGAGGCCCGCACGCCGCTCATCATCTCTGGGCCGGCCGAGGAGCCCTCGCACCTCTATCGCAGCTTCGCCCGGATCGTGCGTCAGCTAGCGCCCAGCAGCCAGGAGAGCATCGATGAGGAGACCCCCGACGGCGACTACGTATTGGATCAGAAGACGAAGACCGTCACGCTGACCGAGCGCGGTGTGGAGAAGGTTGAGGCGGTGGTGCCTATGGTCGATGAGGGCGAGGGCATCTACGACCCCGAGCATGCCCATATGCTGCCCTATCTCGATAACGCGCTGCGCGCGTACGTCGTCTACAAGCGGGACAAGGACTACATCGTCAAGGACGGCGAGGTGATCATCGTCGACGATTTCACCGGCCGCCTGATGTACGGCCGGCGCTTCTCGGAGGGGCTCCACCAGGCCATCGAGGCGAAGGAAAACGTGCGCGTGCAGCGCGAGAGCCTGACCTACGCCACCATCACCTTCCAGAACTACTTCCGCATGTACGAGAAGCTGGCCGGCATGACAGGCACGGCCAAGACCGAGGAGGAGGAGTTCCAGAAGATCTACGACATGGACGTCGTCGTCCTCCCCACCAACGTCGAATACCGTGCCACGTATGGGGATCTGGAGACCCACGAACGTCAGGCGAGCGCACTGGAGGAGGTCCAGTTCGCCGGCGTGTTGAACGGACGCAGGTCCACGGAGGTGACGACTTACGAGCCGGTGGATGGCGCCGGACGACGCTTCTTCAAGCGACTCGACCTGCAGGACGTCATCTACGCCAACCAGCCGGCCAAGTTCAGGGCCGTGGTCGACGAGATCGCCCGGCTTCACGAGGCGGGGCGTCCCGTGCTCGTGGGAACGGTGGCGATAGAGACCTCAGAGCGACTGGCTCGCATGCTCAAGCGGCGCGGCATCCCGCACCAGGTGCTCAACGCCAAGCACCACGAGCAAGAAGCGGTGATCATCGCGCAGGCCGGACAGTCGGGCACCGTCACCATTGCCACCAACATGGCCGGCCGTGGCGTGGACATCAAGCTGGGGGGCGACCCGGAGGGCGTCGCTCGGCAGCGGCTTCGCCAAGAGGGCTACGATCTGACCGAGATCGATCAGTCGGCGTGGAAGCGCGCGGTGGAGCTGCTCCGCGGCGATGACGCGCCGGCCGGCGCCCAGCAGATCCACGATAAGCCCTGGGCAGAGATCCTGGCGGACGCCGTCGCTGACTGCACCGGCGATCGCGAGCGCGTCGTGGCGCTCGGAGGGCTTCACGTCCTGGGGACGGAGCGACACGAAGCACGACGGATCGACAATCAGCTGCGCGGCCGCTCCGGCCGTCAGGGCGATCCCGGCTCGTCGAGGTTCTACATCTCGTTGGAGGACGAGCTGATGCATCGCTTCGGCGGCGAGCGGGTGAAGATGATGATGGACCGGCTTGGCGTGGAGGAGAACGTGCCTCTGGAGCACGCCTGGCTCGATAAATCCATCGAATCGGCCCAGCAGCGCGTCGAGGGCTACAACTTCGACATCCGCAAGCACGTCCTGGAGTTCGACGACGTGGTCAACAAGCAGCGAGAAGTGATCTATGACCAACGTCGGCAGGTGCTCGAGGCCGATGACCTACGCGACCAGGTACTCCGCATGGTGGGCGACGAGGTCCACAGCGTCGTCGCTGCGCATACGCCCGGGCCCTATCCAGAGGATTGGGACCTAAGAGGCCTGCAGGGAGAGCTGAGGAGCTTCTTCCCCCTCCCCTCGGACTTCGACTTCCAGCAGTGGGAGGACGTCTCCCCCTCCGAGATCGAGCAACAGCTCCTTGAGATCGCGGAGACGGCCTATGATCAGATCAACCGCGCCGTGGGGCAGCAGTACTACAAACAGGCTGTGCGAGAGGACCTCTCTATACAGGCGCTGGCGGAGAGCTCAAATCCAGCGCAGCAGATGGCCTACAGGCGGATCGTGGACCGGCTGGGTGACGAGCCTTCGGATGCGCAGGCCGCCCAATCGCTGTATCAGCTCCCGGAGGAGATGCAGACCCTTATCGAAGAGGCCTTCATCGACGCCTATCGCATCTTCCGGGATCGCCGACTGATGCTTCAGGCTGTCGACAACCTCTGGGTACGTCATCTCACCAGCCTGGGAGACCTGCGGGAGGGGATCGGGCTGCGAGCCTACGGACAGCAGAACCCGCTGGTGGCCTACCGCAAGGAAGCGCACGAGATGTACCAGAGTCTGTTGGCCCGCGTCCAGCGCCGCGTCGCGCGATCGGTCTACCTTCTCCCTAAGGCCCTGAACGTCCAACCAAGACAGCAAACCCTGCGCACGCGGTCAGCCAGGCCACGCAGGCGCGCCCCAAGCCAGACGACAGGCCCGCGTAGGACGCAGGCCGAGAGTAGGGAAGCGCTGGGCCAAGACGTACGGCCGGATTGCGAGCTGGGACGCAACGACCCGTGCTGGTGCGGTAGCGGCAGGAAATACAAACACTGCCACCTGCGAAAGGATCAGCAAGCAAGACGCCAGCGCGCCGCTGCATCGAGATAGCCTGTTCCAGGCTGAGGACTGAAGCTAGAGGCACAATGATGGGGAGAGTGGGCGTGGGCATCCACACGCAGATTGGACGGGGAGGAACAACATGGATGAGGTAGGCGTAGACTTGACCGGTCGGCTCATGGCCGATATGGACCCACTGCTGCTTGAGTTCCTACAAGCGAAGGTCGACTCGTTCGTCAAGTGGGATCTCATCCGCTTCTTTCACGACAACCCCTACACGACCGATACCGCCGATAACATCGCACGATACGCAGGCCGAAGCGTGGAGACGATCCGCAAGGACCTGGCCGAGCTGGCCGAGAGCGGCGTCCTTGACGAGAGCGTTCTCGGTGATCTGACAGTCTATTCGCTGAATAGAGACCCCGAGATCAGAGAGACGATGGAGACGTTCGTGAAGGCATCCGCCGATCGTCAGTTCCGGGTCAAGGCGATCTACCACATTATCCGCGGCACACCCGGGTAGGTTTTGGGCTTGGAGCGGCGCGAGGAGAGGGCTTAGATGAAGCGAGTGAAGACGGGCATCCCTGGTCTCGATGACATGCTGCTCGGTGGCTTCCTGCCACAGACAGCCAACCTGGTTGAAGGGGCACCCGGGACCGGAAAGACCACACTCGGCATGCAGTTCATCTATCACGGCATTGTGGCCCGCGGCGAACCGGGCCTCATCCTCACCTTCGAGGCATTCCCACAGCAGTACTACCGGGATGCAGCCAGCTTTGGATGGGATTTCCGCCAGCTAGAGCGTGAGGATCAGCTACGCGTGGTGATGACCAGTCCCGAGGTCGGCAAGGCGGGCCTGGAGGAGGTGGGGGGCAGGATCGAGCGGTTGATACGAGAGATCAACGCCAAGCGTATTCTCGTCGACAGCCTCTCCCACTTCGAACGTATCAGTGACGGGCCAGCGAACCTGCGCCATGCCGCCTATGGCTTCATAAACAGCCTGAAACGCGAGGGCCTGACGGCCGTGCTCACGCGGGAGAACGCGGCGCTCCTCGGTGATCCCGATGGGGCGGATGATGACCTCGGCTTCATGGTCGACGCCTACGTGCTCCTACGCTACGTCGAGATCGAGAGCGCGGTGCACAAGGCGTTGCTCGTCCTCAAGATGCGGGGCAGCGACCACGACAAGGGCATCCGCCAGTTCGAGATCACCTCGCGCGGCCTGGAGGTCCACGCGCCTTTCGAGGGCAGGGAAGGGATCATGAGCGGCAGCCCGCGACGAATGGTCGATTCCTTCGTGCAAGCTTTCGTCCATCGCTGAGGCTACCGGCTATGGAGGCTATGGCGGCTACGCTATGCAAATCGCCCAGCAGGTCCTGACGGTCTACTCGTGGCTCGTGATCGGGGCGTTGCTCTTCTTCCTCTGGCGCATCGCCCGCTTCTACGAGAACGCATCCGGACAGCACGTCGGACATCGCTTCCTGCTGCTTCCTGGTGCGCTGCTGGCGGCAGGCGTCATATGGTACCTCCGACACGGCGGCGACTTCGTCGGACAGCCGATCGGCGATCTGCTCCTCTTTGGTGGGGGCGTCTTGCTCTTTCTGTTCGGCAACCGTCTGCAGAAGTTGATGACGGGTGAATGACACCATGTACGTCATCGCCACCGCTTTGGGACCGTTTGGCCTGGCCGCCGTCGTCTATCTGGGGCTGATCCTATCCACGCTGAGCGAGCGGCTGAACGCAGTGGCCAAGAAGGCCGATTACCACCGCTGGTTCCAGCCGACCAACAGCCTCATCGCTATTGCGGCCATGAGCCAGGTGATTCGCAACGCCGCCACGCTGGCACCCGAACGCGCGCTGCCCGCCTTGCTAGAACCCTGGTTCGTGTTGCTGACCTTCCACGTTCCGCTGGCAGTGGGTGCGTCGGGCCTGCTCGTGCTCGTCTGGTACTATTGGGGATGGATCTTGAAGGAGGGATCTGAGTGAGAACCGACCTCAGACCCTGTCTCGAACCGCCGCATTGATGGCTCTGAATGGACAGCTAGATGGCTGAGACAACGGCTACCGGCAGATGTGCGCGAAGGGACAACGGCCAGTCGCTCGGCCACCAGAGCTCACTGCGCGATCTACCCAAGGTGGATCTCCACCGTCATCTGGAGGGATCCCTAAGACTCCAGACCCTCGCCGAGATCGCCCAAGAGAACGGGATCGATCTCCCCAGCACCTCAATCGAGGACCTGCGTCCTTTTGCAACAGTCACCGGCGAGGAACCCGATTTTCATCGCTTTCTGGCGAAGTTCGCGTTCCTTCGACGTTTCTACCCCACGCGAGAGGTCGTGAAGCGGGTAGCGCACGAGGCGGTGGACGACGCTGCCAGCGACAACGTCAAGTACCTCGAGCTGCGATTCAACCCCGTCGCCCTCGCCCGCGCCCAGGGCTTCCCGCTCGAGGCAGTGACGACCTGGGTCTGTGAGGGCGTCACCGAGGCTCAGCGCGACCGCGACATCGACGTGAAGCTCATCGTCCAGATCGGTCGAGACGAGGAGCTGAGCACGGCCTGGGAACTCGCCCGCCTGGCACTCGACCACCAAGACCAGGGCATCGTGGGGCTGGACCTGGCCGGGGACGAGAAGCGCTACCCCGCCTCCCGACTCGCCGACGTCTTCCGTCATGCCCGCAGCGAGGGCCTGCACGTGACGATCCACGCCGGAGAGGCCGGCGGCCCGGAGAACGTCTGGGAGGCGGTGCAGGAGCTGGGAGCCGAGCGTGTGGGACACGGCGTGCGGTCGGTGGAGGATTCTCGCGTTTTGAGGCTGCTCCGAGAGAGGAAGGTCACCCTGGAGGTCTGCCCGACGAGCAACATTCAGACGGGGACTGTGCGACGTCTCTGGCATCACCCTCTGCGCGACCTGCTGGCGCTCGACATTCCCGTCTGCATCAACACCGACGACCCAAGCGTCAGCGACACGACGCTAACGGACGAATACGGCATTGCCATGTGGGGCATGGGAGTGACCCTGGACCAGATCAAACGGTCCATCGTCACCGCAGCGGAGGCCTCCTTCCGATGCTCAGAGGACCGCCAGCGGCTGGCAACGTGGCTGCGAGAAACCCTGAAAGTGAGGTAAGTAAGTTGATTCGTGACCAGATCGCGTCACTGATACGAGAGGGCATCAAGACTGCACAGGAGGAGGGCACCTTAGCTCCATTCGAGGTGCCGGACGTCGGGGTGGAGCGTCCTCGCCAGGAGGAACACGGGGACTATGCCACGCCCATCTGCCTGCAGCTGGCCGGAGCGGCCAAGATGGCGCCGCGGGCCATCGCCACCCGCGTCGTCGAGCATCTCCCCGAGGCCCGGTTCGTGGGGGAGATTGAGGTCGCCGGACCGGGATACATCAACATCACGCTCGATGCGTCCTGGCTGACCGCACAGGTAGAGACCATCCTGCAGGCGGGTGAGCGCTGGGGCCACATCGATCTGGGCGGAGGCGAGCGGGTCCAGGTTGAGTTCGTCAGCGCCAATCCGACCGGTCCGATCACCGTGGCCTCTACGCGAAACGCCGTGATCGGCGACACGCTCTCCAGCGTGCTCTCAGCGGCCGGCTTTGAGGTCGAGCGCGAGTACTACGTGAACGACGCTGGCTCCCAGGTGCGGAAGTTCGGCAAGAGTCTGTACGCGCGCTACGCCCAGGCGATGGGCGAGGACGAGGCTTTCCCCGAGGACGGCTATCACGGAGGCTACGTCGCCGACATGGCCAAGGAGATGGCCGATGAGTATGGGAAACGGTACCTCGAAACCGACCGCCAGGAAGCGATCCGCAGGTTGGGAGAGCTGGGCATCGAACGCGTTCTGGATGAAGCCCGGAAGGATCTGACAGCGCTGAGGGTGATCTTTGACACTTGGTTCCACGAGAGAAGCCTCTATGAGTCCGGGTTGTTCGACCGCATGCTTCAGAAGCTGCGCGACAGGGGCCACATGGTGGAGCGAGAGGGCGCGGTCTGGTTCAGCTCGCCGGATCTCGAAGACGACGCGGTGGTCATTCGCTCGCCCGAGGTGATCCCCAATCCAGACGAGCGGCCCACGTATCTCGCCTCGGACATCGCCTATGCCTGGAACAAGCTGGTGGAACGTGGGTTCGACCGCGCCATCTACGTGTGGGGAGCGGACCACCACGGAGACGTGCCCCGGGTTCTGGCCGCGGCAAAGGCCCTGGGCCTGAATCCGGACCGCCTGGAGATCATCCTCTACCAGATGGTAAACCTGAAGCGAGGGGACGAAGACGTCCGCATGTCGAAGCGGGCCGGCGAGTTCGTGACGCTGCGAGAGCTGATCGACGAGGTAGGGCCGGATCCGATCCGCTTCCTGCTGCTGACCCGCACGGTCGATGCTACCATCGATTTCGACCTGGATCTGGCGGTCGAGGAGTCGGAGAAGAACCCCGTCTACTACGTCCAATACGCCCACGCTCGCATATGCAGCATCCTTCGCTACGCTGCCGAGCAGGGCTGGGAGGACGCCCAGCATGGCGACGTCGCGCTGCTCACCCACGAGAGCGAGCAAGCCCTTATCCGCAAAATGTTGGAGCTGCCGGAGGTGGTGTCGCAGGCAGCAGAGCAGCGCCTCCCCCATCGGCTCACGTTCTACACGCGAGAGCTCGCCTCGGACTTCCACGCCTTCTACCGCGACTGCCGCGTCGTGGCGGAGGAGGCACCGGAGCGGACGCGTGCGCGTCTCACGCTGGTGCGAGCTGCCCGGCTGACGTTGGCCCAGGCCCTGGGCCTCCTGGGCGTCACGGCGCCAGAGCGGATGTAGACCTGAGGTAACTGTTCACCTCCAGGAAGCGTAGCGGCTCCTGCCCTCAGTGGATCCAGCTGGAGCATAAGCCCGTGACCAATGAGGTGAACAGGTACGACCCTAACTTGAGCATCAGGAGCAGACCTTTATGGGATTGAAGCCGGATCATTGGATTCGAAATATGGCACTGGAGGAGGGCATGGTTGAGCCCTTCGTGGATGGACAGGTGAGCGATGGCGTCATCTCCTACGGCCTCTCCTCCTACGGCTACGACATCCGGGTGGCTGGCGAGTTCAAGATCTTCCAGCCGGAGATCACGGCGTCCAAGCTCTCGGACGTGCAGTCGGCCTACGTGGCAGGCCTTCTGGACGCCAAAGGCGATATCGGGTATGAAGCGTCGGAGACGACGGGCAGAGCGACACTCGCACTCCGCGTCAACGGGAGCGATCGACAGCTGCTGGAGGGGGTCCAGGCCACGATTGGCACGGGGGAGCTGCACGACATGGGCGACGGACGCTTCAGCCTGGTCGTCTGCAAGGCGGCCGACGTCCAATACGTCCTCGCCCAGGTGCTGCCCTACCTGACGCGCGGCCGTGATGCAGCCTCGCGCGCCCTGGCGGAGCTGAAGTCAAACAAGTCCATCGTCGTCGATCCGAAGGCCTTTGATGCCAATTCCTTCATCGATTTCGAGGGTGACGTCTGCGTCATCCCTCCCAACTCCTTCGCCCTGGGGCGCACCGTCGAGTATTTCCGCATTCCCAGGAGTGTATTGACCATCTGTGTGGGCAAGAGCTCCTATGCTCGGTGCGGTATCATCGTCAACGTGACCCCCTTCGAACCGGAGTGGGAGGGTTATGTAACGCTGGAGATCAGCAACACCACCCCGCTGCCGGCCAAGATCTACGCTAACGAGGGCATCGCCCAGGTCCTCTTCTTCCAGGGCGATGAGGTCTGTCAGACGTCCTACGCCGACAAGAAGGGGAAATACCAGCGACAGCGCACCATTGTTCTCCCGCGCCTCTGACGTTGACGAGGTCGACATTCCTGAGTATAATGGTTGGTCAGTGTGGGCGGTTAGCTCAGCTGGTCAGAGCGCCTCCCTTACAAGGAGGAGGCCATAGGTTCGAGTCCTATACCGCCCACCAGTCGCCTTCCAAATTCACATAACTATCCACACACAGAAAGGAGCTTGATAATGAAACTAGATCCAGAAGCACGCTACGCTGAGACTCACGAATGGGCTCGCCTGGACGGCGAGGAGGTCGTCTGCGGCATCACGGATCACGCCCAGGAGACCCTCTCCGACGTGGTCTACATCGAGCTGCCGATGGTTGGGGACGTCTTCGACGCCGCCGAACCATATGGCATCGTCGAATCCGTGAAGGCGGCGTCCGATCTCTACGTCCCCGTCGGCGGAGAAGTTTTGGCCGTCAACGAGGAGCTGGAGGCCGCGCCAGAGCTGATGAATCAAGACCCTTACGGCGACGGCTGGACGATCCGTCTCGATCCATCCGATCCCGATGAACTGGAGGACTTGATGGACGCCGATGAGTACGAGGCGTTTGTAGAGGAAGAGGAGGGATAGCTCTCGAGACGTGACGCGCGAAACGTGAGCAGCGCTGCGATTCACGTTTTGCGTCTCGCGCTCCAGAGGTGATCTATGCCATACATTCCTCACAGCGACGCCGATCGACAAGCAATGCTGGAGACCATCGGCGTCCCATCGCTAGAAGACCTCTTCGAGGACATACCCGAAGGAGCTCGATTCCCGAACCTCGACTTGCCTGCCGCCCTCTCGGAGATTGGGGCCAGGTGGGAGCTCGAGTCCCTCGCGGAGGCCAATCTCACCACCTCAGAAGCATCCTGCTTCCTGGGGGCAGGTGCCTACCGACACTTCGTGCCGGCCGTCGTGGATGCGGTCATCAGCCGCGGCGAGTTCTACACCGCCTACACGCCTTACCAGCCCGAGGTGAGCCAGGGGACGCTCCAGGCCATCTTTGAGTACCAGACCATGATCTGCGAGCTCACCGGCATGGACGTCTCGAACGCGTCCCACTACGATGGCGCCACGTCGACCGCCGAGGCCGTCATCACGGCGGCCAACATCCACCGCATGCGGCGAAAGAAGGTGGTCGTATCCCCTTTCGTCCATCCGGAGTACCGGGACGTGGTCCGCACCTATACGCAGGGTATGGGCCTGGACATCGTCGGGGACAATGGGTCGACGCAGTCACCCGGGTCGACGCAGTCACCCAGTGACGAAGCGGCGGCGCTGACGGACTTGCTCGACGAGGACACCGCCTGCGTGATTGCCCAGTATCCCGATTTCCTGGGGCGCTTTGAGGACCTCAGCGATCTCGCCCAGGCGGCACAGGACGTTGGTGCCCTGCTCGTGGTGGCAGCGGATCCTGTCGCGCTGGGCCTCCTGAAGCCCCCCGGCGCGTTCGGCGCCGACATCGTGACCGGTGAGGGGCAAGGGCTGGGGATCGGGCTGACGTTCGGTGGGCCCTATCTCGGCTTCTTCGCCGTCAAGAAGAAGCACGTGCGAAAGATAGCGGGCCGGCTGGTCGGCCAGACGGCCGATGCAGACGGGGGGCGGGGCTTCGTCCTCACGCTCGCCACGCGCGAGCAACACATTCGCCGCGAACGAGCCACGTCCAACATCTGCACCAATCAGGGTCTGATGGCGCTGGCAGCGGCGGTCTACATGGCCGCCCTCGGGAAGTGCGGCCTGCGCCAGGTAGCGGAGCTCTGCTACCACAAGGCGCACTACGCCGCCGACCAGATCGACGCGCTGGACGGCTTCTCCGTCCTCCGGGATAAACCCTTCTTCAAGGAATTCGTCGTCCGCTGCCCCAAACCGGTGTCGGAGATCAACGAGCATCTCCTGAGGCGACGCGCCATCATCGGCGGCTACGACCTGGGGCAGCACTATCCAGAGCTGGAAGACCACATGCTTCTTTGCGTCACGGAGATGAACCCGCGCCAGGAGATCGACCTCCTGGTACAGACGCTGGAGGAGGTGACATCGTGACCAGGCCACTGATCTTCGAGATCTCAGAACCTGGGCGCTGCGCGACCTCCCTCCCCCAGCCGGACGTGCCGCTGGCCGACCTGCCGGAGGGCCTGGTACGCGACGATCTGCACCTCCCCGAGGTGAGCGAGAGCGATCTGATCCGCCACTACACCCACCTCTCGCAGATCAACTACGGCGTCGACACCGGCTTCTACCCCCTGGGCTCGTGCACCATGAAGCACAACCCCAGGATCAACGAGGCCCTGGCCCGCCTGCCGGGCTTCGCCCACCTGCATCCGTATCAGGACGAGCAGACCGTGCAGGGGGCTCTCTTCCTGATGTACACCCTGCAGGAGTTCCTGGCGGAGATCGGGGGCTTCGCCCAAGCCAACCAGGCCGTCAGCCTGCAGCCCGCCGCCGGCGCTCACGGCGAGCTGACCGGCGTGCTCATCATGCGCGCCTACCATCTGGATCGCGGCGACGATGACCGGGACGTGATCCTGATCCCGGACTCGGCCCATGGCACGAACCCAGCCAGCACCTCCATGAGCGGCATGGAGGTGCTGGAGATCCCCTCCGATGAGAAAGGGGCCGTCGATTTGGAGGCCCTGAAGGCGGCGTGCGAGGAACACAGCGATCGTCTAGTCGGCATGATGCTGACCAACCCCAACACCCTGGGGCTCTTCGAGAAGCAGGTCGAGGAGGTATGCGCAGTCGTCCACGAACACGGGGGCCTGATGTACGGCGACGGAGCGAACATGAACGCCTTGCTCGGCGTCGCCCGCCCCGGCGATCTCGGCTTTGACGTCCTCCACTATAACCTGCACAAGACCTTCAGCACGCCGCACGGCGGCGGTGGACCGGGCTCCGGCCCTGTCGGGGTGGCGCCCGCGCTCGTCGACTTCCTGCCAAGCCCGATCGTCACCATCGATCCGGAGCGATCCGAGGAGGCGTTGCCCTTCTTCACGCTCTCCAAGCCAGCGAAGACCATCGGACAGGTCAAGGCGTTCTACGGACACTTCGGCGTGATGGTCAAGGCGTATACCTACATCCGTATGCTTGGCCGTGACGGGCTGCGGAGAGTGGCCGAGCACGCGGTGTTGAACGCCAACTACCTGAAGGACCGTCTCAAGGAGATCTATCCGCTGCCCTACCACCGCATCTGCATGCACGAGTTCGTTCTGGCCGGGCCTCCCAAGGACGTGCAGGAGGCCGGGGTGCATACGATGGACGTGGCCAAGCGGCTGATGGACTACGGTTTCCACCCGCCCACGGTCTACTTCCCGTTGATCGTAGAAGAGGCGCTCATGATCGAGCCGACGGAGACGGAGAGCAAGGACACGCTCGATGCGTTCGCGAACGCGATGGAAAGGATCGTCGCGGAAGCTCGGGAGGATCCAGAGGTGCTCCACGAGGCTCCGTTGAAGGCGCCAATGCGCCGGCTCGACGAGGTGAAGGCGGCCCGGGACCTGATCCTGCGCTGGCAGCCCCCCGAAGGGGAGGGCTAGCACACGACGGCGAGAGTCCATCGCCATTACCATGCTCACCAGGAATTGCCAAATTCCGGTTCCTTGAGCGGGTAGACTGCGTGGGGATTTCCGCCAGGATGTACTGGGGCAAGGGACGTGATCGATGCCCAACATCGAGAACCAGATTGAGATAGCAGCAGGGGCGACGACGGTCTTCCGCTTCTGCCACGATATGGATCGCCGACCCGAGTGGGATGAGCGGGTCACGCGCGCAAAGGTGCTCACGCCCAAGCCCATTCGGCGTGGGTCGGTGATCCGCTTTGACACGGAGCCGGCCGCGGGAGCCGTCTTCAGCTGGGACGCGGAGGTCATCGAGCATCATTTCCCCAGCAGCTCGAAGGTAGAGGTGGTGGATGTCGCGCCGAGCAGCAGCTTCGTGAGCGGCAGCGAGACCTGGCGCTTCAGCTCCTCTGGGGCCGCGATTGGCACCACACGCTTCGACCTGATCTGGGACTACAAGCCCCGGGGTGTCATCGGCTTCCTGCTAGATCTGCTGATCAGACGGCGCTCCACGCGCCACGCCATCGCGCAGAGCCTTGAGAACCTGAAAGGGATGATCGAGGCCGAGACGTAGGCGAGACGTAGGCGACCCAATGACGGCCCATCGAGACTGTCCCTCACTTCCAATGGAAGAAGCCTGCCCCTCCTCGGGGCAGGCTTTCTGCATGGCCCAGACGCCCGGCCCGAACACGCAGGGCTAGCTATCCCGGCGCCAGCCCCGCCGTACCACCAGCACGGCCAACGTGGCCGACGCCAGGGCGGACACCGCCAGCGGGCCCAGGCAGAGGCCGCTTGACACCACAGGCACCACGTCGTCGGGGTTGGCCAACGTCGGCGTCGACTGATCGCCCTCGGCAGGTTCACCCGTTGGCATTGGTCGAGGAGGCCGCGTCGTCTCTGTGAGTGAGACCTGACCTGTGTCCTCCCCGTCTGCCACCATCTCGTAGGCCACCAGCGCGCCGTCGACCTCGGCAACGAAGATGACGTGATCGCCCAGCGCCAGGTAGTCCCCCCAAGACGGCCAGGCCGCGAGCAGATCGAAGTAACCCTCGGAGCCGAAGGCCACCTGCTCAGTCCCCATCGCGTCCGGGTCGAAGGTCGTGTCCATCCAAACGCCGTCTTCGAGGACGAAGGTCTGCGCGCCGACGTGTCGCACGGCCCGCTCCCACTCCCCCGCGGCCCCTCCTTCGCCGCTCCCCATGGAGGGAGCAGCCGAGTCCGCGGATCGCATCTCGGCCTCCTCCTCAGCCATCTCCACCGCTGGCGCTCCAGACGCGGCGGGAGTCGGCATAGCCATGTACTCCTTCGCCGCCTCCTCGCGCCCAGCGGCGGTCAGGATATCCTCGTCGCTGATCAGGAAGGAGGTGTAAGGCGTGATGATGCCGTAGCGCACACTCAGGTCAACCACGGCGTCCACCCACTCCTCCTTCTCGCCATGAAGCCGGATCTGGGTCAGCAGGTGGCCGATCTTGCGTGTGGCCCAGAGGCGGGGGATGAAGCTCGCCGTCGGCTCGGTCGAGCCATCGTCACCCCGGTCGGCGCCGAACGTGGCCTCGTAGATGAACTCGCGCGCCGCGCCGCCCACCCGTCCGCTGAGCTTGATGCGGGTATCCCCACGGTGGGAAGGCGGCAGGCGATAGCGCCCGGTCAGGATCAACTGCGTGCCAGCGAACAGGTCCGACAGCGCAGTCGGGTAGGCGTCCTCCACCATCACGTCGCCAAAGTCGAGCGCCAGATCGGTCAGCACCGGCGTCTTGATCTTGGCGTAGAAGCCGGAGACCTCCTCGTCGATGCGCTCTTGAGGGCGAACGTAGCTGGCGGCACCCCGGTTCTGCTCCGCCAGGGCATCCAGGAGGATCGTGTTCACGTCGTCACCCACGCCGAAGGGAAAGAGGCGCACGTTCCTCGGAGCTTCGGATTCGACGTTGGCCAGGATCTGCTCGATCTTGGTCACGCCCTCGGTGGGCAGCCCATCGGTGAGGAAGATCAGGACCACGGGACGATCCTCGTCGTGCGGCTCGTCACCGGTGAAGGACAGGGCCTCCAGCAGCGCCCGATTGATGTTCGTGCCCCCTATGGCCTCGAGACCCTGCACCCAGTTGGCGGCTCGAGGCGCTTCCGACGCCGGCCGCAGGCCCCCGGCATAGCGGTTCAGTCCGCTGGAGAAAGCGAGGACGTTGAAACGATCCTCCTGGTTGAGGTGCTGCAGCACGTAGGTCAGCGCGCCCTTGGCCTGCGCCAGCTTCTCCCCCTCCATGGAGCCGGACGTGTCCAGGATCAGGATGACGTCCCGCGGTACCACCCGCTCGCTCGCGACCTCGACCGTTGGCGCTGCCAGGAGGAGAAAGAAGCCTCTATCCTCAGCCTCCTGGAAGGTGAGCAGATTGAGCCCCACATCCTCTTGACTGACCGTGTAGACCAGCTCGAAGTCCTGGCCCGGCAGCACGTCCACCTCCTCGTACCCCACGTTCGCGCGATGGTCGCCCTCGCGCTGAATGGAGACGCGGTCCTGATGGGTGGGCGAGTAGATGGCGTGCATCGCATCCTCGGAGCGGACGTCGACGTGAACGGAGCACTGCTCGAGCGGCCGAGCGGAGAACCTCTTAGCTGATCCAGCCGTGCTGAGGGGATAGACGTAACGAACCAGCCCGTTATCGACGGGCAGGACCTCCGTGTACTCCAGCTCGACCTTGCGCGAACCGCCCGGGGGAATGGGGAAGATGCGCGCCTTCACGGCGCTCCGGCCAACGTACTCCAGGAGGGCCGGGTCGCGTCGGCGCCGCACGATCCCCTCGTAGATCTCGCGGGCCTCGCCAGCCTCCAGGATCTGGCTCTCGACGGGCTCCCCGTCGACCCACATGGTGAACTCAGAGACCGAGGCGCGCTCCGGAAGCGGAAAGATATAGGTTCCCTCGGCCTCCCACTCGTGCTCGTTGAGAAACTCCTGTTCGATGCGCGTGACGGCCACCTGGCGATCGATCGAGACGCTGACACGGTGGTAGCGGATCGTGAGCCAGGTATCACGCAGCGGCAGCGGCTCAGGACCGGGTGGAGGGTCTGGAATGATCACACCGTCAGCCAGGGCGGGGACGGCAGCGACAAGACAGACACTCACGATCGATAGAACACTCAGAAAGCGGACCCAAGTCATCTCTCTCCTCCTCATCTCACGCCCCATGTCACGAGGGGCTCTCGTCTTTCAGACGACCAAGGCCGCCATAATGTTCCGGGTTTCTATGCCGTGGCCGATTTGACCAAGGGCCAACTTAGTGATATCGTTAGTCTGTTGACGACGTTCAGCGCTCCGACTGCCACCGGATTCCACGGCGGCGGTCGCAAGGAACAGGCTCAGGCAGAAGGATACTGAGGAAGGAGAAGGCTCAGTGATCGCTATCACGAACGGGAACGTTTTGACCATCACACAGGGAACCCTGGAACGCGGCACGGCCCTCGTCGACGACGGGCGCATCGTCGCGGTGGGCGAGGACGTGGAGATCCCTCCGGAAGCGGAGGTGCACGACGTCGCTGGTAAGGTGGTGATGCCGGGCATGATTGATGCTCACTGCCACGTGGGGATCTTCCCCGATGGCATCGGGTGGGAGTACTCCGACGGCAACGAGTTGACCGATCCGATCACGCCGCACCTGCGCGCTCTGGATGCCGTTCATCCCGAGGACCAGGCGTTCGAGGAGCTGGTGGCGGCCGGCGTCACGACGGTGCTCACCGGACCCGGCAGCGGCAACCTGATCGGCGGACAATGGGTATGCCTCAAGACGGTGCCCAAGCCCGCTATCGAGGACATGGTGCTTCTGGAGCCAGCGGGTATGAAGATGGCTCTGGGAGAGAATCCGAAGAGGGTCTACGGCGAGCAGAAGAAAACGCCGTCCACGCGAATGGGAAACGCCGCCACCCTGCGCGTCGCGCTGGTGGAGGCGCGCAACTACCTGGAGAAGTGGAACCGGTACGAGGAGAAACTGGCCGACTATGAGGCCAGCGTCGAGTCCGGCGATCAAGATGCCAAGAGGCCGGATCCGCCGGAGCGAGACCTGAAGCTGGAGGCGCTGAGCAAGGTGCTGCGCGGGGAGATGAAGGCCCGCATCCACGCCCATCGGGCCGATGACATGCTGACCGCCATTCGAATCGCCGAGGAGTTCGACCTGGATCTCACGCTGGAGCACGCCACCGAGGGGTACAAGATCGCCAAGATTCTGGCGGAGAAGGAGATCCCAGTCACGGCCGGTCCAATCTTCTTCTCGCGCACGAAGTATGAGCTGAAGGATATGACGCCCAAGAACCCCGGGCTCATGGCCAAGGCCGGCGTCAAGGTGGCCATTCAGACCGATGAGATGTCGGCGGTCAAGTATTTAACCATCAACGCAGCCCTGGCCATGCGCGAGGGTCTGCCGGAGGAGGAGGCCCTGAAGGCCGTGACCATCCATCCGGCGGAGATCATCGGCGTCGACGACCGTGTGGGAAGCCTGGAGGAGGGCAAGGACGCGGACGTTGTGGTCCTGAGCGGCCATCCGTTCGATTTCCGATCCGTAGTCGAGTGGGTGTTGGTGGACGGCGAGACAGCGTACCGGCGGGAGGACAAGGAGGCCTGATCGAGCGCCAGGCGGCGTCGGGTATGGATGTAGATACTCGTAGGGTTATACCCCTGCTCACTCGTATTCTACACAACAGTCCGTCGTTATGCAATTTCATCAGTCAGCTTGATCTGAAGGTCAGTGCACCGCAACTGCGGCACATCACGAATGTGGCCGAGATCCAGCGTCAGTTCGTCAGCTATGTCGACCCGTCCAATGTCGCCGACACGTTCCGCATCGCACCATGGACAGCAGACGACATCCACAAGCCGCTAGCCAGTTTCTTGATTCAGACGGCTTTGGAACGGATGGAACGGCTAGGCCAACCGCGCCGTCTCTTAGTCAACCTGGACGACTCCCTAGCTATCAAGGATCCCGCTACCCATTGTCTTCAAGGGGTGGACTGACACTACTATCACTCGCACAGTCAGAAGAAGCGGCATCGCTACCAGAACGCATGGGCCTATCTGGCCTGCAACATCGCGGCTGGCGACTGGACCTTCACCTTCATCCTTCGACCCTACCTGCGCGAAAGGACCGTACGTCGAATCAATCGTCACCGCCCACCAGAGCAGCGTCTGCACTTCATCTGCAAGTATCGTCTGGCACGACAGATTCTGGAACAGTTGCGCCAGTTGATTCCCAGAGACGTGGAGGTCTACGTCCAGTTCGACGCCTGGTACGCCTCCGGGCGTATGCTCAATTACATCCAGCGTCAGGGTTGGCACGCCACCTGCGGCGTCCGATCCAACCGTCACTTGAGCGGTCAACGCCTCGATCAGCGCTTCTTGGCCCAACGGCACCGGCGGTATGTCCGCGTCGACATATCTGCTACGGATGGTTCGAGTCGCACCTTCCTTATGCGTCACCTCACAGGTCGCCTGAGAAGGGTCCCCTTCGACGTCCGTGGGTTGGCAACGAAAAGGCACTACCGGGATCAACACCCGGCGTACTTCATCAGTACGGATCTCTCCCTTCACAGACCCTCGTGTGCAGAACCCTGCCGATGTCATCCGGCTACATCGGGACGAGCACGCCTGCGACTGGCCCATCGGGGCTTGTCAGGAAGCCATCGCCACCGGCGACATCGAGGCTGTCATGCAACGCTTCCTGCGAGAACCGCTCTACGTCTAGTCACGCCTCCAACGTGTGCTCAGATCAGCAGTCGTCGATTCTCAAACCCGACGTCTGCTGGTCCACCCTGCCAGGAGGCCACCAATACTCACTTGTTCAGGTACACTTGTCAACGATTTTCGCCAGTGTCCAGCACAGAGGTTCGCACGGCCATCGCTGCAGCAGTTGAGCGAGAGAGCATCGCCCAATTATGCAGATAGCGATCTACGAGGCTATCCAGGAGCTATGGGCCGAGGAAGCCCCAACGATCCCCCGAGCGCAGACGGTGCGACGCACCCGCCTAGCGTCAAGCCATGGTGCGTTGCACCTGAGACGGACAGACCCCAGGTGCCTCGCACGAACGGCACGTGCAAGGCATCCATGTCATGAAGGTCAGAAACGTCAGACAAAGGCTCAGGAACATGTCATAACCCCGTCATCCACGCCAGCCCCGAGCTTGTACAATAGCATTGGGTGATCGAACAGAGTCGTTAGCGAAAGGAGGGTACCGATGTCCCGCACGAAAACGATTCTCATCCCCATCTATCTGTTCATACTCGGCGCGCTGGGAGTGATACTGATCCTGACCGCCACCTACTGGTCGCCGATCTCAACCGTCATGGCAGATCTCCTCCCCCCCACCGCCACCTTTACCCCATCGCCCATGCCGACGGCCACAGCAACCACCACAGCCACACCGACGCAGACCCCCTCGCCGACGCCGACGCCCCGGTTCGGCCCCATCGCGTTCGGCACGAGCGCGCAGCCGAACGAGACACAGCAGGCGGGCCAGACCTTCCCGCCGCACACAAGGGAGATCCACGCCTGCTGGGACTATGAGGACCTGAGCCCCGGCACCACGTACCGCGCCCGCTGGTTCCGCGACGGCAGCCTCCAGTCGGGCGACGAGCTGCTGGCCTGGGACGGGGCCCGCTACGGCTCCAGCGGGAGGGCTTGCCCGGTCCACATCAAGAACTACAACGCCGACGGCCTGCCCGCCGGGACCTACCGCCTGGAGCTCTTCATCGGCGAGCGGCAGGTCCAATCGGCCAGCTTCACCATCCTGGCTCCCACGCCAACGCCCGTGCCCCCCACGCCGACGCCCACGCCCGGCCCCGAGGAACTGGTAAGGCGGGCGGCCCGCTCGCTGGTCAGGATCCGGATGCCGAACGACCATTTCCTGGGGCGGGACAAGAGTGGATCCGGCTCCATCGTGGACGGCGAGAAGGGGCTGATCATCACCAATTGGCACGTGGTCAGCACCTGGTCCGGCGAGCTGCTCAACGAGAGCGGCCACGCCAAGATCTACCTGACCACCGACCCCGACCAGTTCCCCGAGTTCAGCTACTGGGCTCAGGTGCTGCCCCAGTACTCCGACCCGATACTCGACTTCGCCATCCTGCGGATCACGCACGGCGCAGACGAGGGCCGCGTCAGCGGGCCGTTCAACCTCCCCGCCATCCCGCTGGGCGACAGCGACCGCGTCAGGACGGGGGATCAGGTGCGGCAGCTCGGGTTCCCGGACTACGCCGGGGGGCGCCTCGCCTGGACCGAGGGCGTAGTCACGACCCACAGCGAGAGCTGGATCAAGACCGACGCCGTGATCAGCAACGGCAACAGCGGCGGCATGCTGCTCAACGACAAGGGCGAGCTGATCGGCATCCCCACGCAGTCCGAGCGCACCGGCTCCGGCGACGTGCTCGCCCGCGCCCGGCCCATCAACGCGGCCCGCCCGTCCATAGAGGCCGCCGTCGCGGCGCATCGCACGCCCGCCCGCGAGCCGGAGAGCCCCTCCTCGGGCAGGCGCATGATGGTGCTGGGCGTCGAGAGGCTCAGCCTGCGGGACGCGCCCAACCTGAATGCCGCCAAGCTGGCCGAGATGCCGCGGGGCACGACCGTGGACGTGTTGGAGGACGGCCTGTGGGATGGGCAACGGGTCTGGTACCACGTCCAGGTCTTCGCGACCGCACGACGCGGGTGGGCCAGCGGCGTCTATCTGGCGCCGCTGGACGTGGCCAACGCGCCCATCCTCTTCACCAGCGACCGCGGGGGCAGCAGCGACATCTACCGCATCCTGCCCGATGGGTCAGGGCTGACGCGCATCACGTACGACCCGGCGGACGAGGGCGACCCCAGCTGGTCGCCCGACGGCACCAGGATCGCCTTCACCGCCAACAGGAGCGGCAACGGCGACCTCTACGTGATGGACGCCGCCGGGGGTCGCTGGACCCAGCTGACGTGCGATCCAGCCGACGACATCCACCCGGTCTGGTCGCCCGATGGCTCGCGCATCGCCTTCGTCTCCAATCGCGATGGAGATTGGGAGCTCCTCGTCATCAACGCCGACGGCACGGGACGCAGGCAGCTGACCCACAACGCGGCCTGGGACAGCTTCCCCGACTGGTCGCCGGACGGCACGCGCCTAGTCTACACCTCCCGTCGCACGGGGAACTACGACCTCTTCCTCCTCGACCTGACCACCGAGGCTGACCGGCAGCTCACGACCAGCCCCTACTCTGACGCCCATCCGACGTGGTCGCCCGGGGGCGATGAGATCGCCTACACCATGGTCGTGATGGAGGGCGGTCAGCGGAGGCGCGAGATCGGCGTGTTGAACGTCCACGACCCGGCCCATCCCCGACGCGTGAGAGAGAGCCAGTCGGGCCAGGCCCTGAACGGCTACCCCGCCTGGTCGCCGGACGGGCGGTGGATCGCGTTCACCTCCGAGCGGGACGGGAACCAGGAGCTCTACCTGATCCCGGCGGGCGGTGGGTGGGCCTCCAACCTCTCGAACGCGCCCGGATCGAGCGACCGCGGGCCGGTCTGGTCCCGCTAGGAAGTCGTCGGCTATGGAAAGCCGACCTACATAGCTGATCCGCCGACGGACGGTGGATCGCGTTCACCCCCGAGACACGTAGGGCAGGTTTCCATACCTGCCGCTGGGGACTGATGGACTCGCTCAACCGCTCCAGATCGCCTCGAATGGCCTCTCAGAGACCCTGGAACCGCTTCGAAAACCTGCCGGATTCCAACTTGACGTGAGGCGCGTGAGCCCTATACTTGGGCCTGAAAAGAGTGCTCGTATGCGTTCGCCACCCAAGGGAGGTTAGCATGGTCAAGCTCAAACGCGCGTTACTTCCATCGCTCGCCGGCCTGGGCCTGCCGCTGTGTTCACCCGCACCCGACGGACCGACGTGGTCTTCGAGGCGGCCTCAGTCCTGGGCGAGCACGTCGACGGGGAGGTGAGCATTTTAGGAGAGTGGGATGTCTACCTTCCGCTGGTGATGGCACGAAACTGATGGCCGAGGCCCACTGCGACTGCACCGGGCTGCCGCCGTGGTCAGCGATGGTGCGCCTCCACGCTGGCGCCCCGCACCGCTACTACCTGTGCCGCGCGTGCGGCGCCGTGCGCGAGGACATCTACCACGACGGCGCCATCATTGAGCACCGCTGGCACGACGCGCCCGACGGGGCCCTCCCTTCCGCCGTGCGAGAGGAGGCGCTGGAGATCTTATACGCGCCACGAGGGGAACAGTTGAAGCTTTGGGACTGATCGGCTGGGCGCTGGGAGGCCAAAGACACGCCGCGAGCCACCAATCCCGCTCGAAGGGGTCTATGACCCCGCCGTGGGGAGAGCTTCACAATGAGTGAAAAGAAAACAACGAATCCAGAGAGTCGCAAGCCCGTCACGCGCCGCTGGTGCTTGAAGGCCGGATGCAGCGCCGTAGCCGCTGGCCTGGCGGCGTGCGTCGGCGGACCGCTCTACGCCACCCATATCGAACCGCACTGGATCAAGGTGACCCACCCGGACGTCCACCTCCCATTGCTGCCCGCACCGCTGGAGGGTCTGACCATCGCCCAGCTCAGCGACCTCCATCTGGGCCCCCACGTGACCGCCGATGACGTGCGCCGCAGCGTCGAGCTGGCCAATCGCCAGCAGGCCGATCTCGTGGTGCTGACCGGGGACTTCGTCTATCAATCCGCGCACTACAGCGAGGCCTGCGCTCAGGAGCTTGCCTCGCTGCGGGCGCCCCACGGGACGTATGCCGTCCTGGGCAACCACGACATCTGGACCGACGCCGACGAGATGGCCGAGCATCTCTCCGACGCCGGGATCGTGGTGCTGCGCGACTCCCGGCTCTCCGTGGACATCGGTGGCGCGCACCTCTGGCTCCTGGGCATCGAGGACACCGGCCACACCGGCGGCCGCTTCGAGGACTTCAGAGCCCTGTGGCAGGCGTCCGCCGACAGGCTGGCTGGCCTGCTGGAGGGCATCCCCACGGAGGACACCCGACTCCTGCTGGTGCACAACCCCGACTTCACAGAGATGCTGCCCGCAGGGCGCATCGACCTGGCCCTCTGCGGGCACACGCACGGCGGTCAGGTCCGCCTGCCGCTCCTTGGACCTCCGCTGGTGCCATCCTGCTTCGGGCAGACGTACGCCGCGGGGCTCGTCGAGGGTCCACACACGCGGGTCTACGTCAACCGGGGCATCGGGCTGATCTCCCCGGCGGTGCGCTTCAACTGCCGACCGGAGATCACAGTGCTCCGCCTGACCTGACCGCGCGGGCCAGATCCGCCAGGGCTCCGCTCCGCTCAACCTCCCGGCTCAGGACTACGACACCCACCCACCGCCCCAGCCTCCAACACGTTCCCAACGTGTCTGCCGTGCCCGGCCACGAATGGATTCGTGGCCGGGCAGACCGGCGCGCTAGTCCACCACCTGCAGGTTCACCCCGCCGGAGTCCCGGCCCTGGTCAGGTGACCAGGCCAGCGGCACGCCGGCGGCGCCAACGGACGTCAGACCTATCCCCATACACTTGTCAGCCTTGTCGGCAAGGCGTCAGGGCCGTGTAGGCACGACCTCAGATGGATAAGGCCACAGTTGGTAGACTATGATCAGCACGACCCGGGTCGATCTCCCGTACTCTGGGCGTTCAGATGGGCATAGCCCAGAGCACCACGCCACGACAGCCAAATGCATCCCAGGCGCGATCCTGGGCGATCGAGGCAGGAACCAGAAAGGAGGTCAACATGACGAGGAGACGAACGCCGCGGCTTCTGATCATCGGTGCGGTGCTGTTGCTCTTCACGCTGCAGATATCTATGCCGCGTGCCGTCAGCGCCGAGACAACATCCACA
This sequence comes from uncultured Anaerolineales bacterium, assembly GCA_964575455.1. Classification (GTDB taxonomy): domain Bacteria; phylum Chloroflexota; class Anaerolineae; order B4-G1; family B4-G1; genus SKLM01. Next base: position 10,990 of record CAZNRX010000039.1, on the reverse strand, counting down.
GCCTACGGAGACGCCAACAAGGACGCCTACGCAGAATCCGGCTATCCCAGCACGCCGACGGGCAATCAGCAGAACCACTACCTGGGACACGACACGTGGTATAGCAAGGGCCGAACGAGGATCTACATCCAGTTCAATCTCCCCTCGCTGCCCGAAGATGCGCAGGTAGACAGCGCCCAGCTGGAGATCTACCAGTACGCGCATCAATGCTCGGGCAGTTACGGCGTCACGGCCTATGAGGTCACGTCCGACTGGGGAGAGTACACCCTGACCTGGAACAATCAACCGTCGAAGGGCGGACCCGTGGGTACAGCCAGCTTCGGGTGCTCCGAGGGATGGAGGTCCGTCGACATCACCGACCTGGTCAGAGACTGGTACGATGGAGACGCTAACCACGGCGTTACGCTTTGGGCCAATGAAGCTTACAGCGCCGGGGGCGTCTTCCGGTCCAGGGATTGCACTGCCGCACAGTGCCCGGGGCAGGAGCATCCTCGCCTGAAGGTGGACTACTCCCTCCCTCCACCGCCGACCGACACGCCGACGCCCTCCCCCACACCGACCGAGACCCCCACGCCCTCCCCGACGCCCACGTCCGTCTACGACACCGCCTGGCTCGCGGACGAGGATCTGGAGGGCGACTACGACACGTCAGTCGAGACGATCCGCGCCTTCCTGGAGCGGCAGGGCAGCTGCCTGGCGGATCCTATGTTGGACGTGGACGGCGTGACCATCGACGTCCCGCAGCTGATCCACGATGCAGCCGTGGCGTACCACATCAACCCCAAAGTGGTCCTGGCGACGATGCAGAAGGAACAATCCGCCATCACCCACTGCCCGGAGACGTGGCGCCTGAAGCGCCTGATGGGAGCGGGTGGCGCCAGCACGGCTCGCTACCAGATCGACTTCGGCACCAGCCTCTTCCGCGCCTACCAGGATGAGCTGAACGACGAGGGGTTCACGCGCAGCGGCTGGAAGGTGGGTGTGGCCAAGCAGACCCAGGACGGCGTCTCGGTCACGCCGGCGACCAGGGCCGTCGCGGGACAGTTCACGTACACGCCCTACGCCGGGGCCAACTGGGGCGGCGACGAAGCCGACGTGGGTGGCGTCTGGCTCTTCTGGAACGCCTGGTACAATCTCTTCCACTTCGACCAGCCCTGGCCGGAGCCGGACCAGCCGGACCAACCGTCGTCCTCGTGCGAGGTGCCCTACTTCTCGCAGCGCGACGCCCGTTGGATCGACCACCCGCTGCGCAGCGGGGGCGCCTGCTCGGCGTACTGCAGCACCATCGGCCACTGCGGCTGCACGCTCACCTCGGCCACGATGCTCTTCAACCACTACGGAAGCAACCTCACGCCGGCCTCGCTCAGCGACTGCATGTGGACGCAGGCGTGCCCCTTCTACTGGGCCACCGGCGCATCCTGCAGCGAGGACAACGCCCAATGGGTCAGCAAGTACCCCTTCAGCTGGGATCGTCTGGAGCGGGAGCTGAACGACAGCGACCGCCCCGTGATCCTGGGGATGTCCGAACAGAACACGCATTGGGTGCTCGTGCTGGATGGAGCGGGCGACGATCCGGCCAACTACACCATCCACGATCCGTGGCCCATCAACGGCGCGCGGATGAAACTGGACGCGTACCGGGACTGGTCGTTCGACACCATCGCCGTCTACGATGGGGAGCCCGTCTGCGAGGTGGGCGCGGCGCTTTCGGTCGATCAGGGCGCACCAGGCCCCGAGACCGGGCTAGCCACGACGAGCGGCGCGTCGCACGCCCAGCAGTTGGCGGCCTCGTCGGTCTTCACCGGTTCGGTGTGGCTCTATCGGATGACGGACGTGACCATGACGGTGCAGCTCATAGCCGACAGCCAGGAGGGGAAGGTCGATGAGATGAGGGTGTGGACGGACGCAACGGCGGAACCGACCGCTTGGCAGCCCTTCGCGACGTTCGTCGAGCTCCCCGCGAGTGACGAGATCCACGCTCGCTTCCGTGACGAGGCGGGCAACGTCTCCGACGTCGTGTCGGACGTGCGCTATCCGGTGGGCGGCCCCGGGCAGCCGCAGCCCGTTGGCGGCGTGACCAGGCCGCCGAGCAGCGCCAGGCTGCTGGCCCTTCGACTGCGCTCAGCACAAGCGCCGTGGGCGGCGCTGGCCGCGCTGGTGGGCCTGTTGCTGATGGGCGTTGTGGTGATCAGGCGGCGCCGGGCGTAAGCAAGGAAGGTGCGTTGCACCTCGCAGGTGCGACGCACCTCTCCCTCTGCCTACTACGTCTCCTCACCCCGCCTCTCCCCGAAGGCCAGGGCCAGCGCCTTGTCGGTGACGGAGACGTAGGAGAGGCTGAGGGCTGCCCGACACGCCTCCGGGCGCTCGGAGAACGACGGCAGCCCCAGTCGCTTCAGCAGCGCCGTCTCCACCGGCGGCGGCTCGATCGAGACGCGCACGCCCCCCAGGCCCTCCCGCGGCGCCCAGAAATCGCCGATCGCCTCCTCCAGCGGCTCCGCCGCCTCCTCCGGGGCGAGCTCCTCATCCGCGGTGACGGCGACGCGACGCTCCCGCAGCGCCTCCTTCACCTGCTCGCCAGTGCGGCCCCGCAGGGTGAACGTCTGGAACGGGTCGCGGTCGAACGCCTCCGCCAGCAGGTAGAAGACGGCGGCGATGTGCTTGCAGGGATTGGCCCAATCGGGGCAGGAGCAGCTCATCTCCACGTCGTCGCTGGTGGGCAGGAGCGAGGCGCCGGCGGCCTCAAAGACGTCCTCCACCTCCGGCGGCATGTGGCCGCCCAGCAGCTGGGCAGAGAAGAACGCCTGCGCGCCCAGCGCATCCAGCGCCTGCTCCCACTGCGCGTCGCTGAGCGGCGCGATCTCGATGCGCACCCTGTAGGGTGTGCGCCGGGAACCTTGCACCCGCGCGGTGATCACCCCCGGCTGCAGGTCGATGTTCCTCACCTGCCCCTTCCGGGCGTAGGTGCGCCCGCGCCCCATGCGCGCCCGATTGCCGAAGGACTCCACCACCTCCACCCACCGCCGGGACCACCAGTGCTCGCCGAACTGCCCGCGCTTGGTGCTCGCCCTAATGCCGTCCTCAACCGGGATCGGCCTGGACGGCGGGAAATAGCCCCAGTAGCTCCTGCTCATCGTCGCCTCCGATTCCTCATAACGACGCAGAGCCACACAAACGAGACACAGAGAACCTCAGAGCCTCTCTCAGTGTATCTCTGTGCCTCCTCCGTGCGCTCTGTGTCCCGGCTGTTCATACGCCACGCCCTACTCATCCAGCGCCTCCACGCTCAACGTGACCATCTCCCGCAGCTGGTCGGTGTCCAGCTCCGTCAGCCAGGCCTCGCCCGTGCCGATGACGCTCTCCGCCAGCGCCTTCTTGCTCTCGATCAGGTCGTCAATGCGCTCCTCCAGCGTGCCCATGCAGATGAACTTGTGGGCCCACACGTCCTTCGTCTGCCCGATGCGGAACGCGCGGTCGGTGGCCTGATCCTCCACCGCCGGGTTCCACCAGCGGTCGAAGTGGAAGACGTGATTGGCGCGGGTCAGGTTCAACCCCAGCCCCCCGGCCCGCAGCGAGAGGATGAAGATCGACGGGCCGTGCACCTCATCCTGGAAGCGGGCCACCATCCGATCGCGCCGCTCGGCCGGCGTGCCGCCGTAGAGGAACAGCACCTCGCCAAAGCGCTCCTCCAGGTACTGTTGCAGCATCGTGCCCATCTCCGTGTACTGGGTGAAGACCAGCGCCCGCTCGTCCACCGAGAGCACCTCCTCCAGCATCCCCTCCAGCCGCGCCAGCTTGCCGGACCGGTCCGGCAGCGACGAGCCGTCCTTCAGGAAGTGCGCCGGGTGATTGCAGATCTGCTTCAGCTTGGTGAGCATCGAGAGCACCAGCCCCTTGCGCTGAATGCCCTCGGACTCCTCCACCTGCAGCATGGCGTCCTCCACCGTGGCCTGGTAGAGCGTGGCCTGCTCCGACGTGAGCGTGCAGTAGACCTTGTTCTCCATCTTCTCCGGCAGATCCTGAATCACCGTGGGATCGGTCTTCACGCGCCGCAGGACGAAGGGCTGCACCAGCCTGCGCAGCCGCGCCGCCGCCTCCTCATCCTGGTACCGCTCGATGGGCCGGGCGAAGCGCTCGCGGAACGCCTTCTGCGACCCCAGATAGCCCGGGTTGAGGAACTGCATGATCGACCACAGCTCCGAGAGTCGGTTCTCGACCGGCGTGCCGGTCAGCGCAACGCGGTAGTCCGCCTCCAGCTTGCGGATGGCCTGGGTCCGCTTGGCGGCCGGGTTCTTGATGGCCTGCGCTTCGTCGAGCACGACCCCGGTCCAGGCCAGATCCTGCAGCGTCTCCTTGTCCCGGCGGGCCAGGGCATACGTGGTGATGATCACGTGCCGCTGCTGCACCTCCTCGGCGAACCCATCCCCCTTGACCCGGTCGCTGCCGTGGTGCACCAGCACGTCCAGCGAGGGCGCGAAGCGGTGGATCTCCCGCCGCCAGTTGCCCAGCACCGACGTGGGGCAGACAACCAGGACCGGCCCGTCCGCCCGCCCCTCCGCCAGGTCCCGGAGGAAGAGCGCGATCGCCTGCACCGTCTTCCCCAGCCCCATGTCGTCGGCCAGACAGGCGCCCAACCCCCAGCGCCGCAGGAAGTCGAGCCAGGAGAAGCCGCGCACCTGGTAGGGACGGAGCTGACCGTCCAGCCCGTCGGGCTGGGGAAGCTCGGCCAGCGGCTCGCCGCCGCTCAGCTGCTGCAGCAGGTCATCGACCCACCCCTCGGCCTCGACGCCCACCACGGGCAGCTCGCCGGCCTCCCCCTCCTGGGCCAGGCCCATGTGGAGCGCCTCGCGCAGCCGCATCTCCTCCCCAGGCAGATCCTGCCCGGACGCCCGCTCCTCCCAGAAGCGGATGGCGGCCTCGATCTGCTCCGCCCGCAGCTCCACCCACTCGCCGCGCACCTGCACCAGCGGCAGCTTCAGCGCGGCCAGGTTGGCGAACGCCTCCGGCCCCAGCACCTGATCCCCGATGGCCAGCTGCCAGTGAAAGCGGACCAGAGCGTTCAGGTTCAGGATCCCCTGCCCATCGGCCGGCGATAGGCCGGCCTTGACGCCCAGCCGCTTGCGGCGATCCTTCCGCCACCATTGAGGGACCAGCACGCCGAAGCCGCTGTGCTCCAGCAGAGGCGCCGCCTCGCGCAGGAAGGCGTACGCCTGCTCCGTGGTCAGGTGGCAGGCGTCCGGGTGCGCGCTGCGCAGGCTCTCCTCCAGCGGGGGGAACAGCTCGGCCGCCTGCGCCAGCGCCACCAGTAGCGCCTCCTGTGGGTTCTCGAAGCGGCGATCCAGGTAGCGCAGCGTGGAGCCCGTCTCGCGCCAGACCAGGCTGGCGGGCACTAGGAGGCTGGGGTCATCGCGCGCCTGCAGGAGGAAGCGGAGCGTCCAGCCATCCTCCAGCACGTTCAGAGCCATCTGGGGCGACGCCTCGTCCACCTCCGGCGTGTCTGGCGACTCCAGGCGGAAGCAGACGCGAAAGGAGGCCTCCGCGCCGGCCATCAGCCGCTCCAGCCAGCGGGCGACCTCGGCGTGCAGCCGCTCCAGATCCGGCGCGGAGGCGTCCACCACCGCCTCCTCGGCAGGGGCGAAGAGGGCCTTCAGCCAGCGCCGCAGAGGGAGGGCGTCGCGCCGCGCGACGACCGAGGGCAGCGGGGGCGCCCATCCCCGCACCGCCGCGTCCATCAGCGTGCCCACGAAGTCCTTGAGCAACGCTCGCGACGCGGGAGGCTCCGGCGCCTCGCCATCCTCCCGCTCGGGGACCACGGCGCGACCCACGGGCGGCATGGCGCGCGCCAGCTGCTCCACGCGCCGCAGGTCCTCCGGCTGATCGAAGACCGGCACCCAGGTGGCGCGGAAGGAGGCGCCGCGGCGGACGAGCATGGGAGCAAACTGCTGACGGGCCAGCAGCTCCAGCACCAGCTTGGCGGCCAGCGACCAGACCCCCAGATCGCCCGTCAGCGCCACGCGGGGCGCCATATCCCCTGGTCGGGGCAGGCCGTTCAAGACGTGGAGCGCCGACCAGGGCGAGAGCGCCAGGCCCTCCACGCGCCAGAGGTCCAGCCCCTCCGGCGCGGCGTGGAGCGCGTCGACGCGCCGCTCGCGCATGAGCTGGGGGCTGGCCTGGGGCTCACCCTCCTCCACTGGGAGGTGGGCCAGCACCGCCGCCGCCTCCGCTGCCGCCGGGATCAGGTCGCCGAGGAGATCGCGCAGATCGTCGGGCGGCACGTGGAACGGATGAGCCCCCGGAGCGGGGCTGGCCAGCGGCTCCCCCTCGCCCCAGAGGAAGAGCCGTCCCGGCGAGCCGGGCAGCCAGGCGGCGTGAAGCACGCAGCGGCCCGGCAGGAGGGGGAAGGGATCGCGCTCCAGCTCCGGCGCGTCGCTCGGCTCCTCCTCGCGCTGGTGCTCCTGCTCCCACAGCGCCAGCTGCTTCTTCACCTGCTTCAGCGAGACCGAGCCGATGCCGTGGACGGACAACAGCTCCTCGTCCTCGCGGCGCAGCAGATCCTCGGGTGTCGTCAGGCCCTCCCGCACCAGCGCGTTGCGCGTCCGGGTCGGGAGATCGAGTAGGTCAATCGGGTAAAGGGTGTCTTCTTCGCTCATAGAGCTCCAAACGCATGTGTCTGATCCAAGACGACCGTCAGGTTCCCATGCAGATTATAGCCCGGATGACCCCCAGCGACAACCGGTGCGTCGCGCCTCGACACCATCCACCCACAGGTGCCTCGCACCGGTCATATGTGGTAGGGCAGGTTTCCATACCTGCCGAAACTCGACAGCGTCGCCAACCGTGCGACGCACCTCCATACCATCCACCCACAGGTGCCCCGCACCGGCGAGGTGCAAGGCACCGTCATGCAGAACCTACCGCGTCTTCAGCCCCGGGCGAACTCGCGCACGTCCTTCAGAAAGTCGCCAGGAAGAACGATGGTGAGACCCGACGCTTGGCTCACGTCGGGACCTTCAACAAGATGTCGTCGATCCAGACTGACCAGATAGTCTACCTAAGCTCTCTGGGCCGCAGCCACCACAGGAGCGTCCTTATCAGCTACATACCGCATCGCCTGCTCTATCTCCTCCCTGCTCGGCTGCACCATCTCAAACATTGCCGCCTGGCGGAACATCTCGAGACTGGGAACCGCTTCCGGAGCCTTGATCTCCAGATTTCTCCTCGCCTCCTCAAAGACGAGCTCGCTGACCACACATCCAATTTAGCCCCGAATACTCAAGCGGATGATCTCTCTGGAAGCTCCTGTGGTTGAGTACGCCGCGGAGAAGAGCATGCTGGCATCAAGAAAGACTCGTGTCATTCATCATCCACCTTGATGCCGTACTCCTCTTCAAGAAGCTGGCTGCGGATCTCCCGACCGCCTTCGACCATCTCCTCCAGGCTGATCCCTCACTCCCTCAGGGCCTCGCCGATACGGTCCAGGGCGTCCACGGCCACCGCCTCTTGAGGACTGATGATCACACCACGTTCGGTCTCCACGAAGGCAACCAGATCCCCTTTCTCTAGATCCCACTTTCTGCGGATCTCCACCGGTATGGTGACTTGTCCCTTCGCCTGAACTTTGGACAGCTTAGACACGCCCATAGTATCGCTCCTCTTTGGGTCATACTTCCATACTTTATGACGCCATGATACTCCCTGTTCGGTCTTCTGTCAACTCAGAGACACTCGTGCCCCCCTTGGGGGATCCGGGGGGAGACTGACTCAACCCAGTTTCGGCGGGTGCCGCTGCGCTTACAGAAACCCGCCCGACATGAGGTTGAGAAAAAAGCTTCGGCAGGTACGGAAACCTACCCTACCGTATATGCCGGGTGCGGACGGTTGATGTCGGTACACTTGTAGTATACATGTAGTCGGCTTTCCATAGCCGACGGTTTTTCAACAAGTCCAGCGAGGTGCAAGGCACCGTCGTCCAGAACCTACCGCGCCGTCAGCGCCGACCAGAAGCGCTTCGGGGAGAACGACTCCCCGCTCAGCAGCGTCTGGGCGCGGAAGAGGCGCGCCATCACCCAGATGGTGCCCACCGCCGTCACCATCAACAGCCCCAGGCTCACCGCGAACTGCCACGCTGGCACCGCCGTGACCGTCATGCGCATCAGCATCCCCACCGGCGCCGAGTAGGGGAACAGGCTCAGGACCAGGGCAAGGGCGCCATGGGGCGCCTGGATGAGGGCAGACCCGACGTAGAACGGCACCAACATGGGCAGCGTCAGCACGAACGTCCAGCCCCGAGAGCTCTCCACGTCGGCCGCCAGCGCCCCCATGCCGGCCATCAGCCCCGCGTAGAGCCCAAACCCTCCCAGCGCGTAGGGAAGGGCCAGCAGCACCTCACGGCCCGACAGATGGATCGCCGCGAGCAGCTCTCCCAGACCCTGCCCCAGGACGGTGACGGCCACCACCGCGATGCCGACCCAGATCAGGTACTGCACCAAGACCAGCGCGCTCAGACCCAGGAGCTTGCCGATGAGCAGTTGACGCGGCCGGAGCGAGACGAGCAGGACCTCCATCACCCGGCTCTCCTTCTCGTTGGTCAGGCTCTGGAAGAGATAGCCCCCGCCGACGAACAGGGGCATCATCACTACGAAGCTGACCACGAAGGGGAGCATCATCTCCTCCGTGCCATCCGTCTCCGCGCCCACGCCAACCTCCTCGGCCCGCACAGAGACGAAGGTCGGCCCCACCCCGTGGAAGGGCCAGCGGAGGCGGGGGATCTGCTCTGGGCCCCATGCGGGATGCAGGTTGCTGACCAGCACCCAGTCGAAGGCGCCTTCGTCAGGAAGGGCTGTGGGGATGCGGGGGCTGACCCGCTCGATCTCGCCCGTCTCCCGGTAGTCCTCTGGCACCACGTAGTAAGCCGCGATCTCCTCCCGGTCCAGCGCGACCTGGGCTGCTTCGACGTCGTCATAGGCCCTGAACGCATCGGCTGGTAGCGGTTGCGGGATCCTCTCGATCAATCCGGCCCGATCGACGTAGCCGATGGGACGCTCCTGCTGCTCCTTCTGGAGCTGCTGGAGCGGGGGTTCCTCCGGCGGCCCGACGTCGAAGCCCCCGGTGGTCAGCCAGAGAACCAGCACGATGATGGGGGTGCCAATGGCGCCCAGCAGGAAGGCGCGGCTGGTGACGCGCTCTCGAAACTCGCGCCATGCGACGAGGTATGTCTTTCTCATGCCGTTCCTCCTAGGTCTGACGCAGGGCGCGCAGGATCTCCCGCGGCTGCAGCGACTGGCCGTAGAGCAGGATCGCCGCGCGGAGGATGCGCGCCACGAACCAGAGCTCGGCAGCGAGGGTGATCAGGATGATCCCCAGGCTGGCGAAGAGCTGCCACGTCGATATCCCCGAGAGCGTCATGCGGAACAGGGCGATGGTCAGAGCCGTCAACGGGAAGAGCGTCAATCCCACGGCCAGCGCGCCGCCCGTGTTCTCGACGAGGGTGGCCAGAAGATAGAGCGGGCTCATGCCGAGGATACCGAGCATGCCGGATAGCCCCCGCGCCTGCTGCTTGTCGCCGGCGATGAGGCCCATGCCAGCGCCCAGCACGGCGTACAGAAAATAGGCCGGAATCCCCAGCAGCCCGGCCCAAAGCAGGGCCGACCAGGGGATGCTCAGATCCTGGATCCGCAGCGTGATGGACTGCTGCCCGAGCAGGGCCACCGCGATGCCCAGCACGGCGCCCACCGTCCAGAGCGCCACCTGCGTCAGGCTGAGGAGCGTCATCCCCAGCACCTTGCCCGTCACCAGCTGCTGGGGCGAGATGGAGGTGATGACCATCTCCATGGCGCGCTGCTCCTTCTCCCGCACCACGGCCGAACCCATCTGGTTGGCGCTGGCGAAGACCGAGAGCACGAAGACCATGGCCAGGAAGGCGGGCGTGGCGATTCGGATCACCAGGGCCGGCCCCTGGACCACCCGCTCCTTCGTCTGCCGGGCCACGTACGTGATGCGCGAGGGATCGTTCAGCCGGTCCAGGACCCAGGCGGGCTCCCCGGGCACCATCGCTTCGCGCATGAAGGCCTTCATCGCCTCCTGCAGCTTCGCGCTGGGGCGTCTCTCCCCGTAGAAGCCGGGCGTGGCTCCGGGGCTGCCCCCGAGGCTCGGCGCTGCGACGTAATCCTCGGGGATCAGGAGATAGCCTTCGATGTCACCGGCGTCGAGAGCGCGCCGCGCCGCGTCCGGATCCTGATAGGGCGTCAGCTGAAGGGTATCGCCGTTCACGGTCACCGACTCCACCGCCGCCAGCTCGCCCGTCTGGTCGACGTACCCGATGGGCGGCAGCGCGCCCCGCGTCTCCATGAGGATGGGGATGATGCCGACGATCACCATCAACACCGGGATGCCGAAGGTGAGGATCAGAAACCAGGGCGACCTCACGTGGCGTCGGAAGGTCGTGGCCGCCACCAAGCTGATCTTGCTCATGCCTCCTCCTCCCCGGCGTTGCTCACCTCGTGGCCCACCACCTGGACGAAGATCTCGTCCAGCGAGGTCTGAACGTGCTCGAAGCGCTCCACGGTGACCTCCGGCATGGTCACGAGGGTCTGGAGCAGCGCCCCGGGCCACACACCCTCCTCCAGCGTCATGCGGTAGCCCCCGTCGCGGGGCGCGAGGCGACTGACACCGGGCACCTTGTCCAGCTCCCCTCGCAGATCGACCTCGACGGCGTTCGCCGCGAACCGCTCCCTCACCTCGTCCAGCGGGCCGTAGAGCACCCGCTGCCCGTGGTCGATCAGCAGGATGCGCTGGCACATCTCCTCGACCCGCTGCATCTGGTGGGTGCTCATGATGATGGCCGTCCCCTCGTCCCGCATGCGCAGCAAGAGGTTCTTGATGATGCGCGTGTTGACCGGGTCGAGGCCGCTGAAGGGCTCGTCGATGATGAGCAGCTCTGGCTCGTGCATGGTGCCGGCCACAAACTGCGCCTTCTGGTTCATGCCCTGGCTCA
>CAZNRX010000038.1:0-37341 GCA_964575455.1 uncultured Anaerolineales bacterium | reverse complement strand
GGCGGAGGCCTTGGTGTACTCCGACTCACGATCGAAACCGGTATCTCTGATGATCCATCCGTCCTCGTATTCAAACAACCGCGACATGATGTTGCTCCTTCTCCTTATCGCCACACTCCATTCATTGCGGCAGGCAGCACCTCAGCTGTGACACGATCTGTCACCAGGATGCATACAATCTCGCCTGATCCAGGTTGGGCCCAGATGGCGTGAGCCGTGAAACCCTCTCCACCCCAGCGTATGCCAACGCCTTCAATCGCTGTTGAATGAGCCAGTTGTTCCATTTGTCCGCTCAGATTGCTGTTAGCCATCCGCTCGTACATCCACCGCGGCCAGTTGTTGTTGGGGCGAGAATGTGATACAATGAACCCTAGCTCCACTAGATTGTGTAAGGAGGAAGATATGATTGGACAGCTTGGAGTGCCAGAGCTGCTGCTGATATTGGCAGTCGTGCTGATTCTCTTTGGTGTGGGACGCGTGTCCAAGATCGGCCGGGAGCTTGGCACCGGGATTCGAGAGTTCCGCGAGGGTCTCGAGGGAGCGGAACAGGAGTCCGGAGAGCAAGAGACCTAGACTGAATTCAAGAACAAGCCCACGGCTCGAAAGCTGAATCGCCTCGTCATACATGGACGGCAGCAAACGGTCGCTGGGTGTTCTAAGACAGCGGCGTTGTGCTGGTAGCCATCAAGTCCTGTGTCCGGTTGCCGATTTCTGCAGTCGCATCTGCGTCTCCAGGAAGTCTAGAAAAGCCGACACGCCACTGCCGACGTGCTGTGCCTCATCCGGCAGCCCAAACGGTTCCTCGGAGACGTCGAAGAAATCCGCCCCGCGCGACTTGTCAGTGATCATCTGCGCGTCACTGCCCCACACCCCGGGTCCTAAGGCCGTGAACTCGTCGCCCCAGAAGCAGCAGTTCTCGATCTGAATCCCCCGCTCAAAGACCACGTGCTCCAGCAGGTAGTCCACGTTGTCGGCCTTCGTCGTCATCCCCACCTCGAGGAACTTGGCGTCCGTCGTCGCCTGGACGTCCAGCCCCATCTCCTCGCCGATGGACACGGCGTCCTCGATCAGGGCTTCGACGCCGCCTTGGTACCCGTGCTGGGCCAGGTTGTGGTTGACCAGCTCCAGCTCGCCAGGCGTCAGGTACAGTTTGTCGCCCCGGTCGATGCTCACCAGCAGGTCGATCTTGCAGTAGTTGGGGCGGGTAAACACGACGTCCGTGTCGTAGCCGTACTTCTCCAGCAGATACGTGTGAATGGCGAAGGCCACCTCGTGAATGCGCACGCGCAGCGCCGGATCCGGCACCACCTGGTGTAGCGTGATCCTCTGACCATCCGCGTCGAAGCCGTAGTTGAACGCGCCGCGCCCCAGCCCCAGGTACAGGCTTTGGCGAGCGTCTATGGGCACGTGCTCGTGCAGCCTGCCCTGGGCGATCTTGTTGTATGTGGTGCCGCTGATGACGACCAGGATCACGCCCCGTCGCAACAGCTCAATCATGGGTGGCAGCACCTCATCCGCCGGCGACTGGCGGGATACGACCGCCGTCCCATCCCAATCAAAGAATATCGTCTGGTATTTCTTCACTTGACACCTCTACCTCCACTTCATCTTCCTCTATCCTAACGGCCAGCAGACTGCCCTGCCACACGACCCTGAACGTGAGGCTCTCCCAATGCTCCGGCAAGTGTGGCTCAAAGCATAGGTGCCCCTCGCCGTCGACCCTCATCCCGGCGAAGCCCAGGATGGCTACCTGCCAGGTGCCCCCCGCTGCCGCGATGTGCACGCCCAACTCTGTGTTGCCCAGGTTGTTGGCCAGGTCGACCTCCGCGGTGCGTAAGAAGGCCTGATAGGCCCGCGAATCATAGCCCAGCCGCAGGCCCGCAAGTGCGCTCGCGCTGGAGCTCAACGACGAGAGTTGCATCGTACGCTGTTCATAGTACTCATAGTTGATGCGCTTCGTCTGCTCGTCGAACTCGTCTGGTAGCAGAAGCTGCACCATCACCACGTCCGGCTGTTTGATCAACGAAGTCTGACGGTACTTGGATGGCTCAACCTCCTCCGGCCACTTGGGGACGTTGTGTTCGTCATACGCTTCGATCACGTAATCGCGCATGTCGAAGTAGCCTTCGAACTGCTCGATCAAGCCGGTCGAGCCGCTAGGATAAGCGATCTTCTGCTGGATCTCTTGCCACGCCGCGAGCTCCTGGTCGCTGAGCTCAATCTTGGCCGCGACGTCCGCGTAGATGGAAGGATGTTCCTGCTGCATCATCTCCGCCAGCTCCAGAGCCCGGCGCAAGTTCCACCCGGCCATGTAGTTGGTGTAGAAGTTATTGTCTACGTGCGGGTGGAACTCGTCGGGACCGATGATGTTGGTCAACCGATACCGATCGTGGGACTCATCGTGCTCTAGCCGTGAGGCCCAGAACCGTGCTGTCTCAAACAGGATCTCTGCCCCGTAATTTAGCAAGAAGTCCACATCCTGCGTGATGCGGCAGTACTCGTGCACACCATACGCCACCGCCGCCACGATGTGGATCTCCCGCTCAGGATGCCAAGGCGTTAGTTCTCCGCTCCTGATGTCCAAGGCCCAGCGGGTGCTCTCCTCCTCGCCAGTGTCGGCCGAATTCCAGGGATACATAGCGCCCCGATAGCCGCTTTCGGCGGCGTTCTTTCTCGCGCCATCCAACATGAGATAGCGGTACATCACGAAGTTTCGGGCTACTGCCGGCCAGGTGTAGGCAAAGAAGGGCAGCAGATAGATCTCGGTATCCCAGAACGTCTGCCCCTTGTAGAAATCGCCGTGGAGTCCCTTGGCCCCCACGTTGACCCTGGGGTCGTTTTCGTTGACCACGTTCATCAATTGGAAGATGTTGAACCGCAGTGCCGTGTCGGATCGCTCGTCGCCCGCGATGCGCACGTCGGTCACGTCCCAAAGTTGCCGATAGACGCCTACATGGCGATTCAACTCCGCTTCGAGCCCCTCGACCGCAAATGCCTCCAGGTCCTCCACCACCGCCGCCTTCACATCTGCCTTGGCCACGTCTCGACTGGTATAGGTGCCGACCAGCTTCTCGATCTCGACCGTCTTCCCCTGGACCGCGTCGAACTCGTAGTATGCGACGCGCCGCTCGCCGAAGGCGGTCAGCCGGCTGAACTTGATGGCGTCCTCTCCCCCAGCATAGCGCACTCGCGTGATCGAGCCCACCCCGATGCGCGTGTCCTGCGTTTTGGTTGCCGCCTCCAAGTAGCATCCCCTCTTTCCCAGATCCGCGTTCTCCACGATGCGGAAGAGCTTGACACGCAGCCTGGGGGTGTCCCTATCGTTCACCACACTGCCATCGAGGATGCTCTCCAGCATCAGCAGGCCATCGTAGTTGAGCGGCGTGACGTACCACTTGATGGCTGCCCGATGCACGTCGCTGCGGCTGAGAAAGCGGTATCCTTCGATCAGCGTCTCGCGCCCCTCCTCGTCCTTAATCGTGAGCTGCCTGAAGAGCACGCTCTTCTGCATATCGAGCGTCCGCTTAGAGCCTACTACCTGGCACGCATCCGGCGTCAGTGGGTGGTTAACGATATACAACCGCAGACCGAGCCAGTTTGGCGTGTTGACGATTGACTTAGACATGCCGTCCGCCTCATCAAATACCCCGGCGATGAAATTGCCCGGATACTCGTTCCGCGCCCCCTCCTCCAGCAAGCCCCGCGTGCCCATGTAGCCGTTGGCCAGCGTGAAGTTGGTCTCGTAGACGCGGTTCTCCTCCGGCTGGTACCCGTCTTGGTGGATCAGCCAGCGCTCGCCGCTCAATAGATCGTTCAGTTCGTCGACCGTAAACCTAGATTCCACTGCGCTTTTCTCCTTTTCTCGAGCATCTTGCCTGCACCGCCGCGCTTACTCCAACCTATACCCCGTCTTGTACATCGCCACTACGTTTTCCGGCGGGCTGACTGCCTGGATGTTGTGGCAGAGTGCCAGGATGTAGCCCCCGCCCGCTCCCAAGATGCGGATATCATCGAGCACCTCCTGCTGCACGTCCTCCGTCAGCCACTCGGCCAGTGGCTCGTCCGCAAAGGGGTTGCCGAACGGCTCCCGCGTTCGATAGGGCGCGTGCGGATCCCAGGTGTTGACGTGGAGGAACCAGTTGTCGCTCTGGCCGTTGCGCGCGATCCAATCGACGGCGATGGGCGTGAGATCTCTTCGGCGATCTCGTCGCCGCTCTTGCCCGGGTTGTAGATCTCGTTGAACCCGGCGTACCAATGCCAGGCCGCGTGGTGCTCGCCAAAGGGGCTGACGGTCGCGGTCTTGAAACCCAGCCGGCGCAGCGCCGTCATCCAGCAGATGTCGTGGAACGTATCGCGAAAGCTATGCGTGGGGCCCTCGATGTAAGGTTCGGCTGTCGTCCCGCCATGGCCGACGACGCCGGTGTAGAAGCCAAAGCGCCCGGCCCACAGCGCGGTGCGCGACGGCGGACAAGGGGCGTCGCTGTTGCAATAGTTGTCGAAGTGCGCGCCTTGCTGTCCCAGGGCGTCGATGTTGGGGCTGGTATTGCGGTGATAGCGGTGGCAGCCTAGGTGATCGCGGCGCAGTGTGTCGATGTCAATGTACAGAACTCGCATGAGATTAGCCTCTGTGTGCCTTGTCTCACATCTACTGGCTAGAAAAGTCTACCCCCGACCCGAAGAACGCCGTCTCGTCGAATCCGTCGGGCATCCAGACGCGGTGGAGGCTCTCCGTCTCACAGCGCACCAGCATCAGATCGCGCAGCGTGTCCGCCTCGGGGAAGGCGCCGAAGAAGAGTGCGCGCTGCGTGCGATGGCACGCGATGGCGCCGGCCTTCTTGTCCACCCACGGGGCGACGTCGATCATGACATCGGCCGGATCGGCGTCGTTGAAGATCTTGTTCTGCTGGCCGGGCACGGCGGCGGAGAACGTGTACAACGCCGGCGCAGGGGCATCGAAGCGGGAGCGCAAGGCCTGATGGGCACGCAGGACAGTCTCGTGCACCAGCACGTGACCGGGGTGGCCGTACTCGCCCTCTGAGCCGTGCGTGATCACGGCGTCCGGCCGCAGCCGATCGCAGGCATCGACGATGCAGCTCTCAAACTCGGCGGGATCGGCCTCGAAGGCGGTCAGATTCTCCGAGTCGATGACGTAGGACGGGTTCAGGTAGCCGATCACCTCCACCGACTCCACCCCCAGCACGTCGGCGGCGCAGCGTAGTTCGGTCTCGCGCACCTCCCCCAGCTCCTCCCGCTCGCAGACGGGCGGGTCGCCGACCTGCCCCTTCTCGCCTCGCGTGGCGCACAGGACGTGGGTCTCAATCCCACGCCGCGCCAACATGGCCAGGAAGGCTCCGGCGTATAGCGTCTCGTCGTCGGGATGAGCCGTCATGCAGAGCAATGTCCCCGTCGTCTCGTGTGTCATGTCTTCACCTCACTGTGTGCTGGTCATCTGCCACTCTGCGCGCACGCCGTCTAGCTTCCATTACACACCCAACCGCCTATACCGCACCTTTTGCGGCACGATGCCTGCATACCGTCTGGCTCCCGGATCGTGTCCACGATGCCGGGCCAGATAGTACGCAAACAGATAGAGCGGCGTGATGGTGACCAGCGGCGTGGTCAGTTCGTCCAACTGGCCCGGCAGATGAACGACGTGTGTCGCCAGGCGATTCGTGAATACCACCGACGGCGCCCCGACGTAATCGAACACTGTCAGGACGTCGAGAACGCGCTGGCTCGCCGCGCCGTGCGGCGCGATGAGGAGTATCGGGTTGAATCGATCTACCTCGCGCAAACGCCCGTGAAGGAAGTTCTCCAGTTCCTGGACCTCGGAATATACCTTGGCCATCTCTATGACCTTCAGCGACGCCTCGTCGGCGGTGCCAACGTTGGGACCGGTACCCAGAACGAAGATGGTCGCTGCCGTGGTATACTGCCGGGCCAGCTCCTCCATGTGAGCTATTTCGTTTTCCAAGAAGCGGCGAGAGACGTCGGCCGCTCGCACGATCTGCTCCTGCCATCGATCCGTTGTCCGGGCTTGGTCCTGCCGTCTGGCCTTGGTCAGGCGCAGGGCCAGCCGGTAGAGGGCAGCCAGCGTTTGCACGTAGGACCTCGTCGTCACCGACGTGGTGAGAGGGCCGCTCACGGGAATGGTGGCTTCGGCCACTTCCGTCACCTTTGACCCGGCATCTGCCGTGAGCGCCAGGGTCGAGGCGCCCGCCTGGCTGGCCCGTGCCAGCGCATTGACGACGGCCTCGGTATTGCCGGTCGCCGATATGCCAACCACCAGGGTCTCGGGACCCAGCAGGGCCGGTTCGGCATAGGCTGCGAAGGCGAAGCCCGGCACGGCCTTTGCGGGCAGGTGCGCCAGATGCTCTACGAAGCATTCGCCCACCTGCCCGGCGTATAGCGACGTGCCGCAGCCGACGAAACAGACGCGCGTCCAGTCGCAGCGATCTGATTCCCTCAACCACGCGACGATGGCTCGATCGCTCAGGTCTGCGCTTGCCCACGTCCCTGCGCGGCCCAACGCTAGGATGTTTGCAAGCAGAGGATGGTGTTCATGCATTGGAGCGTGTCCTTACGTCGACGCCGACGATGGCGGGTGGGGATTCGTTGGGGCATACGAGCATGGGCACTATCCCCTCAATTGGTAAGGTTCTGTCAGCGCGGCGATGATGCGGTCGCCGCCTTGCCACGGATCTGGCGCATCGCCGGCGACCTGCTGGCTGAACTCGGCCACGTCCTGCGGCGTGACAGCTACCCGACCGCGCAGCTCCGAAAGCTGGGCCGCGTTGAGCACGCTCATCACGCCGACGCCGACATCCGCGTTCAGGATGGATGGTTCGCCGGCCTGGACGCAGTGTACGAAGTTGTCGATCTCGGCCTGGAAGGATTCACGCTCCGGCAGGACGGCCTCTATGGGGATCAGACGCTCGCCGCCAGGGTGTGGCCTGATGCGCAGGTAGTCCTGATCCTGCTCATCCACGCAGCCGGTCACCGTGCCGGTGCTGCCCCGGATCTCGATGTAGCCGTGCAGCGAGTCGCCCCTGGGGCCCAGCTCGGGCCAGCTCCAGGTGGCCTCGATCACGGCCGTGATCCAGTCGCCGTCTTCCGGATCGACGAAGCGCACCTTGAAGTGCGCGTCGTCGTCGATCTCGATCTGCCGGAACCGCCCGCCGATCAGGCGCATCCGCTGCCGAGCGGCCAGCCCTAGCGAGCGCACCTCGGCCGGCACCTTGTCGTACCCGATCAGGAACCAGACCGAGGTGACGGCGTGCGTGCCGTAGTCCATCACGCATCCGCCGCCGCCCTCCTGGGGCTGCCAGAACCAGGGATTCCATTCCGGGCCGTGGCTGCCGCGCGCGATCCATATCGTCTGCACCTGGCCGACCATGCCGCTATCGATGATGTTGCGCAGGGCCCGGTAGCGGGGCAGGAAGACATTATCATCGTTTAGCTGGAAGAACGCGGATGATTCAGCGGCCACCTCTGCCGCGTGTTGGGCCTCCCACCACGTGCGGGCCATGGGCTTCTCGGTCATGGCGTGGACGTCGCGTTCCAGGGCCATGGCGACATAGTAGGGATGCCAGCGTGCCGGGGTACAGATATCGACCATGTCGACTTGTTCTAGCAGCGCTTTGGGGCTGCCGCACAGGGCCACCTCCGCCGCGGCGGCGGGACTGCTGGCGGCGTCCGCCAACTGCTCGAGGTAGTTCTGGCGCGTGCGCTCGGCGGCCTGGGGGTCGGGTTCGTAAATCGCCGCCAGTTGGACGCTATCCAGCGCCACGTACGCCGGCAGGTGGGCGTGGTTGAAGACGTTGCCCGTCCCGATTCCGCCAACACGAAAAGATCTGTCACTCATCGTGTGCTTGTTCCTCCTAGAGCTCCACAGTCACCGGCACAGGACTCGATCGGGCTGAATCCTGAAGAGCCTGGGCTCCTCACCCTTGAAGCACCACAAAGCCTAAAACATAGGAGTTAGGACTCTTACTGTGCCGTCCGGATCTCGTGACCAACCGGCGTCTGCATCAGGCGCGATCTCCAGAGTGTCCACTCCGTTCAATTGCATCCCATTCACGTACACCATCTCCACTTCGGGAGTGCCGCCTAGGGGCAGCAGTCGCAGGCCAATTCGCTCCTTGACGCCCGCTATCTGGACGTCGAGGCGTGAGCCTTCTAACGCAGCCGAGACGTGGGTGACGCCGTCGGTATCACGCAGGTTGAAGCTGCCTCTGCCGCCGTCGAGGAGATACGCGTCAAAGGTCACGATCTCGAAGGGAGCTTCCCTCAGGTAGGCGGGAGGGTCGATGGTGGGAATCAGGGAATTGGCTCGCACGTACAGGGGCATCACGTCCAGAGGCGCCTTCACGTGACGTGTTTCGGGCCCCGCGATGACCTCGTGGTTCCAGAAATCCACCCAACGACCGGCGGGAAGATAGACCGGACGCTTTCCCTGTTGATTGTAGATCGGCGCGACCAGGAACTCGCGACCGAACAGGTATTGCAGGTCCATGGTGTAGGTGTGCGGGTCGTCCGGGAACTCCAGCACCATCGCCCGCATGAGGGGCAGGCTGGTCTCGGCCGCCACGCAGGCATAGGTGTAGATATAGGGCAGCAGCCGGTAGCGCAGGCGCGCGTACTTGCGGAAGATGCGCAGCGCCGTCTCCCCGTACTCCCAAGGCAGGCTAGGATCCACGCCATGGGTGCGGGAGAGAGGGGAGAAGAGGCCGAACTGTGCCCATCGGACGTACAGCTCCGGTGAGGGACGGTGGGTGGGAGCGAGATGGAAGCCACCGATATCGTGGCTCCAGAAGGGGTGCCCGCACATGCCGATGCTTAGCCCGCCGCGCAGCGTGGAGGCCATACCCTGATACGTAGACACGGCGTCCCCACCCCACTGGGCGGCGTGGCGCTGGCCTCCCGCGTAGGTCGAGCGTCCCCACACCATCCCATCGTGCTCCGTTTCCTCGGCCGTGATCTCCGCGACCAGGTCGTTGTAGAGCAAGGTATAGAGGTTATGGAGCTTTTCGCCCGTCATCCCGTTATGGGCCACTGCGTCGACGGGAACCCCCTCGCCAAAGTCGGTCTTGAAGACGTCTGCGCCGATGCGCAACGGGGGACGGAGCAAGTCGCCAAACCACTCCCTGGCTTCGGGATGGGTCATGTCGACGATGCCCACCGGGGGATGGCAATCCTCATCGTCCATACCCCAGAGGTTGAGAACGTAGGTCTGTCCCTGGGGATTCTTGAGCAGATAGCCCTGCTCCTCAGCTGCGACAAAGCGCTCGCTCTCAATGCCGATGTAGGGGTTCATCCACAGGCTGACCTTGAAACTCTGCTGCTTGACCTTTTCGATCAGACCAGCCGGATCGGGGAAACCTTCCTCGTCCCAGGCCATATCAGACCAGGCTCCGTGCCGCTGCCAGAAACAATCCAAGTGCAGCACGTCAGATGGGATATCATGCTCGCGGAGCTGGCGCGCCCGCTCTAGCGCCTTCTCCTGGGTATCGCGCTGGAATCCGGAGGACGTCCAGAGTCCGAAGGCCCACTTGGGCGGTAGGATGGGGAAGCTGACCAGGCTGGCATAGCGCGTGATGAGGGTCTTTGGCTCCGGACCGGCGATAACGTAGTAGTCCAACGCGGTATCGGGCGCGATCAGATTGAAAGTAGCGTGGTTGCTCCTGGCCATGTCGAAGTGGACGCACGAGACGCTATCCACGAAGATGGCGTAGCCGCGACTGCTGATGAAGAAGGGCACCGGCTTGTAGGCCCGTTCGGTATGGACGCCATAGGGATCGTAGACCCACATCTCCAGCCGTTGGCCGCGCTTGTCGAAGTCGGTGAACTTCTCACCGAACCCGTAGAAGTGCTCGTCCGGCTGGACGTTGAAGGTATCGTGGAAGGCGACGCGCTCGCCATCGATGGTCGTGTAGCCGAAGGGCAACACGGTCAAGAAGCCCGGCGCGTCGCGCTCTGTGTCGTTCTGGTCCAGCAACTCACGGCCATCCGGCCCTAAGAAGGTGAGGTGGAAGGGATCCAACCGGATCTGAACATCGATCAACTCAGACGTCAGCATCACCTGATCATCGCTGCGCTCCAGCGAGACGCTGACAGGCTGATCGGATAGGTCACGGGCCAACGTGACCCGTTCGGGATCGGGCTTTTCTCCTTCGAGCAGCACGTGCAAGATGCCCGGCGCGACGACGTCGACAGCGATCGCGACAGGTTGCCCGGTCTGCGTGATGCCCGTGAGACGCACGCCCCGCTCCCGCTCAGCTTCCACCGAGGCTCGGGCGACGTGATCCGGCTCACCTGGGTCGTCTGGCCCGCGCACCGGCAGGTCGGGAGACTCGGCATCGACGCGCACGTAGGGCATCAGGGGTGATCTGTAGGCCATGGTTTGTCCTCCTTGGAACCAAACAAGTTTGGCAGTAGATCGCCGTGAGCCTCGATAAGATCATCGACCAGGTCCCAGATCTCGCTCAGGCTCAGCTCAGCCCCGGTATGGGGATCGAGCATGGCGGCGTGATAGACGTGCTCTCGCTTATGGGTCAGCGCTGCCTCTACTGTCAGCGCCTGCACGTTGACGTTCGTGCGCATCAGCGCTGCCAGATGGGGCGGCAGCGCACCAACGCGCGTGGGCTGCACACCGTTTCCATCCACAACGCACGGCACCTCCACGATGCAATCCTGAGGTAGGTTCTCAATCAGACCACGGTTTGGCACGTTGCCGTAGATCACGCGAGGGGTATCGGTCTCCATACTGTGAATGATCAAGGGCGCGAACTCACCGCTCCGTTCGATGCTGAAAGCGTCCTCCGGATACACGTTGAGAACGGTCTCTCCCCATCCCTCTCGCATGGCCCGCGTCTTGTCAGGCGGGACCTCGTCCCCGAAGGAGAACGCCGGATCCTCCAGTAGCTCTCGCATGATATCCCAACCGGCGATCTGAGCCTCGCAGCGATTGATGTACTCATCCAGTGGGACGTTGAAGCGTTCGATCAGATCCGGACGATCCCGCTTGATGAACCAGGGCACGTATTCGGCGAAGTGCTCGCTGGACTCGGTGACGAAGTAGCCCAGCCGCTTCAGTACCTCATACCGCACCCGGTTGTTCTCGGGTACCCGGCCTTCCTCTATCACCTGGCGGATGCGCGGGTAGAGATCCTCGTTGCTCGCCGAGCCCCCGTCCTCTGTCACCCGCTCAAAGCGCAGGTAGAAGGCCACGTGATTGATGCCTGCACACAGGTAGTTGATCTCTTCGAGGGGCACGTCGATGTCGCGGGCCAACTCCGCCGCCGTGTTCTGCACGCTGTGGCACAGCCCCACCGTGTTGACCGTGCTGGCCCGGTCGATGGCCCAGCAGTTTATGGCCATCGGATTGACGTAGTTCAAGAATGTCACGTCGGGGCAAAGGTCCTCCATATCGCGGCACATATCCAGCAGGACAGGGATCGTGCGCAGGGCGCGCATGATGCCGCCAACGCCCAACGTGTCGCCGATGGTCTGACGCAAACCGTACTCTTTGGGAATCTCGAAGTCGATCACCGTGGCTGGCCTGTATCCGCCCACCTGAATCATGCAGATGGCGTAGTCGGCGCCCTCCAGTGCCTCCCGACGATGGGTCGTCGTCTCGATCTTGGGATGAGCTCCCGTGGCTTGAGACGCCTTGCGCGCCACGATCTCGGAGGTGTGCAGGCGCTCCTCATCGATATCGTGCAGGCTTATGGTGACCTCGCTCAGCTCGGGGAAGCTGATGATGTCAACGAGCAGACGCTTGGCGAAAACGGTACTGCCAGCTCCGATGAAAGCGATCTTGGTCATTGCGTCAGAATCCTGTGCTATGCCTACTCTTTTTCTCTGTCGTTCCGCGAAATTTGCTTGCTAAGGTCGACCGCTCGTTCTCCCGCGCCGGAAAGTGGCCTCAGCCGAACGCTGAAGACGGTCTCCTGCGGATAGACCAAGTATCGATCCAGCATGGGCGGGCCACAACTGGCGGTGCCCAACCCGCACTGCGCGGCGTCCAGGTTGAGCGTAATGGCCTTCCGCCGGGTCAGCTCTTGCGTGTGGTCGGCCTGGGTCAGATCCTGCGTGGTGTAGTGATGGGCGCTCAGCTCCATAAGCGGTCGGGCCATGATCAGCAATCCGATGCCCTCCTCATCGGTCAAGGACGCCCAGCGCACGTCGGTCTTGTTCCCATTCTCCTGAGGGACGATGTACGGCACATACTGATCGTCAACCGAACCGCTGTAGAGACCCACGGCAGCGCCGGCCTTTCGATCCGCGTAGCTCTCGTGCGGCCCCCGTCCGTACCACGTCAGCGTCTCGTAGCCCGCAGGCACCGTCATCTGCAACCCCAGACGCGGCAGCGGCGGTAGGTCCCTGGCCGGGGTAACGTGTGCGTCGATCGTCACGTCGCCGCTGCCATAGATCACGTAAGCATACTCAACCGCAAAGGCCACCGATCCATCTGGCCTGACCAAGGAGGATCGGGCGGTAACACTAGCGACCTGTGGCTCGACCTGGCTCGCGGTCATCTTCTCCGTCCGCGATTCCAGCCGATCCAACCCCGCGTCGCGCCACAGATCGGCCATACACACGTCCCACCGCGCCTCATCGTTGTTGGTCGGCGCGCGCCAGGCGTTCAAGAGCGGCCCGTGCTCGACCAGCTCCCGTCCCTGTGACCGAAAGGACGCAATCTGACCGGTTTCCCTTTCGAATGTCAGATCGAAATCGGCCCCGCTGACGACGATCTCCGCGTAGGTTCCCTCCAGCACCAGCTCCGTCATCTCTGCCTTGTCCAGCGACGCGGGCTGCGGCCGCCCGAGCGGCAGCGCGAACTGCTCCCAGGCCACCTCGTGCCCGGCCTCGGCCCAGGCGGTATCCTCGGTCAACGAGAAACTCAGGTTGAGCCAGTACTCCGTGTTGGGCATCGGCTCCGGCAGCTCGAGCGGCAGCGTGACCACCTCGCTCTCCCTCGGCGCGGTGGTCAGGGCAGCCAGCCGCCCCTCCTGAAGCACCTCGCCATCGGCGGTGAGCGTCCAGGTCGGGGTTAGATATCCCAGATCGGCGAAGTGGTGCTTGTTGGTGACCTTCACTTGCCCCACCATCAGATCGACGGCCTCGATATCGACCGGCTGCATCACCTTCTTGAGCTCCCATAGGGCCGGCTGGACGCGCCGATCGGGGAAGACGACGCCATCGAGGCAATAAGGACCATCGTTGGGATCGTCGCCGAAATCACCACCGTAGGCAAACCAGGACTCCCCCGCCTCCGTCCGTTGGCGGATGCCCTGGTCGACCCAGTCCCACACGAAGCCGCCCTGCAGCCGCTTGTATGTGGCGATGGCCTGCCAGTATTCCGCCAGGTTGCCGCAGCTGTTGCCCATAGCGTGGGCGTACTCGCACATGATCAGCGGACGGTGCTCTCCGGGAAGCTCGGCCTCCTCGGCCAGCACGACGGGACGCTCGTCGGGGGTCTTCGTCATCTTGGGGACCTCCAGCGGCGGATACATGTGGCTCACAACATCCACATAGTGGCCATCCTCCGGCCCCTTGTACTGTCCCCCCCAGCGCGTGGTGGCGTTTTCGTAGTGGATCGGGCGCGTAGGGTCATACTCGCGAATCCAGCCCGCCATCGCCGCGTGGTTCGGCCCGCTGCCGGCCTCGTTGCCCAGCGACCACATGATGACGCTGGGGTGGTTCTTGTCGCGCTGGACCATGCGCATGCCGCGCTGCAGGAAAGCGTCCGCCCAATCTGGGTCGCGGGTCAGCTTTCCGAGGACGCCGTGCGACTCCACGTTGGCCTCGTCGATCAGATAGAGCCCATATTGATCGCACAGATCGTACCAACGGGGATCGTTGGGATAGTGGGACGTGCGCACCGCGTTGAAGTTGAAGCGCTTCATGAGCAGGATATCCTTGACCATCGATTCGACGCTGACCGTGTGCCCGGTGTCGGGGTCGTGCTCGTGCCGATTGACCCCTCGGAACACGATAGGCACGCCGTTGACGTGGATTTGCTCATCCTTGATCTCCACCTGGCGAAAGCCCACCTGCACACGCTCCACCTGAAGCGCCTCACCCTGCCCATCCTCGAGCGCCACCAGCAGCGTGTATAGATAGGGATCCTCCGCCGACCACTTTCGGGGCTCGCGGAAGCCTTCTCCCACATCCACGAACATCTCTCCGCCGGTCTTGAGGAGGGCAACTGGCGCCGACGCCTGGAGCACGGAGTCGCCTTCGGCATCCAGGAGCGAGAGCGCGATCTTGTATCCCCCCACATCCTCCTCGCCGTGATTGACCACGACCGCACGGACCTTCAACGTGGCATCTCGATATGCCTCGTCCAGCTTTGTGCGGACAAAGACGTCGCGCGCGTGAGCGGGCGGCACTGACCAGAGGTAGACGTCGCGGTAGATACCACTCAGGCGCCAGAAGTCCTGATCCTCCAGGTAGCTGCCGTCGGAATATCGATAGACGCGCGCGGCCAGCGTGTTCTCCTTGCCAGGACGCACGATGGACGTGATATCGAACTCGGCCGGCAGACGGCTGCCCTGGCTGTAGCCTACTTGCTGCCCGTTGACCCACAGATGGAAAGCCGAATCGACGCCCTCGAACGAGAGGAAGATTCGGCGTCCTTCCCACGCCTGGGGAACGGAAAATGTGCGCCGGTATGATCCGGTGGGGTTGTCATCCTCCGGTATGGCGGGCAACGGTTGAAACCGGGCCTCCAGCGGGGGTGTGCGACGCTCACCGTTCTGCGGGAAAGGGTAGCCGATATTGACATAGATCGGCTTATCGTAGCCCAACATCTGCCAGTTGCTCGGCACCGGCACCTGGTCCCAATCCGCGACGTCGAACGCCTCTCGGTAGAAGCCCTGCGGCGCCTGCTCCGGGCTGGGCGCCAGGTGGAACGCCCACTCGCCGCTCAGCAAGCGACGATAGGGCGAATCATCGGCGAGCGCCGCCTTCCGGGTCGAATAGGCGTTCAGAGGTATGTGTCCGGCTTCTCTGTGACGCGCGATGATCGCGGGGTTGAGCCAATCGGGTTGTCTAGACACTGTCGTAACTCCCAGTTGATTACTGCCAGTCTGCATACTTGTCGAATTCACGCTTGCGCAAGCACTCTGAAGCAAGCGCCGGCAGCCAGGTCAACAGGCTCCTCAAGCAGAACGTGCGTCCCGTCTCCTTCCTGGCGGGCCAGGCTCTCCACGGCCTCACCGTCGACGGTCACCGCGATTTCGTCCAGGGCGAGGTTACGCAGCATGATCTCTTGCACGACCAGCTCACCCCTGCGAACGTTGAGTGTGAGGATGTTTTCCGAAGGTGAGGTCTCGACCGCGCCCCAGCAATTCGGCGTGTTGAGGACAAAGGTCGCCGTCTCATCGCGCACTGCCAGGGTCAGTCTCTTCTCCAGAGCGTTCAGCGCAAAGCCCGTGAGGGCCAGGTACACGCCCCATGCAGACATTGCCCGGTAGTAATGCTCGCCACACTCAATGTGATTGAAGCGCAGCCCCGCCTCCTCATAGCGATCCCACACGTCACGCACCACCTTCAGTCCCTTTCGCTCCATCCCCGCCAGGATGAGGTGGGCAGCCAAGGCATACTCTACGCCCGACCAGGGGGTACGGGCCTGGTCAATCGTATACCGACCGATCTCGACGTCGCCGCCAAAGGGCCAGGCGCAGTTGGCGATGAAGCCGGTCTCCATCGCACAGCGCTCGAGGATCTCGCTCAAGGCCAAGCGAATCTTATCCTCCGGCAAGAGGCCCTGTCCCGTCGTCTGGCGGACGAACCAGTCACCGTTGATCTGGTCGGTCATGACGCCCTCGTTGTCCGTGCCATCGACCGGGTCGTGGCACAGGCGGTAGTAGCGCCCGTTCCACAACCGCTCGTCCAGCTTGACCAGGGCATCGCCGAGCTTCTCCTCCATCGAAGCGGCGTATTCCTGCTCGCCGGCGAACGTAGCCAAGTCGGTCACGGCCTTGAGCGTCGCGGCGTACAGGAACCCCACCAGAGCGGAGGTCCCCTTCAAAGGAAACTGGTCATAGGTCGAGTCCGGCCCGGTATTGTTCGGCAGGCCGTCGCCATTGGTATCATAGACCTTGTGGAACGCGAGGGCGTCTTTGACGACCGGCCACATCTCTGCCCCGTAGGCCTCGTCCGCCGTCCACAGCAGGTCGCGCCAGATCTGGAGAATGAACTGCGGCACGAGGTCGACCCGCTTTCTGTCGTCGTGGTCGCAGCAGGAAAAGGTGCCGGGCATCGAGTGCGGGATTTTGCCCTTGCGCTCTGCGTTGTCGCGCGTCAGGCGCATCTGGCTCTTTTGGAGCCCGGGAAAGAACAGGACGATGGGAAAAGAACCGTAGTGTGTGATATCCGTGGTTTGCAGACCGCAGCAACCCAGCCCCTCCCAGATGCCAAAACGCCCCTCCCGATCCCACCAGGAGGACTTGATCAGCGTGGTCAACTGGGCGCTGATCGCCTCCAGCAGCCAGTCATCGAAAGAACTGGCATAGAACGCGTCGAAGAAGGCCCTCGTCTCCGAGCGGAGCGCCTGACAGTTTTCGATCCCGTACGCCAGCACCTCTACAGCGTCGCTGAACCAATTCTCGTACCGGTGCCCGATCGTCCTGCCCTTTTCCCCCTTTGGCTCGAACTCCCGCTCCTGCATCTCGGGAAAGTGCCAGGCCAGGACGAAGGTGATCTGTCGAGATTCACCTGGGGCAAGCGTGCAGGTCTGGCATAGCACACCGAACGGCAATCCAATCCGGATGCCCGGCTCCTCATCAACGCAAAATGCGAGACGTCCGTCAAAGTCGCCGTTGTCACAGTTCTCCAGCCGGCCCGATGCTCGCATTGGCTCCCAGACATCGCGATAGCTGATCGGGTGCAGGACATAGCTCGTCTCGACCTCGCCGAACGCGCCCACGGCCAAGCTGCCGCGTGCGGGGTCATCCTGCGCCAGGCCCTCCCGGCCGAACAGGATGTAGGAGGTGCGCCCATCTTTTGCAAAACTCATTTCGGAGAGCTGGTCCGGCTGCGTGTACCCCACGAGGTTCCGGGTGGCGTTGAGCAGCGAGACCTTGAGCGGATGGGCGCTCTGGTTCTCCAACCGAAACGCGAGAAACGCCAGCGGCAGGGCCGAGTTCTTGGCATCCA
This sequence comes from uncultured Anaerolineales bacterium, assembly GCA_964575455.1. Classification (GTDB taxonomy): domain Bacteria; phylum Chloroflexota; class Anaerolineae; order B4-G1; family B4-G1; genus SKLM01. The sequence goes on along the minus strand of CAZNRX010000038.1, from coordinate 20,175 downwards.
GCGGGATGAACGGGCTGAAAGCCTCCAGCGTGACCGCCACAGGAAACGAGCCCAGATCGTAGGCCAGCATCGTGAAGGGCATGCGCACGTCTGCATCGATCCTGGCAGGGCGCTCGAGCCAGGCCAGGTCGTATGGGTTGTTCAGGTATGCGTTCAGCCCCGGCGCCAATCCCAGCACGGCCGACCGGTTGACGTCCTCGCCATGGACCTGCAGGCCAAAGTAAGATGTATCCAAGCCGAGTTCGATCTCTGGTCCGCTTCCCCAGGGGCGATTGTTCATGATCTGCCACTCGTGGAAACACCCATCGGCGCGCAACTCGACGCTGCCCGTTCCCAATCCCCCGAGCGGGAGCCCGCTGCTCTTTAGACCATCATGCATTGAATGTCTCCTTACTCGGCGTAGACCTGTTCATTTGCTGCGGGTGTGATGTTAGTGCCGCCGGTACTGGTCCTTCGCTGGAAAGCCATGCTGTTGCCCCGCTGTCGTTGATAGTGAAACTGCTGCTATCCCCGCGATGGCTGCCGGCCTGGCCCACGTCGTCCACGTCCTGATCCTGCCATTCGCCCGGCGCGGGCGTTTTCGTCGGCGGAGCGGATGTGTCGGTCGGCGTTGGCTAGCACTTGATCAAGCACTAGCCATCAGCCCTTATTTGAACCCCCGTGTTATCGGGAACATTGAACGTCCAGTTAGAGACCGCATTCCATCCTGACCAGGAGGAGCTGCCACCATTGGCGTCAAACGTTCTATACTGATAGGACTTAGGACCATCGTGATCTACCGTGAAGTCCTCTCCGCCGCCCTCATTATCGACGAAGATCAGGATCTCAGACTTGTCGTCTTTGGCCAGCACGTACTTGTGCCCATCCTGCCCGAACGTTACGTACTCCCGGTAAGGCCTCATCTCCCAGAACGCCGGCTTGTCGCTGGGAGGGTAGAAGAAGCGGTGCATCTCCTGAGTGACGGTTGAACCGTTCCCTATGGGGTAGTTCTCACTCCAGGCAGCGCCGCCGCCCATGGTCACGCCCCACAATTCTTGACGTAAATTGTTCAGGTTGCCATAGTCTACCGTGATACACTCGTTCATGCCCGGCATCACGCCCTTGTAGTCCCAGTATGCGTTCTGGGCTTTGTCGTAGCCCCATGCTGTGTGCGACGCCACAAGGTCCACCTTGCCAGGATTGTTCTCGCTCCACTGCCTCAGGTCGTTGTCTTCGTACCAGCTAAGCCCATTGCTCTGTGATACGACTGGATAGTTGCTCTGAAGCCAGTCGTGCATGAAGTGACGCCATTCAGTTGCATAGCCTGCGCCGGGAGCCTCGTTGATGATCTCCACGGTGAAGTGGTCGTGATTCACGGCTACCGAAAGGACTTTGTCCGTCCACTCTTTCTGATAGTCCATCCAGATGGAATTGCTCGTGTCGTAGAACTGGCTGTTGTTGATCTCATCCTCGTCTCCCATGTACAGACCGGGAACCGGATCGTTGCCGTGTTCACTGCGGTAGTGATTGTCCGGGTGATGGACGTTCTTGTCATTCCAGCCGTTCTTCTCACTGGGATCATCCAGACCTCCGCCTCTCCAGGGGGTGCACTGATCCCACATCATGATCTCGACCACGACCCCTTTACTGTCTGCGTACGACAGAACAGCATCTAGGCGGTCGAACCAGGTCTCATCCCAGGTGTCCAGGTCTACCTGTCTGCGGGAACCGTTGTAGTAGAACGCATAATGCCCATCAATGATATCAGACGGACGCATCCACATGCGTATGAAGTTGGCGTCGTGGCTGGCCAGGTGATCGATCATAGACGTACACTCGCTGTAGTTGGCGATGTACATATCCTCATAACCCAACAGGATGCGGTGTTCATAGCTCGAGCCGTTCCACATCGCGAAATGGGGAGGCCAGCCGCTGCCATCCCGATAAACTCTGGGGGGATGATTGGAACAGGTAGCCGTGGGTTTTGAAAGAGCACATGACCCCAACAGGAAAGGAATGCCCAATATCACGGCAAACAAAGAATACGCGCTCGTTCTCTTGTAACTGACCGTGTTTCTCCTCCTAAGGATTTGGGTGTGTTTCATTTCAGTTGAAGCCCTAGACCTCCGAGGTCTTGCCCAACTCACCTGAAACGCACCCTAGAGATTCCGAAGGCTTGTTAGAGCAAAAGCCTAAGGATGCCGCTTGCAGGCGGAGCGTCTTTACCTCGAATGGCCGAAACTCCAGTGGGATGCTTCCCCCGTCACAGCTCAACGCTGCTTCGGTTTCCTCCAGCATATTGGTCTGCGCGGCCGAACGAAACGGCAGCGAGGTGGTCAGCGCACATCGTGTGGCCGTGCGCTTGGACTCGTACAAGCGCAAGACCAGATCCCCGGACCCATCCTCGGCGGGCTTGACCGTTTCCATCACCACGTTGGGAGCATCCACGGAGAACAGCGAACGTTCGCCCGCCTCTCTTGCTGCAACCATCACGGGGCAGTTGAGGTCATACGCTTCACGCACTACGTCGCTTTCGGCAAGCGAGCCATGCCAGGCATAGAAAGCGTAGGTAAACGCTTGCCGTCCCCCGGTCGGCGGTCATGTCCGGCGCCAGTGCCGATTTGAGCAGCGTCAGGTTGATGCTGTTGCCCTGTACGCTGACCCCGTACTTGCAGTCGTTGAGCACAGTGCAGCCTTCGGAATCGATGCCGATGAAGAAGTCGTGCTCTGGCTGCAGGTCCACCAGGGGTTGTGCGGCTTCTGGATGTTCGCTCAGCACTTGGAAGACTCGGGCTTCTCTATTCACCGCCCCACAGTTCCCGCAGCCGGTGGGCGGCTAGCTTGGGGCGACGGTCGCGTGTGAACACTCCCTTGAGATTCATGCCGCCGAAGCGATGCACCGCTTGCCCGGTCTTGAAATCGCACATGTTCCACACGTGGTGGCCCACGACGAAGGGTTTGCTGTTCAGCAACTCGACGTATCGGGTCAGCATCTCTGCCTGGTACTCCTCGCTGAACATCTCGGGTGGCTGGGCGTGGTGGCCAGGAACGGTGTCGGCGCCGAACTCGGTCAGCAGCAGTGGCTTGGGGAACTTATCGTGCACCTGGTCCAGCTCGCTTGAGAGCAGGGCGCAGGCCTTGTCCAGTTGCCCCATCTGCGTGTACCATCCTCGATAGCGGTTGAGGCAGACGACGTCGCAGAACTCGAGAGACTCTTCAGCGACGCCCACGTAGCTCACGATGGTCACCGGGCGGGTGGGATCGAGAGACTTGGCCAGGCTGTAGAGCTCGTGGAACACCTCCTTGGCTGCCGGGCGCGTGGAGTCGTCGGGTTCGTTGGCCAGGTTCCACAGGATGACGCTGGGGTGGTTCTTGTCGCGGTCGATGAGCTCCCGCGTGTACTGGCGACACAGCTCCGTTCGCCTTTCCAGGCCGTCCTGGCGGAAGTAGAGGCCGGCGGCGGGCGTCTCGTCGATCACCAGAAACCCCAGCCGATCGGCCAGGTTCATCATCTGCTCGGAGTAGGGGTAGTGGGAGGTGCGGAAGGAGTTGGCGCCGACCCACTTCAGCAGCGCATAGTCCTTGACGATGACGGCGGGCACCAGGCCTCGCCCGGTGATGGGGAAATCCTCATGCCGACCGAATCCAGTGAGCGTGATGGGCTGGCCGTTCAACAGCAGAGCGTCGCCGTCGACGGCGACGGTACGGATGCCGACGGGCAGGGAGTAGCGGTCGTAGACCTGGCCGTCCTGGAGCAGTTCGGCCCTCAGATCGTACAGGTTGGGGGCGTCCGGCGACCAGAGGGCCGCGTCCGCGACTGTGAGGACAGCCTCTTGGGTGGGGTCTACCTCGGTCGAGACGTCCGTACCGTGGCCGCGCAGCGTTAGGCGTGCCGCTGCGGCTTCCCCCGCCTCCAGCCGCACGCGCACCAGACCCGCGCTGCCGTCGATGTGGGTGACGATGGTCAGGTCGTCGATCCCGCCCTGCGGTGTGGCGGTCAGCAGCACCGGACGGTGGATGCCGCAGAAGGGGAAGAAATCGAATGAGGTATCGGGAAAGGCGCCGAACGGACCGGAGGGAAAAGGGGTGGTTTCGCCATCTTCGTCGGTCGAAGCGAGGGGGATGTTGCCCGGCGGCACGCGGTTGGGGGCCAGCGTACCATCGACGCGCACCACGAGCAGGTTGCCATTGGACCGCATGTGCTCCGTGACGTCGAAGGCGAAGGGCAGGTGCCCACCCTCGTGCTCGCCCAGGCGGACGCCGTTGAGCCACACCTGGGCCAGATAGTTGACCGAGCCGAAGCGCAGGTTGACGCGGTGCTGATCCCAACCCCAGGGCAGGGCGAAGCGGGTTTGGTACCACGCAGGGCCAAGGTAATCGCGCCAGTCCGCGAACTGGTCGTTCCAACTGGCTGGTACGGCTATAGGCCGGGTATCGTCCAAGCCCTCGGGCCAGCCGCCTCCAGTTCCCTGATCCTCAGAGTCGAAACGGAAATCCCAAAGGCCAGAGAGATCGATGGTCTGACGGAATAGGTTTGATTGGGGGTAGAGCATTTTTCTCCTGTGCTATGTGGATTTTGAGGGTGCAATCGATTGGATGAAGGATTCTGTGTCCACTGGTTCGCCATCGCAAGGCGAAATGGCGATTTCTGTGCTCATAGTCTGCCCATACCGGTGAGCGTGACACCCTCTGTGATACGGCGCTGGAAGAGGAGAAAGACCAGCAGCAGAGGGACGACGGCCAAGGTGGATCCGGCCATGAGGTATTCCACGTGAGCAGCGTACCGCTCTTGGTAGTGCGATAATCCCAGGGGGACTGTATAGCGTTCCACCGAACTAAGTGCCATCAAGGGCCACGTGAAGTCGTTGTACACCCAAAGGAAGGTGAAGATCCCTAGAGCCGAAAGCGCAGGAGCTACGTTCGGCAAAACGATACGGTGAAAGATACCGATCTCGGTGCAGCCATCGATGCGCGCCGCGTCTAGCAGTTCGTTGGGCACGGTGTGCATATACTGCCTTAGCATGAAGACGCCAAACGCGCTGTATAGGCTGGGGGCAATGAGCGCAGTGTAGCTATCGAGTAGACCGACCTCGTGGAACATCAGCCAGCGCACGAGCATGGCCAGTTGGCCCGGTATGAACATCTGCGAAACGATCAGGAAGAAGATCAGATCACGTCCGGGGAACCGGAACTTCTCCAGTACGTACCCTAACAGCGTGCTGGTGTAGAGTGTGAAGACCGTCACTGTGAGGGTGACCAACATGCTGTTGCCGAACAATCTGGGGAAGTTAATCTTGTTCCAGGCCCAGTCAAAATTGCCCAGTATCCACTCTTGGGGCCAGAACGTTGGCGGTACGTGGGCCATCTCGGCGTGGGTCTTGAATGCCCCCAGCACCATCCATATGAAGGGGAGCATAGAAGCAATCGCCCCGATGGCGAGCACAAGGTATATAGCGGTCGAGTACAGACCCTGGCGCAACCGCTCGGGACGGACGCGAATGCGATGCAACCATTCATTGACCATTCTAGTACTCCCAACGTGTGCGCCCAATCCGGAGCTGGAGCAGGCTGATCGCCGTGATAATGACAAAGATGATGACAGCCTGGGCCGACGCATAGCCAAAGCGCCATTCCCGAAACGCGCGCTGGTACAGCTCCGGCACCATGGTCAGCGTGGAGAAGGCTGGCGTGCCCATCATAGCGCCAGAGGCATAGCTCGTCGTCATCACGTATATCTCGGTGAATACCTGCATAGCACCCGAGATCCCCGTGACCAGCACGAACACCAGCGTCGGCTGCAGCAGGGGCAGCGTGATGCGGAAGAAGACGCCTAAGCGTCCTGCGCCATCGATGCGCGCGGCGTCATAGTACTCTCTGGGGATGCCACTCAATCCAGCCAGGAAGATCACGGCCTGGAACCCCACGTTTCTCCATATCGCCATCGCGCCGATGCAGTACAACGCGATGGCGGGATCGTTGAGATAGCGGGGCAGCTCAAAGCTGAGACCTAGAGCGCTTCTGACCACCCGGAGGATGCCGTTCAGCATGCCCAGGCGTGGCGAGTAGAGAGCCTCCCTCCATACGATACCGACTGCGACGACCTGGGTCACCTGTGGAAGGAAGTAGATTACGCGAAAGAGCGCGCGGCCGCGGGATATGCTGTTGAGCAGCAGCGCCACGCCCAGCGCAAGCGGCACGCCCAAACCAACCGTAAAGAGGGCATATCGGGTCGAATTGACGATTGCCTTGCCCACGAGCTCCGAGGTAAAGGCCTCCTTGTAGTTGTCCAGCCCCACGAAGGTCGTGGGATTGAGGTCCATGGGGTTCCAGTTCGTCAGGCTCACGATCATACCATGACCAATGGGGTATATCCACATGACGATCGCAAAGATCGCCACGGGAATTGTGGCATACAGGATCAGCATGTTGCGGCCGCCACAGAAGCGGCGCACCCTATCCCATAGGCGCACCACTGGTCTTGCTTCAGCAGGTGCAGCTTTGGACAGTGTCATAATCGTATTCTCCAGTCAGAAATGAGACCTTGGAAGCCTCGCTGGAAGCGAGGCTTCCAAAGCTAGTTGCACAGAGGTCGTCAGACGAGGATCTCTGGCATGTACATCTCGTCGGCGTGCGCGTACTGGCGCTCCTGGTAGCCCCAGAGGACCGCTTCTTCTGCCGCCAGAACGTCGTCCATGGCGAGCTGCGCTTCTTCCAGCGCGGGCTCGATCTCCATGGAGCGGGCGATGTAGACCGGCTCGGTGAACAGGTTGAACATGTTCTCCCACTCCGGCGGCGGCGTGCCCAGGAAGAGCGTGCGCTCTATTGCTTCGAGCGCCGTCTGCACCCAGCGGCCACCCCAGTCCTTCACTGTGTCCTGGATAGCCTTGAGCGACGGCACCACGCCCCCGTTGGCCCGCTCGATCATGATATCCGGGTCGGTGGTGTACCACTTGACGAACTCGAAGGCTGCCTCTTTGTTCTTTGACTGCGAGCTGACGCCGCTTGTCGCCTCGGGCGTGCGGCGGCAGTAAGCCGGCGGCACGTCCCCACCAGGGGTGGGCATGTTGGTGATGTAGACTTCCTTGTCGGGGTAGTTGTCTAAGAGTTGGTTTTCCATCCAGCCAGCGCCAATGGTTACGGCAGCCAGGTCCGACGTAAACGCGTCGAATATGTGTCCAGGCAGATCCGTGGAGCCCACCTTATCCTCGAACTCCCAGTCCAGGATCTGTTGGGCGACCTGGATGCCGCCCGGCGTGTACATGGTGCCCCGGCGGCCGTCCTCGCTGAAGAAGTACTCGCCCAACTGGACCTTGAGATCGGCCCAGGTCCAGCGAACGTCATCATGGAACCAGTGGAACCCGGCTCGCGTCACCTCACCAGCGTCATCGTACTGGGTCATTTCCTTGGCCAGCTCGATGAACCCCTCCCAGTCCTTGGGCAGTTCATCCTTGGACGTGATGCCGACCTCTTCCAGCATCTCCTTGTTCCAGAACATGGCGCGGGTCTGCCATCCCTCGGCCCACCAGTACAGCTTCCCGTCGTACAGGAAGTTGTCGATGAAGGACACCTTGTCCTGGATCTCAGCGGTATCCTCTTCGGAGTAGGGTTCCATCAGCCCCCCCTGGATGAAGGGGATGGTCCAGTTGAAGTGGAACCAGAACAGATCGGGCCCCGTGCCCGAGGCGATCTCGAGCGGGAGCTTGGTCCAGTAGTCGTTCCAGCCCGGTCCGCCGAACTCGAAGGACACGTCCTCGTTGGCCGCGTCATACTGCTGCGCCCACTCATCGTGCTGCGCCCAGCTTCCGTCCTCGGTCTCGCCGCTGGGCAGCCAGTAGTTCAGGGTCACAGGCTCAGACGTGGGTTCGGGTGTGGCTGTGACGACCTTCTCGACCTCCCTGGTGACTTCTGCCTCAACCTCTCGCGTGACTTCTTTCTCGACCTCTCTTGTGACCTCCTTTTCGACCTCTTCCGTGACCACCCGAGACGCGCAGCCGGCCAAGGCCGTACCAGCAGCGGTCAGGGCGCTCATGCGCAGGAAGTCACGACGACTTAGTCTCTTGCTACCCATATTGATCCTCCTCCTAGCTGTCTCCTAACTCTTCAGACCATGTGTTGTGGCCTAAGCCCCATCTGCACAGCCCGTGCTAGACCATCGGTCACCTCCTTCGTCGTGGCCCGCTTTGTTCTGACCCTGGCACTGACACAATCGCGGCGCTGTCGCCGAACGGGCCACATCGGCCTCAGGCCGGTAGACGCACCTGTGCTAGGCCGAATCGCCATAGTTCTAGGACGCTGCCTCTTCATTGTAGGCGGCTTCGATCAGATCTTCGACGCGTCGCAGATGCGCCTGCATTCTACTGCGAGCCCCTGCCGGATCCTGTGCCTTGATGCACTCCAGAATGAGGGGGTAGTGCGACAGGGCCCCCTCGAGGGCACCACGGAAATCGTGGCGACAGGCCGCCAGGCGGAACTCAAGCCAGAGATCATCAATCAGTGTTGTGAGAACTCGAAACACCTCATTGTGCGTGGCTGCGCTCAGAGCCGAGTGGAAAGCCATGTCACAGCGCGTGAACTGATCCATGTCCTGTGTGTCCCTCTCCATCTCTGCGAGGGCCGCCTCCATTGCCGCGATGTCGTCGGGCCCTGCGCGCTCGGCTGCCAGCGCAGCCATCTCGACCTCCAGAGTCCCCCGCACCTCGTTGAGGTCTCTGCAGCGATCTGAAACCTGCTGCGAGCTGAGCAGGAGGCCGAGGTGAGCCGACGCCTCGGTCGATGTCGGTCTCTGGATATAGGTCCCGTTGCCAGGCCTGGCCTCCAGGAGACCCCGGGCCTTGAGCACGCCCATCGCTTCGCGGATCACGGAACGACTCACCCCCAACCGCTCCGCCAGCTGCCGCTCGCTGGGCAACCGGTCACCGGGATGCAGAGACTGAGAGGCGATCAGCTGCTGGATCTGATCGGCAAGTTGCTCTGATAGTAGGTCTCGCCGGAGACTGAAATCGAAAGCATTTTCCATGAGAGAACCTCACATCACCCTGCGAGGGATGGCTTAACGCAGCCTAGACCAACTGGGATCTCGATAGGGCCCATTTACCGGGCACGGGTGTCGACCTGTGTGCCGCCCAGGGCCACGTTGGGGAATTGGTCAGGCCGCTCGACCACATCGCCGACTATAGAATATCATCAGAGACGGTGTTTGTCATTAAGAATAGGAGGCAGCTCTTGGACAAAAGGAACATGATCCCTTACATACAACAAAAAGCCTGTGGACAGCGATTCGTACACAGGCCGAAAACGATAGCGGTTCTGTTGGTAGACCCGAGTGGGAATCCCTGCTCACTCCACCGGCTCAAAGGGGATCGCGTGTCGACGCAGCCCCCCGCGATCCCTGCTGGGCGTGTAAGTGGTGGTGGACTTCTGCCGTCCTGTACGAGGAGTCTATCAACCTGATGATGATCAGCACGGGATGCGCACCGTTACATTGCTATCCTCGTTCGCGGTAGTCAGTGGGGGTCACGTCGGCCAGTCTGCGGAAGACTCGACTGAAGTAGCTGGGATCGTTGAAGCCCACCATCGCACCCACCTCGGTGATACTCTTGTTCGTGTGGCGCAACAAGGCTTTGGCCTGAAAGACTCGGTAGCGGTTCAGATAGTCCCAGGGGGAAAGCCCCAGTTCCTGACAGAAGATACGGGTCAAGTAACGCGGACTCACGCCTAGACTGTCCGCCATCTCCTGTCGCGAGAAGGAGCGATCGTAGTTCTGACAGATATAAGCCAGAGTACGCTTGACTAAAGCGCTGGTATCCGCGGACAGCCTGTCGATGCCGTACAGCGATCGGTATAGCGAAGTAGCCATCTCGTCTTCCGATAGAACCCCTTTGCTCTGCAGTACCACGTCTCTGTGCGCCTCGATCCGCCTGATGTCGTCCAACGTCAGCATGCGCTTGCTCAGAATCACGACCGGCACCTGCCGGTGGCGCGGACTGGAGCGCATCCAGTCCAGCACGGCAAATCCATCCATTTTGGGCATCATCAGGTCTAGCAGGACCAAGCTAGGGGAAACGTCCGCCATAACCTCCAACGCGGCTGCGCCATTCTCGGCGACCCGAACAGAGTACCCCGGCAGGGCCTCGGACACCATCTCCCGGTACCGCTCCCGAGCCCGAGCGTCGTCGTCCACGACCAGCATCGGCCCGGTGCTCCGCGGCAAGCACAGGCTCTCAAGAGCCTCCAGAAGTGTGGCCTGGTCCGTGGCGGGATCGATCACGCCGGTCAGGCCCTGTTTCGAGATCTGTGTCTCCGCCTCCCCGCCTTCATACAGGATGAAGGGTAGCTGGGTCAACCGCGGGTGCTTGCGCAGCTGCTGAATCATCGCCCAGTCACCAGGATCAGCGCCAATCAGGTCCCACGCCAGGACCACGGGCTGCTCCTCTTCCAGGATATCCTTGATGTCGTCGCCAGGCCGCAGTCGACGCAGACAGAGACCCTGTTCCTGGCACAGGGTGAGGAGCTCGTCAGACAGCTCACCCCGACTGCCGACCAGCCAGAGCATGGGTCGCGATGGACTCGTCGGTGGGGCCGGTCGATCGCTCATGCTGGGCAGCGGCAGATAGACGTGAAAGGTACTACCTTGCCCCGGCTCGCTATCGACGTTCATATGACCGCGATGGAGGGCCACCAGGCGACGGGTGATGGAGAGCCCCAATCCCACGCCGTCCGGCCGTCGTTCTGCACGTTCTACAGTGGCAAACGGCTCGAAGATACGATCTTGTTGGTCGTAGGGGATACCGGGACCTGTGTCGCGGACCCAGATGTGGAGGCGTGAAGCCATGACCTCAGCGCCCATCACGATCTCGCCGTGCTGGGTGAACTTCCGAGCATTGCTCAGCAGGTTGAGGATCACCTGGCGCAACCGCACCGGATCGGCCTGAATCACGGGCAAGCGATCGGGCAGCTTGAGCTGCCACGTCACACGGCCAGAGCATGCTCCACGGGGCGCCATATCGGCGAAGGCGTCCTCCAATAGAGTTCGGAGGTCAGCCAACTCCATGTGCACATCCAGCTCATCGACCTCGGCCCGCGAGAGGTCCAGCAGGTCACTAATTAACCGCAGTTGATGCTCGGCACTCTTACGAATGCGTCGCAGTTCTCCATCCAGGTCGGCTGAGGATAGATCAGGGCTCTCTGGCCCAGACGGTTCAAGGACAGAACCGACGCGATCCAGGATCGCATGCAGTGGCGTGCGCAGCTCATGACTGACATTGGCCAACAGACGCGTCTTGAGTCGATCGGCCTTCTCGGCGGCCTCCCGGGCGCGGTGGAGATCTCTGAAGATGAGCGCGCTGTTCAGCGCGCCGCTGAGCTCGCCACGCAGTACGTCGTAGACCGTGCCATCGCGTGGGCCTGGCTCAAACAGCACCAAACCCAATTGGCGCTCCTGAAAGTAGAGCGGCTGCACCACCATGGTGTACCGCCGCTGCGGCCACGCCCTCTCCGGCAGCAACTCACGCGAGGGGAACCGGCGCCCGGCGCCCTTCGGGCTCGTGCCAGGCGAGGCCGAGCCATGGAAGCCTTCCTCGTCCCGATACGCCATCACCAGCCGAGACCATGCCGGCGCAGGATCGGAGTGTGCATACGGTCGGGGGTCCTCGTACAGTGAGAGGTAGGCGCCGGGTATTCCCAGACGAGGCAACTCATCCACCAGCGCGTCGATCAACGCATCCAGGTCGACGATCGTGTTCAGCGTTGCGCTGATCCCGCGCAGCGCCTGTGCCTGCTGTTCGGCCTGCAGCGCGAGAGAATCCCGGGCGTGGAGGGCAGCTTGCCCGATCATCACCCGCCCCTGCCCCCAAAGCCGAGTCGCCCGTGCCCGCTCTTCGTTCCCAAGGCGGGGCCAGAGCCGGCGACACATCGCGGAGATGACGTTCTGCCATCGCTCTACCGCATCGGTGGCGGCAGCCCGGCGGAGAAGGTTCTTCAGCGTGGAGAGAAATCCGCCCCCTATCTCGGCGTCTGGCTCACGCTCTACCTCTGCGGCAAAGGCGTCGAGCAGGCGTCCCATTTGCTCCGCTGCCTCGGGCAGCGCCGCCCCGGAGAAGGCAGCCTCCCGCACCATCTCCGCCGCCAGCGATGATCGCTCCTCCCTCAGGGCGGCGCGGAGTGGCGCTCCGCTGGACGGCTCGCGGTCGGCCTGGGGCGAAAGCACGGGCACCCGCGTCACCTCTGGAGGCAGGCAGCCGCACGACTGGCGCACGACCAGCGGTGCGGGCACGAGTATCTCCTCTGCCACCTCCTCGCCCGCCAGCAGGTCCAGCAGCACCTCCCCCGCTCGCCGACCCAGCTCGTAGGCCGGGTAGTGCACCGTCGTCAGGGAAGGTGTGGTGCAGTGGCCTGAGCGCATGTCGTCGAAACTCACGACAGCCACGTCGTCGGGCACCCGCAGGCCTCGGGCCTGCAGCTCCGCCAGGGCCCCGATCGCGCTGTCGTCCTCGCATACTGCCAACCCGTCGAACGTCACCCCGCGGTCGTCGAGCAGCAGGCGCGTCGGCGGGAGGCCGTACGGCACATCTTGTATCACGATGCCTTCCCGGCGGCAGAACGCCTCACGTTGAGCATCAGTGACGACGAGCGACGCGTCAAAGGGCAACCCTCGCTCCGCGAGCACATCCCGGTAGGCGCGGAAGCGATCCTCGTGCTCCTCAAAGCCTTCATTCCCTTTGATGAAGGCGATGCGGGAGCAGCCGTGCACGTCGACAAGATGGGCGACGCTCTGGCGCATACCACCGTAGTTATCGACCAGCACGGTGGGGACACCATCGATCCGCTCCGCCACGTTGACGAGCGGGAGGGTGCGGTAGCGGTCGTAGAAAGCCCTCATTTCACCTGCTTCCACACGGCTCCATACGTATCCCCAGATGATGAGGCCGTCTAGCCGTTCGTCGGTCACCAGCTCGTAGAGCACGTTGGCCGCCTGGTGCTGGGGCCTGTGCGGGTCGCGCAGCACGCCACCGGGGAAGCAGATGGCGTTGGCGTCCCGCTCCTCAGCTGCGTCGGCGACACCGGACCACATGAGGCCCTGGAGACTGGCGAAGAGGGCTTCATCGAGAAAGCCTACGGTTGGCCGCCTGGCATTGAGCTGATTTCTATCACTCATCGCGTGTCACCTTCTGGTAAGCGTCGGGGGGGCGGGTTGCGGCTGACTGATCCGCAGAGGCCAGATGTGTTGGGATTGGTGCTACCACCTTACCGTTTCGTAACGCCATCATAATACAAGACAGCGTTCCCAATGTCAAGGGTGCGCATCCTTAGAATCTACCGGCTGCAGCTCGTTCCCTCGTCTTCGTCTGAGTTGACACCATTCCTTGCTTGGCTATCGTCATACGCTGGTCTTGGCAGACTGTTTGCGCTCTTTGGGCGATGTGGTAAACTGCGAGGCACTGGCAAGGAATGCCGGGGCTAGCTTCGCTCGTGGAGTTTCGATCCAGGACAGAGGAGAACCATCGCGCATGGCGAGATCAGAGACCAGACGAGTCGTATTTCAACCTCACACCGCTAGAAGCCTGCAGAAGGGGATCAATGTGATCGTGGCGGCCGTCCGTCCAACGTTGGGGCCGAGGCCGCGCGCTGTCGCCATTGATCGCGCGCTCAGCGACAAGATGCCGGAGATTCTCGATGCAGGCGGTACCATCGCCCGGCGCATCGTCCAAATCTCTGACCAAGACGCTGACGTGGGCGCGATGCTCGTCCGTCAGATGCTCTGGGAGCTGCACGAGGACGTCGGCGACGGTACGGCAACTGCGGCTCTGTTGTTCCAGTCGATCTACAATGCCGGTGTGCGGTACATCACCGCCGGGGGCAACGCGATGATCCTGCGTCGCCACCTGGAGGGCGCTCTTCGCGTGGTCCTCGACACCTTGGACGATATGGCCGTCCCGGTGGAGGGGAAAGAGAAGCTGGCCGAGATCGCCGAGTCGATCTGCTACGACCCGCCGCTGGCCGACATGCTGGGCGAAATCTTCGACATCATCGGGGAGTACGGTCGGTTGGAGGTTCGGAAGGGGCGAGGCCGGGGGCTGCAGAGGGAGTACGTCGAGGGGATGTACTGGGAGGAGGGCGTGCTCTCTCGAAACATGCTCTTCAGCAAGGACGGCATGCGGACCGATCTGGAGAGCACGGCCATCCTGATCAGTGACTTCGAAGTGAAGGATCCCCGACCGTTGGCACCGATCGTCAGGTGGGCGGTGGAGAACGAGCCATCTTCGCTCCTTATCATCGCCAAGGAGCTACCCAAGATCGCCGTGGGGTTGCTGACCAGGGTGAGCGAAGCGTCGGATGACTTCAAGGCCGTTGCTGTGAAGACGCCGGGCGTGCTCAAGCCATCTCAAGTGGCGGCGCTTCGGGACCTGGCTGTTCTGACTGGAGGGCGCGCCTTCACCGAGGCGGCGGGGCATACGCTGAACAGCGTGGAGCCCGCGGCTCTTGGCCGTGCCCGCCGGACCTGGGCTACTCGCTCTCATTTCGGGATCATCGGTGGGCAGGGCGACCCTCGAGCGCTGCGAGAACACATCAGGGAGCTGCGTGAGTCCTTCGAACGCGTAGAGGAGAAGAGAGAGCGGCGGGAGCTTCGTCAGCGCATTGGCAAGCTGATGGGAGGGTCGGCCACGCTCCACGTGGGCGGTATCACCGAGGTGGAGGTCGAAGAACGCAAGGAGTTGGCGAAGAGAACGGCCGACGCGATGCGAGCTGCCATTCGAGGCGGTGCCCTACCCGGCGGAGGTGTGGCATTTCTGGCCTGTCGATCGTCGCTAAGGGAGAGGTTGGAGCGCAGCACCGAGGCGGACGAACGTGCTGCCTATCGCATGTTGCTCGACGCCGTCGAAACGCCCATCAGGACCGTCGTCAGCAACGCGGGGTACGACGCCAGCGAAGTCCTGGCGCGACTGAAGTTGGCCGGGCCGGGCCATGGGTTCGACGTGAGAACTGGAGAGATTGTGGACGTGGTGGAGGCTGGCATTCGGGACGTGGCCAACGTGCAGAAGAGGGCTGTGGAAAGCGCGGTGAGAACCGCCGCCCTCGCCCTCACCGTGGACGTTATGATCCATCGTAAGAACCCCGAGAAGGCAGTGACGCCGTAGTTGACCGGGAGCATACCATGACAGAAGACGTGAGTTTCGATCAAGATCTCGTCTATGCTACTGCTGTATCGCCCACCTTCTCAGAGGATGGTATCTGTTTTGCGGCCCAGCGCTCGGGTCTCTACCGCTCTGACGACGGCGGTGAGACGTGGCATTTCGCTTTTGCGTCATTGGACCTCAACAGTCCACTCCCTGCGATGTCGGTCGAGGTTTCGCCGGATTTCGCATCCGATCGGAACGTGTTCGTCGGTGTGCCTGGGGGGATTCTACGCTCGGTCGACGGTGGAGAGACCTGGCACGTCGTCGTTCTTCGCTCGCCGCCTCCGTCTGTCTCAGCTTTGGCAGCGTCGCCGAACTTCGCTCGCGACGGGGTAGTGTTCGCGGGCACCATAGAGGATGGGGTCTTTCGATCGGGCGACAGGGGCAAGAGCTGGTCTGCCTGGAACTTCCGCTTGCTGGATCTGTCGGTGCTCTGCATAGATGTCTCAGCGGATTTCGCCAACGACGAGACGCTCTTCATTGGCACCGAGAGCGGGATCTTCCGCAGCCGGAACGGTGGACGGGCGTGGGAGGAGGGAGGCTTCTCCACAGATCTTGCACCGGTGCTAAGCCTTGCGCTGTCGCCCAACTACGCCAGGGACGAGACGCTATTCGCCGGCACAGAGACCCAGGGACTCCTCTGCTCGAGGGACAGAGGACGGACGTGGGAACAACTGGGAGAGGAGGCCATCGCCAGCGAGGCGGTGAACGGCATTCTCCTTTCCGCAGACTATCCCGATAGGCCTCACATCTTGGTGGCGCTCAGCGCCTCGCTAGTCGTATCGCGAGACGATGGTCAGAGTTGGAGGGAGTGGCGGACCAACCCGGCTTTCAGCCGAGGCATCGTCTCTCTGGAAGCTCCGCAAGGACTGGAACACGACGACCCGCTACTCGTCGGCCTGTTGGGAGGAGAGGTAGTACGGCTCTGACTGAGCCTGCTGGCCGATTGCCCGGATGAGGGCCCGCTCGAGGCGATGCTTTCCACTTGCCCCAGCTCAATAGTCTGCAAGGTGACGCCGCGGACGCCACAGGAGAACCTGCTGGCTATGCGAGAGGTAGGACATCTCTGACGCGCGGCCGGCGCGAGGCACGGCCCGGCGGAGCACATGACGATCACGAGGAGG
Organism: uncultured Anaerolineales bacterium; assembly: GCA_964575455.1. Classification (GTDB taxonomy): domain Bacteria; phylum Chloroflexota; class Anaerolineae; order B4-G1; family B4-G1; genus SKLM01. Next base: position 3,899 of record CAZNRX010000038.1, on the reverse strand, counting down.
AAAGAATGGCGGAAAGCTACCGACCGAAGCCAGAGCACAAGTTTACCTTCGGGCTCTGGACAGTAGGCAATCGGGGAGGAGACCCGTTTGGGGCACCAGTTCGGGCCCTGATGTCCCCGGTGGAGATCGTCCACCTACTGGCGGAGGTGGGCGTCTGGGGCGTCAACTTCCACGACAACGACTTAGTTCCCATCGACGCCACGCCGTCCGAGCGGGATGCGATCGTAGGGGACTTCAAGAAGGCGCTTAAGGCAACCGGCCTCGTCGTGCCGATGGCGACGACTAACCTTTTCGCTAACCCGGCGTTCCGCGACGGGGCTTTCACCAACAACGATCCAGCGGTCCGCGCCTACGCACTCCAGAAGACGATGCGGGGCATGGACCTAGGCGCCGAGTTCGGCGCGGAGACGTACGTCTTCTGGGGCGGGCGCGAGGGCGTGGAGACCGACGTGAGCAAGGACCCGGTGGAAGCGCTCAAGTGGTTCCGCGAGGCGCTCAACTTCCTCTGCGACTACAGCCTCGACCAGGGCTACGGGTATCGCTTCGCGCTCGAGGCGAAGCCGAACGAACCGCGAGGTGACATCTACCTGGCGACGACGGGGGCGATGCTCGGTTTCATCGAGACGCTGGATCACCCGGAGATGGTCGGCGTCAACCCGGAGGTGGCGCACGAGCACATGGCTGGCCTCAATTTCACCCATGCTGTGGCTCAGGCCTGGGATGCCGGCAAACTGTTCCACATTGACCTGAACGATCAGAACTACGTGCGCTACGACCAGGATCTCCGCTTCGGTTCTCAGAACCTGAAGCAGGCATTCTTCCTGGTCAAGTTCCTTGAGGACGTGGGCTACAGCGGTCCGCGCCACTTCGATGCCCACGCCTACCGCACGTCCAACGTGGACGACGTGAAGGCCTTCGCCACAGGTTGCATGCGGACCTACCTGATTCTCAAAGACAAGGCGCGGCGGTTCAGCGAGGATGTCGAGATCCAGGCACTGTTGGATGAGATTCAGGAATACGGTGACCCCGGTCCCCACAACGGTAGAGCGTACACTGCCGAGAACGCCAGAGAGCTCAAGGACCGTACCTTCGACCGTGAGGCTCTGGGGGAACGGGGGCGTCCGTACGAGAGGCTGGATCAACTCCTGGTCGAGCTCCTGCTGGGAGTGAGGTAAGGCGCGGGTGGGGTCTGGGCGTGACATCTACGAAGAGACCCTCGTTGGACTGGACGGAAGCGTTCCGCACGCTGAACTTGCGGGATTTGCGGCAGCAGCACCGCATTCGCTTGGGACGGGGCTGGAAAGTCGGCTGCAGCAGCCTGATCTGCTGAGAGGTTGAGAGGGGAGAATAGCATGCTGATGGGAATCGACGTGTCGACGACCGGTGTGAAGGCGCTGCTGATCGACGGCGGCGGTGACGTGGTTGGTGCGGCCACAAGCCCTTTGTCGACCTCGACGCCGAAACCGCTGTGGAGTGAGCAGGACCCGGCGGACTGGTGGGCCGGCGCGGTCGGCAGCGTCCGACAGGTCCTCCAGGACACCGGAGTCTCGACCGGTGACGTGTCAGCGGTTGGGCTTACCGGGCAGATGCACGGGCTGACCCTGTTGGGCGAGGAGGGCGACGTGTTGCGACCGGCGATTCTGTGGAACGACCAGCGGACGGGTCCGCAGTGCGATGACATCCGTCAGCGGCTGGGCAAGGATCGCCTGATCGAGCTCACCGGCAACAACGCGCTGGCCGGTTTCACCGCGCCGAAGATCCTGTGGGTGCGAGAGCACGAACCAGAGGTGTTCGCCGAGGTGCGACAGATGCTGCTGCCGAAGGACTACGTTCGCTTCCGCCTGACTGGAGGCTACGCGACGGACAGGGCGGGGGCGGCTGGAACGCTGCTGCTGGACCTGGAGGCTCGTGACTGGTCGGAGGAGGTCCTGGAAGCGCTGGAGATCTCCCGCGGCTGGCTCCCCCCGACGCATGAAGGGCCGGAGGTCACGGGCGAGATCTCGCGAGAGGCGGCTGAGGCGACGGGCCTTGGAGTCGGAACGCCGGTCGTGGGAGGCGGAGGGGACCAGGCGGCCCAGGCGTTGGGGGTCGGGGCGGTCCGACCGGAGGTCGTGGCGCTGACGCTGGGGACGTCGGGCGTGGTCTTCGCGGCGACGGCCGAGCCTTTCGTCGAGGCTGAGGGACGGCTGCACGCCTTCTGCCACGCCGTGCCGGAGATGTGGCATCTCATGGGGGTCATGCTATCGGCGGCGGGGAGCCTGCGTTGGTACCGGGATCATCTGGCCCCGGACAGAGACTACGATGAGCTGCTGGGGCCGGCGTCCCACGTGCCAGCGGGAAGCGAGGGGCTGCTCTTCCTCCCGTACCTGACGGGCGAGCGGACGCCGCACCCCGATCCGCTGGCGCGAGCAGCCTTCGTGGGTCTGACTGTTCGACACGAGCAGGCGCATATGACGCGGGCGGTGCTGGAGGGCGTAGCGTTCGGCCTGCGCGATAGCTTTGCGCTGATCGAAGAAGTGCGGATGGTGGAGATCGAGCAGGTGCGCATCTCCGGCGGTGGGGCGAGGAGCGGGCTGTGGCGGCAGATCATTGCCGATGTGCTAGATGCGGAGCTTGTAGGCGTTAACACGACGGAGGGCGCGGCCTACGGGGCGGCGCTCCTGGCCGGGGTGGGGGCGGGCGTTTGGAGCGACGTGGCGGCGGCATGCCAGGCGGCGATCCGGGAGGCGGACGTGACGGTGCCGCGGGCGGAGATGGTGGCGGCTTACGAGGCTGTGTACCCGCTGTATCGGCGGCTGTATCCTGCTCTGTCCGACCTTTCGCATAGTCTGGCAGCTCAATAAGGCTCTCTGGCTGGACAGGACGCATATGTAGTTGTATGATGCGCGCGCTAGGCGCTACGGGGCGAATCGTCGCTTGTATGGCTTCAGTCGGCGACGGACCGGCCTTGAAAGAGCCGCCAGCGGTCACTGCCTCAAAGGCGAATTTCTCGAAGCCAAGCTGACGGGTGCCGCGGTGACCATACTGGCCCCCAGTTGCAACTCTTCCCCGCCACGACGGCGATGCCCCATCCTTGACCTGCACCGGACACCAAATCGATCAGGGCGTCGTTGACTACCTCCACACGGGTGCGTTCAGGCTCGACGCCTCGGTTGACTTCAAGAGGGCTGGGTGTTGTGACGGCCAGTCTTGACCGTCGATGTCAAAGCTGGTGCCGTCGATCCCGTCTCTGGCGATGCCAGCGGTAGCAACTGCTTCGGCGGTGGCCTCGCGCACGACGTGCGCCAGGCCATCATAGCCCACGACCAGCGGATTGTCGGACCGATCTTCTCCAAAGCCCACCGCCTCCCCCCATTTCGGTGGCGACCAGGGCGTGCGTCCTTCTTGAACCGACGTCGATGCCGAGGAAGCAGCGATGCATCCCTTCACTGATGCCCGCCGGATGATGCAAGCAAGCGCAGCGGTTCCCAATCTTCTCGGGGTGTGGAACGAAAATGGCGAATCCGAAGTCACTCTTGTCTCGTTCTTCCTCACACGCTCCAGGTCGACACGGCTCATGTCACAAATGCGATTACCCTGGCAGTCACTCACCTTGACCCAACTGGTCGCAGCTGATAGGATAGGGGTGAGAACAGACGTTCTTATGAAACATCGCCTAGCTACCTGACACTTTGACATAGAAAAGGGTTGACCGACTTCTTCATCCCGAGTAGAGTTGAGTTGGATGAAACAACCTACACGGAGGTGAATAATGTCGGTCAACCGAACATATGTTACTTGGCTCAAGCAAATTCGGCAACTGCACCCGGGAGAACGGATCACGCGTTTGCGCAACTTTGCCCACATGGCAGCTGGTATCTTTCAGAGTCGATCGGTCCATCTGCGGCGCATCGCCGAGA
>CAZNRX010000037.1:0-37709 GCA_964575455.1 uncultured Anaerolineales bacterium | reverse complement strand
TCCTGTCCAACGTCGATGCCTGGCAAGATAATCGGGAGCAACTCCTCATGGCACTTAGACGCTGCGAAGGCAATATCTAAAACAAGTGCTCCTGCGATGGCGCGTGGCGTTCGGCCCTCAGGAGCCAGACGTCCCGATCGCTGGTGGAGGGTGAGGTAGTCATCTGCCTTTCCCGTGATGGACCCTCGTCGCTCCGCGCCGCGTGGCCTGGACGGGGCTGTCCTACTACGGGTTGCGAGTATCGTCAAATGGGGGTAGAGGTGCGTGGCACCTTTGCCATCGTCAAGCCAGGTGCCTCGCACTAACGGCAAGTGCAAGGCACCGGGCACGTGCAGGGCACTATCGGGGCGTTACTCGTAGCGGAAGCGCCAGACGCCGACGGCGAAGAAGACGGCAGCGAAGCCGAGCAGCACGCCAGCCTCCAGCAGCACGCCGTCCAGCCCCTGTCCGCGCACGATGACGTCCTGGAAGCCGAGCATGGCCCAGGTGGAGGGGAGGACCTTGACCGCGGCCTGGTAGCTCTGGGGCGTGATCTCCAGCGGCCACCATGCGCCACCCAGGGCGCTCATCAGCATCGAGAAGAGGATGGTCAGACCGGAGGCCTGCTTCCGGGTGCGCACGAAGGTGCCCAGCGCGATTCCGAGGGCCACGGCTGCCAGGGCGAAGGCGAGGGCCACCGCGGCCAGGGCGGCGAGGGAGCGTCCCCAATCGACGTTGAAGACGAACGCGCCGAAGCCGATCAGCAGCGCCATCTGGACGATGCCAAGCGTGAGCTGGCCGACGACCTTCCCGGCCAGCACCTGGGCCTTGGCGGCCGGTGTGACGAAGAGCCGGCGCAGCGTCCCCCCCAGCCGCTCGCTGACGAGCAGCTCCGAGGCGCCCAGTAGGGTGATGAGGACCCAGGTGACCAGCTCGCCGGGCGAGGACTGCTCGAATCCGCTGGCGATCTGGGCGTTCACCTCGGGCGCCTGGGACATCTCGACGCGCATCCCACCGTCTTCAGCAGCGGTCTGCGCCATCTTGAGCCCCTCCCGGAAGTAGGCCTCGCGCCCCTCCGCCGTGTCGAAGGGACGAAGCTGCTCCGCCTGGGCCAGGCTGAGGTGGGCCACGGTCACATGCTGCTCCACACGGCTGACCGCGGCCTGCAGAGCCTGCTCCACGGCCACGACGCGGTTGTCATCCGAGACGGTGCGCAGTCCCAGCTCGACGAACTCGCCGGCCGCCAGGCGCTCGCCCAAACCCTCCGGGATGGTCACCAGGGCCGGGGCTTCCTCCTCATCGAAGGCCTGATCTGCCTCGTCCCGGCCGCTCATCACCGGCTGCACCACGTCGGACCGCTCAAAAGCATCGACCAGCGCCTGGGAGAGCGAGCTCTCGTCCTCGTCCACCACCAGGAGCGGGATGAGGTTTTCGCCGCCCGCCCCACCGCCTGCCAGCGCCCCGCCGAGCACGGCGGTGAAGACGAGGGGAAGCACGAGAAAGAAGACCCAGTGTGAGGGGTACGAGAACTGAATGCGCACGTCGTTCCAGGCTATGTTTAGAATCTTACCCATGTCGATCACTCCCTACTCACTGAACTGGCGACGGAAGAGCACCACCGCTACCCCGAAGGCCAGCGCGGCCATACCGACCAGCGCCGCCACGATCCCGACGATGTCCCCGAGCCCAGCTCCGCTGCCCAACTCCGCGAAGGCCTCCAGCCCCCACGCGTTGGGCGATATGAAGCTGATGGTCCTCAGCCAGGCGGGGAGCAGGTCGCGGGGGAAGAAATGGCCGGCTCCGATGGCAAAGACCAGGGTGACGGCGGTGCCGATGGCGTTGGCCTGTGGAGCGGTGCGCGCGTAGGCGGCGATGGCGATGCCCCAGCCCGTCGCCGCGGCCACGAGGGCCAGGAGGAGCACGGCCACCGCCAGAGGCGGCCCCCAGGTCACGCCGAAGATGACTGCGCTGGCGACGACGAGCACGCCCATCTGCGCCAACCCGGTGAGGTAGGTCCCGAGGACCTTTCCGCCCAACACCAAGGCGCTGGAGCTGGGCGTGGTCAGCAAGCGGGAGAGCGTGCCTTGATCGCGCTCGGTGAGGATGGTGCGCCCTCCCGCCGTCACCGCGAACATGAGGAAGAGGATGGCCATGCTGGGCGCCATGTAGGCCATCCAGTTGAAGCCATTCCCCTCGTCGTCCAACGTCTCCTGACTCGCGATGCCGAGTAGATCGGCGGCCGCGAGCTCAGTCGCAGTCCGCTCGGCCAGAGCAGGCGCGATGCCGGCGCCCTCCCCCGGCGCGATCAGGCCGCCGCGGATGAGCTGCAAGATGGTGACCTCGACGCCGGAGACTGTTGCGTTGGCCTGATCAGCGAACCCTATGATCACGCTCCGCACCACGCCCACGCTGACCGGACGGGTGGGGTTGGCATAGAGCTCGATGGCGGCCCCGGGCGTCTCCGCCTGGGACGTCTCCGTCCCGGCGTCGCCCTGCCCGGAGCCCGATGGGATGACGCTGGCGCTCAGATTCTCGGGGATGATGACGGCAGCCGCGGCCTCGTCGGCATCGACCGCCGCCCGAGCCTGTTTGGCGTCGGCTTCCATGACGGGGTCGAGGAGCTGCTCAAGCTCGTCCGACCGGAGGACCTCCACGAGTCCGGAGCCGAGCTCACCTCGGTCGTGGTTGGTCACGACGACGGGAATGTCCGACAGCCCGGTTCCTCCCGCGCCGCCATCGCTGAAGCCTCCGAAGGCAAAGGCCATGGCCAGCGTGAGGGCCAGAGGCGTGACCAGCATCAGCACCAGGGCTGAGGGGTCGCGGAACGTGGTGATCAGATCTTTCCAGGCGATATTGGCTATTCTCTTCATTTCGTCCCCCTAGTCCCGCAGCGCCCGACCGGTCAGGTGGAGGAAGACGGCCTCCAGGTTGGGCTCCTCGATGTCGACGGAGCGGATGCGGACGCCCAGCTCGTTGGCGGCGCCAATGACGGCGGGCAGGGCTTCCTCGGCCGCCGAGACGATGACGACGACCTGGTCGTCGATGGCCGACGTCTCGATGACGTCCGGCGTCCCGGTGAGCGCCTCTGCCAGCAGCGTGCCGGACTGTCCCTCGCTGAGGTGGAGCCGCAAGGCCTCGTTCTCCCCCACCAGCTCGGTCAGCTCCTGCTGCGTGCCCAGGGCGATGACCTGGCCGCGGTCCATGATGGCGACGCGATCAGATAGCTCCTGGGCCTCCTCCATGTAGTGGGTGGTGTAGAGAACCGTCATGCCCTGTCGATTGAGCTCCTGGATGGTGTCCAGGATCCTGCGGCGGCTCTGCGGATCGATGCCCACGGTGGGCTCGTCCATGTAGATCAGGCGCGGCCGGTGGAGCAGGCCCACGCCGATGTTTAGGCGGCGCTTCATGCCTCCTGAGTAGGACTCGACCCGGTCGTCGGCGCGCTCCGCGAGCCCGGTGATCTCCAGAACCTCGTCGGTGCGCTCGCGGAGCTCCTGGCCGCCCAGGTTGTACATGTGCCCCCAGAAGGCCAGGTTCTGGCGTCCGCTCAGCCTGTCGTAAAGGGCGATCTCCTGGGGCACGACGCCGATGGCCTGTTTCACGGCCATGGGCTGGCGCGTCACGGAGTGGCCCGCCACGAAGGCGTCGCCGTCGCTGGGCCGCATGAGGCAGCTCAGCATGGAGATGGTGGTCGTCTTGCCGGCGCCGTTCGGCCCCAGCAGGCTGAAGATCTCCCCCTCCTGGATGCGAAAGGCGATGCCGTCCACCGCCGGTGTGTCTTGCGATTTGTACTGTTTGGACAACTTTCGAACCTCAACGATCGCTTCCATCGTTCACCTCCTCGTGTGAATTAACTTGAGCCTAGTTTACCACGGGAGCGGCGCTCGGTCGTGTACCAGCCGTCACGTCCCGGGTCACATCTATCGATGTGACCGTCACGTGATAGCGTGTGACCCTCACGTGGACGGGCTGGGTATCCGTCCCCCGCTCCAGCTGCCCCTCCCCTCACGTCCAACCGGGTTGACACAAGGATTGGGGTGGTGTATAGTCTTTGTAGATACAGGGTCATTGAGTTGGAAGAAGGGAGCGCTATGAGAAAACGGGTGGGAAAGTGGGGCAACAGCCTAGCCATACGCATCCCCAAGGCCTTTGCGACTGAGGTTGGGTTGGAGGAAGATGCACCGGTCGAGTTGTCGCTGGTGAATGGGCAATTGGTGATTACGCCGGCAAGTGAGGTTCCACTTAGGCTGGAGCAGCTGCTGGAGCAAGTCCCCAAGAGATGGGGTTCTCCTCGCTCCACCGCCCGTTGACATAACGGCCATCAGATCGAGGTTTGGCTACAGGAACCTTGCGGGGCTCTGGACGAGGTGTCAGATCAGCCCCATATCCCGCGCCTTGAGCGCCGCCTGAGTGCGGTCGCTGACGCCCAGCTTGCCGTAGACGCTGGTGAGGTGGTTCTTGACGGTGCCCTCGGCGATGACAAGGGACTGGGCGATCTCCTTATTCGTCGCTCCGGTGGCGACCCACTGCAGCACCTCCAGCTCCCGATCGGTGAGGGGGTCCACCAGCTCGTCGGAGCGAGCGGCCGTGCGACGGGAGAGGCGGGTGAACTCGGAGACGACCTTGGCGGCCACCGAGGGCGAGAGGAAGGACTCGCCCCGCGCCGCCGCACGCACCGCTTCGAAGAGCTTCTCCGAGGAGGCATCTTTGAGGAGGTACCCCACGGCGCCGGCCCGCAGCCCCTCGAAGACGGCCTCGTCGTCGTCGAAGGTGGTGAGGACGATGACGCGACACCGGGGATGGTTCTCCGCGATGCGTCGGGTGGCCGCCGCGCCGTCGAGGACCGGCATACGCAGGTCCATGAGCACCACGTCGGGCTTGAGCCGTGCTGTGAGCTGGACGGCCTCCTTGCCGTTGGCCGCCTCGCCGACCACGGTCAGATCCGGCTGGACGGAGACAAGGGTGCGCAGCCCCTCGCGGAACATGGCCTGATCGTCGACCAGAAGCACCCGCACGGGGCTCACCCCGGCACCTCCACGGCCAACGTGAAGCCCTCGCGCGGCGCCGTCTCCGTGCGCATCTTGCCGTCCAGGAGCCGGATGCGCTCCTCCACACCCAGAAGACCGAACCCGCCCTCGGTGGATCCGCTCCCCACCCCGTTGTCCTCCACGGTCAGGCGCACGCGCGCTGGATCCTCGTAGTCGAGCTGAATCCGGGTCCACGAGGCTCGCGCGTGGCGGCGTACGTTGGTCAGCCCCTCCTGCGCCGCCCGGTAGAGGGCGAGCTTCACCTCCGGCGCGAGCTCCCGCGGCTCGCCGGCCAGCGTGAACTCGGCGACGACGCACGAGGCGTCAAGCTCCTCGATCAGAGCACCGATCGTCTTCGGCAGGGGTCTTCGCGCCACCGGCGAGGCGCGCAGCGCGGCGACGGAGCTGCGCACCTCGCCCAGGCCCTGCTTAGTCATGGCCTGGGCGTTCTCCACCGCCTGCCGGGCCCGCTCCGGATCGCTCTCCAGCACGGCGCGGGCCGCTTCCAGCTGGACGTTGACGGTCGTGAGGTGGTGGCCCAGGGTGTCGTGGATCTCCCGGGCCAGCCGGTTACGCTCCTTCATCGTCGCCAGCTCCTCCGCCTGCGCCGCGTACTCTCGCAGTCGCTGGTTCGCCTCTCGCAGCTCGGCGGCCAGACGCTCAACCTCCCAGCGTGCCCTGGCTTCGCTTGTGGCGATGTCGGTGAAGCTGACGGTGAAGACGACGCCCACCAGAAGGCTGGCGGCCGCCCCCAGAGCCGCGACCCAGTCGCCGATCAGCCCGACGGGAACGGCTAAGGCAGCCAGGGCCAGGGCGCACACGGCCAGCGTCCAGCGCCGGGGTAGATCGCCTGTGGCCTGGGCTGTGAGGGGAAGCACTATCAGGGCCATGAGCCCGGCGGCCTCGCTGAGGACCATGATCACGCCGGCCAGCACGCTCTGCACCAGGAAGTAGGCCAGCGGCCCGACGAGCGGGTGGATCCTCCAGGTCAGCTGGTAGCCTCGCACACCGAGCAGGATGTAGGCCACGCCCAACCCAAAGACGATGGCCGAACGAGGGGCGGTCAGGGGAAAACCCGAGACGAGGAAGGCAGAGGCGTACGCCCCGACCACGGTCAGGACGAAGACGAACTCTCCGCGGTGCTCGTCGTGGTGCTCAGCTTCCGAAGATGCCACGTTCAGGTCCTCACAGGGTGTCATGTCCTTCGCGCCGTGAAGAAGATCGCGGTAAGTCTAGCACAAAAGAGATGAGGGTGCAAACGGGCAGCGGGCGCGGGAGCTGATGAATGGGGAGGAGGGGATCTACTGGCGAGTGGCCGACACGACCCATCGGTAGGGGAATCGGGACACCTCGGTCCAGCTGGATGCAGGGCATTGAAGAAAGATCATCCGTATGCGCGGTTGGCGCAACGCCGCTTGTCTGATTGTCTCGTAGGAGTATACTGAGGGGGTTCATGGGAGGTCTCAGACCAAGCTGCCGCGCGTCTCAGATCGTACCGCCCGGCAGCCCATCAAACATGAGAGGAGTCAGCGATGAACCTCAGCACCTGCGAGCGGGTCGTTTTCAGCTTGGCGACGTTCAGCGTATTGGCGGCTGGCCTGTTCCTGTTGCTAACTGGAACAGCCCCCAAGGCCGTCGCCGACGGCGACAACGTGTTCGTGATGCCGGGCGGCAGCGGCGACTGTGCCCAGGCCAACCCGTGCGACCTGCAGACCGCCCTGAGCACGGCGACCGACGGCGACACGCTCTATCTCGGTGAGGGGGCCTACACCGGCGCCGGTGGCGCGGTGGTCACCATCACCAAGAGCATCGCGCTCTATGGGGGTTGGGATGGCACGACGGCCACGCCGCCCGTGCGCGATCCCGATGCCTACCCCACCGTCATCGACGGCGAGGATGCGCAGCGGGGTGTCTACATCGGCGGACCTGTAACGGTGACGTTGGAGGGACTGACCATCGCCCGGGGCAGAACCCTATCCACCACGGCGAGGGGATGGGATGGGGCCGGACTCTACGCCCGGGATGCGGATCTCACGCTGCGTTTCACCAACGTCTACAGCAACGTGGTGGACGTGCACGACACCGACGACTCTCGCGCGTACGGCGGCGGCGCAGCCGTTGACGGTGGGAAGCTGTTGGTGGAGGATGCCACCTTCCGCTGGAACAGCGCCTGGGCAAGAGCGGTTTCGCGTGGCGGGGGGCTCTCCATCTCCGAGACGCTCACCGCCACGGTGATAGGCTCCCTGTTCCAGGACAACGATGCCTGGCACGGCAGCGGCCTCTGCTTCCTGGGCGATAAGAGCGACCGTGCTCCCTTGACCGTGAAAGACTGCACGTTTGCGGACAACGGTTGGGGGCGAAGCAGCGGCAGCGCGAGCGGCGGCTACGCCGGGGCGATTGAGGTGAAGAACGCCCATGCTCATATTGTGCAAAACGTCTTCCGCGGCAACCGAGCGAGCAACGACTATGGGGCAGTGGCGGTCTGGTCTTCCAGCCTGTCTTTCACGCGCAACGTCATCACAGGCAATACGTGCGGGCAAACGTCGGGCCTCTACCTCGCCAGCCTGTGGCCCTTCACCGCGACCAACAACATCATCGCCGCGAACCAGTCCAGTCGCGGTTGGCTCGAGCTTCCCGCAGTGCGGGTGGGAAGCGGCAGAGGCCAGTTCCTGCACAACACTATCGCCCAGAACGACAGCACCTACGGGCTCCAGGTGGACTCCGGGGCCACGGTAGCCCTGACCAACACCCTGCTGGTCAGCCACACGGTGGGCATCACCGTCACAGGCGGAAGCACGGCCAGACTGGAAGGGACGCTGTGGGGGAGCGGCGCATGGGCCAACCTCACCGATTGGGGCGGCGACGGCGCCATCGTCACCGGCACGGTCAACGTCTGGGGCGACCCGCGCTTCGTCAACCCGGATGGCGGTGACTATCATATCGGCGTCGGTTCAGCGGCGAGAGACAAGGGCGTCGACGCCGGCGTGGACGAGGACATTGATGGAGAGTCCCGTCCAGAGGGCAACGGTTACGATATCGGGGCGGATGAGTCTGGCCCGCAGTGGGACGTCTATCTGCCCTTGGTAGCCAGAGACCATCCCTGACCCTTGCAGCCGCTGGTGTGCAACACCTCTGCCCGTGAATCCGCATAGAAAGACGAGTCCGTAGGACCACCGCATCCAACGCAAGACAGGGTAGAATTAGGGAAGAAAGGAAGGGTGAATGAAGAGGCTGCATCAGGTGGCACCCTATCTGACTGTGCTCTCCAGCGTCGCGACCGTGTACCTTCTGCAGAGCCGCACGTAGTGACCTGTCAGAGCAGAGACTGTGCCCGGTTCGCGCGGGTTCACAATGCGGCCTTGGCGCGGTCGGCAGTCTCACCAACGGCACCGACAGCCCTGTCCCCAAAAACAGGCTCGCGCCTTTGCCTCAGAATCGAAGTGCGAGTATAATGGAGGAAGCAGGTATCCTCAGGATGCCACACTATCACGATACTATCATGCAAGGGAGGTAAAAGATGTCGGAAGAGCAAACGTACAGAGGACTGCGTCGTTTCAACCTCATCATGGGCATCCTGCACCTGGTGCAGGGCGTGTTCATGATCATCGTCAGCAATGATACAACCTACCCGATCTACACCTACTTCCTGACGTTCGACACGGAGACCTTCACCCTGAGTCCGAACCAGAACCTGGCCCTCGAACTGCCGTTCGGCATAGCCGTGGCCGTGTTCCTGCTGCTGTCGGCAGTGGCCCACCTATGCCTATCGACGTTCGCCTACCCGTGGTACGTCAAGAACCTGAAGAAGGGCATGAACCCCGCCCGGTTCTACGAGTATGCCCTCAGCTCCTCGTGGATGATCGTGCTCATCTCCCTGCTGGTGGGTTTCCAGGATCTGGGCGGCCTGATCGTGATCTTCGGACTGAACGCGACGATGAACCTGTTCGGGGTCATGATGGAGCTGCACAATCAGACCACGGAGAAGACGGACTGGACCTCGTTCATATACGGCTGCATCGCGGGCATCATCCCCTGGGTCGTGATCTTGATGTACTTCCTCGGGTCCCTGACCTCCGGCGATGCCGAGCCGCCCTGGTTCGTCTACACCATTATCCCTACCCTCTTCGTCTTCTTCAACATTTTCGCCCTCAACATGCTGCTCCAGTACAAGAAGGTGGGGCGGTGGAAGGACTACCTGTTCGGCGAACGGATCTACATCGTGCTCAGCCTGACTGCCAAGACCACGCTGGCTTGGCTGATATTCGCTGGCACGCTGGCTCCAATGTAGGCTCGCAAGACCGCTGTCGGACCCGATCAAACCCGCTCAGGGCGGCTGATGCGCCGCAGCGCATCAGCCGCCGGTTCGCGTTGCCGCAGGGAAGTAGTCAGCTGTGAAGATCACATTCCTGGGAACCTCCGCAGCGAACGCCTATCCAGAGCCCTTCTGCCAGTGCGACAACTGCCGGCGGGCCCGGGCCCTCGGCGGCCCCAGCCTGCGCAAGCGATCCGCCGCGCTGATCAACGATGACCTGCTGATCGACCTTGGCCCGGACATCATGAGCGCCTCCCAGATGCACGGGGTCCCCCTGACCAAGGTGCGCTACTGCCTACAGACGCACGCGCACGCGGACCACCTAGACACATCGCACTTCCTTTCACGCAGCCCCGCGTTTGGCGTGGTCGGAGCGCCCCGGCTCCACTTCTACGCTTCGCGTGCCACACTAGAGCGGGCCGCGGAGCTCCTCAAGAGGGATTGCGCCCCCGCCGGCTTCCTCGACCGCGAGGTCGGTGAGCGGCTAAACCTGGAGGTGCATCAGATCGAAGCACTACAGTCCCTCACCGTTGGTCCCTATCGGGTGACGGCGCTCCGGGCGAACCACGACCTCACGGTGGAGCCCCTGCTCTACGCGGTTGAAGCGGACGGGTGCAGCATCTTCTACGGCACCGACACGGCGACGCTGCCGGACGAGACGTGGCAGGCGTTCCATCGGCACGAGCTGCGCTTCGACTTCGTGATCCTCGACCACACCTACGGCCCAGACGAGCCAGGCAGCGATCACCTCAGCGCCCACCAGGTAATCGAACACGTGGCCCGCATGCGGGAGGAGGGGATACTGGCGGATCATGGACGAGCCCTCGCAACGCATATCTCGCACCCGGGCAACCCGGGCAACCCGGAGCTGGTGGAGTTCGCCAGGCAGCATGGTTACGACGTAGCATACGACGGGCTCACAGTTCGAGTCCCAGGGCCCGAGATGAGAGGTGGAGAGCACCCTGTCGTGGATGGAGGTTGAGCCAGGGAGGAACGATGCTGGGCGACGAGATCGACTACGGCGTGCGGGTGTACAGGGTTCTGGTCGAGGACGACCGGGCGGTGGGCGTGCGCCTGGCCGACGGCACCGAGCATCGCGCCGACCTGGTGATCTCCGCCGCCGACGGACACGCGACGATCTTCGACATGCTACAGGGGAAGTACGTCGACGATGAGATCCGCGCCACCTACGACGAGTGGCCCATCTTCTAACCCATCATCCAGGTGTCGCCGGGCGTGGCGCGGGATCTGGCCGACGAGCCTCACATGGTCACCTATCCCCTGGAGGAGCCGAGGGGCGAGTAGAGCGGGGAGAGATCTGGGTCATCGCCGTGCAGTTCCCGATGCCTGAGTAGGATATTGCCATGGAAACAGGTGCAACACAAGGCACTATGGTCCACACCGGGGAGCTCAGCCAGGTGCAACGCACCATGGCTTCGCTTCGCTCGCTTGGAAGGGGCGTCGCACAGTTTGACGATGTGGTGATACACACTGAAGGGCTGAGCCGCACCTTTGGCGATGGCTCCGGGGGCGAGGGCACGGTCGCTGTCGACGCGCTGACGCTGGAGGTCCACCGGGGCGAGGTGTTCGGCTTCCTCGGCCACAACGGCGCGGGGAAGACCACGACGGTGCGCCTGTTGAACGGCGTGCTCGCTCCGACGGCCGGCGAGTTGCGCGTCCTGGGGCTCGACCCGGTCGCGGATGGCGCGACGCTGCGCCGCTACACGGGCGTGCTCACCGAGACGCCCTCGCTGGACGAGAAGCTCAGCGCCTGGGAGAACCTCACCATCTACGCCCGTCTCTACAGCGTGGCAGAGGCCGCCATAGAGGCCCGGGTGCACGAGCTGTTGGAGAAGTTCGAGCTGGATAAGCGGGCGCAGGAGATGGTCGGAGGATACAGCCGGGGCATGAAGCAGCGCCTGGCACTGGCCCGCACGTTACTCCATAACCCGCCCCTGATCTTCCTGGACGAGCCAACGGCGGGCCTCGACCCGGTGGCCACTCGCAACGTCCACGAGCTGATCCGACGGCTGAGCCAGCGCGGGCAGCATACCATCTTCCTCTGCACCCACAACCTCACCGAAGCACAGAAGCTGTGTCATCGCGTCGGGGTGATGGACCACGGACGCCTGGTGGCCATCGGCACACCCGAGGAACTGGCCCACGAGCTATGGCAAGGTATCCGGCTGGAGGTGGAGCTGGGCGGCTGCGACCCGGCTGCCATCTCGTTGCCGCCCGCCGCCCGCGACGTCACCTGGGACGCGACGGCGGGCCTGCTTTCGCTGCGGATCTCCCGGCGCGCCGTGATCCCCGACCTGGTGGCGTCGCTGGTTGGCGCCGGCTGCCGCGTCTTCCGCGTATCACCTCAGGAGCCAACGTTGGAGGACGTCTACTTCGCACTGCACGAGCGGGCCCACGGGGAGGTGGCCTCGTGAGCTATCCTGCCCAACTTGACAACAGGCCAGTGGTGAGCTGGCGCACGCTCCGCACGCTGGCGCTGCGCGACCTCAAGGTCGTGATGCGCAGCAAGGCGGTCATGCTGCCCATGATCATCGTGCCGCTGATCTTCATCGTGGCGCTTCCGGCGGTGGTTGGCTTCCTGGCCCCGCAAATGGCCGCCGCCGGGGAGATGGAGGATCTTGCGACATTCCTGGAGATGATGCCGGCGGCGATGCGCGAGAGGTTCGCTGGCTACGACGAGGCCCAGGTGCTGGTGGTGGTCATCCTGGAGGACCTCTTCGCGCCTATGTTCCTCATCGTCCCCGTGATGGTCGCGAGCACGATCGCCGCGGGCAGCTTCGTGGGCGAGAAGGAGCGCAAAACGCTGGAGGCGCTGCTCCACACGCCGACCACCGATACTGAGCTCTTCCTCGGTAAGCTGCTCGCTTCGTGGGTGCCCGCCTTCCTGGTCGGCCTCGGCGCCTTTGTCCTTTACGCGCTGGTGGTCAACCTGAGTGCCTGGCAGGTCATGGGCAGGGTCTTCTTCCCCAACGCGATGTGGGTGGCGCTGGTGCTCTGGCTTGCGCCGGCGGCCGCCGGCGTGGGCCTGGGCCTGATCATCCTGATCTCATCCAAGGTCAGCACGTTCCAGGACGCGTATCAGCTGGGCGGCATGGTGGTGATCCCGATCCTGCTGCTGGTCTTCGGGCAGATCGCGGGCGTGCTCTATCTGAACGTGGTGGCCGTGTTGCTGATGGGTCTCTTCCTTTGGCTGGTCGATGCCGCGATCCTCTGGTTTGGCGTTCGCACCTTCAAGCGCAGCGAGATCATCGCGCGCATGTAGAGCGGCTGCTTCTCCGTTTGCCTGTTCGCGATTTGGACGTATACTTGGCGTGGGCAAGCCTCGCGCGCCGGTTTGGCCTTGAGACAGAATGATCGCAGTCCGTGATCGTCCAACTGCACGGAGGAGACAATGACACTCGAAGCCGGACAGCTTCTGCAGAATCGGTATCGCATCATCTCCCGCCTGGGACAGGGCGGCATGGGCGCCGTCTACCGCGCATGGGATACCCGCCTCAACGTCCCCGTGGCGGTCAAGGAGATGATGCCCCAGCCGGGATTGGATGCCGGCAAGCTGAAACAGCTGCGGCGCCAGTTCCAGCAGGAAGCGCAGGTCCTGGCCCGGCTCGACCATCCGCATCTGGTCGACGTGACCGATTTCTTCGCGGAGGCGAGCAACGTCTACCTGGTGATGAAGTTTATCGAGGGGGAGAGCCTGGCGCACTGCATCAACCACCAGGGGGCGCTGTCGGAGGAGCGAGTGGTGGCGCTGGCCGGGCAGCTGCTGGAGGCACTTGCCTACTGCCACAGCCAGGGCGTCCTCCATCGCGACGTCAAGCCTCAGAACGTGATCCTCCAGCCTAGCGGAGCGGCGGTGCTGGTCGACTTTGGGCTGGTGAAGCTCTGGGATCCACGCGACCCGCGGACCAAGACGGCGATGCGCGGCATGGGCACGCCGGAATACGCCCCGCCGGAGCAGTACGACGTGACGGGCCACACCGATGCGCGCAGCGACATCTACAGCCTGGGGGCGACGCTCTACCACGCGTTGACGGGCCAGGCGCCACCGACGGCGACCCAGCGTAGCGCTGGCCAGGGGATGTTCAAGCCGCCCCGAGCGTTGAACCGGAGCATCTCGCCCAGGGTGGAGGCAGCGGTGTTGCGGGCGATGGAGCTGAGGGTCCAGGACCGCTTCCAGAGCCCGCGGGAGATGAAGGCGGCCATGGGGAAGGGGGTCGAGGGAGAAGCTGAAACCCGCCTGATGCCAGACCGACAGATTCCCTCGGACCAAGCGAGGAGGAAACGCGATATCCCCCTCTGGGTCCTGGGCGTGGGTGGGGCGGGCGCCTTGCTGATGGTGGTGCTGGGCCTGATCCTGGTGATCGGCGGGCTGGGTGGAGGGGCTGATAAGACGCCCGCATCACCAGAGCAAGGCGGGGCGACCACCGTGCCAGCCGTCGTGACCGAGGTTGCGGCACCCACCGCGACGTGGACTCCGGTCCCACCGACGGCGACGAGTCCGGCCTCGCCCACGCCGACCAGCACGCCCACCAGCGGACCGACATCGGCTGGGGGAACAGCCACACCCAAGGGAACGGCGCCATCCGAACCAACCGAGAGCCCCGTGCCCACCGCAACGCCGACGACGAGCAGCCCGCCCCCTACGACGGCGCCGAGCGCCACAACGCCGCAGCTGGTATCCCCCGGGCAGGGCGGATCCTACCAGAGCCCAATCACGTTCCAGTGGCGCGGCTCTCTGCAGACCGATCAGGCCTATCAGGTCACGGCCTATCACGTGGGGAGCGGCGATATGATCCAGAGTGCGCTGCTGACGAGCCAGGATTGGACTGCCGAGCTGCCAGCCGAGCGAGTCGGCGAGTGGCGCTGGGAGGTGGCGGTGGTACAGGAGCAGAGCCGGGTTGCGACCTCATCCGAGGGGATGTTCTGGTTTGATCCCTTCCCGTACGGAGGAGGGTTCCTGGTTCCACCCAAACTGGACGGAGAACGCCCTATCCCGGTGGTGAGCACATCTGTGACCATCTTCTATGGCATCGCTACAGCGAGCCTGCTGCTCATCCTCCTTGCGGCTGAGCGGCAGATGGTCGTTGGGTGGGTAGCTATGGCCTTGCGTCACTCACCTCTCTGCCTGCTACGTGATGCTATCAATCGCTTGGTGAGGACGGGGCCTCGACGCTTTGCCGATCGTGAACCCATATGACGACGACAGCCCCTCGAACGAGCAGCAAACGGGGTTACTACGTCGGTGCTGTGACGAGCCTACTCGCTGTTCTCGCCCTCTACGGGAGCAGCCTGGCGCCGACCGTACAGGGGTTTGACAGCGCAGAGCTGACCGTCGGGGCCCACACATTAGGGTTCGTCCACCCACCGGGATACCCTGTGTATATGGTGCTAGGCCATCTGTTCTCTCGCATACCGATTGGCAACGTTGGGCTGCGGCTGAACCTCATGTCGGCGGTCCTTGGCAGCCTGACCGCATTCGCACTGTACAGGCTTCTCTACGTGCAGACGCGTGCATGGGCAACCTCACTCGTGACCACGTTGCTGTTTGCAACCGCCCCGTATCTCTGGTCACAGGCCGTCCAGGCAGAGGTGTATACGCTTCACACGTTCTTGATAGCAACCACTCTGCTAGCCTGGTTCAAGGCCTATCACCTCAATCGAGTCAGGAGCCAGGTGATCTGCTTCGTCCTGTTGGGCCTTGGGATGGGCAACCACCTGACGACCGCGTTGCTCTGGATAGCCATCCTGATCTCCACCATCTGGGGGCCGCCACGCTGGCGAAGAGCGTGCCTGGGGCTGACGCTTCCCGCGATCGTGATTGGGGTCGTATGCTACCTGTACTTCCCGTGGCGCAGTCGGGCCGCGCTGCAGGTGGACTATATCCGAACGTACTTCGACGTAGATCTCAGCAGTTTGAGAGGCCTGTGGTGGCTGGTCTCGGGCCAGGCCTTCCACCATGCCTTCTATCTCGACGCCGCACCGGCGGAGCTCCTTCGAGGCGTATCTCGCTTTGGCGCTTTCCTCTGGAATGGCTCATTGGGGATAGGCCTTGTCCTGGGAGCCTGGGGATGGTGGAGGGTGAGAGAGTCACATCCCGCGTGGAATCGACTGCTCTCCATCTACCTCGCCCTCAACTTCATGGCGTTCCTTCTCTATCACGTCGTAGACAGAGAGGCCATGTTCCTTCCAGCCTACCTGGCCATGGGCGTCTGGATCGCGCACGGGATAGAAGCCCTGATAGATTGGAGCAGCAAGCGCTCACCAAGCCTGAGCTCAGATAGAGTCCATGCCGCGGTCAACCTGGCTCTCCTCTCCATCGTCGCCATCAGCGTGGCGTTCAACTGGCGCGCGGTGGACCTGAGCCACAACCGACGCACCTACGATTTCGCCACACAGCTGCTCAACGACGTGGAACCCTCTACGACCATCGTCAATCACTGGACCACTGCGGCCGTGTTGGACTACCTGAGGATCGTCGAGGGGCTGCGCCCGGACGTACGAAGCTTCAACTTGAGCTTCTATTCGCTGGGCCTCCAGAGCCGGTACGGTTCCCTGGATACCCCGTCGGCACAATCAGCGTGGCTGTCCTGGCTCTCGAAGCAGTCCAAGCACACGCCACTCTGCTTCGTCGAGCCGGTGCCCGCCATCCCTGAGGGATTTGAGCTGAGCGACCAAGGATCCTGTTGGAAGCTGGTCAACGAGACTGACGAATGAGCATGAGCAGCTGGCGGAACGACGTCAGGGAACTGGCTAGACGGCCTTCCTTCCCGATCTTGAGCGGGATCGTCGCGCTTCTCGTCTACGCGGCAACCGCCTGGTTTCTCCTGTCGCCGCACGCGGTCTGGTCTCCTGATGAAGGTGCCAAGCTCATACAGATCCAGAGCCTGAGTGTGCAGGATGGGCGTCTATCCTACGATATCCCCTATCCTGGACGCGCGCTCGATCCCGGGCTTCGGTTCGCAGAGACGGACTCCACCCTCAGAGTCCTAAGAGCGCGTGACAACAAGCTCTACCTCCAACGCCTGCCCCTCTTCCCACTGCTGGTGCTCCCTGCGTGGACGTGGTTTGGCACGCCGGGGACATACATCCTGCCAGCGCTCGGCGGGGCGCTCAGCGGCACGCTCACTCTCTATCTGATGCCCCGGGAGAGGAGGCGGATCCTGACGTGGGCGTTGGTCGCATTTGGAAGCCCCCTGTTTATCTACTCAACGATCTTCTGGGAGCATACGCTGGCCACAAGTCTGGGCCTTATCGCTGCCTGTGTGGTGGTCAGGATCACGTGCAACGATCGCGCAGCGAAGAGACACCAGGCGCTTGCCTGGGCTGGCGTTGGCGTTTCCCTGGGCCTGAGCGTCTACATTCGACTGGAGATGGCGATCTTCGCGCTCGCCCTGTTGCTGACCACCGGATTCGTCGCGCGAGATAGCTGGGAAGGGCTGGCCTGGGCAGGGAGCGCGCTACTGCTGGTTCTGCTCCCTTACGTACCACTTCACCAAGCTCTGTTCGAACAGCCGGTAGGTGACAATGCCCTCTATCTGTTCTATCCACTTCGCTACCTGGCGGACGCCGGATGGAACGCCGCTCCGGCCCTGCTCGTCGGCCCATCTGCGGATGAAGCAATCGACGCTGGCTGGCGTGGTGTGCTCTGGACAGTCTCGGCAGCGATCGCCCTGATGGGCAGCTTCATCCCCTCAAGGTCTCACTGGCGCAAGCTGCATTGGATCGGCCTGGGCCTCACCACCCTTGTTGGATCCACCTTTCTGTTTGCGCCAACCCACTACCGATCGGCGCACGGCCTGCTGTTCACGACGCCCTGGGCGCTGCTTGGGCTTTGCCGAGCGTTCGAGATCTGGCGGCAAGGGCACCGCAGAGCAAGGATCATCGCACTGACGACGGTGCTCGGGCTGATCGGATATGCCATTGGCCTCATCGGACTGCGAGGCAGCAAACCCCATGGCGGCCTGGAATGGGGAGCGCGCTTCGCGATGACCTTCTATCCCCTGCTGGCGCTTAGCGCTCTCTGGGTCAGAGGAGAGCAAGGCAACCGTCTTGGCGTGGCGAAGACACTCATCGTGGGGACGCTGGTGATGCTGGGCTTCGGCTTCCAAGTGAGAGGCATCAAGACCATCGCCCGGGACAAGCGCGTCAATGCCACGTTCAACCAGACCATAGCAGAGCTGCCGGAACCGCGGGTGGTCTCTGATCTATGGTGGCTGCGGCTCAACGCGGCGCCCATCTACCCCGAGAAGCAGTTCTTCATCACCGACACGTCGGAGGAGCTGGCCGAGTGGCTGGATTTCGCCACACTCCATCAGGTCGAACGCTTTGCACTCGTGACGTTAGACGAAGCCCTGTTGAGAGAGGCTAAGCAACTGAGAAAAGGATACCAGCTCAGCATCACCGAGGCCCAACGAGTGGGAAACCTGTGGGTCTTTCAGTTGGCGATAGAATCCGGCGAGTAGGGCACGCCGTGCCCAGGGCTGATCAAAGGCAGTTGTGAAGAATCTATCTATCATCATCCCGACCACCAACTCGTTGCTCATTGACGACATCCTGCAGGCCCTGAAGCACCAGACAGCCGATGTGTCGGCAGCGGAAGTTCTGGTTGTCGGCGTTGACGAACCCGGCCTGGTCGTGGAGGGCGACCTCGTGCGCTTCATCTGCACCGAAGGGTATCTCTCACACGCTTCCGACAAACGGAACCTGGGCATGGAAGAGGCAGAAGGTGACCTCTTTCTGTTTCTCGACGACGATTGCATCCCGGCCTTGGACTGGCTTGACCACCATCTCGAACGACATAGAGACGGAGAGGACATTGTCGGCGGCGCAGTGACATTTGGCACAGACAACTACCTCCAGCTGGCGGACAACGTCTCCGCCTTCCACGACCTGCTGCCCTTCATGGCGAAAGGGCCACGCACCTACCTGTCGACCTCCAATCTGAGCGTCGATCGCGAGGTGGTCAGAAGCGCCGGGAACATGGAGGAAGAGCGAAGCCGCGCCGAGGATCTGGAGTGGACCGTCCGCTTCCGGCAGCTAGGCTACCGCTTGTATTTCGAGCCCAGAGCCATCGTCCTCCACGACCCTCCGCGCCATAGCTGGCCCAAGGTCTGGCGTCACTGGACGCATGACGCGCCCCACACGCTCGACGTGCGGCTGCGCTACCGGCGGATGCTGCAGACACCGAAGCTGGCTGAGCATCGCTCGGTCTTCCTGTGGGCTGCGCCGCTGGTGGCTGCGTGGGCGACAGCTCGCACGTTCAGCCAGCCTGAGGCACGGCGACGGTATTGGCATACCCTACCGGTCGTCTACCTCACCAAGGTGGCCTGGTGTTGGGGGGCGTTCAAAGGCTTTCCAGGCAAGCGGGACGGAAGCGGACGATGAAGCAGGTGCAGGTAGGGATCGTGGTGGTCAACTGGAATCTAAGGGATGAGACGCTGCGCTGTCTACACTCGTTGGAGCGTCTGGATCTCCCTGATCGCGTGAGCTATCATGTGACGGTCGTGGATAATGGCTCGTGCGACGGCTCGGCGCAGTCCATCGCTCGACGCTTTCCCGAATCCAGGCTCATCTCGCTGCCGTCGAACACGGGCTTTGGCGCCGCGTGCAACAGGGCAATCGAGCACCTGCTGGCCGAAACCGGCTGCGAGTTCGTGTTCCTCATGAACAATGACACAGTTGCCGATCCACGTGCCCTGTCGGAACTCATTGAAGCCGCTGAGGCCCATCCAGAAGCCGGTATTCTTGGGCCCAAGCTATACTATCAGCACAGACCACGCACGATATGGTACGCCGGGGCGCGCAAACGTTGGGGGGTGCTGGCCGCAGCTGACACAGGACGCGGCCAGCCAGACCGGGGACAGTTCGACGTGATGCGCGAGGTGGACTACGTCTTTGGGGCAGCGATGCTCGTTCGCCGCAGCGTGTTCGAGCGAGTTGGCTCGTTCGATGAGAGGTTCTTCGTCTACCTGGAGGACATGGACCTCTGTCTGCGCGCCCAGGACGCTGGCTTCTCGCTGCTGTTCGTGCCGCAGGCCCGCGTGTGGCACAAGGGGTCGGCCAGCACGGCCCACGACAATGGCTTCCGCAAGCACCACTTCGTCAGCAGCACGGTCCGTTTTGCCAGGAAGCACACCGCCCCACCCTTGATCCCCCTCGCGATCGCCTTCTGGTCACTGGTGTTGCTGCGCTTCGTCTTTAGGGACGTGGTGCGGGGGAATCTATCCGCCGTCGGGTCGTACTGGGCGGGCCTGATGAGCGGACTGAAGCTCAAGGCATATGATGGTTAGGCGTCGAATGCGCATCTGCTTACCGTCACTGCAGGCTCTGCCGCGGGTCTGCCTATGCTCGGATCCTGCGCAAGTAGCCGCGAGGATTGAAGGTCAGTATGAACTTCTCTCTGGCCCTGTCGATCGCGAACCTATCGTCTTCTTCCAGGAATGCTTCGACGGCCTCCATAGGTCCTGGGCCAAAACCGGACCGTACGGGATGCCCGTTAATATTGGTATCTTCAACAATCAGGTAGCTTCCTGTCGTGACGAATTGGCTGTAGATCCTCAGTTCATTGAGGACGTGCTCTTTGTGATGATCTGAATCCAAGATGACTATCACGGTATCACGACCCCGGACAGACCGTCTGATCGCTTCCACGGTTTTCTCGCCTGTTGACGAACCGTGAAGATACTGTATCCTTTGATGTTGAGGCCTGCTCTTTCTCTCTTCGGTGTCGATTGTCAGGATGATGCCATGCCCGACCAGATCGCAGACGCATGCCAGGAATAGTGCGGATCCTCCCTGGAAGGTTCCGCACTCAACTACGACATCTGGTCGTATCTCGTGGATGATCTCCTGGTAAATCCATAAGTCGAATGGGCACTTCAGAACCTGAGCGCCCAGCCAAGAGGTGTTGTAGAAGATACCAGAGTCGTAATACAGCCTATGAAATCGATTCCTGACAATCCTGTTCAGTATGGCAGCGATCAATCTATGCATACCTTGGCCCTTCGTCTTGGCGTTTCCCCAGATCTGGTCACATTATAGTGCCTGTGCGAATAGGGATCAAACCGCGGCTCATAGCAAGGAACTGAATGATGTGCAACAATGCCTGCTTTGAATGGGGGGACAAGAACCTGAGCGCTATGGAGGTCAGAGGAAGACGGGTGATTGAAGTCGGCTCCTACGACGTCAACGGTGGTCTTCGACCTGCGATCGAAGCACTGCGGCCTGCCGACTACGTTGGGATCGACATAAGACCCGGTCCCGGTGTTGACGAGCTGTGCCCGGCTGCGAGGCTTGCCGAGCGCTTTGGGAGGGAGAGTTTCGATCTGGTCGTATCAACCAACACGCTGGAGCACGTGAGGCGCTGGAAGCAAGCGATCTCCAACATCAAGCACGTGTGTAGGCCGGAGGGCATCGTGCTGATCACTGTACCTTCCGATTTCCCGTTCCACGCCTATCCCAACGACTTCTGGCGATATGAGCCAACGGACGTTGAGAGCATCTTCTCAGACTTCGAGATCCTCGTTCTCGAGGAAGATCCTGAGCCACCATCTCTGGTCTATCTGAAGGCTCGAAAACCCAGAAGCTTCGTGGAAAACGATCTGTCGGACTACCGACTGTACTCCATCATCACAGGCACGAGGATCAAGGAGGCAAACACCCTGGATTTCCTCACGCCACGTTTTGCCCGCCTGCTCCTTGGTTACGGCTATCGCCTCCACGTGAAGCCCAGGTTGATGAAGCCCTATCTCTACGTCACGATGGGCATAGCGTCAAGGATCACCAGACCAACCACGCGCTTCCTACACGGGGAGCAGCGAGAGTGACGGACAACCAGAAGAGGCCAGCGACCCGCTACGACTTCCCGGTCGATCCGAGCAACTGCTGGTCGGCCTATACGTGGCTGCTCCGTTTCGCAGAGGGAGCCCACTCAGCTCTGGACGTCGGATGTTCCAATGGGTTCTTCAGCCAGCACTTGACGGCGCGAGGGTGCAGCGTGGTGGGTTTGGAGCGCGACCCAGTCGCTGCTGAACAGGCGAGATCGGTGTGTGATCGGGTCATTGTCGGCGACGTGGAGAGCCCCAGCGTTCAGGCGCAGGTTACCGAGAGGTTTGACACCGTGGTATTGGGCGACGTCTTGGAGCATTTGAAATCTCCTGGAACGCTGCTGGTGCACATTCGCGAATCGTGGCTCAAGCCCGACGGGCGCGTTGTGCTTTCCGTCCCAAACTCCGGGCACTGGGTCTTCCGACGTGAGATCCTGAGAGGCCGTTTCCCCTCCCGACAGTACGGCCTCTTTGACCGAACTCACCTGCGGTTCTTCACTCGAGACTCGCTACATGAGCTGATCGAGGAAGCCGGTTATGTGGTTGAGGCATCCGCCATCACGGTGAACCACAACTGCCACGATGACCTGACCTTCGCCTGGTTGGCCCCACTATATCGCCGTCCGATCTGGCGCATGCGCCTGATCAGGTTTGAGAGTCGACTGGCCATGATCTGGCCGGCGATGTTCGCCTATCAGTTCGTGCTTCGCATCCGGCCTGAGTAGCGATATGTCTACACGACCACGCCCATACGTCGTCATCCTCAATTGGAATCGGGAGCACGAGACCATCCAGTGCTTGAACACCGTGATCCAGAGCTCGCATCCCGACCGGCGGATCGTGGTGGTGGACAACGGGTCGACCGACGATTCCGTCACGCGACTCCAAGAGGCCTTCCCAGGCGTACGTCTGCTATGCAACGAGGCGAACCTGGGCTACGCCGAGGGTAACAACATCGGCATCCGCTATGCGTTGGAGAACGGCGCTGACTATGTGCTTCTGCTGAACGACGATGCGCGCCTGGAGAACGACACACTGAGCCACCTGGTGGTCGCGGCCGAGGATCCGGACGTGGCTGCCGTCGGCTGCAGAATCAGGGCGTATGAGACCCCGGAGCGCCTCTGGGCGGCCGGGGAGTGCTTTCCTCGTGGCGAGGCTCTGCCGCTGGACGACGCTCGCTTCGACGAGGCACGCGATATTGACTATGCCCCGGGGTGTTGCCTCTTGATGTGTCGGCGCGCGATCGAGGACGTGGGATTGCTGGAGGGGGATTTCTTCTTCATGCACGAGGATCTGGACTGGTGCCACCGAGCACGAGATGCCGGCTATCGCATTCGGTATGCCCCTGACGCGATAGCCTACCACAAGCTCTCCGTCTCGACCACGGGGAGGAGTGGGGCCCTGTTTCACTACTTCTACGCCCGGAACTGGCTGCTGTTCTGGGAGCGTCGGGGTATCCTACCCCAGGACTGGCGGCGGTTGCGGGGCGTGGCACTGGTATGGTACCATGAGCTAGGTTTGATCATGCGCTATGGTCAGTCGAAGCTGAGCCGCGCATGGTGGATGACGCGGGGTGTGCTGGACTACCTGCGTGGTCGACTTGGACCTCCCCCCGCCGATATCTGGGGGTGGTCTGAACAGGAGCAAGTGGGCTGAGCCATGGACGTGATGGAACCCAGGCCGTTTATCAGTGTCGTCATTCCCACCCACAACCGATTGACGATGCTGCGCCAGACCCTGGATTGCCTGGCCAATCAGACCTATCCCGCAGACCGCTATGAGGTTATCGTGGTGGATAACGGCTCCACGGACGGGACCAAGGAGTATCTGGCCCGCCTCTCAGACGAGGGAGGCCTGCGCCACATCCGACAAGGGCCTTTGGGGCCAGCGGTCGCCGGCAATGTGGGGGCCAGGGCGGCCCGCGGCGAGGTGGTCGCCCTCACCAATGATGACTGCTTGCCCGAGCCTGACTGGCTGGCTGGCTTGGCCGAGAGCTATGGGTCTCACGCATCATCGTCGCCCGTGGTGGCTGTGGGGGGAGCGATCAAGAACTGTGCACAAGGCCACTGGCTCCGTCCGTTCTATGCCGTGCAGGGCAACCGTCATCGAGCCAATGAGGCCGAGCAGCCTGAGTATCTGGACACCGCCAACGCCTCGTTCCGTCGCTCGGTGCTTCTGCATGTCGGCGGCTTCGATGGGGCGTTTCACGTCCCCGCTGCCGAGGACGTCGACCTTGGGTTTCGTCTCACTGCCGCCGGTTATGGGCTCCACACCAATGCTGAGGCCATCGTCTGGCACGTGGGGCGGCCATCGCTCCGTGGTATGATGCTTCAGTCGTTTGGCAGGGGACGAGGAGGGGCGTACCTGCGATTGAAGTATCCGGAACGCTACGCCGGCCTTACCAGCCGAGGAGCGCGCTCACGGATCAGACGCCTGCTGAACCAGCTGGTGCGCCAGATGGAACGCAGCCCCCGGCCTATACGACCATTCGCGTCTGGCCTGATGGCCGCCCTGCGCTGTGGCGCGTTCTCACTGGTGGAGGTGTTCAGGTACTTCGTGCCCGTCTACCTCCGTGAACAGAGAGCCCGCTATGAATCGCTGGGCCTGTCACGACGCCGTCGGCTGCTGTATCTGGCGCTGGAGGGGTGTGACTATCTCATGCAACTGATTGGGCGAATCGTGGGCACGTTCAGCTATGCCTATCGACAGGTTCAGGCAGGACACTGGATCTCGTGAAAGACGGAGCCGCGATGAGCGTCCTGCTCCTTCCTTACTTCGGTCGAGAGAATCCGTATCAAAGGGAGCTCGCCCAGGCCCTGAGAGCACTGGGGCTGACGGTCCGTTCGGACGTTGATCTTACGCATCCGCTGCTGAACACGCTTCGGAGGTGTGGCGAGTTGGATGTGCTTCATCTTCACTGGACATCGCCGTTCCTGATATCGACGGGACGGGCCCGCAGCCTGGCCAAGGCAGCGCTGCTCTTGGGCACGCTGCTGTGCGTCAAGTCTCAGGGCGTCAAGATCGTGTGGACGGTGCACGACTGGTTTGATCATGAGCGTAGGGACCCCCAGTTGGAGCGGCGGCTGCACCGTCTGCTCTGTCACATCTACGATCAGATCATCGTCCATTGCGCCAGAGCCCGGGAGCAGATCACCACTGTCTACGGCCTGCCCAAAAGGATCAAGGAGAAGGTCACCGTGATTCCGCACGGCAACTTCGTCAGCAGCTATGAGAACGCCATGAGCCAGGATCAGGCCAGGAGGCAACTGGGATTCGATGCTCGTGATAGGGTCTTTCTCTATTTCGGGAAGGTACGGCCCTACAAGGGGGTGTTGTCGCTGATACGGGCCTTCAAGCGCCTTTCTGATGATGACGCGCGTCTTCTCGTTGTCGGGGAGCCCGCGACTGAAGCTCTTGGCGCACAGGTGGCGCGCGGCTGTGCATCGGATCAGCGCATCGCTGCCCGCCTGGCGTTCGTGCCGGATGGAGACGTCCAGCTCACCATGAATGCCGCGGATGCCGTGGTGCTGCCCTTTCGAGATGTGCTCACCTCCGGCAGCATGATGCTGGCGATGTCGTTTGGGAAGGCCGTGATTGCACCGAGCCTCGGTTGCCTGAGAGAGCATTCGAAGAGCCCGGGGGTCTTTCTCTACGATCCAGGGGCAGACGACGGCCTGCTGCGATCCATGAGAAGGGCCTTCCACGTGGATCTGACGGAACGTGGTCGGCGCAACTACGAGTACGTCCTGCCGTTTAGCTGGGACGCGATTGCGGAGAGGACCCTTGCGGTGTACAGGCGCTGTTTCGCGAGGTCTTGAGAGCATCATGTCCGACCTTCTGGGGAGCTCCATTCGGTCACTGAAGCGAAGATGTGGGTGGTACCTGGACCGAGCACCATCATCTCACGACGGTGCAGGGGTGATGGACCCCCGTCTCCGAATCGTCCTCCTGCTTCTCATTCTCGTCGTGGCCTGGCTGGGACGACTGCACGCCCTGGGTGACGACAGCCTGTGGGGAGATGAGATATTGAGCCTCCATCGAGCTTCTCAGGCGGACTTGAGGACCGCCTGGAGGATGACGGTGATGGGCAATCATCCTCCCCTGTACGAAATCGGCGTTCTCTATCCCTGGCTGAAGCTCGGCGACGGCGAGTTCTTCCTCCGGTTTCCCGGCGCCTTCTTCGGCACGCTGACCGTCGCCGCCCTATACGCCCTTGGTAAGGCGGTCTTCAGCGCAAGAGTCGGTACACTCAGCGCGCTTCTGCTGGCCGTATCGCCCCTACACATCTACCACTCCCGCGAAGCTCGGATGTACGCTCTGCTCGCTTGTCTGATCACGTTTGCCGTATACTGCCTGCAAGGGGCCATCCGCTCCAGCCCCTCGGGCCGCAGCACCTGGATTGGTTTCACACTCTTCGGTGCTGCCAGCCTCTACACCCACTATTACGCCGGCTTCACACTGTTGTCGCTCGCCGGCTATATGTCCATCCGACTGGCACTTGATCGGGACGTCAGGCTGCTCAGGAGGTGGGGAGCAGCCAGCTTAGGGATTCTAGTCGCCTTCTGCCCCTGGTTGCCAACCCTACGATTCCAGCTCCAAAACCAACCCGTCCCCTGGATTCCGTCCAGGTCTTTTCCCGAACTGCTCACCACGCCGACCTACTTCTTCGTCCGGCGAGAGCTGGTGTCCGAAAGGGTTTGGCACATCGCTCTTTGGGGCGTCTGGGCCGCTTTGGCACTCTCCTGCACGATACTCCTGTTTTGGCGCTCGAACAGAGCAAGGCCAAGAGATCAACACGCCCTATTGCTCTGCAGCGTCCTGGGCACGTTCTTGATGGCCTTCGTCTCCTCCGCCTGGAGGCCGCTCATCGTGACCAGGTACTTCACCGGGATCCTGCCAGTGACATGCCTTCTCGTTGTGCTGGCCGCTTGTCGTCTCCGACCACGCTGTCTGGCTGCTCCACTGCTGGCAGTGCTGCTCGCGGTGAGCTCCTTCTCCAGTTACTGGATCGCCACTGCTCGCTGGCACGAGGACTGGCGCGCCGTGACGTCGCACATCGAGGCAAACGCAGTGGCACAGGACGTGGTCCTGCTCCTCTTCCCGGTGGCACCCGAGTTTTGGAGGATGCCCTTCGACCACTATTACGATGGGGAGGCAAGGGTGTGGTGCCTTAAGGGCGAGTGGTCGGGCACGGAGGATCTAGGCGAGACCCTGGATGGGCTGGGACCCCACGATCGTGTCTGGGTCGTCCAGTCGGCGCGATTCACGCGCGGAGCGCCCCTAGCCAAACGCACCGAGAACGTGCCTGCCGCCTATGACGTCTTCTCCGCAAAGCGCTTCGAGCGTCGGCTCGCGCTCTCAAACAGGGCGGTTGACGTGCTGTGCTTGACGCGCCAGAGCGAGGGCGACTGACGCCACGCCAGGTTCAGATCGCGCGCCGGCACGCTGGTCTCAACAAGCGCTATCTGGAGGCCAGCTAGGCGAGCAAGGTGCTTGGACGCCAGGTGCAATGGCAGCTTATCAGACCCTGATCTTTCTGCATCTACCGAAGACCGCGGGGACAACGCTGCGCCACATTATCGACCGGCAGTATCAACCGGAGGAAATCCTCAGCATCGACGGGGTGGACGTGCAACGCGTCATCGACGAACTGGAGAGCTTGCCCCCGGACGGGAAGCGTAAGATCCGGTGTCTGAAAGGACACGCGCCATTCGGGCTTCACAGGTGGCTGCCGCAACCTGCCGCCTATGTGACTCTAATTCGGAATCCGCTAGAGCGGATCGTCTCCGAATACTACTACGTTCGTCGCACTCCCCAGTACCCCTTCCACGAGGAGTTGATCGCACGAGAGCTCTCTCTGCTTGACTATGTCCGAATCGACATCGAGTCTGGCAAGGCCAATCTACAGACACGCTGGATAGCCGGTCTGATGGACATACACGACGCCTTGCCGCCGTACGACTTCCTTCCCGGCGATGCCCTTTCCGTCGCGAGACGCAATCTTGAGACCCACTTCGCCGTCGTTGGACTGACGGACCAGTTTGACGAGGCTCTGCTGCTCATGCGAAGGGTTTTCGGATGGAGGAACATCCTCTACTGCAGGAAGAACGTCAGTCCTGATCGTCCTTCGGTGGAGCAGATAGAGACGACGACGCGGCGACTGATGGAGACTCACAACGAGTTGGACCTTGAGCTTTATGAGTTTGCCTGTACCCTGTTTGATGAGATGCTTCAAGAGCATAGAATCTCAGCTATGGAGGTAACCGCGTTTCGGGCCATGAACCGTGTCTATGGTCTTCTCGAGAGGATGCAAAGCCTTGCACGCGAGCACACGCCCGTCGCCTGAGCCAAACGCCCAAAGCTCAGGAGAAGCGATGGTGAGTGTCGTGCTGCCGAGCTACAACCGAGCTCATTTGATCAGGCGCGCAATCGCCAGCGTGCTTAGCCAGAGCTACCGAGCGTTCGAGCTCGTCGTCGTCGACGACGGTTCCACGGACGGAACACGCGAGGTCATGGACACACTCGACGACCCCCGCATCCAGTACATCCGCCACAGCCGAAACAGGGGAGCCGCAGCGGCGCGGAACACGGGCATCGGAGCGGGCGAGGGTGAGTACGTTGCGTTCCAGGACAGCGACGACGAGTGGCTCCCCCATAAGCTGCAAAGGCAGATGGACGTATTGACGAGGTCATCACCCCAGATCGGCGTCGTCTACTCCAGCTTCTGGAAGGTGAGAGGCAGCGGCAAGCGGGTGTATCCCCCAAGGAGCAGACGATGGGCCAGCTTGATCCCGTCCGAGGTCAGGAGACTGGAGGGAGACATCCGGACCGCGCTGCTCAGGGGGAATCCCGTCACGACCCAGGCGGCCCTGGTTCGAAGAGCGTGCTTCGACAGGGTGGGCACGTTTGATGAGCGTCTCCCGTGCCTCCAAGACTGGGAACTGTGGCTCCGCGTCTCACAGCACTATCACTTCGCGTTTGTTGACGATCCGCTGCTTATCGTTTATCCTACGGCGGATAGCATCTCTGGCGACCCGGAAAGACTCGCTGAGGCATTCAGACTGATCCTGGACACACACTACGAAGGGATTGACAATGGGCATCTCCTTTTGGCGCACTACCTGCATACCATGGGCGATCTCTCCTATAGAGATGGGGACCTGAAGGAGGGGCGGCACAGCTTGTTCCAGGCAGCCAGATTGTCGGGATTCAACACCTTCTACTGGTTGAAGGCTTTCGCGTCATGGCTTGGGCCAAAGGCCTATCAGGCCATCCAAGAGGTCTAGCACATGCAGAATCTTGACGACGTCGCCGTCATCGTGGTCAACTACCGAACAGAGCTGCTTATCAGGAGATGTGTCGAGAGCTTGCTGGAACACTATACGGACGTGAAGCTCCTGATCATCGACAACGGTTCACAGGACGGATCTACCGCTTACATCAAACGCGTCGCCCAGCACAACGAGAAGGTGGCGTGCATCACCAACGACGAGAACCTCTACCATGGGCCCGCCATGGATCAAGGGATAACGTCCAGTGCGACGCCCTTTGTGTTCACGCTTGACTCCGACTGTGAGGTCCTCGAACGCGGGTTTCTGGAGAGGATGCTTGACTCCTTCAAAGACCCACGTCTCTACGCTGTGGGCCAGCTCGTCCATATGGACAGATACGGTTTTGAAACTCAGTCCGATAGAGAGAACACCATCCGGTACATACGTCCGCACGCCATGCTCCTCGATAGGGGGAAATACCTGACCCTGCCGCGATTCACACACCACGGGTCGCCGTGCTTGAGGAACATGAGGGAGGCGGAGAAGGTGGGGTACAGAGTCGCTGACTTCCCCATCGACGCGTTTGTGAGACACGATGAGAAGGGGACGTGCTCGCGCTATGGCTACGGCCTTGGTCCCAAGACCCTGGTTGAGAAGCTGCTCAGCAAGATTGAGTCCTTCGTGTGAGACAGCCATGACGTCTACCTGGGAACGCCCAGGAGATCGGAGAAGATGATGTGGGGTTCGACGATGAAGAGACTGCCCGGGTGGATCGCCTCGGTCCTGATGATCCTCTTCACCGTGCTCTGGACCTTCTGGGGTGCGGCCGAGATGTATCACGAGGGCTGGTGGGGGGCGTGGACGAATCGCCTGCCGTACCTGGTGCCCATCGCAGCCACCCTGATCCCCACGCTGGTGGCGTTCGGATGGCCGATCGTGGGTGGGGTGCTGATCACCCTGATCGGGGTCTTCGCCCTCTTCTTCTTTGGCGGGGACGTCGCGCTTGTCGGGCTGGCCATCGCTCTGCTTGGCGCCGCCTTCGTCGTGGATGGCATCGTCAAGCGGCGGGCTGCGATAGGCGGCGAGACAGCGACGGCGGGTCCCTGGTGGCGACGCCATTGGCGCTATCTGCTGGTTATTGGCGCTCCGCCCATCGTGTTCGTGGCTGTCTCGGTCGTCCAGCTGCCGATCGTCCTGACCCGGGTGGACGACGGGGACCGCAGCGCGCGGCTGATCGAGGGCCATGGCGTGGCGCTGATCTGGGCACCGGAGGGGCCAGGATGGAATTGGCGGCAGCCATGGGGCGGCTATCCCTCCTGGCAGAGCATCGCTATCTACGGCGTCCCGCCGGTGGGGTTGGAGGATAAACCCGGCTACGGCCGCCAGGGTGAGGGATACGAGACCATCGTCTTTGCCACCGAGGAGGATATGGGGCGGACGAGCCTATGCCACTACCTGAGCGCCGATGGCACGACCCTCCTGGAC
This sequence comes from uncultured Anaerolineales bacterium, assembly GCA_964575455.1. GTDB lineage: Bacteria > Chloroflexota > Anaerolineae > B4-G1 > B4-G1 > SKLM01. The sequence continues at coordinate 7,789 of CAZNRX010000037.1, read as the reverse complement.
GAGCCGCAGGATATCTGGCGCATGCCGACCACCGATGAGGTCGTTCGCTCGCTGGTGCGACACGGCGCAAGCGCCGGCTGCGCGTGGCAGGGAGAACTCCGCCAGCAGGTCGCGTGCGAGGTGCAGCCAGACAAGGAGTCCCCGCTCTGGGCCACCGATCAGCCCGCCATCTACTACTGGACGGCGGACGCCCACAGCGAGGACCGCGGCATGTTCGTCGCCTACAACGGCATGGTCAACGCCACCTACAAGCTGGGCGGCAACCCACGCCACAGTTACCGCTGCGTTAGAGAGCCTTGAGCGACGCTCCGCCGCGACATTGCTGCGCCTAACCGGCCCATCGCGGATAAGTATCTGGGCCGAACGAGTAACCGACTTAGCTGCCGTCGGCCGGCTCCAAAGGAGGCTCCAGCGGATGCTTGACGAACTGGAGGAGGATGGTGTATACATGCTGCATACGCCGTCGAAAACGTCCTGGATCTCTTGAGAGGAAGGAGTGCGCAATTGGAGGCAAAACAAACTGTCCGTGCCGTCATCGGCTTCACGCTCTATCTGCTCCTCGTGCCGGCGCTCTTATTCATCGCGGCCGGGACGGCGGATTGGCCCATGGCCTGGATCTACGTGGCTCTGCTGCTCGCCGCCACGCTGGGCAGCCGGCTGATCGTCCTGATACGAAACCCAGAGACGCTGCGCGAGCGCGCCCGGTTCACGTCGTCCGAGGGGACGAAGGGCTGGGATCGCATCCTGGTGCCGATCGTCGGGCTCTTCGGCCCCATGGCCATGGCGGCTGTCGCCGGGCTGGATCACCGCTGGGGTTGGTCGGCGCTGGTTCCGAGGGTGGGTCAGTATGTGGCTGCCCTGGTGGTCGCCGGAGGGTACGGCGTGTCCGTGTGGGCCATGGTGGAGAATGCGTACTTCTCGGCTGTGGCGCGCATTCAGGAGGACAGAGAGCAGCAGGTCGTGACCACCGGACCCTACGGCGTCGTGCGCCACCCCTCGTACGCGGGCACGCTCCTTGCGTCTCTGGCGTTTCCGTTTATGATGGACGCGATCTGGGCGCTGATTCCCACGATAGGGATGGTGGCCGCCCTCGTCGTCCGCACCGGTCTAGAGGACCAGATGCTTCGAGCTGAGCTGGAGGGGTATCAGAGCTACGCGGAGCAGACGCGCTATCGGCTGATCCCCGGGGTGTGGTAGAAGGGGTGAACAAGCTCAAAGCAGGCGCTAACCAGACCATGGATGGAGCAGATGACGGAGGTCTGCGAGTCGAAAGGTGCCAACGTTATCGGGTCGGGAGACGTGCGCTGGTTCAGCCTGCGCCGGAAACAGGGGATCGCGGAGACCGTTGAGGACCTGAGCGGTCTGCTCTGAGGCGACAGCTGCTCTTCTTCCACGTGATCCCCGGCTGGAGACACACGCTGCACATTGTGACGGTCAATGCGGAGAACTTGAAGCTCGCGTCGGAGGAAGGAGGAACTGCCTGATGACACTCGAAACGACGGTGCTTCTGGATGGGTCGGGGTTCCCAGAGGGCCCCGCTGGCACGACGGCAGGTTGTGGTTCTCCGATCAGATCACCCACCGGGCGATGGCCGTCGAGATCGACGGCGCCCATCGAGATGCCAGAGCTGAGACCATCGCCGAGGTGCCAGGTCAGCCCTCGGGCCTCGGCTGGCTACCCGACGGACGTCTGCTGGTGGTCTCTATGATGGACCGCCGCTTGCTGCGCCTGGACCCAGACGGGCTGGTCGAGGCCGCCAACCTGCGGGGGATCGCCTCGTTCACATGCAACGACATGGTGGTCGACCGGATGGGCCGCGCCTACGTCGGCAACTTCGGCTACGACTTCTCTGATCCATCCGCCGCTGCGTGAGTACCTGTGCGTGACCATCAGCGTGGATCACGACATCGTTGATGGCGCTCCCGCCGCCCGGTTCTCCCAACGGTTTTGTGAGCTGGTCGAGGACGGTCACGGTCTGCAGGATGAGGGGAGTTGAAACAAGGCGTCGGATCGAAGGATGACACTCCAAGCGAACGGTTCCTATGGACGCACCCTACTGGCAGCGCTCGTCCTGCTCCTGGCGGCCTGTGCCCCGGCATCCACGTCTGTGCCGGCCCCGACCCCCGAATCGACCGACCGCCCTGCCCCCACGCCCTCTCTCGCACCTTCCTCCACGCCAACGCCGCCTCCCTCTGCAACGCCCAAGCCAACCCTCGCTCCGACGGTGACGCTGACCTGGACGCCCAAGCCCACGCCCGCGTCTGCCCCGACGCCGCCTCCCACCCCTATACCAAGCCTCATCCCCCATCCAGAGGGCTTCCGGACGGTCGCCGTCATCGAGGAGGTGCTTCCCAGCGAGTTCCGGCGCCTCCACGCCTCGGCCGACGGCACGCTGTGGCTGATCACCGATGCGGGCATCGCCAGGCTGGAGGACGGAACCTGGCGCGCCTACCTGACCGACTTCTCTGGCGACTTGGTCGGCTTCGACGCGGCGGGCCGCGCCTGGGTGGTGAGTGAGGAGACCGACACCATATCGGCCTGGGACGGCTCGTCCTGGACCGTTTACAGAGCCGAGGCGGGCTGGCTGCCCATCGCCCTGGAGGACGAATGGTACCGTGAGATCGGGTGGATGCAGACCGATGACGTGGGGCGGCTGTGGCTCGCCACGTCGCAGGACGTGCGCACCTTCGACAGTCAGCGCTGGACGGTCTTCACGCCGGCGCAGATGGGCATGGGCCAGGTTGGCCCGCAACAGCGGTGGCCCACCTTCACGATTGAGGTTGCAGAGAGCTCGGGAACCGTCTGGGTCGGGGAATGCGACTGGTGCGGCCCAGGCCCGTTCGGTGGGCAGGGGGTGCGTTGGTTCGATGGACAGGCCTGGCGTGGTGCCGATTCACCTGCCGCCGCGGGCTGTACGACGGCCATTGAGGAGGACGGCCAGGGGCACGTCTGGATGGGTGTCGACGAACGTCTGTGGCGCTACGACTCCACCTCCGGTGACTGGACCCAGCTGACGCCGCCAGAATCCCCGATCATCGACATGCGCTTCGGGTTCGTGGACGCTATCGCGGTGGGTCCGTCGCGCGTTCCGTGGCCAGCGATGGTCCTGTGCGGAGCCAGCTGCTACGGAAAGACCGCGCTGTACCGCGTAGAGGATGGAGATTGGATGCAGATGGCGGAGGTGAAGGAGTTCGGAGGGAACTTGTCGCCGTACAAGTTCGTATCCAACGAGGCCGGCGGGGGCTGGCTTCTCTGGGCCGGATCCCTCTATCGCGTGGCGGAGGGTAGGACGGAACCAGTGCCTGGACTCGGTCTCGTCTCTGACATCCTAGTGGACACCGCCGGAAGGCTTTGGCTGGTGGCGAGAGATCAGGGTCAAGATGTGCTCTGGACCCTCGATATGGAACCCGCGACAGAGCCGTGATTCCAAAACAGTATCGCCACGTGCTGCGAAGGATCGTCAGCCGACTTGAAGGTCGTCGAATAGGCCGGAGGGGGTGACAGGCAGCCTCATGAAACACAAGTCGTTGATAGCTTTCCTGGTGCTCGTCGCCGCGCTCAGTCTCGGCTACGTGGGGATGCTGAAGGCGTTGGGTCAGGCGGGCCAGTATCTCGCGCAGGGCTACATGCTCATTCCAGCCCTTTCCGCTCTGATCACGCGACTATTCTTCGACGAACGGCGGTTCATGGATGCCAACCTGCGCCTGGGGCGCGTCAAGGACTACGTCACGTTCTGGCTCTTCAGCCTGGGCATCGCGGTCCTCTACGTCGTCTCGTACACCCTGCTGGGCGCCGGGCAGTGGGACCTCAGCGGTCAGACTTTTCTCGCGAACCTGACCAAGCAGCTTGCCGGCACGGGGCAGGACATCACCGAGGGCCTGCCACCCGGATGGACGCCACAGACGATGCTTCTTGTCTACTTCATCGGCGGGCTGACCGTCTTCAACGTCCTGCCCGGGATCATCACCGGCCTCGGCGAGGAGTTCGGCTGGCGGGGGCTGATGTTCTCCCAGTTGTACGAGATTCGGCCCTGGGTCGCCTTCGTCGTCGGGGGCTTGATCTGGTACGCCTGGCACCTTCCTCTGACGTTGGTGATCACTGTCCCGCAACAGTTGCAGCAGAGCACCACCGAGCAGCTGGCGCTAGTGTTCCCTATGGCCTTGGGGGCGGTCGCCACCCACGCGTATTTCGGCTACGCCTACTTCAAGACCCGAAACATCCTCGTGGCCTCGCTGGCGCACATCGTTCCTCAACAACGCTTCGGCATCCTTCGGCTACGTCTTCGTGATTCAGGATGCGTTTCTGGCGAACCTGGGAACGGTGCTGGTGATGATCGTCGTGGTCGCCGCGCTCTATGCGACGGGACGGTTCGAGGTCTTCAATGGCCCGGTACCGGGCGGAGCGGCAGGAGACGAAGCATGATCTACGTCCTGAAGGAAACCTCTGAGAAGGGATGCGGGCTCTTCGCTATCGCGGAGGGGGAGGAGCTGACCCACGACTACACGACCAACGCGGTCGACCAGTTTGACGGACAGGGCTTCTGGGTGCTGGAGTGCCATTGTGGCAGCAAGAACTGCCGCGGCAGGGTGACGGGCGACTTCTTCGAGATGCCTCAGGAGTGGCAGTACTACGATCATCCCAACGAGCCGTTCGAGGGCATCAGCCGCGAGGTATTCGAGAGGCGACACCGAGAGCATCGTCAACGGAGCGAGGAACCCTCGCCGGATAGCTACGGTTGGCACGTCGATACCGTCGAGGGACGGCACATCGGCTGGGTCAACTACTACCAAATGGATCGGGAGGCCCAGAGGGCCTAGGTCGGCATCTACCTGCCGGAGGAGGAGACCTGGAGCAAGGGGTACCGCACCGAGGCCATAACGCTTCTGGTTGACCACCTCTTCCGCGAGATGGGGCTCAAGGAGGTGCACACGGCCACCTGGACGGCCACCACCGCATGGTGCGCTGCGCCGAGAAGAGCGGTTTCTTGGAGATCGCCCGGATCCTGGAGACAGAGGACCACATCTATCTGCTGGCGCTGTTGAAAGGAAGGGTCTCGGAGCCGGCGGGCGTCGTCGAGGCCAGCGTCGTCTCTCCGTACGACATCTTCTGCCAGAAGCGCGTGGTGCACGTCCACTAGCTCTACGTGCGGCCAAGCTGCCGCGGGCAGGGAATCGGTCGGAGATTGCTGGAGGCAGCGCTTGCGTGGGGCCGGGGCAGGGGCTGCGTGGAGGCGAAGTTGAACGTGCTGGCAGGGAATCCGACGCGCGCGTTGTATGAGCACATGGGCTTTGAGAGGTTTGAGATGGAGATGCGGCTAGGGCTGTAGAGAGCTTCCTCATGAAGCAGAATCGCGTCTTCATTGAGCTGGCGTACGAGGTCTTCCCACCAATAGCGCTCAAGACGAGCTTGTAGATAGCCCAGTTGCTGTTTTCCGGTTTCGGTGTAGACTGATGATGGTGCCATCCATCCTGGGCCTGGCGCTGACGCTGATGCACGACGGCTACTTCGCCCACGAGTTCGGTGACACCTGGCACGGCAACGACTGGTGGTACAACGAGCTGGACGCCGACCTGGGCTACCCCCTCGGCCCGGCGCGGCGGGTGGACCTGGGTGAGCCGCCCGCGGCCAACCAGATCGAGAACGGCGGCTTCGAGAACCCCATCGCCTATCCCTGGGACTTCTGGGCCAACGCCGGCGCCGGCTGCGCAGCCAGCGTGACATGGGACACCTCGCACGCCGCCTCCGCTCGCGTCGACGTCACGGCCACCTCGGGCGTCGACTGGCACGTGGAGCTCGGCCAACGGGATCGCTCCCTGCAGCAGGGCGTCTTCTACGATCTCACCTTCTGGGCCAGGAGCGACCACCCTCGGCCGATCACCTTGAGCGCCCAGAAGGGCAGCCCGGACTGGGACAACTACGGCTTGTGGCAGCAGGTGACACTCGCTACCGTATGGCAGCCGTACACCGTCACCTTCCAGGCCAACGCCACCGTCGACGACTCGCGCATCCAGTTCCTGCTGGGAGAGAGCACAGGGACGGTCTGGCTGAACGACGTGCGCCTGCGCGAGCACCCGCCCGACGTGTACGGGCGTGCGTTCACGCACGGGCTGGTGCTGCTCAATGCCACGCAAGAGACGCAGACGATCGACCTTGGACCCGGCTACCGCCGCCTGACGGGGAGCCAGGCGCCCCTCTTCCAGACCGTCCTGGATGACGCCGGCCCGGCCTTCTCTAGCGCCGGCAGCTGGATCACGCGCACCTACGACAGCGGCCAATGGCAGGCCAGCGGCCCGTTCTACCACGACTGGGGCGACGCGTGCCGCGAGGGGAACGACGGTCAGGCCCGCTGGGACCTGCCGATCGCAGCCTCGGACACGTACACGGTCAGCGCCTGGTGGGCGGCCGCGCCCGAATCCTCGGGCTGGAGCGCCGCCGCAACGTACCAGGTGATCGCTGGCGGGGACGTGGCAGCGGAGGCGACACTCGATCAGCGAGAGGGCGGCGACCAGTGGCACGTCATCGCCGTCGTGCCTCTCGACCCTGCCGACGAGCCCTACGTACGCTTGGTCTGCGACCCACAGGCGGGTGCCTGCATTGCCGACGCCCTGCACCTGCGCTCGCAGGCGCGGTACAACGATGGATCGGTGGCCGAGCGGATCGCGCTGCAGCCGATGGACGGGATCGTGCTGCGCCGAGAGTGGGCGTACGACGTCTTCTTGCCGCTGATCGTCAGATGGATCGACTGTCAGGGACGTCAAGCAGCCTTCGCAGCCATTGGGCGCAGAATCAGGAGGAGGCATGCCAGTTAACTGGATAGACGTCTCATCGCTCTCATTTAACACGCTGCTGCTCGAAAGGGTTCAGTTGAGTTGGTTTCCCGGCTAGCCGCCAGAGCGTGAGCTGGGCATCGCACTCCGGGCCAATCCCGTTGTGGCGTGGCACATGCGGCACAAATGCCCGAAACTGAGTGGGTGGCTGGATGACATAATGGCGGGGCAGGAAGCGAGCCAGCCAGGCTTTTGGCTCTGATCGCCGCGGATAGGGCGGCCTTCGTGCATGCCGTGGGGCCGGTGACCAACCTGCGGCGGTATCTGAAGGAGAAGGCCAGGAGACAGAGGCTGAGGAACGTCTACGCGGTAGACGGTCTCATCACAGACCTGCCGTTCCCCCAGGCGTTCGCGGATGTCACGATGGGCGGTCACGTGTTCGGGGATCAGCCCCAGGAGGAGCTCCAGGAGATGACGCGGGTGACCAAGCCGGGCGGCATGGTGGTGTTCTGTCCGGGGAGCTCCGAGCGGGAGGGCGACGCGCATCGCTTCCTCGCTTCGAGGGGATTCGCGTGGTCTCCGTTCGAGGAGCCCGGCGCAGGCACGGTGCGGAAGTACTGGAAGCGCGTCTGAGGGCAATGGCGCTGTGGTCGACAGCGCCGAACGCGCCACGGTTGTGCCACATTCAAAGAGAGAGAACGCATGAGCCTCGTGAAGCGGGCAGTTCCGAGCGCGGGCCTACGAGAACATGGTCGGCGTGGTCATGGCGAACTACGCCGCCCCCCAGGAGAACGGGCACTCAGTGGCCTTCGACGGCATGGCGTTTGACGACGACGGGCCAAGGGATATGTGCATCGTCGAAGCCGGGGAGGAGGAGGGCGCATACATCGCCGCGTTCGACATGGCAAGCATCAGGGCGTGGCGCCAGCGGGAAGTGTGGGGGAACGCCTACCGGAAGCCGCACAGCCAGGGTGTTATCGTTTTCGCCAACCTTACGAGCGCGGCTGGCCCTGGCGGGGGGT
>CAZNRX010000036.1:0-39224 GCA_964575455.1 uncultured Anaerolineales bacterium | reverse complement strand
GGCACATAGACGGCCTGTGGGCAATCTGTCAATCTATCCTAAACCATGCCCGATTCTGAAAGCGCTGGCCAAGGCGCCGGAGGACCGCTACCAGAGCGCGGACGAGATGTCTCGAGCGTTGGATCGGGCGGTGAGGGGCGTGCCTGGGAAGGAGGCCGAAACGGCGGCAGCGGCTGCGTTCACGGAAGCGAGGTGGGAGGAACCGAGGCCCGAGGTGGCTTCTCTGCCGACTGTGGCGATGGAGCAGGGCGAATCAGCAGAGGAAGAGCCCGTCACCTCGGCTGAGGAGCTTGCGCCGGCCGAGCCTGCTGATGCACTGCCACTGGCCCGGCGAACCTGTCCCCGCATCATCATCGGAGCGGTTGCTGGGCTCGTGGTGATCGCGATACTGGCCGTGTTCTTGAGCGACCTGGTGGATCTGGGCGGCGCATCCATGGTGACAGATGAGGCCGGGCAGGGTGCTTCCACCAGGGGTGGGACCTCAGGAAGGGAGTTCTGCGCAACCGTTGACGAGTGCGTGGGTGAGGCGTTCGAGTTCATGGAGAGGGAAGACTACGACAATGCGGTGGCGCGGCTTGACCGGGCCATCGAGATGGCTGCCGACGGTGAACGTCCCCCACATGCGCATCTATGGTGCATAAGGGGTGAGGTTAGCGTCGTGATGGACCGCGTGGACGAGGCCAGGCGCGATTTTGAGCACTGCATCGAGTGGACCGAGGGAGATCCGGGACTCGAGGAGCTTCGTCTCGGCGCGGAAGAGCAACTCATGATGTTGGAGAGGCGATAGAGCGCAGCTGGCTCGGGCAGCGCTCCAGACGGGCGGGGAGCACGCTACGCGAGCGGCGTAGGTCTCGACCAGCACGGCGTATCGGGCGCCCGGCCTGCCCGCGGTGGACAGCATGACGTGATGGTGCTTCTGATCGATGGCCCCGGCGGCTCGTCCGTCGATGAAGACCAGGCTCTCGCCGCCCCGGTCGGGCTTGAGGGCGATGCGCTGGCCGGTCGCTTCGTCGGGCAGGGTGACCGCGCCCTGGAACCAGCCGTACTCCCATTTGGCGCCCCAGGCGGTGCCGGGCGGCATGGGCCTGAACGCCTTGCCAGCTGCTTGCTCGGCGGTGAGCTGCTGGCGCGTGGTGAAGCCGGTGAAGGGCACGGTGCCCAGAGGACAGTAGACGTGCCGGGGCAGTTCCTCACGCCAGCGGTCGATTCGATGTCGCCATTCGAGTGTCAGAGACTGGTCAATACCTGCCGTGTTGAGCGTCTCCTCACTGAAGGCGCCGCGGATTCTTTGATCTCGCGGCTGGTCGACAAGGGCTGGTCGCGTTACAGAGGGGAGCGAGGCGTTGGTCTTGCTAACCTCCTTTGTGTCAGGTATATCTTGCATCGAGGGAGGACGAAGTCTTTGTTGTGTCGCCCGCTGATCGTGGTCCGGCCTAGAGCGCGGCCAAGAGACGCAGCCCCTCGAGCCGCACCACCTCTGGATAGAGAGCCTGATAGATGGTGCAATTGGGTGATGGGGCGTCATATCGACCGCTGGCTCGGTGGGCCTGGATGGGGCAGCCGCCTCCGCAGCGGTATCGCCAGAGGCAATCGGCACATTCTTGCTTTTCGTCCACGTCGGGGTTGCGGAGGCCAATAGGGCTCTGTCGTGTCACTGCCAGCGGATCGGTGACGTGGCAGTTGGTCACTGGGTGGGCCATGTCCATCTGGCATTTGGCGACGTTCCCTTGGGGGGTGAAGGCCAGGTAGCTTCGCCCCGCGCTGCACGTATGGCGGTGAGGGAAGGAGAGGTTGACTCGATTCGCCAGAGACGCGAGCAGGCTGCGTGAGGGCAGGTTCTCTTCGATTGCCCGATAGGCCGCCAGCATCCCGGTGATGATTCTCTCTCCCTCCAGGCGGAGGTCTTTCTGGGAGGCGGAATAGCCATTCTCGCGATAGAAGTTGAAACTGAAGGGCAGGTTCTTCGACAGGATCCAGGCGACGAGGTCCGCGAGCCCAGCGGCGTTGCGCCCGCTGACGGTCACGGATATATCGGGAACGATGTCGTGGTTCAGGGCCGTGGTGATGGCTCGCGCCACCGTCTCGAAGGATCCTCGCCCATCGGCGAAGGGACGCTGGCGATCGTGAAACTCCCCCAACCCGTCGAGGGAGATCATCAGGTTCAGGCCACAGGCGCGTATCCTCTCCGCCGCGTCGTCGGTGAGCAATGTCCCGTTGCTGAGGACCACGCCTTCTATCTCCAGCTCGTGTTCGGCGGCCAGCGATTGGCCTTGCTGGTGCAGTGCTTCGATCAGGGAGAGCTGGAGCAGCGGTTCGCCACCGGCGTACTTGAGCTTGACGCGGCGGTAGCCGTGAGCTTGGGCTGAGCGCAGCACCGCGCGAACCACGGCGCATCCGGTGCTCGAAGACATGTCGGAACCGGTGTGGGGTAGGTAGCAGTAGGCGCAGCGCAGATTGCACCGGTCGGTGAGGTGGAGCCAGGCGGAGAGCGTCTGGGGCCGGGTCGACAAAAGGGTATCTGCGGCGCTTCCTCGGCACTGCACCAACCCGAGATGGTGCAACGCTTCCGTGGATTGCTGGGTGGTGGAGGGGGACAGACGGGGGAAAGCTGCTTCTGCCTGGGCCATCGTTGCCCCGAGTTTGAAGTGGTCGAACAACTCCAGCGCGGGTCGATTGAGCAGCGCTGGTCCCGCGTCTGAGCAAGGGTTGAACGCGACAGCGAACGACTGACCCAAGCGTCGGCGGTAGAGCGTCTCTGTCTGCTCGAGCAGGGTTGTTCTGTCGAGCGGCGTCGGCGCGTCGTTCACCGACACGTTGCCGGGCATGGGAGAGGCGGCACAGGCGCAGTCACAATCGCAATCGCACTGTCCCGCAGATGCCAAGGACCGCGTGGAATCGCTGGCGATCAAGAGAGGTGCATGGGAGGCGTTCGGTTTCATCGTGCGGGCCCCCTTGTCTAGGGCAGGTTCCAACGAATCTTTGTTTCGTGTACATCACACATCGCGATGAGCGCGTGCCGCTGCATGATGGGCTCCATTTCATCGGACCATGCTTCGCGCAGGGCATGGCACCACTGGAGCGCGCGTTTGGGGTCTTCCCTGCCGAGCTGCTCGATGCGCTCGGCCAGCATGTCCAGCTCTTCGGTGAAGGTGCGTCGTCCATAACCGCCCAGGCGGCGGCCCAGAAGGCTGTAAGCATTAGCGTAGATCTTCAGTGCCTTGTCGTATTCACGCCGTTTGAAGGCAACATCGGCCAGCACGCGCTGTATCCTGCCATAGTGGTGAGGGAAGTTATATCCCTTGTCGACTAGCGTTTTCAGTCTCTTGGCCTGTGTCTGAATCCGCTGGTATAGCTCGTCGTCAAGGCTGGTCTGTTCTCCTATGAAGTAATTGACCTCGGCGGCACCAACTAGGTTGTTCACTTGGCTGCGCACGTCGTGCACCTCGCGGGCCAATTCCATGCTCGTCTCGAAGAGGTCGAGCGCTTTGTCGAGTTGGCCCTTATTCCACAGAACACATCCGAGGACGTGATGCTGCCACGGCTTCTCTGTCCGGACGTCGAAGGAGATGCTGTGGCGCAGATCTGCTTCGGCCTGATCGAGCTCGTCGAGGAGACGGTGAACAGCCCCACGGTAGCTATAGAGGCGCGCCAGCCAAGTCCGGTCTTCCTGGGGTTCGAAGATGCGCAGCGCCTCATTGTAGTAGTCCATGGCCTGGTGGTAGCGACCCCAGTTGCGGAAGACCTCGCCCAAGGTCGCGTAGCTGGCTCCGACTGCCTGGCTGATATCCAGCTGGCGGCGGATCACCAGGCCTTCCTCACAGTAGCTTCTGGCGCTCTGATACTTACCTTGCAGGGAATGGACGTAGCCGATGTTATTGAAGATCGACGCTAGCTGGTTCCGGTCGCCGACGTCCGCCGCATGGTAGGCGTTCAGGGCGGCCTGATAGTAGGTACTTGCTTCCGTGAGGTGTCCCATACGCCGGTTAACCATGCCAAGTGTGTTCAGCAATCGGCCTTCCCATTGCCTCATCTCAGGGTCGTCCTTGGAGCGGATCAGCTCGAGGGCCTTCTCCAACCGCTGGATGGCCTTGGCGTAGCTGCCCTTCTGCATGTTGTAGTTCGCCAGGCGGGTGAGGATGTCGATCTGGTAGGATGGATGGGGATAGTCCTTCCGCAGCGTCTCTATCAGACTCAGCGCATCTGATAGTCTTAGCTTGCGCAAGTACTGCTTGACCAGGCGAATCTCGTAGGCATAACGCGTGTCCTTGCCGTAGAGCCCACGGTCTTGAGCGGCATCCCGGCGCGCCTCCACAAGTTCCAGTAGGGCGTCGCGCACGTCCAACGGGGCCTTGTCGAAGACTTCTGTGAAGACGTCGATACCCTTCCGCCAGTCGGCGTTCAGGGCGTACCGGACTCGGTCGAGCTGCATTGACCAGTACGTTCGCTCCAACTCGCTCAGCTGCTGTTCGATCTTCGGCGTCTTTGTCTTCTTCTCGAGTTCGTCGATCTCGTTGTCGAGCTTCTTGGCCTCTTTTCCCAGGTAGTCGGCTGCCAGTTGGCTGTCCCGCCGGCGTCGCTCGCCTTCGGGGTCGATCTTGGGCCACACGTATTTCATCACCATGCGTCGCATCTCGTCGTGAAGGGAAATGCGGCGGTCCGGCAATAGCTTGACAAAGACGTACTCCCTAACCTTCTCGAAGAGAGCATTCACCTCGTCCTCCGGCTCATCCAGCAGTGAGGTGAGGAAGTCCGCGTCCATCGGGTAGATGTGAGCTAGGGTCAGGATCAACCAGTCGATGGGGCGTCGCGTCTCGGCGATATGGCTGACTAACTGGCTCTCAAATTCCTCCCTACGTGTTGTCTTCTCATCTTCGAGGCTCGCCACGTCCGCTTCGGCCAGCCACTCCATGGGAACGGCGCGGGATTGCCACTCGACGGCCAGGTCGATGAGAATGGGCCGACCATGGGACATTCGGACCAGTTTCTCCGCCAGCGTGGGGTCGAGTCGGAGCTTCAGCACATCTTGTTTCTGCTGTAGGTAGGCCCGGCTGGCGTCGTCCGTCAGTGGCGCCAGGGTCTGGAGGTCGACGTGCTGACAGCCCGTGTTTTCCATCGCCAGGCCGATCTGCCGGGCGTTTCGTCCACTGATGAAGATGGCGCAGTTCTTGAGGGCTGGCAGGACGTAGACAAGGCTGTCCCATACTTCTCTCGTGGCGTTGATCGTGTCAGTCGTGTCGATGAAGAGCGCCGGGCGCTTATCCTTCGAAACCGTGTTGAACCCTGCAATAAACGCTTCGTTGAGGGCCTTCAGCTCGTCCTCAGACCGGGCGAAATCGGGGGTGATGAGTTGTCTGCGCAGCTCCGCTAGTCGCTGGCGATATGGCGCGAACGCGTGGCCGTTCAGCATCTCCACCACCTTGGACCAGAGGTGGTGAACGATACGCATCGAACGGTTGTCGAAGTCGATTATGTCCAGAATCTGCAGCGGCATCTCGGTTTCGGCGGAGATATTGCCGATTTGTGCCTGGCTCCAGAAGGGTAGGGCGTTGAAATCGATTGCCTGGCCTGCTTGATTGGACAGCGCCTGGTTCAGCGCATCTTGGGTGATGAGCGTCATCGGCAGGTTGTAGCGCCGTTCGACGCGTACGCCGACAGCGGCCTGGGCCGCGATGTGCACGACTGTCCCGCCGGCGTCCCTTGGGTTGGTGGCGACTGTAGCGACCCATGGGCTTCCCTCTTGTGTCATCAAATCAACGTCTTCGGGGCACATGTCGAAGCTGTAGACTTTGATGTCCGTTCGGTCCATCTCGTGGAGTGCCGTGACGACACCTCTATTCAGCTCATCCCAGGAAACCCAGATTGCCTTCAGGTTGGGATGCCGGCCGACGATCTCCCGCGTCTGGTTGGAGATTGCTTTGGCCATGTGCATACCCATAAAACCGGGCTGGTAGTGGATTGGATCGATCTCCGGGTACCCCGCGATGACACTCTGGAGGATGTCGTATCGCCTCTCCTGCATCCGTGAGCTGGGGTCCCAGGCCAGCGCGATCCTCCCTTGCCCCTCAAGGTCGGCGATCATCTTCTTGGCCAGGTTACGCCCTTCCTCGCCGTAATCTAGCGCGATGCGGGTGGGAAAACCCGGTAGATAGTTGTCGAATGCGATGATGGGTATGCCTTTCTCGGTGGCTCTCTGAATCTCTGGACGGAGACGGTCGTACGTGCCCAGCCGGACAAGTATGGCGTCAGGATCCTGCGCGATCGCCCATCGCAGGTCCTCGACCATCTGGTCTTCGTTGAACTGGGCGTCCTTCTCTATCAGTTCGATCTTCAGACCCTCTGCCATCTCACGAGCGCCACGAAGGAAAAGCTGCGACCAAGCTGAGTTGGTGAACTCCTGTAACAAGATCACCTGAGGGCGTTGATCGATCTCTTCAGGAAAGCCCAGAAGGGCGCGCTTACGGATCTCCTGCATCAGGCGCGTCTTGCCCACACCGCCGGGTGCTTCGGTGCAGATGATGTGTTCATTTCCCCAATCCTCGATCAAGACTTTGGCTTGGGCCAACTCGTCTCTTCGATTGATGAATGGAACCTGTCTTGTCATAGATACCCTCTCATCTGAAGAACCGCTTCACCCGTTGACAAAGGGTGTTGTAGGGGGCGTCAGTATACTCCTCCTCACGGAGGAAGAACTTGACGGAGAACGCAAACTCCCAGTCCTTTTCATTCTCCAGAATGTTGACCAAACTGGCCCCGATGCTATCCAATTCAGGTTTCTCTTCCAGTTTTTCCAGGTACCGCTCCAGAATGCCGCCATCGGTGAAGAACCGTTCCGATAGCTGGTGCCTTGCAGCGGCTTTCATATCGCTTCTATAATAGCCCGTGACCAGCTCCTGATAGAGAGCTTCGATGAAGATAGCCTCCGGGTAGGTTGTCCGCTCAAGATAGAATCGGTGGATCTTCCTGGCCTCGTTGATCACTCGAGCGAAGGTGTCGGGCTCCTCCCAGCGAAGACGGAGGGCCAGCAGACGGCGCACGATTTCATCCTGGATGAAAGCTTCTTCTCGCTTGACCAAGTAGGTGGCGAGGAGATCTTTCTCCAGCCGCCGATTGCCATCTGTATAGGGGATGAGTCCCGCTTCGAGAACTGAGTTGAGTATGGCGTAGGTATACCGGCGAAAGACACTTAGCACATCGAAAACGTGTCGCAGATCTGAGGGGATTAACTCACGAATGTTGTTGACCACCTTCAGCACCATCTGCCGATAGCGTGTTGCTTCCGCCTCGAAGTGGTCCTCAGGCGATCGCGTAGAGTCGCAGGCATCCATGATCTGTTTCATGCACCTTGGGTGTCCACCCGTAATGTGCATCAGGTGGGCCGCAAAGGAGTCCAGATGCTTGTGTTTGGGGAAGCGGGTGCGCACCGTCTCTCGCACGTAATGGAATTGGAAAGGGCTGAGGGCGAGCACGGGAAGGTTGAAGGTCTGCGCCTTTTGACTCCACCGCCCACCGATGTATCGTCCGGCGAGACGGAGCCGGATGTTGATCTTTGGCAGGGCCTCTAGAAGCTCGGCTAGAAACTGGTTGAGGAAGTCATCGATCTCCACGTCCGGCAGCTGCTCTACGCTGTCGATGATCAGGGTCAGCCCTTTCTTGGCCGCGGACCTATCTTTCTTGGCGACACTTAATCGTTGCTGCAGGTGCCCAGCCAGCATCCATGCAACATTCTGCACGTGACGTAGCCTGGCGGGGATCTGGCAATCGGCTTGCTGCGCCACAAAACGGGCCAAGCTGAGGGCGGAATCGATAGTTGGGGGCGCATCCACGTAGATGCACAACCATCCGTGGGCGATGTCCCGTTGGCGGATTGCCGATAGAAGCGCGGTCTTGCCGTACCCCGCAGGTGCCTCAAAGAAGATGTAGGGCACAGCCAAACTACCCGTTGTCTCTCTCAGCTCCTCATCGCGGTTGACGAAACCAAGGCTGCCCTCTGGCAACACGTCGTCCAACGGAATGGTCGGATGTCTGAGCTGTAGGGCCTTGATGAAATCGTAGACGCTCTCGCTGCGGCTTCTTAGCTGGTCGACGATGCCCTGAGGCCTATTTGCTTCCAGCTCATCGTATGCAGGGAGGTTGGGAAAGGACAGGCTCTCATAGAAGCGCCTGAGTGTGTTCTCGGTGAACCATTTTCCTGGCACCAGGATCTGCTGCAGGTTCTGTAGGACCTTCTCCTCTGCAAGTCGCTCCTTGATTCGGGGATGTATCTCGGCGATTTCCTCGATGGGGATCGCGCAGGTGATCTTCACGCCATCTGCTCTGAAGCGGTGCGCGATCACTCCGACGATCTGATTCGCCTCTTCGCAATAGAGCGGTGCTCCGCTCATCCCAGGACGCATCTGTTGCGCCGCTTGGGGGGAGAAGTGGAGAAAGACCTGATTGCGATCTGTCCTGGTCCGCCCTTGGATCATGGAGCGGGCGTGAAGACCGTTCACTGTTCTAGGGTGGCAAAAGCCGAAGCTGCGCACAGCGGGTACCGCTTCCTGCCACCTCCCCAAGGGGAGCAGCACTGCTTTGGATGGCATCTCCTCGTCGTTCAACCGGAGGATCGCTGCGTCCAGTAGATCGGGATCAGTGGACGCGGCAATGCACCGAGCGACGTATTCCTGGCCGTCGAACCAGATGGCGACCTCGCGCTTCGTGGCTTGGAGCGTCTTCTTGTCTCTGATGACGTGGAAGCAAGTCAGGATGCTGCCATCACTGTCAATGAAGAAACCGGTTCCGACGTTGCCTTCATGGTCGATGCGAACGACGCTCTGGACGAGTCTATCCCGTAGATGATCCATTCTTCTCTTCTGGTCTGCTAGGGGCTTTCTTCCAGGTGAGCGTTACTTTGACTGCCGCTTCGACCCCGGCCTGGGCCAGCACGACCCCAGCGTCGCCTTTGATTGCCAGGCCGAACTCAGCCGCCGCTTCGTCGAAGGTCACCTCTTGCAGGCTGTGTTGGAGGCCCTGGGCGAGGGTCGATACCGTGGCGGAGACCCTGTCGAAAGCCGATGTGGCGACCGCGATGCCCGCTTCTACCATCTCTCTGGGTGGTCTAGCCAGTTCCTCGTATTCCGCCTCCGAAGGCGGAATCTCGCGGACGCCAAGGTCTTTCGATAGGTGGTTCGGCTCGATCGGTTCAATGGCCACCTTTACGACGCCATACTCCTCGACCGGAATCTCCAGGAACTTGACTGTCATGGGCGTTATCTCCTGTAGCTGTTGCTGGATCCTCGTATGTAGACACGCACCGATGAGAATGATGCTCACACGGAGCGCGCGAAGGTAGGGCTCAATGGGAAGATCCGTTGTTACGCGTGCTATGTGTGTCAGGCGATGTGCGGGCAAGAGTGACTGCGTTCGTAGTGTACTCTATGTGAGGAGAATGTCAAGGCCCCAATGACGCTTTTGGCATTCAGTGTCGATCTACACCTGGTCTTCATCAAACCTTCACCGAATCTTCATATGCCTCTGTTACACTGGCGTTGCGGCCGGGATTCACAATCGGCGAAGCGGGCGCTCCAGGGCTGGGTGACGGCAGAGGATGAGGGGGATGGCATGAGCGGGCAGGAGCTGGAGGCGGCGCGGGTGACGCGATAGGCGGAAGGCATGAGACGTCAGCTCGTTGCAACAAGTTGCCGTTTGCGGTATATTAGCTGCATGAGGTTCTCTTTGGCGTAGCTGGCGCGCTGGTGTTCGAGGGCGTGTTGTCTGCGAAGCTCACGTGCATGCCGGTCATCTGGGATACGTTCGAACGGAGATAGCTTTGATGTCGCAAACCATATTGGTCGTCGATGACGAACCCGAGATCGTGCGATTGGTGCGCTCCTACCTGGAGCAGGACGGCTACCGCGTGGTGACCGCCTACAATGGCGAGGAGGCGCTCTACGTCGCCCGGCATGAGAAGCCTGACCTGGTGGTGCTGGACGTCCTGATGCCCAAGATGGATGGGCTGGCGTTCACGCGCCGCGTGCGCCGAGAGCAGGACGTGCCCATCATCATGCTCACCGCCCGGGCCGAGGAGACCGACCGCATCGTAGGGCTGGAGATGGGGGCCGACGACTACGTCACGAAGCCTTTCAGCCCACGCGAAGTGGTGGCGCGCGTGCGGGCCGTCCTGCGTCGGGCCCAGCCTTCTGCTGAGAAGGAACCCCCGCCGGTGCTTCGCGTGGGCCCGATCACATTGGACCGTTCCACCCATACCGTGACCGTCAATGGTGAGCCGGCTGATCTGACGCCCACCGAGTTCGACGTGCTGCAGACGCTGATGTCCGCACCTGGTCGCGTCTACTCCCGGGCCGAGATCCTGGAGGCAGTGCAGGGGGTCGCTTTCGAGGTTTACGAGCGGACGGTCGACGCTCACATCAAGAACCTGCGGCGGAAGATCGAGCCAGATTCCTCTAACCCAAGCTACGTCCTCACTGTGCGCGGCGCGGGGTACCGCCTCAATCCGAGGCTGGAGGATGAATAGTCCCTACTCCACAATAGAGGCGTACAGGTCTCGCCTCCGGGACGTGAGAGTTCAACGTCAGGAAAGGATCATAGCCCCCCTGTAGAGGGTAACCATGCGCAGTCTTTTTGGGAAAGGGATGTTGGCCTTCCTGATCGTCATCCTCGTGGCTGTGGGGACCGTGTCAGTGCTGACCGGTCGCGTCACAGAGAATGCGTTCCGCCGATACGCTTTGAGCCGCAGCGGGATGTGGGAGGGGTTGACCACGCCGTTGGCCGAGTACTACCAGGAGCGTGGTTCTTGGGAGGGGATCCAGGACGTACTGATGGGTTTGCGTGAACGGCACCGAGGGAGAGGTAGGGACGTCGGTCCCGCGGGAGGCCCTCCGATGATGATCGACTTCCGCATCGTTGACACACAGGGTCGAGTTGTCGCAGATACCCGCGGTTCCCCCCGAGGAACCGTCTCACGCAGCGAGCTTGACAATGGCGTGCCCATTGAGGTGGACAGGGAGGTGGTGGGCACCTTGCTGCCAGCTCCAGGAAGTCAACCTGACTGGCCTCTGGACGCGCCCCAGGCTGCATTTCTCGCCCGCGTTCGCACGACGCTCTGGATCGGGGCGGTGGCCGCACTGGGCGTGGCCTTGATCGTGGGCGGACTGCTGTTCCGTTCTATCACCGCTCCCCTGCGCGAGCTGACGGCCGCGAGCGAGGCCATCGCTGAAGGAGACCTCTCTGTCCGAGCTGACGTCCACGGGCAGGACGAGGTCGCGCAACTGGCGGATTCTTTCAACGAGATGGCGGAGAGCCTGCATCGGATGGAGGAGGCCCGCCGCAACCAGACCGCCGATATCGCCCACGAGCTGCGAACGCCCCTCACCGTCCTGCAGGGCACGCTGGAGGCGATGCTCGACGGCGTCTATTCCACCGACGAGGAGAATCTGCAAGCGGCGCTAAGACAGACGCGCACGCTGTCTCGTCTGATCGAAGATCTGCGCCTTCTTGCTCTGGCCGACGCCGGAAAGCTCCACCTCGAAAAGGACTGCCTTGAGCTCGAATCGTTTCTCAAGAGGGTTGTCGAAGCGTACCAACCCCAGGCCAAGGAGCAGGGCGTGGTTATGACGCTGGAGCCGCCGTCTGCCCTGCCAATTGTCTGCGTCGACCGCGACCGGCTGTCTCAGGTCATGGGCAACCTGCTGAGCAACCCCCTACACTACATCCACGAAGGCGGTCACATCCGCATCGAGGTCGAAGAGGCGCAATCAGAGGTCATCGTGGCGGTCATCGACGATGGACCCGGCGTGGCGCCCGAGGATTTGCCCCGTCTGTTCAAGCGCTTCTGGCGGGCGGACCAGGCTCGGCGGCGAGCTACCGGGGGAAGCGGGTTGGGGCTCTCCATCGCCTCCCACATCGTGGAGGCCCACGGTGGACGCATGTGGGCTGAGGAGACCCCCGGCGGGGGGCTGACGGTTCGTTTCTCCCTCCCGGCGGGTATGGAAGGCCGCCCTGTATGCGGTTGAGAAAAGAGTCTCCTTATCTTCGCACGCCGATCTGACGCTCTGGTCAGGATCTGCCGATCCCTCGCAAGCAAAAGAAGCTAACAAGACAGAAGAGGGGGACCACCTCCGGGTGCATTTGACGTTTGAGAAATATGCTCTATAGTTAAGGCAAGGGACATAGACGGCACCCCGGGGACGGGCGGTATCCTTTGGGTGAATCAGGCGAGGAGCGGCATCTCCAGGAGACCATTCGCCTTGAAGGAACAAATACTCGTTATTGATGGTGATTCAGCGGTCCAGCGTCAGCTAGCAACGACCGTGTTAGCGCCTAGCGGCTATGGGCACATAGGTGCCTTCAGCGGGGAAGAGGGCCTCAGGCTGCTGCACGACCGCGATCCGGCCCTGATCATCCTCGATCATGAGCTTCCAGACCGCGATAGCTTTGAGCTGCTGGAGGAGCTCCAGGGGCTCTGTGCCGACATTCCCCTGGTCTTTGCCTCAGCCACCCCATCGACCAGAACGATTCTGCGAGCTTTTCGGCTGGGGGCAAGTGACTTCGTGGAGAAGCCCTTCGCCGCCAAGGAGATATTGGCCGCCATTCAACGCGCGCTCCCCGCCCGCCGTTCCCCCTCGGCGTACAGGGATCTGACCAACCAGCTGCGAGAGGCTAATCGTCAGCTTGAGGGGCGATTCCAGGAGCTGAACACCGTCTACGCCATCGGCCGGGCGGTCACCTCGTTGCTTGATCTCAACGAGGTGCTGAACCGCGTGGTCGAGGCAGCGGTCTATACCGTTGGGGCTGAGGAAGGCTCGCTCATGTTGCTCGACGAGGAGAGCAACGAGCTCTATCTGCGCGCGGCTAAGGACGTGGGCGAGAAGACGGCGTGCAACCTGCGGCTGCACGTCGATGACAGCGCCGCCGGGCGAGCGCTTCGGAAGAACCGTCCCGTGAGCTTGAGCGGTGGCAGCGTGAAGTTGGCCACCGGCTATCTGGTCAAATCGCTGCTCTATGTGCCGCTCCGCGTGCCTGAACGTGGGGCGATTGGGGTCCTGGGTGTGGCCAATCGTTGGGCAGTCGATACGTTCTCCCAGCGCGACGTCACCTTGATGTCGGCACTGGCCGATTACGCCGCGATCGCCATCGAGAACGCCCGGCTGTTTAAGCACGCCGAGACGGAGAGGGCCAAGCTTGAAGCCATCCTCCGCGAGGCCGAGGAGGCCATTCTGGTCGTAGATGAGGACAATCGCATCCTGCTCTGTAATGCCGCCGCGCGTGACATATGGCATGTGAATGAAGCAGATCTGTCTCCAGGGCAGGCCGCGCCGCCGGTCGAGGAGGTCATCCCGGACGCGACGATCAAGGATCTGCTCCTTGAGGCGTTTGGGGAGGATGTGACCGTTCATCGCGAGGTGACGGTGGGCGAGAAGCGGGTCTGCAATGCGCACCTCACGCCCGTGGAGGGCGTTGGCCGGGTGCTCATGCTGCAGGACATCACGCGTCTGAAGGCGCTAGATCATCTCAAGTCGGAATTCGTGGCTGCCGTTTCTCACGACCTGCGCACACCGTTGACCAGCATTCAGGGCTACATCGAGCTGCTGCCCAGAGTGGGGCCGCTGAACGAAAGGCAGGAACAGTTCATAGCGCGTGTGGATGCGAGCCTGAAGAGTATCACCGATCTGATCAACGATCTGCTTGACATCAGGCGCATTGAGAGCGAGCTAGATCTGGAGATGGAGCCCTGCGACCTGCGAGAGATCGTCGATGACGTCGTCGGACGGCTGAATCGTATGGCCCAGGAGAAAGGACAGGATCTGCGCTGGGAGAGACCTGAGGAGTTACCCTTGGTCCAAGGCAATGCTCGGCGCCTGGCCCAGGTTTTGGACAATCTCGTCAACAACGCGATAAAGTACACTCAAGACGGCGGCTGGATCGCCGTCACTGCGACAGTTGACAATGGTCACGTGGTCGTCAGTGTCTCCGATAATGGCCGGGGCATCCCCTTGGAGGAGCAGCCGCGTATCTTCGACAAGTTCTACCGGGTCGAGTCAGAGGATGCACGCGGCATTGGTGGCACGGGCTTGGGGCTGGCTATCGTCAAGGGAATCGTCGAGAGGCACCATGGTCGGGTCTGGGTAGATAGCAAGCCTGGTGTGGGAAGCACTTTCAGCTTCATCCTTCCCATGATCGAAGAGGAGAGCTAGCTCAACCCAGTTTCGGCGAGTGTCGCTTCAGCCGCTTCGCTTCCTTTGCTTGCGGAAACCTGCCCGCCATGCGGCTGGGGAAGAAGCCTCTGTCGTGTGGAGAAAGCGAATCGAGGATCTCGGTCTTAGCGGGATCGGACCGCTGCGCAGGGGTCGTAGTCCACGCCCAGTAGCACCCGGAAGTCGACGTCTCTCTGCTCCGTCGGTTGTGACACAACGTCGTCGCGCCCCCGTCTGTATAGCCGCATGAGCCGGATCAGGGGCCAACTGTTTGGCGTCGTCGTGAAATCGACAATCTGTGTACGGGGCTGCGTCTCTCCTGCTCGCTGGACACCAACCACCTCAAAGCCCTCCCAACGCAGTCTTTCCGCTGCAACCTGGCCCCACCCCTCGTGAGGCGTTGCATTCACGACCTCAACGCGTCCTGCGGTCTGCTGCACCTGCGCGGGCGGTGGCGCCAACGCCTCACGCACCAGAGGGCTGAGGGCTTCGTTGTCAGGAATCAGGATGTAGAGCCCCTTTGGCCCAGTCCAGGACGTCACAACGTCTCGCCCCACGAAGCGGCTTTTCACGTTGGCCGTATCCAGCCGCAGGCCGATCGCGCCCAAGCGGATCAGCCCTGGCAGGTCCAGAGTGGTGGAGATACTCTCCTTCAGAGCGCCCCACACCTGGGGAATCTTCGGGATAATGCCGATGTTCATCACCTGCCGGTATAGACCGCGCAGCACCTGCTGCTGACGCCGGTGGCGGTCGAAGTCGCTGGTGCTCCAGCGCGAGCGACTGTACCAGAGAGCGTGCTTACCGTCGAGATGATGGATGCCTGGCTCCCAGTCCACCTCGGTCTCTCCGGAAGGAGACGCAGGGTCAGGGAAGGTGTCGTGGAGCGGACATTCGACCGCTACGTCAACGCCACCGAGGGCGTCCACAATCTTAATGAAGCTATCGAACCCCACGCGTGCATAGTAGTCGATGTCTATGCCAAAGTTGTGTCTGATCGTTGCTTCCATCAGCGTCGGCCCGCCTTGGCTGAAGGCTGTGTTGATCTTGCCGAAGCCGCGCCCCGGCATCCAGGCATAGAAGTCTCGCGGAATGGATAAGAGTGAGACCGAGGGTAGCTCTGGATGGACGCTGACCACGACGATGGTGTCGGTGAGGCCAGCTTTCTCAATGTCACCCTGGTCCGAGCCCAACAGCAAGATGTTGATCACATTCTGTGGTTGATCCAACATGGGCAGCGGTGTAGGGGCAACCAGCGTCAGCGTCTCTGTGGTCGAGTTGGTGCGGGTCACGACGACGGGCGTGGGCGTCGGTGTTCCAGGCAGGAAGGTTATGGGCGTGGGGACACCTTTGGGTAGCGGGGTTGGAAAGGGTGTTGGCGTGTAGGTCGGCGTGGGAGTGGGCGTTGGTGGTGGCGTATTTGTGGGAGTCTCCGTCGGCGTTGCTTCGCTTGTGGCGGTGGCCGTCGGCAGCGGCGTCAGGCTCGGTGTGGAGCTGGGGGTCAGGCTCGGGGGCGTAACACGGGGATGGACGACTTCGCTGGCAATCGAGGTGGCGGGCGCCGTCGTGGCGGTTGGATCAGGCGGGTTCGGGGACGTGGTGCTGAACGAGTGGATCCCTACGACAATCAGGGCCAAGATGACGATCAGCGTCACGCCCTCCAACCAACGATGGTCAGGTTGCCTCATAGTCTGTTCCTCTCCTCGCTTCAGACGTGTCAAGCCTGATATTCTACCATGAACACATCTTCCGTCCAGGAACTGATCGACGTGCGCGGAGAGTGGCTAACCGGCCGAGGTC
This sequence comes from uncultured Anaerolineales bacterium, assembly GCA_964575455.1. Classification (GTDB taxonomy): domain Bacteria; phylum Chloroflexota; class Anaerolineae; order B4-G1; family B4-G1; genus SKLM01. Next base: position 23,238 of record CAZNRX010000036.1, on the reverse strand, counting down.
GCAGATGGCGTGGGCGTCACTGTTGGTGTGGCTGTCGCGTCGCTTGTAGGTGATGGGGTCGTGGTTGTGGGAGGGGGTGGCGTCGTCGGGCTTGGGCTAGGCGTCGGGGTTGGCGCAACGGTGGTTGGCGTCGGCGTGGGCAGCCGGGTTGGCGTTGAGGATGGGGATGGCGTCAGCGTCGCTTCGCTTACAGCGGTTGGGGTGGGCGTCGCTGTTGGTGTGGCCGTCGCGTCGCTTGTGGGCGATGGGGTCGTGGTTGTGGGAGGGGGTGGCAGCGTCCGGCTTGCGGTTGGGTTGGGTGTCGAGGTTGGCGCAACGGTGGTCGGCGTCGACGTAGGCAGCCGGGTCGGCGTTGAGGACGGGGATGGCGTTGGTGAGGGGGTGGAGGTCGCCTGGCTGACAGGCGTGGGGGGCAGGGGCGGCACGTAGAGCGCCTGTCCAACGTAGATGGCGTAGCTTTTCAGGCAATTGGCTCGGCGCAGCTCTTCAATCTCGACGTTGAAGCGGCGTGATAGCGTGTAGAGCGTGTCGCCCGGTTGCACGATATAGATGACCCAGTGCAAAGGTGGGCCGCAGGGCTCTGGCGTAGGCGTGGCATAAAACGCAGGGGGGACGAAGAGATGTTGACCTGGAAACAGGGCGGCCGTCTTAAGGCAGTTCCGCTGCATCAAGATCAGCGCTGTCGTGCCAGATCGTCGAGCTAGCGCGGTCAGGGTGTCCCCCCTGCGGACCGTGTAGAGGAACCAACCGGGCGGCCTGATGCAAGTGGGAGCCGCTGTGCTTCCCTTTGCTAGTGTGGGCGTCGCTGTGCCTTCCTTTGTGGGGGTGGGGGCCTGGGTTTGGTCAGACGTGGGGGTTGGGGAATGAGGGGCTTCCTCAACCTCTCTCGTCTCCTCGGTCGGTGGTGAGGTTGGTGGCGTGACAGGCGCAGTGGGTGACAGCTCAGGCGTCAAGGTCGGCAGGAATGGTGCGGTAGTGGGGCCCTCGGCGACAGCCTGGGTGAGCGTAGGGGGTACGCGAGCGACGTCGAGCCGGGCCAGCAGGAAACTGCCCAGCAGCATGCCCACGCTGATGAGCGTGACGAGAAGCGCCTTGAGAAGCTGACGCACGTCGGACGCTTGTTCGTTGCCGGAACGGCGGCTCTCACTCACTGCTCTCCCGAAGGACTGATGCCCTTGCTATGGTCGTTCATCTGAGGGAGAGAGCGGCAGCATGAAGCTCAGCGTGCTTCCCACCCCCATCTCGCTCTCCACCCAGATGCGGCCGTCATTAGCCTCAACCAGGGCTTTGGCCACGGACAGCCCGACCCCGGTGTCGCCCAGGCCCGGAATGAGCGGGTTGTCTGCCCGATAGAAGCGGTGGAAGACGCGTCGCTGATCCTCTGAAGCGATTCCTCCTCCTGTGTCGGTGACCGAGACAAGCAGGTAGGCGGGCCGCCCCTCAAGGTCGTCGGGCCCTTCCTCGGTCCGTGCGTGGACCTGGATCCTCGACCCGGATTCTGAGGACAGGGCGGCGTTCGAGAGGAGGTTAAGCACGATCTGATGCAGGCTGTCGCGATCTGCGTGAGCAGGGGGCAGCTCGCGTGGAAGGTTGAGCTCGACCTCCAGCTCCTTCTCATCGAGCCGGGCTGAAAGGACGTCGAGGGCATTCTCAATGACCTCATCCGCTCTGACAGGCTCGGGCATGAGCTTCATCTGACCGGTGTCCAAGTCGGTTGCCTTGATCAAGTCATCGAGCAACCTCTCCATGCGCTCGATGTTCGCCTCGACTCGCAGCAACAGTCGACGCTGAGACTCACCAAGGATGCCGGATCGCTCGCTCAGCAGCAGGTCTGTGTAGCCCGTGATAGACGTCATAGGCGTGCGAAGCTCCTGAATGAGCGAGGCGATCATCGTACGCTCAACTGCCGGCCCCTCCACAAGGTAGAAGAGAGCTGCCAACGTGCCGGGCCAATGCTCGCTGGTGGGCAGCCGGGTCAATTCAGCACGCACAATTCGCTCCCCGAGGTCCAGGCTTACGGTGGTGACGTCACCCGGCTGAGGGCTTCCATTCAACAGTCTATTGACCGTTCTCTTCCACCAGGGTTCATCGAACAGATCCTGGAGGTGGGCGGCCATCAGATCGGTGCGAGACTTCCCTAGCAGCCGGTGGGTGTTGCGGCTTGCCAGGACAACGGCCCCCTGTTCGTTGCTCACGAGGATGCCGCCGAAACGTCCATCGGTCGGTTGAGACGTCGCTGACTCAGCCTGCTTCAGTCGCTCCTCCAGCTCGACCTTTGCCTGGTCGAGCCTCTCTGCCTTCCTCTGCCACTGGGATAGCTCGACCTGCAGCGCGTCACGTGCCTCGGCCAGCTCGCGTATCTCCTCCTGCCAGATAGCGAGGGCCGCTGGTGACTGCTTCTGTTCGGCGACCTCCTTCTCTCGGAGACGGAGCTTGGTGGAGAGTTCCTCGCTGCGCCGCCGCTGCCGCTCCAGCCGAGCCTCAAGCTCATCAACACGGCTGGCCATACGTTGGGCCTCGTCGCGCGCAAGCTCCCACTGCTCTTCGGAGACCGATTCACCCTTGCTGTCGCCGGCGATAGCAGAGCTGAGTACATCGGCGATTACCTGCAGGCCCTGCTCCTCGCGGGTGTTCCACGCTCGCTGAGACTCCGGGTTTCCCACCAGTATCAGGCCAACCACCTCATTGTCGGCGACCAGAGGTTGAACCAGCAGAGGACCCCATCCATCGAACCCCAGACGCCGGTAGAGGCCGTCCGTCAGCGAGGCTTTGCCATCTGCACTCGTTCGCTCCAGGCGCTGACTGTGGCAGGCCGCGGCCAGCGAGGGATGCTTGGACAGGAGCAGGGTCGGTTCCTGCCCGGTCACCGTCACGCTGGTGGGAGGATGGAGGGCGATGACGCGCAACACCTCCGTAGGCCCGGGAACCATGAGTCCCAGCGCAGTTATATCGGCGTCCAAGGTGCGCGCAATCGAGGGTGCCACCAGCTCAAAAGCGGATTCAAGGCTGCCGTCAGCCCTGATGCGCTGGGCGGCCTCCAGTATGCCTGCCGCGCCCCAGGAGGTATCCTCGTCCTCGTCGACGCGTGGTTCAGCGGCCCCCAGCGCTCGACGGTAGATCAGGGTGCCGAGCAGCGGCAGGGCAGCCAGGTTTCCCAGCCGTACCCATCCAGCCGTGTTCGCGTCCGGTGCAGGAAAGGCGAGCTGAAGGGCATGGCTGAGGAGCCAGAGCCCCAGGAGACAGGCGAGCCAGCCCCAATCGTGCCCGCGCCATACCAGGTTCGTGACGAAGGCCAGTCCAAGAATCGCCGTGGTCGATAGCTCCCAGACCCGCTCTTGCCAGTAGCCGTTATAGACGATACCTTGAACCTCCGCCTGGGGCCAAAGCGAGGCGAAGGCCGCGTAGGCGCCTGCGGCTACGAGTGTGGTGAGGAGGAGAAGCGGCGTGCTCAGGTGTCGATTCTGCTCCAGCACTGGCAGAAAGGCCCAGACGACCATGAGGATGGTGATAAGGTGAAGGAAGCGCTCCAAGGGGGGAAACACGACGGCTGACGAGATCAGGCCGATGGCATTGAGCATGGCCAACAGCATCAGGACAGCGCGTGCCAAGAAGAGGACGAGGCTCATCACCAGCATGCGGGCGGAAGCTTCATCGCGGCGGCGTTGCCAGTGACCAAGTGCCACGCCCGCAATCAGCTGGATCGCGAACAGCGTCACCAGGTGGTAGACCAGCGCACCAGGATAGACGGTGATCAGTTCTATGAAGTCTCGCACGAGCGACACATTCACCTCCGGAGGGTCAAGTTTCAGCGTATTATACCATACTGGGAGGAGAAATGAAGTGAGTGAAAGCAGAGATGACGGCAGGCGAGGGACCTGCCCGGCTCAGCTCATCTTCAGAGAGTGACAGGTGTCAATGCAAGCGATTGACACATGGTACTGGACGGTGAAGGGGAAGTGGGCTTAGAATCGGATTAGTCTTCGCTTACTCAACCACAGGGGAGGTGCTTTTGGGAGAAAGGTAACTCATCCTACGGGTCTCGTCTCTTCCGCTGATGTCTATCTAACAGTATGGAGTGAAGCTTATGAAGACTGTCTTCGTGGACCCAGAACGTTGCATAGGCTGCAAGCAGTGCCAGATGGCCTGTGCTGTCGAACACTCGGAGAGTAAGTCCCTCTATCAAGCGATTGCCGAGGATCGCAAGCCTCGTCCACGCGTTCTCGTCGCCCCAGGTATTAGCATGGATACCTCATATCCGAACAAGTGTCGGCACTGTGATCCGGCACCGTGCATGACCGTCTGTCCGACCGGAGCTATCAGCCGAGACGAGGAGCTGGACATTGTCGTTGTGGACGTCGATAAATGCATTGCCTGTGCGATGTGCGCCATGGTCTGCCCCTTTGATGTGATCACGTTCTATCCATCTCACGAGGCGACGCTGGATAAGGCGGTGGCTATCAAGTGCGATCACTGCATTGATCGCCAGCAGGAAGGTGAGGTCCCTGCCTGCGTGGAGGCGTGTAAAGTGGGGGCGTTGGTGTTTGGCGACATCAACGAACTGGTGAAGACGGCCCGCACGAAGCTGGCTAAGACCGTTTCGGTGGGCATTGGAGGGACCGTCGAAGGGATTGAAGCTGCGACAGTCCGTTTGCCCGCTAACGTGGAAGCGTGGCGGGAGCTGGGACGGACCATCACTCAGGTCGGCAAGGAGGCATCATAATGGCTGGTATGGAAGACAGCAATGTAGGCCATGGCTATGACCGGGCAGTTCAGCGCTCCGTGGATCCAGCAAGCCAATCTATGCTGCGCATCGCGGAGAAGCAAGGCATTGAGACCGTCTGGGAGCGTCTGGAGGCACAGCAGCCCCAATGCGGCTACGGTGAGTTAGGGCTCTGCTGTCGCCACTGCAATATGGGGCCGTGTCGCATCGATCCCTTCGACGACACCGGACCTCAGAAAGGTGTCTGCGGAGCCAATGCGGACACGCTGGTGGCCCGTGGATTGCTGCGGGCGATCGCCGCCGGTGCCGCAGCTCATTCTGATCACGGCCGTGACATTGCTCACACGTTCCTGCTGACCGCGCAGGGTGAGGCGGGCGGCTACGAGATCAAGGACGAGACGAAGCTAATGGCGCTCGCCGGGGAATACGGTATCGCGACCGATGGTCGCGACACGGAGGAGATCGCGCTGGAGCTGGCCCACGCTATCCACGACGAGTTCGGCAATCAGGGAGGCCCCATCCGCTTCACGCGCCGGGCCCCTGAGGCTCGGGTGGCGCTGTGGAAGAAGCTTGGCGTCGATCCGCGCGGCGTGGATCGTGAGATCGTGGAGTGCATGCACCGCACGCACATCGGGGTCGACCATGATTACACCCACATCATCCTCCATGGCTTGCGAACCTCGATCAGCGATGGCTGGGGCGGGTCCATGATCGCTACCGAGCTCTCCGACGTTCTGTTTGGCACCCCAGAACCGGTCAGGTCCACGTCGAATCTGGGGGTGCTCAAGGAAGACGCGGTGAATATCGTCGCTCATGGGCATGAGCCGACGCTGTCCGAGATGATCGTGGCTGCGGCGCAGGATCCGGAGCTCGTCGAGCTGGCGCAGGAGAAAGGGGCCACGGGCATCAACGTGGTCGGGATGTGCTGCACTGGCAACGAGATCCTCATGCGCCACGGAGTGCCGATCGCGGGCAACTTCCTGCAGCAAGAGCTGGCCGTGATCACGGGGGCCGTTGAGGCGGTGATCGTGGACGTGCAGTGCATCATGCCCGCCTTGGGAGATCTGACGACCTGCTACCATACGGAGATGATCTCCACCTCGCCCAAGGCGAAGTTCCCCGGGGCGACGCACATCGAGTTCAACGAAGAGGACGCTTTCGACATCGCTAAGACGATCGTACGGCGGGCCGTGGAGAACTACCCGAATCGCAAGCCGGAGATGGTCAACATCCCGGACGAGAAGGTGGAGTGCATCGTCGGTTTCAGCGTAGAGGCGATCGTCGATGCACTGGGAGGCACCCTCGATCCGCTGTTGGATGCGATCAAGAGCGGTGCCATCAAGGGCATTGCCGGCGTGGTAGGCTGCAACAACCCAAAGGTGCGGCACGATTACGGGCATCTGAAGCTGGTGGAGGAACTGATCGCCAACGACGTCCTGGTCGTGAACACCGGCTGCAACGCTATCGCCTGTGCCAAGGCTGGCCTGATGTTACCGGAAGCGGCCGAGCAGGCCGGTGATGGATTGCGAAGCGTCTGCGAGGCCCTGGGCATCCCGCCGGTGCTCCACATGGGCTCATGCGTGGACATCAGCCGTATCCTGGTGGCGTGCGGGGCGATCGCGAACGCGCTCGGCGTCGACATCAGTGACCTGCCGGTGGCCGGCGCGGCGCCGGAGTGGATGAGCGAGAAAGCGGTCTCGATTGGCACCTACGTCGTCTCGTCAGGCATCTACACGGTGCTGGGCACCGTCCCGCAGGTGCTGGGGAGCCCCAACGTGACGAGCCTGTTGACCGAGGGAGCCGAGGGCGTGGTCGGCGCCACCTTCGCTGTCGAGCCAGATCCGGAGAAGGCCGCCGCTCTCATGCTGAAGCGCATAGAGAGCAAGCGGAAAGAGCTAGGACTGTGACGAGGCGCGACGACGAGGAGGAAGCCATGAGGGTCGTTATCGTCGGCGCAGGTCCGGCTGGCGTCACCGTCGCCGAGACGCTGCGCGCGTACGGCAGTCCCGGGGATAGACGCCGTCCCTTGGAGATCGTGATGCTCTCCAGCGAGCCGTATCCCCCCTACTCGCCCCCCGCGATGGTCGAGTACTTCAAGACTGGACGGGAGGTCCACCTCTGGAAGGGACGCGACTTCCCGGAGCGGTTGGGCATCGACTACCGACAGGGCACAGAGGCAGTTGGTGTGGATCCCGAGGGGCATACGGTTCATCTGGGCAACGGCGAGACGCTCTTCTATGACAAGCTGGTCATCGCCTCCGGAGGACGTCTCTATGCCGCGAAGCTGGAGGAGTTCAGGCCCGGGGTCTATAACTTCAAGTCCCTTGCCGCCGCTGAGGAACTGCTCGAGCGGGTGAGGAGGGGAGCGCGCACGGCCCTGGTCATCGGAGCAGGTTTCATCGGTGTGGAGATCGCCTTGCTGCTGCGTCATATGGGATTGGAGGTCACCCAGTTGGTGCGCTCCCGGGTGATGCGCCGCATGCTCGATCCGGAGACCTCTCGGATGGTGCTGGGCATGCTGGAGAAACGGGGCATCGAGATGCGACGCGGCGACGATGCGGATGCCGTGGCGTTTGTGGGAGATCCGCGTGCCGAGGCGGTCGAGGTGCGCTCCGGGGACGTAGTGGCCGCCGACCTGTTGATAGCGGCCACCGGCCTGCGTCCCAACGTTGAGTTCCTGGAAGGCTCCGGCATCCGGGCCGAGTGGGGCGTGCTGGTGGACGATCGTCTGTGCGCCAACTACCCTGACGTCTACGCCGCAGGCGACGTGGCCGAGACGTTCGACCGTTTAACCGGGGAACGGTACGTGCATGCCATCTTTCCAAACGCTGTGAACCAGGCTAGAATCGTGGCTTACAACCTGTTGGGTTGGGACGTGGCCTACGAGGGCTCGGACAGCATGAACAGCCTCAAGCATCTGGGGCTTCCCGTCATAGCGGTGGGGCGGATGGAGGGAGAGGAACTGCGGCGACGGCAGAACGGCGTCCTGCGCAAGATCTATCTACAGCGTGATCGGATTGTTGGCTTTCGCCTGGCGGGGGACGTGAGCGCCGCGGGTATCTACCGCAGCCTGATGAACAAGGGAGTCAACGTTGGTCCCTTCAAGCATCGGCTGCTGGAACGCGGGTTCGGCATGGGTTTGATCGAGGAGAATGCGCGCTCTGGGTTGGTCCTGATCTAGGTAGAAGGTCTCGCTCCTGCGCAGACTGGGGGGGCAGCCCGGCCATAGCGTCGGCTGCCCCCATGTGCGTAAACCGAAGGGGTTGGGTGACGTATTGAGCCATCCTGTCGCGTCCCTAGCTGAACCCGCGGCTGCCGCCTCCGCCGCCGGATCTTGAGGAGCCGCCCCCACGGGAACTGGAGCCACTGCTGCTCCAGCTGCTGGAGCGGAACCCCCCGCCTCCGCTGAAGCTTCCGCCACCGCCACCCGATGAGGATGCTTCTTCCAGAATATCGCCCAGCACTTTCATCGTGCTCGTCCCGACCTCCCAGGATCGTTTCGTGGCCTTGCCAGCGCCTCTCACGGTCACCTCGAAGGGCGAGTCGAGATTGTCCACCTCTCCGACGGCGGCGTTGAGGAGCGAGCTCAACGAGCGGCTGGCTTGATTAAGGGAGCGGCTGAGACCGTCCGAGAGACCCTGGAGCGAGATGTCAGCGCCCGCCGGGCGCTCTGAAAGCGAAGGGCGTGCCTTCTCGGCTCGCGGGGTCGCGGCCGCCGGCTGGGGCACGTGTAGCTGCTGGGTCACGCGGTCCCGCAGGCCACGACGCCTCTGGGTCTGTGTGGTTGTCTTGCTGACGTCGACCGGGGATGGGACCATCCAGATCGGCAGGCGTGCATCCATCCTCTCCGCCTGGCGCAGCACAACCTCATCCACGTCCAGAGCTACCGCATACGGGAAGTAGCGGTCGAGCACAGCCTGCGCTGCGTCCAGGTCGCCAAACCGCTTCAGGTTCTTCAGGTAGCGCCGGAAGGCGCGCCAGCGCGCCGCCTCCTCGATCCCCAGCGTCGTGCGCTGCGGCATCCAGCGGCTGACGCCCATCAGCAGCAGCCCCACCACAGCCAGCCCGAGCTGGGGCGCGCAGGCGGCCCAGCCCACCGTGGTCATCCCGCACAGTCCGACGAGCCCCAGCACGCCCGCGGCGATGACCACGCGCTGTCCTGCCCAGTTCCAGCGCCGCCGTGCCGTCTCGGGCAGCGTGGAGAAGTATCGGGATGCCATCTCGCCCATCTGCCCGTAGATTTCGGGTAAGGCGCGGGTGAAAGCGCTCTGGAACTCGGGGAAGGAGATGCTTCGCCTACCCCTATACGGCAAGGACGTGGGCGTGTCCACCTTCTCGATGGCATCCACCAGGGTGTTGAACAACGTCCGTTCGTGTTCGGCCAGCTCCACGTCCTCTCCGTCTCCCACGCGCACCGTGTCGCCGTCTTCGATCTCCTGTCTCCAGTTGAGAGTGACGGTGATATCTTGCTTCTGGAGATCGACGCTGATCAGGCCGAGCGTCGCCAGGTGCAGCAGGTCGGCCAGTGCTCCTTTGACGGTGGGCTTCTCGTCCACCAGGTAGGCGACGATGCCCGGCGGCAGATCTGAGGGCGGGTCTGTCAGGTAGGCCGCCATCGGTGGCGCGGCCCGGTCGCGCCCCCAGACGTACCAGGCTACGATCACGCCGGCCAACCCGGCGATGGGGAAGAGTAAGCCCACGGCGCCCAGCCCCACCTGCCAACGAGCGCGACGGACGGCTTGCTCTCGCTCGGCCTGAATGAATGCCTGTTCCTTCTGGAGCTGCCGCTCCAGCTCGCCCTGCCAGACGGGTTTTCCCGCCGTAGTGGCATTGGCTGGCATGCGGATGTCCACGGACCACGCCTCTCCCTCCGGCACAGGGCCGTCGTGTGTCACCCGCACCGTCCCGTCCGCTTGCAGCGCTGTCGCCCCGCCGGAGACGGTCACATCGTCAGGGTTCAGGTTCGGTGGTAGGTGCAGGCTCACACTGGCAGCGTCGACTGGCATCGCGCGGTCGGCAAATACGGTTGTCCAGTCGATCTCCTGAGCGTCCGTCAGCACGCGCACGGTGCCGAGCACGGTGTAGCTGAGCTCGAACGTCGCGCTGTTGCCTGCCTCCAGGGCGGGGAAGGCCCACTCCACCAGCGTCGAGCCGGCGCGATCCTCGTTGATGATGACCCGTTGATCGTAGAAGAGGACCCAACTTCCTGAGCCCCGTTTCTCCTCCACGACGTAGCAATAGTCGCATGGGGTGTCGCTGAGCTGGAAAGCCCGTTCGCTTGATCGAATCTCGACGTCGGTGATCTGGTCGAGATAGAGCCAGGGAATGGTACGATGGCCGTGGTAGAGATAGCCCCCGTCCACAGCCAACTTCTGCTCCTCGGTCACCCTGAGCGTACCGTCCGGTGCGATGGTCATTTCGACGTCGAAGTTCTCCCAGCGGTACGACGTCTGTCGCTCATCGAATTGACGTTGCCAATCCGTAACTGTTGCGGCGGTGAGGCCATGGGGGAACCCGACCTCCACCTCGAACGCGGTGCCGTTGGGAATGGTGCCCATGGATTCGAAGACGACGGTCTGAGCGTCGAGGACCTCGACCGTGGCTTCGATACCCTTGGCGTTGGCAATCAGGTCATTTGGATCGACCGGGCGGCCCGAGGAAGGCTGGCCCGGGGACGGGCTTGGCAGGTGCACCGTCACCCGGCTGGCCTCGGTGGGGATGTCGCTCCGGTCGGCTGGTACCGCCTTCCAGGCCAGCCGGTCGACATCCGGGTAGACCCACAGGCTGCCCAATACCCGATAGCCGACTGTGAAGGTGCGCACTTCGGTGCCGTTGGTGGGCTCGTACTCCCACTCGACGCGGATGTTGTCATACCCCCGCTCTAGGGTGAACGTGCCCGGGCCGGAACCGCCCTTGTCGTAGATCCGATCGCCCTCCCGCACCTGCACGTCAACGATGTCGCTGACGTAGTCGAGGGGAATCTCGGCGAAGCCGGTCTGGAACTCGCCTTCGAAGCGCAGCTGGTAGGTCTCGGCCACGAGCAGCGATCCGTCGGCCTGGACGTTGATGTCCACATCGTAGCGCTCATAGGTGACGCTCTTCTGTGGCTGCGGAGCCGCGGCCAGGCTCAGCAGAATCAGGGCGACTAACAGGAACGTCAATGATCGTCTGTCCATAACTCCCTCCGCAACGGCTGTAGAGAGGAAACGCGGCCAGGTCGGGGCCTCGACGTCAGGGCGCCAGTACGATGCGCCACGATCCTGTGAAGGGCTCCTCGCCTTCCTCGGCGGGGCAGCTTTCGAGCCGCAGCCCCGTGACCAACGGCATGACCAACTCGCCAACGCTGATCGTGTAGGTGGTGTTGGGATCCGCGTTGAAGTCGACGTAACCCATCCCTTCGTCGGGCTTGAGCCCGGTCACGGCGCGATCGGCGCCCTCTGCCCACGTGAGCCACACCTCAACGCCCGGCACTCCCTCCTCGTCTTCATTCTGCACCACCACCTCGATGTGAAGCGGCTGCTTTGGATCGCACAGCTGCTCCTTCTCCTTGAAGCGCAGGCGCTTCAACAGGGGAGGTGTGGGCGAGGGGGTGAAGGTTGGCGAGGGGGTGGGGGTCGCCGAAGGTGTGAAGGTCGGTGAGGGCGTGGAGGTCGATGAAGGGGTAGGAGTCACCGAAGGGGTAGGTGTCACTGTTGGCGTAGGGGTGATCGAGGGCGTGGGCGTCGCCGTGGGCGTTACCGTGTTGGTCGGTGTAACGGTCTTCGTGGGCGTGAGTGTGGGCGGGGGAGTGGGGGAGGGCGTCGGCGTCGCTTCGCTTAAAGCGGTTGGCGGGTACGTCGGGGAGGATGTCGCCGTGGGAGGCGGCGTCGGCGTGGACCTGAGCGTCGGCGATGCCGTGCGCTCCGGCTGGATCAGGTCTGCGGACACCTTCACGTCCAGCGCAGCTGCCAGCGTCGTCAGTCGGTGCAGCGTCTCCTGCGAGTGACCGGAGGCGTATTCCGTCAACAAAGGCTCCAACGCCTGGGCGATGTCCTCTTGCTCCAATCCCTCCAAGCGAGGGAGCGTGCGCTCCAGGCTGTCCCCGGCAGCGTAGGAGAGGGCGGTCAGCCGTATCCAGTCGTGCCGGCGGTCCGTGCGCAGCAGCGCGGGATAGGTGTTGGTGAGCTGGATGGGATTGATGACCCACGTGTAGATCAGGCCCAGAGCCAACCCCACGGCCAACCCGAGGAGCAACGCGCCAGATATGAAGCCGTGTCTCACGGTTGGCCCTCCGGCTGCGGTGAGGGCTCTAGACCCCCCGTATAGGGCCTCAGGACTGGGTCGGTCGCGCCGAGCGCCCGCGCCAGGTGCGCCAGCCGGGTGATGTCCTCCTCGTTGCCTTCTCCTTCGATCAGCCCTCTCGCCAGTTCCAGTACGGGGGCGGCGGGTCTTTCGGGGTTGAGCAGTTCAAGGCGGGCGCGTGCTTCCTCAAGATCCTCCTCCACCTGGTAGGTCGCGGCGACCATGAGCACGTAGTCATCGTGGTAGTCCTGGCGCAGCGCGGCGGGGGAGGTGTTGGTGTAGGTCACCGGCCAGAGCCACCATCCGACGGCGAATCCCAGCGCCAGACCCAGCGCGACGCCGACAGCGGCTCGTGCAACCCAGTGGGGTGCTCGTTCACCCATATCCTATGCCCTTCTGATGAGAAAACGCGGCGCTTTGGGCGCGTAGCTGCCCGTGGACGCCGCGGGTGATTGACGATGGTGAGATGCCGGAGGTGGGAATCGAACCCACATGGGTCAAGCCCACACGATTTTGAGTCGCGCGCGTCTGCCTGTTCCGCCACTCCGGCCCGACGTTAATATACCAGAGAACCGTGCTCTGGTCAACTGTCAAGAGAAGAGCCGTCTTCTCGGTGCGTTAAGACCTGATTCAATGCGGGGAGCGATGTGCGCAGGAGCGCCTGGGCGCGGGTGCAGTCTAGGGTGCAGTCTAGGGGTCGGGTGAGGCTGCTCTCGCGGCTGAGGGCGGGAGTGATACCAGCGGGATCGACGCCGTGGAAGCGCGCTAGCCGCAGGCCAAACTGGTAGCGGGATAGGGGCTGCGCGCCGGCGACGTGGAGCACGCCCGTGTACGCCAAACCTGCCAGCTCCAGCAGCGCCGCGGCCAGGCTCTCCACCCAGATAGGACAGCGGTACTCATCAGTGAAGAGGTGCACTGGCTTTCCTGCTTTCACGTCGCCGACGATCCAGCGCGTCTGTCGGTCCCAGTCGTGCCACGCTGTGTCCCGGAGCGATGATCGTTTTGCCCTTGCTGCAGCGCCGTAGATCAGAGAGGTGCGCACGATGACGGCCCGGACGTTGGAGCTGCGCACCGCTTTCTCCGCCAGCGCCTTGCTGCGCCCGTAGGGCGTGATGGGCGAGGGCCAATCCTCCTCGACGTAACCACCCTTTTCGCCATCGAAGAGGACGTCGGTGGAGACGTGGATCAAGCGCGCGTCGATGCGCCCTGTGGCCTGGGCGACGTTTCGGGTGCCGACGGCGTTCACGGGCTCGAACGCTGAGCCCCGGCCGGGGTTGAGCGCGGCCGTGTGGATCACCGCGGCTGGTCTTACGTCCTGGATCAGGGTTGAGACGGCGGCTCCGTCTTGAACGTTCAGCCGTCGGCAGTCGACATTGGGATCCTCTACCGGGTTGGTCAGGTGGGTGGCGGTTACGTTCCAACCCTTGCAGGCCAACCGTACGACCCAGCTGCCGAGGAAGCCGCTTCCACCGGTGATCACCATGCGAGGCATCGCATCTGCGCTCCTCTCCCGGCCCTGGTCACGGGGCTACCAAGGCTGGACAAAAACAGCCGTATGAGGTTATCATGTATGGTGAGTTAACGGTCCTTCGTATCCAAGATCACGTTTCGTGCCGGACCATTATACAACACCTGGAGGAGTAGACCATCTATGGATCCACTGCACACTTTCTTCCGCCCCCGGGGCGTGGCCGTCATCGGCGCCAGCTCCAAGCCAAACAAGCTGAGCTACGGCGTGCTCCACAATCTGGCCACACACGGCTATGACGGCCCTGTCTATCCCGTGAATCCGAAGGGAGGCGAGATCCTCGGTCTGACTGTCTATACCTCAGTGGCGGACGTGCCCGACCCGGTGGACCTGGCCGTGATCATCCTCCCGCCGGAGCTGTCGATACAGACGCTGGAGGCCTGTGGCGAGCGAGGCATCAGGGCTGCTGTCGTCGTCGCCAGCGGCTTTGGGGAGCTGGGCGCTGGGGGCGAGGAGCGGGAGGCCAAGCTGCTGGATGTAGCGGAACGGTATGGGATGCGGGTCATCGGCCCCAATTGCATCGGCGTATTGGACACGATCACTCGGGTTGATACAACATTTCTGACAGCCATGCCGAGGCGAGGACGCATCGGCTTCGCCTCTCACTCTGGCGCGATCTGTGGGGGCACCGTCGATTGGGCCAACACTGTCGGCTTCGGCTTCTCGCGCATCATCAGCCTCGGCAATCAGGTCGACGTGACGATGGCCGACGCGCTCGCCTCCCTGGCGGCCGATCCGCAGACGAACGTGGCGGTGGCCTACGTCGAGGGGCTACCAAACGGGCGTGAGTTCGTGGACGTGGCGCGCGATCTGACGGAGGAGAAGCCTCTGGTGGTGGTCAAGGCGGGGCGCACGCCGAGCGGGACGCGGGCGGTGGCCTCCCACACTGGGGCGCTGGCCGGCGAGGATCGCGCCTTCGAGGCCGCGTGCCGGCGCGCCAGGGCGGTCCAGGTGGAGGACCTGAAGGCGTTGATCGACGCGAGTCTGGCGCTTACCTACCGACGGCCACTTTCCGGCCCTGGGGTCGCTTTGCTCACCAATGCGGGGGGGCCGGCGGCGCTGGGGGCGGACGCGCTGGACCGGCAAGGGCTCCATCTGACGGATCTCAGCGATCAGACGCAGGCCCAGCTGAGGGAGGTCTGCCCACCCGGCACCATGACGGGCAACCCGATTGACATGCTCGGTGGCGCGGAGCCCGAGCATTACGAAGCAGCACTGGACGTTCTCCTAGCCGCCCCAGAGGTGGACGGCGTATTGGTCACGTTCGTGCCTCAGGCGCTGACCGGCCCACCGGAGATCGCTGAGGCCGTCGGCGAGGCCGCCGCAGGAGCCCGAAAGCCTGTGGTCTGCTGTATCTACGGTGGCGATAGGATTCACGAAGCGGCAGGCATCCTCCACGAGCGATCGGTGCCTCACTATCTGACGCCGGCGCGGGCCGCCTTCGGCCTTGGCGTGCTGTGGCGCTACCACCGGATCGAAGCGGAAGAGGGGGCCGAGCTGCAGGTGCCTTCGGACGTTGATCGCCAGCGGGCGGACGTTGTCCTCAAGAGAGCCGCTGGGCGACGGATGCTGGATGCGCACGCGGGCGCCGAGTTGGCGGCAGCGTACGGCCTGTCGGTGCCTCGGTCCGATCTGGTGAACACGGCGGACGAGGCCGTGGCCGCAGCCGAGCGGATGGGGTATCCGGTGGCGCTCAAGCGCGTGGCCTCGGACGTGGTGCATAAGAGCGACGTGGGGGGCGTGGCGCTGAATCTACGCGACGCCGATGCGGTACGAGATGCCTTTCGCGAGATCGTCGAGGATGGTGAGAAGGCCTTCGTCCAGGGGATGGCGCCAGAGGGCCTGGAGGTCATCGTCGGTGCGCAGCGGGACCGTCAGTTCGGGCCCCTGGTCATGTTTGGGCTGGGCGGGGTCTACGTCGAGGCGCTGGAGGACGTGGCCTTCCGCCTGGCGCCGTTGAGCGAGGACGAGGCGCGCGAGATGGTCGCGGGGACGGCGGCGGGCAAGCTTCTGGAGGGTGTGCGCGGGCAGCCGCCGGGAGACATAGAGGCGGTCGTGGACGCCCTTCGCCGTATTGGACAGCTGATGGTGGACGTTTCGGAGCTCTCTGAGATAGACCTGAACCCTCTGATCGTGGGGGAGGCGGGCGAAGGGGCCTGGGCGGTGGATGTGCGGATCGTGATGAAGGGTGAGTAGGCGCTGTGACTCCTCAGGCGATTCGGCACTGCGACGATCGTGATTTTGAAGCCATTTGGACGATCATCAACGCTGCCGCCGAAGCCTATCGGGGTGTCATTCCTGCGGCTCGGTGGCGTGAACTCTACATGTCGAGGGCCGAGCTGAGGCACGAGATCGACGAGGGCGTCGCGTTCTGGGGTTACGAGGAATCGGAGAAGGAGATGACATGAGCAAGCAGACGATAACGCTGCCCTGGGGGGAGGAGGAGATCATACTGGCGCTGCCGGGTGGGGGGGCACCCAAGACCTGGCACCTGAGCGGCGTCCTTGAGCCTGCCCCTCAGCCGGGCGTCGAGGATCCCGTGGAGGCGGTTCGTCGGAGCCTGGAATCGCCCATCGGCTCCCCCCGTTTGAGCGACTTGATCGGGGAGGGTATGAGGGTCGCTCTGGTGATAGACGACCTGAGCCGGCCCACGCCGGTCGATCTGATCCTGCCAACCGTGCTGGAGGAGCTGCGACGCGGTGGCGTGCGGCAGGAGGATATCACGCTGGTCACCGCGCTTGGGGTGCATCGGCCGATGACGGAGGGGGAGATCGCCGCTAGGGTGGGCGGGGATCTCTTGAGAGGCCTTCGCTGGGAGAACCACGACTGCGATGACGCAGAGCGACTTGAGGATCTCGGTGTCACCCAGCGAGGTACTCGGGTGCTGGTCAACAGCACGGTGGCCCAAGCGAATGCTATTGTCTCGATTGGCTGCATCGAACCCCACATCATCGCCAGCTTCGGCGGAGGGTACAAGAATCTGATCCCGGGCGTGGCCGGACGGGAGACCATCGCGCACAACCACACGCTCAACTGCACCGCAGAGACCTTCAACATGGTTGGCCAGCCTATTGAGCACAATCCCATGCGGCTCGATCTGGAGGAGGCGGGGCGGATGCTGAAGGGGCAGCAAGCCGATGACATCTTCATCGTCAACGCCATCCTGAACAGCCAGCAGGAGGTCGTCCAGATGGTTGCCGGTGATCCCATGGAGGCTCATCGCGCCGGCGTGCGCGACAGCGCGGGCCTGTACGGGGCCGAGGCCCCGGCGCTGGCCGACGTGGTGATCACGGATTCCCATCCGATGGACCAAGACCTGCGCCAGGGGGTGAAGGCCCTGGCCAACACGATCTGCGCTGTGCGCCGAGGCGGCGTACACATCACGCTGGTCAGGGCCACGGAGGGCGTGGGCGTCTTCGGGCTGGCCGACAGCGACCTGCCGTTGGGAAGACGCGCCCTGAGGTTGCTTGCCCCAGTGCTGTTGCGTCTGGTGCCGCGATTGAGGATCGAGGGATTGGGCGAGGAGGATCGCTTCTTCCTCTACTTCGCCCTGCAGGCCATGCGGCACGCGGACCTGCTGCTCTACGCCCCGACGATCCTGGCGGACGTTCGGGCGAATCTGCCGTTTGTGACGTTCGTCGACAGCCCGGAGGAGGCGCTTGCCAAGGCCCGCCGGCGCTTCCCCAGCCGCGCCGAGGTGTTGGCCTTTCCGTATGGGGGGATCACGTACCCGGTCCTGCCCGAGGCTTGAGGTAGAGCCCTTTGACGCGCAGCTTGGTCTGTGCGATAATGTAGGAGGACGACGACCCGATGGCGGGCGGCCCGAAAGCGGGCATGGCAGATGCCATCCGCCGACGATAGATGTAGGTTCGACGAGGCGCCCTTTCTTATGATGCCGGTGAGAGACGAAGGGGACAAAAAGCGTCCCATGGACGAGGAAAATCTGATCGCCGCCGCTCAGCGCGGGAACCTGGATGCCTTCAATGAGCTCGTGTTGGCCTACCAGGATCAGGTGTACAATCTGGCCTATCGCATCATGGGCGACCCGGCCTCGGCCTCGGATGCTACTCAGGAGGCCTTTATCTCCGCCTTTCAGAACATCGAAGGGTTCCGCGGCAGGTATCCTAGCTCCTTCAAGTCGTGGCTGATGCGCATTGTGTCCAACGCTTGCTATGATGAGCTGCGCCGGCGCAAGCGTCATCCCACCACGTCGATTGAGGATTTTGAGATCGACGAGGAGGCCAATCCGGCATTGATCAGTGAGACGGAGGGGCCGGAAGCGTCTGCGGAGCGCGAGGAGATGGCCCGTGCGATCCAGGCTGGCATTCAGACGCTGCCCCCAAACCAGCGCATCACCCTCGTCCTGGCGGACGTGCAGGGTTACAGCTATCAGGAGATTGCCGAGGCGACGGATGCACCGCTGGGCACCGTGAAGTCCCGCCTGGCACGGGCCCGCGGCAAGCTGCGCGACTATCTCCGCGATCAAGGGGAACTTTTGCCTGCTCAGTATCGTCTTAATTGACAGAGGGAGGACGCCCCAAGCAAGTGGCAAGTGGGCAAGTTGGCAAGTAGGAGCGCATAGAAAGCGTAGGTCGATTGAAGAGCATGTTGCGACTGTTTGGACAACGAAGGGACGAAGAAGAACGGTGGGATGAGCTGCTCTCAGCATACTTGGATGGCGAGCTGACTGAGGCAGAGCAGGAGCGCTTGGAGGCGCGTCTCGCACGGGATCCATCTTTGCGGGCGGAGCTGCAATCAATGCGCAGTACGGTGTCGCTGATGCGTGAGCTCCCGCAGGTCTCGGCACCCCGGAATTTCATGCTGACAGCGTCAATGGTTGAGGGTCAGAGCCCCGCGCGCGAGGCGCGCTGCCGCCCCTCCAGCCGTGCTCATGCCAAGCCTGAGAGTAGGGCAAGAGCGTGGGCAGCGCCTCTGTTGACGGTGGCGACCGCCACCGTGAGCCTGCTCTTCGTTGTGGTGCTGGTTGGCGACCTGCTGCTGCCCGGTGTTGGCGGTCTGGCTTCGGACCCGGCACCGGAGCGTGAGGCAGCCCCTAAGATCGCGCTTGAGGCGGCACGCACGGATGAGGTGGCGCCCGCAGAGGCGGAGATGGAGGAGCACGATTCGGGTGACCTTCCCTCGCCACCCCCGGTTTCCGCAGAGCCCACCGCGGCTGGGGGACCAGCTCCGCTCAGGAGCGAGGAGTCGATGGAAGCGCCGGAGATGGCGGCCGAGGAAGAGAAAGCCGGTGACTTTGCTGTCCCGACGGTCGCCCCGACGGCGACTGCCATGGCCGCTCTCACACCGACGATCCCAGCGGAGGCCCCGGTGGTATCAGAGGGTGAGCTGGGATTGGTGGAACCCACGCCGGACGATCTTGAGGTCACCCCTCGACTGATCCAGGACGAAGGGGAGACGGATAGGCTGGAGCCACGCTCTATGCTCTGGAGAGCGCTCGAGGTGGCGCTAGGCCTTGCCTCCCTGGCGCTGATCGTCACCACAATCCGAGCGTGGCGGCTGCGCACTGGCTAGGGCCGCATCGTAGTGGCTGCCGCGAAGCTGCCAGGCCGTGGAGCTATGAAGATGGCACGAACAGTTGCTTTAGCCCCTTTCCTTGGAGCGCAGGTTTGGCAAGTCCCCTTGAGCTGAACTACTGCCCGCGCTGTGGTCACGCGCTTGAGGACAGGCATGCCTTCGGGCGTGTGCGCCGCTTCTGTCCCTCCTGCGGCATGGTGGTGTTCCGCGAGCACAAAGTGGCTGCCGGCGTGATGGTGGAGCGTGACGGCAAGGTGCTCCTCGTTCGCCGACGTCTGAATCCACGTCAAGGTTTGTGGTCCTTCCCTGCTGGGTTCGTCGACTTCGACGAGACGCCGGCGGAGGCGGCGGCCCGTGAATGCCGGGAGGAGACGGGGCTGGACGTCGAGATCGTCGACGTGCTCGACGTCGTGGCGGGAGAGGGGCACGGTGATGCCGGCATCGTCATCGTTTATCGGGCACGATGGGTGGGGGGGCACCTGCAGGCCGCCGATGACGTGGATCGCGCTGGCTTCTTCGCGCCGGAGGATCTGCCGCCCCTGGCTTTTTGCGCCACCCGCGAAGCTATTGATAAGTGGCGCGCTGCCCGCGGCTGACAAGCAGGTATCGACAGCCGCAAACATCCACCCGAGCGTCGTCTCGGCTCACCAGCGCAGGATCTCGCGCAGCGCCCTGGCCCTGCGCCGGCTCAGATCCACCTCCGCCCCCGTAGTGAGGCGCAATCGGTGGCTTCCCTTGAACCAGGGGATGATCTCCTGGACGCGATCCAGGTTGACGATGGCGGAGCGGTGGGCGCGGAAGAAACGGTCCGGGTCGAGTCGAGCCTCCAGCTCGGACAATGTGCGGCGGACGGTGTAGGCCTCCTGGCCCACGTGTACGGTCACCTCATCGTCCTCAATGCCGATCCAGTCCACCTGTTCGGTGTCCAGCACGCGGATCCGGTCGCCGTCGTGCACCGCCAGCCGGGCTGCATACTGCCCCTGGTCGGCCAGGCTTCTCAGCAGAGGGGCGAGCTGCCCAGTGGAGGACCACGGGCCTGAGGCCTTGGCAGCCCTTCGCTCCTTGGCCAGCTCCTCCCAGGCACGGTAGATGGCTCTGTTCAATCGCTCCTGGCTGAAGGGTTTGAGCAAGTAGTCGACGGCGTTGACCTCGAAGGCGCGGATGGCGTACTGGTCGTAGGCGGTGACGAAGATGATCAGCGGCGGCTCATTCAGCGCTTCGAGGACCCCAAAGCCGTCCAAACTCGGCATCTGGATGTCGAGCAGCATCAGGTCTGGCCGCTGCTTCTCGATCATCTCTATGGCCTGCACGCCGCTCCCGGCTTCGCCAATGAGCTCGACGGCCTCAACGTCGGCGAGCAGCCGCTTGAGCCTCTCACGCGCCAGGGGTTCGTCGTCGACGATCAGCGTTCGTATTGGTATGTTCACTCCTCGTTCATCCTCACAGCGGAATCCGCACCATCACCACCGCCCCTCGCGGCTCGCGATCCTCAATCTCCAAGCCATACGCCTCCCCATACGTCTTGCGCAGCCGCTGATCCACGTTGCGCAGGCCAAAGCCGGATCCCTGCCCGATGGCGTGGTTTGAGAGCATCCCCGGCCCGTGGTCGGCGACAGCGATGGTCACCTGGATCTCCTCCTTCTGGACGCGGATGGTCACGTCGACCTGACCATCTGGCCCGCGACCGTGGCGGACAGCGTTCTCCACCAGGGGTTGAAGGATGAGGCTGGGCATCGGCACGTCCAGGGCTTGGGGCGCAATCTGACGGTTGACGCGCAGTCGCCGTCCGAAGCGAGCCCGCTCGATCTCCAAGTAGCTATCCACGAAGGCCAGCTCCTCCGCCAGGGGCACCAGGCCGCGCTCGCTTCCCGCCAGCACGTAGCGGAACATCTCGGCCAGCCGCTCGATGGTCGCCTCGGCCCGCGCAGGGTCGGTATGGATCAGCTGGGCGATGGTGTTCAGGGTGTTGAACAGGAAGTGGGGGTTGATCTGTGCCTTGAGCGCCCTCAGTTCCCCTTGCGTTGCCAGCGCCCGCAGCCGCTCCTCCTGGCGCTCCTTGTCCTGCAAGCGGCGATAGTAGCGCAGGGCAGTCTCGGTGCCGTGGATGATGGGAAACACGATCACGATGCCGACAAGGCCCAACCAGGCGACGGAGGGGACGACCTGAAACCCGAAGAGGCGACTGCAGACGAGGAGCGCCAGCAGAGCCCCCAGAATATGTTCCAGCAGCGTGAACGTCATCTCCAGGCCCACCTTCAGCCAGTCGCGCGGCACGGACTCCAGGCGGGGACGGAGAAACGCGTGATCCAACTGGTAGAGGGCGTAAATCGTGCCGCTGATGGCAAAGCCGGTGACGAGCGAGGCCAGGTAGTCCTGGATGGCGAAACCGACGCTCAGGCCGAAACCGATGGCTGGCAGGACGAGCTCGATCAGGATACGCTGCACGCTGTGCTCTCGCTTGCTCGCCTTGTGCTCTGCCACGTCCCACCTCTGTGACTAACCTGTCGACTTTGGGCAACAGCTGCATCATAGGCCAAAGGGCCCGAGCTGGCAAGTCGACCCCGGCATAGCTTCTTCGATCTCGGCCGATCTTACCTCCTTGCTGCAGCTGGTCACGATCAGCATTGTGGTCACCAGGACGGTCAGTAGCACGTTCTTCATCGTTGGACTCCTTCCCCACGGCTTGGGCGTGATGCTCACACTCAGGAGATGGACAGAGCGATAAGCAGCACCGCAGCGCCTATTCCTATCAGCAGCTTGACAATGCCCTTGATTCGCCAAGCGTCAGACTTCGGGAGGCTAGCCAGAAACTCATCCTGCTCAAGGTCCAGGTCGTACAAGCGGGGCAGCCAGGGGAACGTCGGTGTGGAGGTCGTTGCCTCCAGCGCACCCAGCCCGAAGAAGAACAGCGCGCCAATGCCGAATGGGAAGCGGGGGAAGTTGTAGGGTAAGCCAAGCAGCGCCCCTGCCGCGAGGCATCCCAGACAGGCAGTCAACAACGCGGTCCATTGGCGAGAGAAGCGGACGGCCTTGCCCCCCAGAGGAACGTCCATGAAGGCCGGCAGGGATAGCATCAGCGCCGTCAACACCAAGCCGATGAGGCTGAGAACCCCAGCCAGTCCAACGGTGTTGCCTCCCTGCAGAAGGCTGAATCCAATCAGGCCGGCACCGATGAGGCAACTGAGGGACCAGACGACGAGTATGGCAACCCAGATACGGTGCTCGTAGTATTCCTGCCGGATGAGCGAGCCGAATCCCAAGATCACCCAGCCAGTGGCGCAGACAGCCAGAGGAGCTGCGACGGCCCATGGTGACAGCGGAATCCCATTGGCGCCCGGACTGGATGCTGTGCGGAAATCCGCGAGTGCCCAACGAAAGGTCAGCCAGCCCAGGCCCAGCATGATGGGCAAGAGCAGCCAATCCGGCCAGAACGTGGTGATCGTAATGCGCTCGGGCTTCTTCATCTCAAGACCTCCTCAGGCGTCGCCATCGGCCACATAGACCCGTCAATGCCGGTCACGATGCTCCCTTACGGCCACGTCGCCTCGTTGTATGCGCCGACTTGCGCCCAGAAGGCTTCAGTACTCACGTTGAGATACCTCCAATGCCTAATCGCTATGTTTCTCTTCTTCGACGCCGTGTCAGCCGCACGATGCCGGTCACGAAATTCACCTTGGGCACTCTATCCGCGTAGCGTCTGTAGGCATCACCGAATTTCTCGATGCAGTACTGATCGGCCTTGAAAGTGTCCGCATAGACCAGGACCATCGAGACGAAGCCCAGGATCAGGCTAGACCAATGCTGGGCGATCAGCATGACGCCCAGGTTGATCAGCAGCCAAGATGTGCCGCCCTGAGGGTGGCGCACGATGGCGTAGATGCCGCTGTCCACCAGGATCGTGGTCTTGATGTAGCTCTCCCCCTTGGGCACGCCGCCCTTGCGGCGAAACGTTATGACCGGCAGCATACCGAAGATGCCAGAGATCCATAGGCAGACCCATCCAGCCCATTGGAGGGCTTCGGAGCCAGGCCGATGGAGGAGGAACGCCAAGGCGATCTGTGCGACCGTCAGCGTGCCCGCGATGGATGACAGAAGGAAGGGATTCAGGCTGTGAAAGATCGCATTGAGGTAAAAGTGTCACAAGCATTCGTTTGTGGTAGAATTGGACCGCAGC
>CAZNRX010000035.1:0-39544 GCA_964575455.1 uncultured Anaerolineales bacterium | reverse complement strand
GGACGAGTACGAACGGCGCTACTATGAGGAGCAGGCTTTTGCTTAACCTTCTGTCTACCAAATCGGGGGAACCCGATCGGCCTTGGCATCGTAAGCCAGAAAGCAGTCCGAGTTCAAAATGCCTCCATACTCAGACCCCAAGATGTCCACCACTACCCCGTGCCCTCGGCTGCGACGAATGGTGTAGACCGTCGTCTCCTGATTCGTGAAGACCCACAACCAAGCCGAAAGCGTTCCGATCCGCCAGCCAGTCTCGTCTGCGTGCACCACTGCGCTCTCTCGCAGCGCCTCCACCAATTCCTCGTACACTGGGCGTGCCTGCTGTGCCAGTCTCGTGTCAGCTTGATACCACCCGCTGCGCGTCACTCGCAACCCGAAAGCATCATTCAACAGCGCGCCGACTTTCCCGTAAGAGGCTCCCAGGCGGTGCTTCATATCCGCAGCCAGTGCCTTGGCCCGCGGTCCCACCACCACCCCCGCCGCGCCAGTGGCATCCGAAATCTGCTCGGGATGACGCGAGCGCACCCGCCCCTGGCAATCCGGACAGTAGCCGCTCTGTGTCACGTATCGGGTGATCACCGGCTCCACTGGCGGAATGTCCACGACGAATTGCTCGTGCTCCTTCCGCTCAATCAGGTCGCCGCCACACTCCGGACAACATGCCAGAGGTGCTTCTTTCGTCCCCGTTACCTCTTCCGGTGCAGGCTTGCGGCGATAGGAGAATTGCCCTTGTCCCTTCCTGCGCCCAGGCCGCTTCGCTTGGACAATGCGCTTCTTGCGCGCAAAAGGCGTGGCCTGGCGCTTGCCCGCTCGCTTCGCGCTCGCCAACTCTTCCTGGAGTTGACCAATCTGCTCCCGAAGCGCGTCAATCAATCGATACTGCTCTCGCAGTTGCGCCTCCAACTCAGCGATACGGCGATCACGAGGATCCATTCGGGCACTGTCCGAAGACGAGCAAGCTTTGGTCACAATGAGGCTGATTATGTCACAACCTGTCGTTTTGTCCAGCAAGCATCCGATGAATCTGGGCTTGAACGCTAAACAAGTACGTTCTGTGAAATCAGCAAAACCTGGGCTGGTTGCCCTCTGCGCTCCTTCGACGATGTCTTGCGCTACATCCGTGATACCAAGATCCAAACGGGTCTGACTGTGCAAGCTCATCTTGTTACTCAGACGTACGAAAAGGGTGTCAAAGCGCCTGACGAAGACATGGACGCTCTTTCCATCCAATCTCACAATGTGTGTCCAAAATGGAACTATACGATTCATCCTCGGTCACCCCTGCCCCAAGCTTGATGAATGCGGGAGGTTATACTTTTGCGGACTCTAAGCGTCCGGGACGACCCGTTCTCCGCCCGTGTAGACGCGGAAGCTCCGCCGCCGGGTGTAGCCGATCAACGTAATCCCCCACGCCTCCGCCAGATCGATCGACAGAGTGGTCGGCGATGTGCGCGACGCCACCACCGGAACACCCATGTGGGCCACCTTGCTTACCATCTCCGAGCTCACCCGCCCGCTGGTCAGGAGGATGCCGTCCTCCGCCGATCTTCCCTTCCGCAGGCAGCTGCCGGCAATCTTGTCCAGCGCGTTGTGTCGCCCCACGTCCTCAGCGACGCAGATCATCCCCCCCTCGCCAGCGGCGGCCAGGGCCGCCGTATGGACGCCCCCCGCTCGATGATAGAGCGTCGCCTCATCCGACAAGCGATCCATCAACGTCGTCACCTGGCCCGGCGAGACGATGAGACGGGAGTCGATCTGATGGTCCACGCTTCCTACGTCCTCCCAGGTCATCCCCCCGGAGCATCCGGAGGTGATCGAGCGCACGGCTGGCGTCTCGATATCCGACGTCAACCAGACGTCCACGCCCTCGCCCCCGCCGCACAGCTCGACCACCGCCACGTCGTCCAGGCCATCAATCAGCCCCTCATTGAAGAGAAACCCCAGGGCCAGGTCCTTCAGATCAGTGGGCGTGCACCTCAGCTTGACCAGAGCCTCGCCGTTGACGTGCAGCGTGATCACAGCCTCGGCCGGCACGACGCCGCGGACCGTCCGGCTCTCATCATCGTAGAAACTGGTGTAAGAGACGCGGCGGGCCCCAGTGTCAGTCACGTTTCACCCTCTCCAGCACCTCCACCGCCCGCTCCGCCACGTCCTCGGCCGTGAACCCGAACGCCTCCATCAGGGCCTGGTAGGGCGCTGAGGCGCCGAACCGCTCCATCCCGATCACCGCGCCCTGTGGTCCCACGTACCGATCCCAGCCCAGAGGCGCCGCAGCCTCCACCGCCAGACGAGCCGGAATGTCCGGAGGGAGAACCCCGTTCCGGTACGATGTCGGCTGCTCCTCGAAACGCTTCCACGAGGGCATAGAGACCACCCGCGCCTGCACCCCTCGCTCGGCGAGGAGCTCCTGAGCCTCCATGACCAGAGCGACCTCCGACCCGGTAGCTACCAAAATCAGCTCCGGCGATCCGTCAGGCGCTTCACGGATCACGTAGGCGCCCCGCCCCACATCGTCCGCGCTGGCCAGCTTGCTGCGGTCGAAGACGGGCAGCGCCTGACGTGTGAGGACCAGGCCAGTGGGACCGTCGCGCCGTTCCAGGGCCGCACGCCAGGCCGCCGCCGTCTCATTGGCATCAGCAGGCCGGATCACGTCTAGGTTCGGGATCGCCCTCAGGCTCGCCAAGTGCTCCACCGGCTGGTGCGTCGGGCCATCCTCGCCGATCCACACCGAGTCGTGGGTCCAGACGTAGACGACGGGCAGTTCCATCAGCGCAGCCAGCCGTATCGATGGTCGCATATAGTCGGTGAAGACGAGGAACGTCCCTCCGTACGGGATCACGCCCCCGTGGAGGGCCATCCCGTTGAGAATCCCGCCCATCGCGTGCTCCCGGACGCCGAAATGCATGTTCCGTCCGCCGGGCGTCTCGTCCTGGAAACCATCGTAACCCTTGAGCATCGTCTTGTTCGAAGGTGCCAGATCTGCCGATCCCCCCATCAACGTCGGCAGGCTGTCGGCGATAGCGTTGAGCACCGCCCCCGACGCCTTTCGGGTCGCCATCGGCCCATCCTCGGGTGCGAAGGTCGGCACCGCGCTCTGCCATCCGTCCGGCACCTCTCCCGACCACAAGCGCTCAAGCTGCGCAGCAGCGTCGGCGCGTGTCTCGGCATACCGATCGAACAGCGCCTGCCATGCACGGTGGGCGCGCTGCCCCTCGTCGACGGCCTGGCGGAAGACCTTCAGCACCTCATCTGGAATAAGGAACTGAGCGTCGGGAGGCCATCCCAGGCGCTCCTTCGTCCTCCGCACCTCCTCCTCCCCCAGCGGCGCGCCGTGTGCAGCGGCGTCGTCCTCCTTGTTGGGGCTCCCGTAGGCGATGTGCGTGTGACAGACGATCAGCGAGGGTCGTTCCACCTCCCCATGGGCAGCCGTGATCGCCTCCTCAACGGCGTCCACATCGTGCCCGTCGATCTCCTGGACAAACCAGCCGTAGGCCCGGAACCGATCAGGGACGCACTCGGTGAAGGCGATCTCGGTGGAGCCCTCGATGGAGATATCGTTGTCGTCATAGAAGTAGATCAGCTTCCCCAGGCCCAGATGCCCCGCCAACGAGGCCGCCTCGTGGCTGATGCCCTCCATCAGATCTCCGTCGGAGACGATGCCATACGTGGTATGATCGACGACTGGGAACCCTGACCGGTTGAAGGTCGCAGCCAGGAAGCGCTCGGCGATCGCCATCCCCACGCCATTGGCGAACCCCTGCCCCAAGGGGCCGGTCGTCGTCTCGACGCCGGGCGTCAGACCGTGCTCCGGATGCCCTGGGGTCTGACTCCCCAGTTGTCGGAAGGCCTGGAGCTCCTCCAACGGCAGGTCGTAGCCGGTCAGATGGAGCAAGCTGTAGAGCAGCATGGAACCGTGTCCCGCCGACAGGACAAAACGGTCACGATTGGGCCAGCTGGGATCTTTGGGGTCGTGAGTCAAGAAGCGCGTCCAGAGGACGTAGGCGGCGTCCGCCATGCCCATCGGCATCCCCGGATGGCCGGAATCCGCCTTCTGGACGGCGTCCATGGCCAGCGTGCGAAGCGTGTTGATGCAACGTCGATCGAGATCAGTGCTCACCTGGTCTCCTTTCTTGCAAACGATTTGGCCAACTGACTGTAGATTGTACTCATAAGGCCTCACTTGGCAAGAACACCCTGCGTCGCTCTACAATGGCGTGAACCCGAACTTGACAAAGTGCGCGGGATGTGCGAAAATCCATTTGGGTCAATGGTGACTATTCACCTCATGCTCCCCATGCTCAAGTCAAGACGGATTAGGCGGCCTTCCGCCCGTAATCCGGCGCTTTAGCGCCCAATATCGCGGATCACGGCTCGTCTCGAGCCATCCGCTAGGAGCACAAGGTGAGTAGGTACGGTCAATGTATCGCCACGCCACTGCAGGGTCGTTTCTTTGATGCGCGAAGAAAGCGCGTAGATGAGGGTTGTCCATTCAGGTCGTGCATATACTCAATGAAGGGCTGAGCACTCATCCCGCGATCTACCGCGCCTTCGCTCAGGCGATCCCCGCCACCTACGTCATTGACAAGTTGGGCGTGACTCCCTGCCGAAGTGCGTGCCCGACGGGTCAGCGCGCTCAAGGGTACATCGCCCTGATTCGGGAGGGACGCTTCGCCGATGCCTTCCGCACCATCAAGGAGGATAATCCGTTCCCCTCTGTCTGTGGACGTGTCTGCGTGTTTGCGTGCCGGAGATGGGGGTCGATGAGCGCGTGGAGAGCTGGGCTGAGGTATGTGGCGTGCTGTCAGAAGAGCAGGCGGTTGCCGAGGCGATGCGCTGCCTCCAGTGCGGCGTCTGCTCCGAGTGCAATCAGTGTGTCCACGTGTGCGGTCCTCAGGCGATTAATCATCAAATGACGGACGAGATTCTGGATCTGAATGTAGGTGGGGTCGTCGTGGCAACGGGGTTCGATATGTGGGATCCCCATCAGTTGCCGCAGTACTCCTACGGGAAGTCCCCGAACATTCTCACGGGTATGGAGTTCGAACGGCTCTCCAGCGCTGGTGGGCCCACCGGCGGCGAGATTTTGACCGCCGAGGGCAAGGAGCCGGAGCGGGTGGCTATCATCCACTGTGTGGGCAGCCGTGACCATAACGCTCACAAGTACTGCTCCCGCTTCTGCTGTATGTATTCGTTGAAGCAGGCCCACCTCGTACGGGATAAGACCGGGGCCGACGTCTATGAGTTCTACATGGACATGCGCACCTTCGGCAAGGGCTACGAGGAGTTCTACGAGCGCTTGCAGGAGGAGGAGATCACCTTCGTGCGCGGCCGTGGCGCTGAGGTCGAGGTGCTTGACGATGGTCAGCTGCGCGTGAAGGGTGAGGACGCCGATCTGGGTCGTGTCGTGAGAGCTGACGTGGACATGGTGATCCTGAGCACGGCCATCGAGGCGCCGGAAGGCGCAGATCGTATCGCTTCGATGTTTGGCCTTGGGCGCTCGGAGGACGGGTTCTTTGCCGAGGCGCATCCGAAGCTGCGCCCGGTGGAGACGAACACCGAGGGTGTCTTCCTGGCTGGAAATGCCCAGGGTCCTAAGGACGTGCCCGACACCGTCGGCCAGGCAGGTGCAGCGGCATCGATGGCGCTGGCTCTGCTCGACAGGGGCGAAGTTGTGATTTCGCCTCAGGTCGCTGTGGTCGACGAGACTCTGTGTTCGGCCTGCAAGACCTGTATCTCCCTCTGCCCCTACGATGCGATAAGCTTCATCGAGGAGGAGAACGTGGCTCGGGTGAACGAGGCGCTGTGCAAGGGCTGTGGCACGTGTGCGGCGGCCTGTCCGGCTGGTGCCATCACGGCCAAGCACTTTACCACGCAGCTGCTGCTTGCTCAGATCGAGGGTCTGTTCCGCATGCCCGAGGAGGAATCGGTTGAAATTGAAATGGAGAGGGTAAAAGCATGAGCAACAACGGAAATGGCTTTGAGCCACGAATTGTTGGCTTTCTCTGCAACTGGTGCACTTACGCCGCTGCAGACACAGCGGGGGTGAGCCGGATGAAACAGGCGGCCAACGTGGACATCATCCGCGTGATGTGCTCGGGACGCGTGGAACCATCCTTCATCCTTAAGGCGTTCAAAGAGGGAGCCGACGGAGTGATTGTGTCCGGCTGTCATCCACCTGGCGATTGCCACTATGACACGGGCAACTTCAAGACCTTCCGTCGGATGCCGATGGTGGAGGCATTACTGGAGCAGTACGGTATTGAGAGAGAGCGCTTCCACTGGGGATGGATATCCGGCGCGGAGGCGCCCAAGTGGGCGAGGCTGGTAAACGAGTTCACCGAACAGGTGCGCAGCTTAGGGCCTTTGGATTGGAAGCGGCAGCTGCGGAGCAAGGAGGATTAGGTCGATGGCAGATAACGGAAAACTGAAGCTAGGACTTTACTGGGCCGCTTCCTGTGGCGGATGTGAGATTGCCATCGTTGAGCTTCGAGAGAAGATACTGGATCTGGACGCCGCGGCCGATATTCTCTTCTGGCCGTGTGCGATGGACTTCAAGTACAAAGACGTTGAAGCGATGCCCGATGGGCACATGGACGTGGTGCTCTTCAACGGTGCCATCCGTAACAGCGAGAACGAGGAGATGGCGCACCTGCTGCGCGAGAAGTCGAAGGTGCTGGTGGCCTTCGGCTCCTGCGCCCACGAGGGCTGTATCCCGGGATTGGGCAATATGTTCGATCGGCAGTCCATCTTCGACCGCGTCTACCTGGAGAGCCCTTCGACGGACAATCCGGAGAGCATCATTCCCCAGACCTCCTACCAGATGCCTGAGGGCGAGGTCCACGTACCGTCTATGTACAACACGGTCAAGACCTTGGGTCAGGTCGAGGACGTCGATTACTTCGTCCCGGGCTGTCCGCCCCAGGCTCCGCAGATTTGGGCTGTTGTCGAGGCGATCCTCGGCGGCAACCTGCCGCCCAAGGGCAGCGTGGTTGGGGCCAGCCCGGATAAGACGGTCTGTGACGAGTGCAAGTACAACCGCGAGGAGAAGCGGGTGACGAAGTTCTACCGTCCGCACGAGATCATCGCGGAGGATCGGTGCCTCTTCGATCAAGGCATCATCTGTGCTGGGCCGGCGACGCGCGCTGGATGTGGTGGGCTCTGTATGGAAGTGGGTATGCCCTGCCGGGGATGCTACGGGCCTGCGCCCAACGTCGTAGATCAGGGTGCGGCTCTTCTCTCGGCGGTCGCTTCCGTCGTGGACGCTGACACCGAAGAAGAAGCAGCTCGCATCGTAGGCGAGGTTGTTGATCCGGTGGGGACCTTCTATCGGTTTGGCCTGCCAGCCTCGATGCTGCACCGCAGGAAGTTGGAGGAAGTCGAATGAAGAAAATCAGCATAGATCCCATTACGCGTCTAGAGGGACATGGCAAGATCGACATCTTCCTCGACGGTGAGGGTAATGTCGCGAATGCCTATTTGGTGGTTCCGGAGCTCCGGGGGTTTGAGAAGTTCTCCGAGGGGCGTCCGGTGGAGGAGCTTCCCCGGATCACGCCGCGCATTTGTGGCGTCTGTCCGGAGGCGCACCTGATGGCGTCGGCTAAGGCGTGCGACGCCGTCTACCACGTAGAGGTACCGCCGGCCGGCAAGCTGCTCCGTGAGCTCCTGTATTCCGCCTTCTACGTGGCCGACCACACCGTCCATTTCTACATCTTGGCCGCTCCTGACTTCGTAGTTGGGCCGGAGGCGGCGCCGGCTGACCGCAATATCTTGGGCTTGATCCATAAGGTGGGCCTGGAGACAGGAACCACCGTGATCGAGTCGCGCGGAAAAGCCATGGACATCGTCGGGATGCTGGGGGGAAAGACGATTCACCCCATCAGCGCCCTGCCAGGCGGCATGAGCAAGGCTATCAATGAAGAGGAACGGGCTCAGATCGAGGCCTGGGGCCATGATTTGGTGGAGTTCGGCCAGTTCGGGCTCCAGCTCTTCCACGACGTGGTGCTGGGGAACGACGAGTACCGGGAGATGATCCTCTCGGATGCCTTCACCACGCCGATGTACTACATGGGACTGGTCGATGAGAACAACCACGTCAACTTCTACGACGGGAAGGTGCGCGTCGTGGATCCCGAGGGCAACGAGTTCGTCAAGTACGCCCCGGATGAGTACCTGGACGTTGTTGCCGAGCACGTCGAGCCCTGGACGTATCTCAAGTTCCCCTTCCTCAAGGATGTGGGATGGAAGGGGTTCACGACGGGGATGGATAGCGGGGTCTACCAGGCCACGCCCCTCTCTCGGCTAAACGCGGCCGACGGTATGGCCACGCCGGAGGCCCAGGAGGCGTATGAGGAGTTCTATGAGACGCTGGGCGGCAAACCGGTGCACGGGACGTTGGCCACCCACTGGGCTCGACTGATTGAGCTGCTCTACGCTGCTGAGCGGGTGGTGGAGTTGGCAACCGACCCGCGAGTCACGGATCCAGAGGTGCGAGCGATACCCACCGAGGTGCCGGACGAGGGGGTAGGCATTGTCGAAGCCCCGCGGGGCACGCTGACCCATCATTACATCACGGATGAGAACGGTATCGTGGAGAAGTGTAACTTGGTCGTCGGCACGACGAACAACTACGCGCCGATGTCGATCTCCATCAAGAAGGCAGCCAAGGCGTTCATCCACAATGGTGAGGTTCGCGAGGGCATCCTGAACAAGGTGGAGATGGCCTTCCGCTCCTACGATCCCTGCTTGGGCTGCGCTACACATACCCTGCCGGGTCAGATGCCGCTTGAGGTACGCATCCGTGATCAGGAGGGCCAGGTCGTGGGGGTGCTGGAGCAGAACATGGACTGAGGCGACCGGTCCTTGCAGGTGAGCGCGCTTGGATCGGAGCGGCGATGAGCCTGGGGTAGGTCACCGCCCGGGACGAATCGAGCCAAGCTAACTCATCTTGGTACAGTTCCTAGAAGGGTAGGCTGGCGATCTGCAGGACGACCCTGTGA
Source organism: uncultured Anaerolineales bacterium (assembly GCA_964575455.1). Lineage (GTDB taxonomy): Bacteria > Chloroflexota > Anaerolineae > B4-G1 > B4-G1 > SKLM01. The sequence continues at coordinate 30,548 of CAZNRX010000035.1, read as the reverse complement.
TGGACCTGCGGGCGGCAACCTACCCTTTTTCGCGGCTGTGGGCTGACCGATATCCGGTCGGGCCCCGCGCCGGGAGCAGGCTCGGCTGGGGCTGAGCCTGAAACGTGACGGCTTGCACGAACCCTCCGATCGCGCTGGTGACTTGATGGATCTGGTCTTGAGTAGAGAGGTGTAGATGCTTCGCTCCCTAATCGACGAGGATAGCGCAGGAGAAGGAGATTGCTTTGAAGACGCTGGTGCTGGGAATGGGAAACACCATACTCTCGGATGACGGAGTAGGCATCTACGTCGTCCAGGAGGTGGAGAAGAGATTTGAGCGGGAGGACGTTGATTTCGCTGAAGCAAGCGTGGGCGGTATGCGCATCCTCGATGTCGTCGGAGGCTATGGACGGGTCATCATGGTGGATGCCATCCAGACCCAAGAGGGGACACCCGGCGAGATCTATCGGCTGACGCCCGAGAGTTTCCGGCTCTCGCTCCATGCCGGCTCGTCCCACGATCTCTCACTACCCGGTGCGCTGACGTTCGGTCGGACGATGGGCCTGACGCTCCCCAAGGACGAGGACTTCGTGATCATCGCCATCGAGGTCGAGGACGTGATAAACTTCGCGGAGACGTGCACACTGGCCGTGCAGGAGGCCATTCCTCGCGCTGTCAGCACCGTGCTCGCCGAATTGGAGTTGCAGAAGGGGGGAGGCACCAGCGCTCCTTAACCGCAGGAGGACACCGCCGCCTATTCCAGGACAGCTGACGCCTGTTGATTTCCCCAGTCACCTATCCAGGCCCGTTTGCCGGAGGATAGGCTCCTAGGCCTCCTGAGCAGCTACCCCCGCGTCACCACATTCAAGTCCGAGAGCAGGATATACGGCAGCCGGATCCCCCCGTACACCCACGCCGACTCCTGGCTAACTGCCGCGATCTCCTGCAGATCCTCGTAGATGTTCCCCGCCACCGAGACATCCTTCACCCGTCCCACGATCTCGCCGCCCTCGATCTTGAAGGCCAGGCTCAGGTTGTTCGAGAAGGCCCCGCTGATCACGTTCCCCTGCCCCAGGCCCAGGGGTGACTCCGCCAGCAACCCCTCGTCGATCTCGGCGATGATCTCGTCCACCGGCAGCTCACCGACCTCGACGACCATGTTGGAGAAGGATGGAGAGGGCGGGGAGAAGAGCCCTCGCTCTCCATTGCCCGTGGACTCAGTTCCGGTCAACGCGGCGGTCTTCAGATCGTAGACGAAGCCCGTCAGACGCCCCTTGTCGATGAGCACGTTGCGTCGGCGCGGCACCCCCTCATCGTCGTGGGAGCTGCTGCCCGGTCGGCCGTCCAGCGTGGGATCATCCACCACCGTCAGCTTCTCGTCGAAGAGCTGCTCCCCCTCACGTCCTGTCATGGGCGAGATGCCGCGGTAGGCGTTCTTCCCGTTCAGGCCCTGAATCAACGGAAGGCCCAGCACAGGGGCGCCGCTGGGGGCGAACAAGACCGGCATGCGGCCAGAGCCGAGGCTTGCCGACCGACGCGCCAGTCGCAGCTTCTCAGCGATCCGGTCGACGAAGCTCCGATAGCCCTGATCCAACGTGGCGCTGGCGAAGTACTCGAAAAGCGTGAACACGTCATCCCCGCGCACCCGCTCCACCTCCATCATAATCGAGAGAGGTGCCTTCCTCACCACGGCTTCAGCACCCTGGCTGTTGCGCACTGTTGTCTCTCGCACGCGCCGTGTCAGATCGACGCGGACGCTTGCCTCGTCGTCAGCCTCCAACACCGTCTCGATCATCTCGTTGCCCATCTCGATCAGCCGATCCGTCGAGAGGGAGGCCAGCTCGGGGTCGTAGATCTGGGCCTCCGGGCCGGGCTGCGGTTCCGGGAACTGGAGCGGGATCTCGTCACCGTAGCGAGCGGACTCGAGGACGTTCTGGATCAGCCTATCGACCGCAGTCATGTCGCTGGATGCCGCGAAGCCCAGCCTCCCGTCCACCACCACCCGAGCAGCCAGCCCCCGGGTCTCCTCCACTTTGAAGGACTTCAGCTTGTTAGCCTTGAAGCCGATCTTCGTCGCCTCACTGTCGATCTCAAAAACCTCAGCCTGTTCGGCCCTCTCCATCAGACGCTCTAGCATGTTCTCCCCTACTCCCTACTGCTTACTCCCTGCCTTCCCCCCCGATCAGAACGTCGCGGATGCGCACGTGGGGCGCGCCCATCGTCACCGGCAGGCCTCCCTGCCCCTTCCCGCAGCGCCCAGACTCTGACCATCTGAAGTCATCCCCTACCGCGTCGATGTGCTCCAGCGTCACGAACAGGTTTCCACTCAGTACCACGTCGCGCACCAGTTCGCCAACCTCTCCATCCCGGATCGCGTAGCCGTACGCGGCGGAAAAAGAGAAGTTCTCCAGGGCGGTCTCGCCGCCGAAGGCGTCGCAGGCGTAGACCCCGCGCTCGATGTCGCTGATCATCTCCTCGAAGGACGTCTCGCCCTCCTCAATGAACGTGTTCGTCATGCGCACAATGGGGGGATACCGATAGTCGGTCGACCGGGCGTTGCCCGTTGGCTCCTCCCCCATTTTCGCCGCCGTCTCCCGCGAGTGGAGCCGCCCCACCAGCACACCGTCCTTGATCAGATCCGTGCGCCCCGTCGGTGTTCCTTCGTCGTCGTACCTGTGGGTGCCCCGCAGCCCAGGAATCGAGCCGTCGTCGGCGATGGTGAGGATGTCGCGGCTGAACCGGCGCCCCAGGACCATCATCTCTTGGGCCTGAGGATTCTCGGAGATGAAGTCAGCCTCAGAGAGATGGCCGAAGGCCTCGTGCGCGAAGACGCCGGCCATTTTGGGGTTGCAGACCACGGTGTAGCGCCCACCCTCCACCGGCGGCGCTGAGAGGAGGTCGACCGCGCGCTGCGCCACAGTCTCTGCCAGCTCGTCGTGACCGGTCACGGCGTCGAAGCCAGCGACCTTCGACACCACCTCGAAGGCTCGCTGCACGTCACGATCATCCCGCGCGATCGCGATGAGGGCTACGTTGATCATCGGCCGCTCCTCGGTAACGTAGGTGCCCTCAGAGCTAGCAAACACGACCCGCTTGAACGTGTCGACGCATGAGGTCTGCGTGTCCACGATGCGGGGGTCGAACGTCAGCAGGATCTCATTGTAGTTCTGAGCCAGTGACTTCTTCTCCGTCAGCCCAATGACGCGGAAGTCGTTCTCCAGCGAGATCGTGATCTCGTCCTCACTTGCGGGGGTAGGGGCCAGCTCCATCGGTTCGGCCTCAATGGCGCGCGCGCCCTCGTAGGCCTGCTGCACTCGCCGCTCCAGGTCGCTCAGGTCGTTGAAGGTGGCGATGCCCCAGCCGCCGCCGTGCACCAGGCAGCGGACGATGCCGCCCCGATCGAGAGCCACGTCGGCCGTCTCCAGGTCGGGGCCCCGAAAGGCGACCCGTGTCGTCTCCCCCTCCTCTAGCCGGATCTCCGTGTAGTCGGCTTCGCTGCTGCGCAGTGCGGCTTCGATCTGTCCTCGCTTCATAGGATAGCCTCGCTTGTTGATGACGTATGACGTCGGAGACCCGAGAGGCTTGTGGGACCGACGGTTAAGCTGATTCGCGTCCTCTCAGCGTGATCGCGACCGATAGAAAGCCAGTCTTCTGCCAGAAGCCCTTAGCCCTTAGGGTCGTTGTGCGGAATATCTACCCGCCGTGGCTCAGGCCCAGTTTCCGCATCACCTTTTGCGGTGTCACTCGCTGGACCCGCTGCCACTGATGGCGCATCCATCGTCTGAGGGCGTTGATCGGCTTGCGCCGCTGGCTCTCCCCCATTGCCCATTTGAGGAAGTCATAGTCCTGGCCCTTGATCTTCGGCTCCGTCGGGTTCCGGCGGTAGGAGTCGTAGTCACTGACGCGGCTCAGGTCCTCCTGCACGACGTAGTTAAAAAGCTCTGTGCCGGGGTGGGGGGTGAAGAACGCCGGGCTGTAGTAATCGGGGTCGATCTCCTTCGTCATCTGGACCGTGTCCAAGACCTCCTGCTTCGTCTCCGTCGGTAGGCCCATCATGTAGTTGGCCCAGATCTTGATGTCGTACTTACGACAGATGCGTGCTGCTTCCAGATTCTGCTCCACAGTCGTGCCTTTACGGATGAAGTTCAGGACCCGATTGTTGCCGCTCTCGAACCCGATGAAGTAGCCCCGCAGTCCAGCTTCGACCATGCGGGCTACCATATCCTCATGTTTGACGATGATGTCAGCCCGGCTCTGGCAGAAGAAAGGCATGTCGAAGCCCTCATCGATGTACCTCTCGCTGAATTCTGTCACCCATGGCCGATCCTCAGTCAGGCAGTCGTCATGGAACATGAACGAGGCGATGTCGTATCGGTCTACGAGTTCGTGTAGCTCCGCGATGACGTTGTCCACGCTGCGCCGCCGGGTTCGCTTGCCGAAAAGGTAGTCCTCGCCCGGCTTGCAGAAGGCGCAATTGTAGAGACACCCGCGCCCGGCGATAATGGTGACAAAAGGCGGTGGGAGCTCGGGTACGAAGGGCACCTCCGGCGATGCTAGGTCGTAGCCCCACTTCCTCCATTCTTCCAGGAAGAGCTCGCGGTCGGCAAAGGGAATAGCGTCCAGGTTGGGCGGCTCGCCGCGGATGACGCGATCGGGCGGCCGCTCGCCCGCCGCGATCAGTTCCAGCAAGCGAGGGAATGCGACCTCTCCCTCCCGGATCACCAAGTAGTCCACGTGCGGAATCTGAAGTGCGTCCTCTAGAGCAATGGTGACGTGGGAGCCGCCGATGACGGTGATTAGCTCTGGCTTGACGTCCTTGGCGATGGCGATGGCCTGCTTCGCCGGGTTGTAGTCGACGCTCATCATAGTGACGCCTACGACATCTGGATCGCGATCGTTCAGAATCGCTCGTAAATGGTCCCAGCTGGAGAGAGCGCGTAAGTCGATCAGGTCGATATCGAATCCCTCAGCCTTGGCGGCGGCGCTGAGGCGGGCCAGACCGTGGGAGATCCAGCCAGCCTCCATACCTTGTTTGAGCGATTCAAAGCCCTGGCCGGCGATGCCAGGATAGATGAGAGTCGTTTTCAGGGACATACCATGCCTTGGCACTTGTGGAGCGTACAGAGCCCCAAAATGGCTCTGCTCAGTGAGCTTATCAGAGACACGGACAGGAAAAGCGTATTCTTGTGGGATCTAATCCTCATCGTATCGGACGAGGTAGGTGCAGTGACGGGGTGACTCTGGAAGTCGTCTGATATCCGCGAGGGCAGGCCCCAGGAGCTCCGTCAGAAGTGCGTGGTCGATCTTACACACCTCCTGGTGGCGCTGAGCTACGCTTTCATACGGACAATTCGCTATGTGGATCCGGTAATCACCGTTGTGCTCCTTGTCCCAGTGCGCCATATACCCTCGCTCCTCCAGGAAATCGACGGTGCTCGTGACACGCTCCTGGAAGCTGGCGTCTGGAGGGATGACGGCCGTCTCAGCTATCCGCTTCCCGATGCACTCCATCATCTCCTCCATGTCGCTCTGCGAGAGGCAGCTGCGTACCTCTACCAGCAGGAGATCGATCAGGCGCTCATATCTCTTGGGGAAGAAGTCGCTGGCCTCTTCTGTCAGCGTGTAGACGTGCTGGGGGCGCCCGGGCGCCTTGCGGTGGCGGACGGTAGGCGCGGCTACAAGCTTCTCTCTGCGCAGGGTATCGAGATGGTGGCGGATGGTAACCGTGGTCAAGTCCAACGTTCCACTCAGCTCCTTCACCGTAACGTGACCGCGTTCCTTAAGGATGTTGAGGATGCGTTCTCGGGTAGCTTGCATAGCTCTACTTCCTTCTTGTCAACGTATCGCACGTTCGTGCCCACAAGCCTTCGTGATCCGATCGCGCGTCTGACCCGGGCGATTCTAGCACGCGCTCCCCAATTTGTCAAACATACATCATTGTAATAGGTGGAGAGCCCAGGAGTCAGTCTCTTCTCTCTTAGTCATTTGGCCACTCAGGCTAGAGGTGGGAAACACGTTTGCTCATTTTCCGAAAGCGTTGTAGAATACTCGACAGTGCGCTTTAGTAAGTATGATATACTGGTTGCGGCTAGACATAGTCCCAAGCCTATCCCCGGCTAAGGGCTGTGAGTTAGGCGTGCGGCCCGTGCCTCAAAACATTGGGCTACATCGACACAAGACCAATCCATGGTAAAGCGTCTGGACGTACGACTGTGGTAAGGAGGGCACTGCATCGGTGAGCACTCAGGAATCGCCGCTACCCACCCTCCCCTTAGAGTCAAGACATAGTTCACTTGGATGTCTGGGAGCAGGTCTACAATTGGAGTCGGAAGCGAGCACTGTGGCTGATGTTCTTTGGTCTGGCCCGTTTCGGAATGGAGATCAGCATCGGTCGCCTATAGTTGCACGGGGCCGCGGTTCATCCCTCCGACTACGCGACGGATGGCGGTCATTCGTGAGAAGCGACCTCTGAGGAGAGATCATGTTTGTGTCGTACGGTGAATCGACGCTCTCGTCGCTTAGCGACGAGCTGATCGCTGGCGTCCGCTTCCAGCTGTCGGGGAAAATCTATCACTTCGACGCAAGCAGGATCGACGACCTGCGTCCGGGGGATTTCGCCCTGGTTGAGACAGTACGCGGTTCCCAATTGGGTGAGGTCGTCACTGTCCGACCGCCGCGTGAGGGTCAGGACGCGAGGATGCTCAAGCCCATCAAACGGCGGGCTACGGGTAAGGAGTTGGCGCTGCGTCAATGGTGGCAGGAGCGAGAGGAGGAAGCGCTGCAGCTTGCCCGCAACGAAGCCAAAGCGCTCAGCGCCCCTATCAAGGTCGTGCTCGCTGAGTACACCTTGGATGGCGAGCGGCTGACGTTGCTCTACGGCAGTGAGGAGAGGCATCTGAACCTGAGCAAGTTAGAGAGCCGGTTGGAGCGCGAGCTCGATACCCGCGTCGACCTGCTGAAGATCGGCCCTCGTGATCAGGCCAAGCTCATGGGAGGATGTGGGGCCTGCGGGGGGCCGCGATGCTGTTCTCACTTCCTGCCGGATTTCACCTCCATCTCCATCAAGATGGCCAAGAAGCAGGGCGTCTCGCTCCATCCCTCGGCCATAACCGGCATGTGCGATCGGCTGCGCTGCTGTTTGCACTATGAGTACGATCAATATGTAGAGGCACTCAAGGACCTACCGCGGCGCAAGAGGCGTGTGAAAACACCCTACGGCGAGGGAAAAGTGATCGACCTTGTACCGTTGAAGCACGCTGTCGTGGTCAGGATCGAGGATCGACGCGTGGAGCTTCCTGTCGACGAGATAGAGCCTGTTTCCTAGGCGAAGTCTCGCCCGTAGGTTCTCACATAGTAGTCACGCTAGCGACCTTGCTCCGCAGCAGCACGCGGTAGCAAGGAGGATCTGACGTCAAGCATTCGACATCATATACATAGGTCGGATACAGAACCCAGATCGGGCATGGCGCGACCCGCCCGCTGCCCGACGAGAAAGGAGACAAGCAAATGGAGACTATTCTAACCGGGACTGAGGGAACTGTCCGTATTAGCCTTGACCTCCCGACGGTGATCATCGGTGAGAAGATCAATCCCACCGGTCGTAGTTGGCTCACGGAGCAGCTTACCGAGGGGAACCTTGACGTTCTCAGGGGCGAGGCCACCAAGCAGCTACAGGATGGAGCCCACGTGCTCGACGTCAACGTTGGCGCCGCCAGGGTGAATGAGGTGGAGCTCCTGCCTCAGGCTGTTGAGGTCGTCCAGGACGAGGTCGGCGTCCCTCTCTGCATCGACACCGCGGATAAGGACGCCCTGGAAGCGGCCCTGAAGGTCTATCAGGGGAAGCCGCTGGTCAACTCCGTCAACGGCGAGGAGGCCAGCCTGGAGCGCGTTCTGCCCTTGGTCGCCGAGCATGAGGCCGCGGTGATTGGCCTGACCATGGATGACGACGGCATTCCAAAAAACGCCGAGAAACGGCTTGAGATCGCCATCAAGATTGTTGAGCGCGCCGAAGCCCTGGGGATCCCCCGGGAGGACGTGCTGATCGACTGCCTGGCCCTGACCGTGAGCGCTGAGCCCGATGCGGCTATCATCACGCTGAACACCATCGATCTGGTGAGAGAGGAGCTGGGTGTCAACCAGGCGCTTGGTCACAGCAATGTCTCCTTTGGCCTGCCGGATCGTGAGGTGATCAACCGCGTGGCCTTGGGCATGGTCATTCGCGCCGGCGTGAACGCCCCCATCGTCGATGCGGCTGAGGTCAAGCAGTCCATCCTGGCTGCGGATCTGTTGATGGGGCGCGATCAGTACGCCATGAACTACATCAAGTACTATCGCCAGAAGAAGGACTAGTCGCAAGTAGATCCACGAGTCATGTGGCTGGAGAGCTTCTCCCGACGCTGAGCGAAGGTGAAGCCCTCCAGCCTTTTTCAGTTCGATAGGGACAAGAGACCAGGACGGTAGAAATGGCAAGGAACTTAGAAGCTCCCGACAAAGGGTTGGTTGGCGGTCAGTACAAGCCGCTGACCGATCGCGAGGTAGAGCGGATTCACGAGGCGTCCTTGGCTGTTCTGGAGCGTACGGGCGTGCAGGTCGACGAGCCCGAGGCCCTGGAGCTCTTCAAGGAGGCCGGGGCGGATGTGCAGCAGAATCGCGTGCGCCTTCCCCGCGCTCTCGTTGAGGACGCTATCGACAGCGCTCCGTCAAAGGTCGTGTTGGCTGGTCGCGACCCCAAGCACGATCTGATCCTGGAGGACGCAAGGGTTCACATCGGGACCGGAGGCGCGGCCCTCCAGGTCCTCGACCTGGAGACGGCTGAGATCCGAAAGGCCCTGTTGAGCGATGTCGGAGACATGGCTCGCATTGTGGATACGTTGGACAACATCCACTTCTATCTCATCCCCATCTACCCCACGGACCTGCCCGAGGATCAGGTGGAGATCAGCAAGTACTACGCATCGCTGGCGAACACCACCAAGCACGTTCAGGCCGGTGTCTACACGCTGCGCGGCATCCGCGACGTGGTGGCGATGTGTGAGCGGATCGCTGGCAGCCCGGAGGCATTGCGCGCGCGCCCCCTTGTCTCCTTCATCACCAGCTGGATGGTCAGCCCGCTCATGTTTGCCACCGACGTGACCACGCTCCTCATCGAGGTCTGCCGCCAGGGCATACCCGTGGTCCTGTCGGCGGCGCCCATGGCCGGCTCCACCTCGCCGGTTACGCTGGCCGGGACGTTGGTCCAGCTTAACGCCGAGCAGCTGTCGGGGCTCACCTTGACGCAGTTGGTCAGCTCCGGGACACCCGTGATCATGGGGCCTATCCCTGCCACCGCCGACATGCGCAGCGGCAAGTACCTGGGCGGTTCGGTGGAGCTCGGGATCAGCAACGCCGCCATCACCCAGCTGGCCCATCGGTACCAGGTGCCCATCTACAACAGCGCCGGCATGACGGACTCGAAGCTTCCCGATATTCAGGCCGGCATGGAGAAGGCCCAGTCGGCCATCCAGGTCGCCTTGGCCGGCACCAACTTTATCCATCACGCCGCCGGGATGTTGGAGGACATGTCGACCATCGCCTATGAGCAGTTTGTGATCGACAATGAGATGCTCGGCATGGCGATGCGAGCCGTGCGTGGTATAGACGTCGACGACGACAGGCTGGCCCTGGATGCCATTAACCGGGTCGGTCCTGGCGGGCACTATCTGGCGGATGAGCACACCATGCGTTACATGCGCACGGAGCATTATTACCCCTCGGACGTCTTTGACCGCCGGGGACGCGACGAGTGGGAGGCGGACGGCGCCACCGATGCTTGGCTGCGGGCCAAGGGCCACGCTCGAAAGATCCTGGCGCAGCACCAGCCGGAGCCCTTGGATCCCAAGGTTGATGGTTGGATTAGGGAGCAGTTCGCCGATACGTTGGTATTGTGAATGAATCAGGACCGGCCAGGACACTCCTGGGCGGCAACGTAGACCCTATGAAGCGTGATGCGTGTTACGTTCTACGCCTTACGCTTCACGTATGACGACTTGGAGGTAACCTTTCGTGACGGACCAATTGCCGATTCCGATACTACAGCCGTTCAGCCGCGGCCTCTCCGACGAGCAGGTGCGTGAGATTCACTACGCTACGCTGGAGATTCTGTCGGGGACCGGCGTGGATATGCAGGACCCGCAGGGCCGCGACATCCTGCTGGAGGCGGGAGCGTGGGAGTCCGATGGACGTGTGAAGATCCCGGAGAACCTGGTCACTGACGCCATCGACCAGGCCCCTTCGCGCATTCCAATGCACGATCGATTGGGGAACCTGACCATGCCGCTGGAGCTGGGCAAGGTCTTCTTTGGGTCGGGCTCCGATACCACCTTCACCCTTGACGTGGAGACCGGGGAGCGTCGCCGTACCACGGCCCAGGACGTCGAGGATATCGCCCGCCTGTGCGATGCGTTGGACGGCATTGATTTCATTATGTCGATGAGCAACCCATCCGATGTCCCTGCCGACGACCTCTACATCCATGAGTTCGCCAGGATGATCCGCGGCTCGGTCAAGCCCAACGTCTACACCGCCAAGGACCGTGCCGACGTGGAGGACATCTATCGCATCGCCGCGGCCGTGGCTGGCGGCGAGCAGGCGCTGCGCGAGAGGCCGTTCTTCCTGCTCTACGCCGAGCCCATCTCGCCTTTGATGATCATTGAGGAGTCGCTCCAGAAGCTGATCTTCTGTGCCGAGAAGGGCGTCCCCTCGGGCTATATCCCCTCGCCCAACATGGGGGGCGGTGGTCCCATCACGCTGGCCGGCGCATTGACCCTGGGCAACGCCGAGTGTCTGGTGGGCCTCGTCATCGCCCAGCTCCTCAATCCAGGCGCGCCCTATATCTATGGCATGAACACGGCGGCCATGGACATGAAGACCACCATCATCAGCTACGGCAGCCCCGAGTGGCCGCTCGGCATGATGGCGCAGATGGACCTGGCCCGCTATTACAACCTGCCGGCCTGGTCGGCCGCCGGAGCCAGTGACAGCAAGGTTATCGATGCCCAGGCGGGCATCGAGATCACCTTCTCCGTACTGGCCAACTTCCTGGCCCGGGCCACGCTGGTTCACGACGTGGGCTACATCGAGTATGGCTCGACCTCCTCAATGGAGGCGCTGGTTATCGCCAATGAGGTGATCCGCCAGACCCGCTTCGTGATGGGGGGCATCGAGGTCAGCCCGCGCACGCTGGCCCTGGACGCTACGGCGCGCGTGCGGCCTGGCGGAGGCTACCTGGCCGACGACCACACGCTCGACAACTGGCGCGAGGCGCAGTGGCACCCCGACATCGTCGACCGCAGGCGCTACGAGGATTGGCGGGACGAAGGCAGCAAGGACATGTCCACCCGCGCTAACGAACGAGCCAAGAGCATCCTCGCGGAGCACAAAGTGCCGCCCCTGCCCGAGGAGGCCGAAGCGCTGATCGAGGATATTCTGAAGCAGCGCGCCGCCGAGCGAAGCGAGTAAGAAGGCTGATTGCAGGACCCCCGGGGTTTTTCGGAAACCCCGGGGGTCTTTTTACGTCACACCTCGACCACCTCGTTGATCCACTCCAGATAATCCTGCGACCCGACAACGACCGGCAGAGCGATGATCTCCGGCACGTCGTAGGGATGGACGTCCCGCACCGCGGCGGCTAGCTCGTCGAAGGCCGCTCGCGTGCTCTTGACCACAAGCATCACCTCTTCGTCGCTGCAAAGCTCCCCCTCCCAGGTATGGTATACTCGTTTGACCCAAGCGGGCAACCGGCGTACAATGGCCTCTGTAGTTCCGAGTCAACCAGCGGTGTGCGCTTATGCCACTTGAAAACCTTAAGACTCGTCGTCTCCGTCCATGACGCAGCCTGCGGGGCGGGATTTCGCTTTGAGCGACGAGGCTCGACTTGCCGCCGGGCAATGGGAGGATGCCCAGATATGAGAGCACGACACCTCGTCCTACTGGCCGTGACGTTGGCCCTACTGCTTATCGCCACCCCGGTCCTGGCCAGCGACCCCACGCCCGGGAGCGACCGAGAGCTGGCCCGCCGCTACGCGCCCGTGCTCTACTTCCACCCCGACGAGATCTTCCGCCCCCAGCCGGTCGACGTCATCGTGAAGCAGGCCCGCCTGCGCCGCAGCCACCGCCTCTGGTTCGACAGCAACGTCCTGCTCACCCTCGACCCTCTCGACCTCTTCCACCTTGAGGGCGATAGAAGCCACTTCCTTGACGTCTGGTACGGTCGGGAGGGCGGCTCTGCCTACACCAACTACTCCGCTCACCGGGCCTTCTACGAGGCCGCCCTCAGCCCCGCGGTCGGCGGCCCGCCGGTCACCGTCTACGCTCACGTCGCGCGGGACGGAGCGGGCCGCGTGACCCTCCAGTACTGGGTCCTCTACTTCTACAACGACTGGTTCAACAAGCACGAAGGTGACTGGGAGATGATCCAGGTGATGCTCGGGGCCGATGGTCAGCCCCGGTGGGTGGTGCTCAGCCAGCATCACGGAGGCACGCGCCGGGCCTGGCCCCAGGCGCCGGTGGAGGACGGCACCCACCCGGCGGCCTACGTGGCCTTGGGCTCCCACGCCAACTACTTCATCGACGACGAGATCTACCCCAACATCCAGGAGATCGGTGACAGGCACATCACCATTCCCGACCGCACGGGCACCGCGGACCGCGTCATCCCCAACGTGATTCTCCTCCCCGACCGTGACCGGCTGGTGGAGGCGCCCGATGACTGGCCGCGGGCGGTGTGGCTCCCCTTCCGCGGTCGCTGGGGCGAGGCCGCCGCTCAGGGAGACTTCGGCGGGCCCCTCGGCCCGGCGGACAAGGGTCAGCAGTGGGAGCAACCCTATGCCTGGGGCATGGCCCAGCCGCTCGATACCGAGACCTGGTACGGCAAACGCCTGCGCGTGGAGCTGGTGGGCGTCGCGCCTAATGACGCCCAGGTACGACTGACCGACCGGCGCGGCCGCCCACTGCCCTCGGCCGAGGCCTTGGGCAACCTGACTGTCCTTCATGCCGACCCGCCGGGGGAGGACCTGGCCGCCACCATTACTGTCCCGCCCCACACGCGCGCCGACGTGCGCGCCACCTGGCCCGATCGCCAGGCGGGGGAGGTGACCCACTTCGACTTCTCGGACGTTGACTTCGCCGAAACCGGCCTCGCCCGGCTGGAGCTGGGTCCGGGCGGCGTGGCCAACCTGCTGCTGCGCTGCCTCCCCGGTGAGGATGGCACCATCTCGGATTGTCTCTCGTCGCAGGGGCCGGCGGAGATGACCACCGTCGAGGCGACGTGGGACGCCCCGGACCTCGTCTGGATTGGCGGCGTGCTACCCGCCCATCGGGTGGGGGCGGGCATGCTGCTCGCGGTGTTGGCAAGCGTCGTGCCCACGGTGCTCTACGTGGGCGCCCTCTATTGGCTGGATCGCTACGAGAAGGAGCCCCGCCTGCTGGTGACGGCTGCGTTCCTGTGGGGCAGCATCCCCGCCCTGGCCTTGGCGCTGGCGGCCGAGATCTTCTTCCGCTTGCCCCCGAACCTGATTGGATCGGGGGCCTTGGAAGCGGCACGGCTGGGTCTGATCGCGCCGTTGCTACAGGAAGCACTGAAGGGCGTGGTCGTGCTCTTCATCGCCCTCCGCGTCCGGCGCGAGTTTGACAACGTGCTCGACGGTATCATCTACGGGGCGGTGGTGGGCTTCGGCTTCGCCATGACGGGCAACCTGATCGACTACGTGAGCGCCTTCGCATTGTGGGGCTTCCAGGGGCTCAACGTCACTGCCTTCGTCGAGGGGCTGCTCTACGCTCTCGATCACGCCTTCTACACCGCGCTCTTCGGGGCCAGCCTCGGCCTTGCTCGCCTCGCGCGGGTGCGCTGGCGCCGCTGGGCCTGGCCCGGCGCTGGCTTTGTGTTGGCCGTCGCGGCCCACGCGCTGCACAACCTGTTGGTCTGGAACGTGCTGGGCGTCGACGCCGTGACCGTCGTGACCACCGGCGCGGGCGTGACGCTGATTGGACTGGTGGCCGGCTGGTCGCTGCGGCGCCAGCGCTGTGCCTTGCGGATGGAGCTGCAGGATGAACTCCCTGAGCCCCTCTATCGCGCGTTGGTGATGCCCGGTGTTGGTGCCCGTGCCCGGTGGCGGGCGCTGCGGACTGGTGGGTTGGCCGGCGGGCGCGTCGCCCGCCGGCTGCACCAACGCTGCGCGGAGCTGGCGTTCAAGAAGATGCAGCGGCGGCGGCGTCCAGATGAGACCAACCTCGTGGAGGAGATCGAGCGCTTGCGCGCGGAGATCGACGCGCTGACAAAGCGCCCGGCGCAGGCCGCCTGACGTGAGAAGCTCTTCTTGACGAAACTCTTGCTTTGCGCTACAATACTGTTCGCGGGCAGGAGATGTCTCCTGCCCGTTTGTTGAGCAAGATGGTATTCTGGGAGGAGTGTGGCATGAGCAAGAAGGGCCGAGTGGAGCTGAAGGCGAAGGAGCGATCCGTGCTCGGCAGCAAGGTTAAGCGTCTGCGCCGAGAGGGTTGGGTGCCCGGTGTGATGTACGGGCATAATTTTGAGTCCGTCCCTTTGAAGTTCGACAAATACGACCTTAGGGACGTCTTGTCCCAGGTCGGTGGCAGTCAGTTGGTGAACATCAACGTCGAGGACGCCGATGGACCGGAGTTCGCTCTCCTGCGCGAGGTCCAGCGCGACGTGATCACGGGCGATCTGTTGCACGTCGACTTCTATCGGGTGATGATGACCCAGACAATCACCACGGAGATCCCGTTGTTGAACGTGGGAGAGTCGCCCGTGGCGGAGCAGAAAGAGGGTATTCTCCTGCACGGTGTCGCGGAGATCGAGGTGGAATGTCTGCCTAGTGATCTGGTTGACGCGATTGAGGTCGATCTGTCGGAGCTGACCGAGGTTGGGCAGGCCATCCTCGTAGAGGATCTGGCGGTTCCCTCCGGCATCGATGTCTTGACCGATCCCGATGAGATGATCGCCCGTCTCGTGCCTTTGGAGGAGGTCGAGCTTGAGCGTCCGACGGCGGAGGTCGAGGAAGAGCTCATCATGGGTGAGGAGGGTGAAGAGGTCGAGGTCATTGGTGAGGCCGAGGCTGAGGAAGGTGAGGAAGCCGAAGAGGAAGAGATCAGAGATTACATGTAACCTTCGGTCTAGCTGAACAAGAGGCGGAGACGGGGTTACCTCCCTGTCTCCGCTTTTCTGTTTCAGTGCTGTGCCCGGCTCAAAGCGAGATCGCGAAATCCACATGCTTGACAGCGGTAGGCTTACCGTATAGAATGACGTCCCAATCGAGAAGGGCGGCAGCATGCAGTACAAAGATTACTATGACGTCCTAGGCGTTGATCGCGGGGCGAGCGAGAAGGAGATCAAGCAGTCCTTTCGCCGCTTGGCTCGTCGCTGGCACCCCGACGTCAACCCCGATGATGCGCAGGCTGAGGAGAGGTTCAAGGAGATCAACGAGGCCTACGAGGTCCTGAGCGACCCTGAGAAGCGGGCCAAGTATGACCGACTGGGTCATAGCTGGAAGCAGTGGCAGCACGCTGACCGTGATCCTGGACAATATGACTGGTCTCAGTGGTTCACCGGTGCCCCGAACGGCGCGCGCGTCAGGTGGACTGGGGATCTGGGCGATCTCTTTGGTGGCACCAGGGGCGAGGCGTTCTCCGATTTCTTCAGGGCTGTCTTTGGCGATATGAGTGGGGGACGTGCTCGCTCGCCCGAGGACATCTTCGGCCGCGCCACCGCTGCTGGGAGCCGCACACGGTCGGCCCAGGGGCAGGATGCGGAGGCCGACGTCACCATAACGCTGGAGGAGGCCCTCAACGGCACCAGTCGGATACTGGAGAGAGTGGGACGACGGATTCGCGTCGCAATCCCCTCAGGTGTGAAGACTGGGTCGAAGGTCCGTGTCACCGGTGAGGGACGTGCTGGCTACGGTGGGGGCACACCTGGCGATCTCTATCTGAACGTCACCGTCAAGCCTCATCCTGTCTTTGAGCGCGACGGTGCTGATCTCCATTGCGGCGTCAGTGTTGATCTCTATACCGCTGTCCTCGGCGGGCAGCTCCGCCTACCCACGCTCAACGGCGCTGTCTCCCTGAAGATACCGGCCGGCACGCAGGGAGGTCAGACATTTCGGCTGCGCGGCAAGGGTATGCCCGTCCCTCGTCGGCCGGGACAGCGCGGTAACCTGCTCGCCACGGTCGAGATTCAGGTTCCCAAAGAATTGAACGATCGCGAACGCGAGCTCTTTGAGGAGTTGAACCGTATGAGAGGAAGGAAATAGGATGGAGAGACAGAGACCTCTGTTCCTTCTGGTGGCGCTGCTGGCCTTGCCTGTGCTGGCCTGCAACGCGCAGGAGGTGCTCCTGGAACCGACCGCCCCGCCGTCACGGGCGACGATGTCTTCGGAGGCTGTGGAGACCGCCACCCCGCCGTCGGAGGCCCTCGAGACCCCCATGCCGCTGTCGGAGGCCGATCTTGCCGAGCTGGATGCTCAGGACGACCTGCTGACCAAGCTCTATCAGCACGTCAACCCGGCTGTCGTCTACATCGAGGTGTTGGTGGAGCACGGCGGTGGTTTCCAGCAGTTGGGCAGCGGATCTGGCTTCGTGATCGACCAAGATGGACACATCGTCACGAACAATCACGTGGTCGAGGGTGCCGATGCCCTCCAGGTCGTCCTCGCTGATGGGTCGGTGACTGACAATGTCGAGATTGTAGGTCGTGATCCATATTCTGATCTGGCGGTGATCAAGGTCAACGTCGCATCCGATCGCCTCATGGCCCTGGAGCTGGGGGATTCGGACGCGCTTCAGGTAGGCCAGAGGGTTATCGCCATCGGCAATCCCTTCGGTCTGCAGGGAACCATGACCTCAGGCGTGGTCAGCGCCGTGGGGCGAACGCTGACGTCGCGGGTCTTAGAGGGGGGTAGCTTCTCCAACCCGGAGATCATCCAGACCGATGCCGCGATCAATCCGGGCAATTCCGGCGGGCCGCTGCTCGACACGCGAGGGCGGGTTGTCGGCGTGAACACAGCCATTCGTTCCAACACTGGCGTCAACGCCGGGGTCGGGTTCGCTGTGCCGGTCAACACGGTCAAGCGCATTTTGCCCCGTCTGATCGAGGAGGGAGCTTACAACTATCCCTACCTGGGCATCACCTCCAATAGACTTTTCACCGTGGCGGAGTTGGCCGAGCCGCTGGATCTGCCCGTCGACCACGGAGTGCTCATAGCCGATGTCCAGCCGGGTACCGCTGCCGCCGAAGCTGGCCTACAGGGCGGCGATCGAGAGGTCGAGGTCATGGGGCAGTCCGTCGTCGCTGGGGGCGATATCATCACCGCGATTGACGGAGAGATGCTACGTACCTTCGATGACCTGGTCGCCTATCTCGTGAGCTACACGGAGGTCGGGCAAGAGGTGGTATTGACGGTTCTTCGTGATGGAAGTCAGATGGAGGTCTCCGTCACGCTTGGTGAGAGGCCGTAGCTGCTGAGACACGGTCGGAGATCGGACGAGGACCCTTGAAGAGCTGCGGGGAAATGCAGCGGTAGGCCTTGAGGTAGTGGTAGGTATTGGAGCAGTCGTTGACTGCTAACCGTTGGTAATGAGTCAAGGGGGTTAAGGGTATGTTCAATCAGGAGGACTTGCGCGAGCTGGCGGCATACAGGTTTGACGCACCGGTGCTGAGTGTCTATCTAAACGTGGACCCTACGGATCGTTCCCGGGATGAGTACAGGTTGGAGCTACGTCAATTGCTGAAACAGGCGGAGGAGATCGCTGCGAGTGAGGACATCGATGCGGTCCAGACCTTCTTCGACCACGAGTACGACTGGTCGGGGCGCGGTGTTGTCGTCTTTTCTTGTAGGCAAAACGATTTTTGGCGTGACTACTCGCTTGCTATTCCCGTCTCCCCTGGGGTGACGGTTGCTCATCGTCCGTACATCTCGCCGCTAGCGGAGCTCGTCGACGCCTATGGAAGCTACGCCGTGGCTCTGGTGGATCGGCGGCAGTTGCGCCTGTTCTTCTTTGATCTGGGGGAGTTGCGAGCCGCTCGCGACTTCGTTGGTGAGGACGTACGCAAGCTGAAGCGGGGACGGGGATCATCCGGCGGACATGGCCGTCGTGGTGGCGCTCCAATCTCGAGCCAGCACGAGGAGGAGGTAGTGAGGCGGAACATCCGCGATGCCGTCGCGGAGATGCAGACCTTCTGTCAGAGACGCGAGCCTCGGCGCCTTATCATCGCTGGCGCCGACCGGACCATTGCTCAGTTCCATGAGGCTCTGCCCCGGCATCTACAGGACAAGGTGATCGGGTCCTTCAGTGCCGACATGAATGCCACCGAGCCGGAGATACGAGAACGCTCGCTGGAGATCCTCCACCGAGTTGAGGAGGAGCGCAAGGAGTCGCTCGTCAACGCTGTGTTTACGGCTGCGGCAAAGGGTGAGAATGGCGTGATCCGCCTGGCCGACACCCTGGGCGCGGCGCACGAGGGCCGCATTCAGACGTTGGTGATCGATCGTGACTGCCACGAGCCGGGTTATCAATGCGAGAATTGTGCCTACATCACGGACCAGGCTCTTGAGAAGTGCCCTTTCTGTGGCGGTGAGTTCATGGAGATCGCCGACGCCGCTGAGGCCTTGGTGACGAAGGTGATCGAGGATGGTGGCGAGGTCGAGGTCGTGGACGACCATCCGAAGGCGAACGAGTTTGGCGTAGGAGCTTTGCTCCGGTATTAGCGCTCCGTCGTCCGTCCACGAGCGGCCACGCCCCGCGCACGTTGATCGTGCGCGGGGCGTTTTTCTTTCCGCAGCGCCAAGGAGCGGGAAAATGGCTTCGCTGCTCGCCTGCTTGACGCCTCTTGCGTGCCTCCGTGACGCTTCCTCATATGCAAATCCAACGTTGCACCTACGCCTCTCTTATGTTAAAACGGTATAATGCTAGTGGTTAAGAGATAATTGCGGCGCAAGGTTTGCGTCTAGTTCAATATAGATGGTGAGTCTAATGAATCTAAACGAGTTTACACAGAAAGCACAAGAAGCTGTGATGGAGGCACAGTCGCTCGCGAACCGGTACAGCCATAGCCAGATTGAGCCGAGTCACGTGCTGCTGGCGCTTCTGCGGCAGTCTGAGGGTATTGTGCCCCAGGTGATCCAGAAGCTGGACGTCAATCCGCGTGAGATGGCGCTGTCGCTGGAGGGCGAGTTGAAGCAGAAGCCGAAGATCCGCGGCGCGGCGGCGCAGGTGGGCATGTCACGCGACTTGGGTCGGGTTCTGGAACAGGCGAAGAGCACCGCCCAGAGTATGCACGACGAATACGCGAGCACCGAGCATCTCCTGTTGGCGCTGACCGGTGCGCGCGGCGGGGATGCCTCCCGCTTCCTCGCGGCGCACGGCGTCACGCGGGATGCCGTCCTGCGCGCCTTGACCTCCATTCGAGGCAGTCAGCGTGTCACCAGCCAGCATCCAGAGGCGACCTACCAGGCGCTGGAGAAGTATGGACGGGACATAACCCAGTTAGCCCGAGAGGGAAAGCTGGATCCGGTGATTGGGCGCGATGATGAGATACGCCGTGTGATGCGCATTCTCAATCGTCGTACCAAGAACAATCCTGTCCTGGTCGGGGAGGCCGGCGTCGGTAAGACCGCTATCGCCGAGGGGCTGGCGCAGCGCATCGCTCGCGGCGACGTACCGGAGGGGTTGAAGAACAAGCGCCTCATTGAGCTCGATATGGGCGCCTTGGTCGCCGGTGCCAAGTACCGTGGCGAGTTTGAGGAGCGGCTCAAGGCTGTGCTCAAGGAGGTGACCGAGGCCGCCGGGCAGGTCATCCTCTTCATTGATGAGCTGCACACCGTCGTCGGTGCTGGCGCGGCCGAGGGAGCCGTGGATGCGGGCAACATGCTGAAGCCGAAGCTGGCCCGTGGAGAGCTTCACGCTATCGGGGCCACCACCCTCAACGAGTACCGCAAGTACATCGAGAAGGACGCGGCCCTCGAGCGGCGATTCCAGCCCGTCTATGTGGGCGAGCCCTCCGTCGAGGACACCGTCAGCATCCTCCGAGGCCTCAAGGAGCGCTACGAGGTTCACCACGGCGTGCGCATCAAGGACTCGGCCTGCATTGCCGCGGCGACGTTGGGTAGTCGCTACATCGCCGACCGTCAGCTGCCGGACAAGGCCATCGACCTGATCGACGAGGCAGCCTCACGGCTGCGCATGGAGATCGACTCGAAGCCGGCTGAGTTGGATGAGGTCGATCGGCGCATCATCCAGTTGGAGACCGAGCGCGAGGCGCTGAAGAGGGAGAACGACAAGGCCAGCCGGGAGCGATTGAAGGAGCTGGAGAAGGAGCTCGCCGATCTTGAGGAAAGACGGAAGGCGCTCCATACCAAGTGGGAACAGGAGAAGGACGCCATACAGGCGGTCCGCGAGACGAAGGAGGAGATCGACCGGGTCCGCCACAACATCGAGGAGGCTCAGCGGATCCAGGACTACGAGCGCGCTTCGGAGTTGCAGTATGGTCGCCTCTCAGAGCTGCAGCGTCAGCTGCAGGCTCAGGAGGAGCACCTGAACGAGCTGCAGGAGAACGAGGCTATGCTCAAGGAGGAGGTCGGTTCCGATGAGATTGCCGAGGTCGTCTCCGAGTGGACCAGCATACCCGTCTCCAAGCTGCTTCAGGGGGAGCGAGAGCGTCTGCTGCACATGGAGGAGGCTCTCCATCGACGCGTCGTCGGTCAGGAGAGGGCAGTCGAGGCCGTCTCCAACGCTGTGCGGCGCGCTCGGGCCGGGTTGCAGGACCCGAACCGTCCCATAGGTACCTTCATCTTCCTGGGGCCTACCGGCGTGGGAAAGACCGAGTTAGCGCGCGCGTTGGCCGAGTTCCTCTTCGACACCGAGGAGGCCCTCATACGCATCGACATGAGCGAGTACCAGGAACGGCACACCGTCTCCCGCCTCATCGGTGCGCCGCCGGGATACGTGGGCTACGAGGAAGCCGGTCAGCTGACCGAGGCGGTCCGTCGACGTCCCTACAGCGTGGTGCTCTTCGACGAGATCGAGAAGGCCCACCCAGAGGTCTTCAACACGCTGCTTCAGTTGCTCGACGAGGGGCGGCTCACGGATGGTCAGGGGCGGACGGTCGATTTCCGCAACACCATCGTCATTATGACGAGCAACGTCGGCAGCCGCTGGATCAAGGATGTCGGCGTGGAGGAAGCGCGGGATAAGGTGATGGAGGAGATGGACCGCATCTTCCGACCGGAGTTCCTGAATCGTATTGACGAGATCATCCTCTTCCGCAGCCTGAGCAAGGAGGATCTGCGCAAGATCGTCGACATCCAGATGCGGCGTCTGCGGAACCTGATGGATGATCGAAAGATGGACCTGACGCTGACAGACGCGGCACGTCGTCACCTGGCGGAAGTCGGGTACGATCCAGTCTATGGCGCGAGGCCCCTCAAGCGGGTCATTCAGCGCGAGGTACAGGATCCCCTGGCGCTTTCGCTCCTGCGCGGTGAGTTCGGCGAGGGTGATACCGTGCGGGTGCACGCTCCCAACGGACACATCACGTTCGAGAGGGAGGAATCCCCCTCGTCATCATAGGGTCAATCAGCGTTGCCGGCGCAGCGCGCTGCGCCGGCAACGTTTCTCTTTGTCTGATGTGCCTTTGTCGGTTATAATGTCTCTACATGACCTCTGGCGATTCTCCCTACGGAACCAGGGGCCGTCGTGCAGGTAGGACTGGAGGGTTTGTTGGTCAATGATGAGGTTAGACCGTTTCACTGAGCGCGCGCAGGCGGCCGCTCAACGGGCCGTTCAGATCATGGCGCGCTACGGACATACGCAGGTCGATACTGAGCACATCTTCCTGGCGCTTCTGGAGCAGCCCCAGGGTGTCATCTCTGATCTGATGGAGCAGCTCGGTGCCGACGTCCAGCAGGTCGAACAGAAGCTTGATGAGGCCCTGCAGGACAGCGCAAAGGCCAACGTCTATGGTGGCGGAGGCATGGGACAGGTCTTCATCACGCCGCGCGTCAAGCGTGTGCTTGACCGAGCCAACGCTGAGGCGAATCGGCTCAAGGATGACTACATCTCGACGGAGCACATCTTCCTGGCGATTGCCAGCGAGAAGGACACCCTGGCAGCACGCACCCTTCGGGACCAGGGCATCTCGAAAGAGCGCATCTACGAGGCTATCGAGGAGCTTCGTGGCGGGAAGCGCGTGACCGATCGTCGAGCCGAGACACGGTATCGCGTGCTGGAGAAGTACAGCCGCAACCTCACGCAGATGGCGCACGAGGGCAAGTTAGACCCCGTGATCGCGCGGGATGATGAGATCCTTCGCTTGATTCAGATTCTCTGTCGGCGCACGAAGAACAACCCGGTGCTCATCGGTGAGCCCGGCGTCGGCAAGACCGCCATCGTCGAGGGCCTGGCCCAGAAGGTCGCCGAGGGTGACATTCCGGAGATCCTGATGGGTCGCGCGGTAGTGCAGCTTGACCTGGCGGCGATGGTGGCCGGCACGCACTTCCGCGGCGAGTTCGAGGAGCGCCTCAAGGCGACCATCGAGGAGATCCAGAGCTCCGAGGGCGAGATCATCCTCTTCATTGACGAGCTGCACAACGTGGTTGGCGCGGGCTCTGGTATGGGCGCGCTCGATGCTTCGAGTATGATGAAGCCCGCTCTGGCTCGCGGTGAGCTGCAGTGTATCGGCGCCACAACGCTGGATGAGTACCGTCAGTACATCGAGGTCGATGGCGCGTTGGAGCGGCGTTTCGCGCCCGTCTTCGTCGATGAGCCCACGGTGGACAAGACGGTTGAGATGTTAAGAGGGCTACGTGATAGATACGAGGCCCATCACAAGGTGCACATATCGGACGAGGCCATTGAGTCGGCAGCCCATCTTTCGCATCGTTATGTCACCGATCGCCGTCTGCCGGACAAGGCCATTGATCTGATGGACGAAGCGGCGGCCAAGCTCCGGGTCGCCCTGCACACTCTTCCACCTGAGTTGAAGGAGATGCACGTCAAGCTGCAGCAGCTTCATACGGAGATCGATGCTGCCAGCAGCATGGAGGACTATCGGCGTGCAGCCGAGTTGAAGACGGATCGCATCAACCTCCAGGCCGAGTTCAACCTCAAGCGCGGGATGTGGCAGCAAGAGAACCAGCTGGATGAGACGATTGAGGAGCAGGACATCGCCGAGGTCGTGGCTAACTGGACCGGGATTCCGGTGGCTCGCATGATGGAGACGGAGTCGGAGAAGCTCCTGCGCATGGAGGACGCGATACACGAGCGCATCGTGGGACAGGACGAGGCTGTGGCCGCTGTCTCCGATGCCGTTCGCCGCGCCCGTTCCGGCCTGAAGGACCCCAGCCGTCCCATTGGGAGCTTCATCTTCTTGGGCTCCTCCGGCGTGGGGAAGACTGAGTTGGCCAAAGTGCTGGCCTGGTTCCTCTTCGACGACGAGGATGCCTTGGTGCGCATCGACATGAGCGAGTACCGGGAACGGCATACTGTCTCGCGGCTCTTTGGAGCCCCTCCCGGGTACATCGGCCACGAGCGAGGCGGTCAGTTGACCGAAGCGGTGCGTCGTCGTCCCTATCGCGTCATCCTCTTCGACGAGATCGAGAAGGCTCATCCGGATGTCTGGAATGCCCTGCTCCAGATCCTTGACGAGGGTAGGCTGACTGACGGCCAGGGTCACGTCGTGAACTTCCGCAACACCGTCGTCATTATGACCTCCAACGTGGGGACGGCGTTCGCCCACGAGGGTGGGACGCTGGGGTTCATGAAGTCAGGTGAGAACGGTCAGAGCGGGAGCGCGAATCAGCGGGAGATCAAGAAGAAACTCAAGAAGACGTTCCGGCCGGAGTTCCTCAACCGCATTGACGAGGTCATTGTATTCAATGATCTCACAGTTGACGATATGGAGCGCATCGTCGACCTCCAGATGGATGAGGTGACCACGCGCCTGTCTGAGCTTGGGCTGGACGTGAATCTGACCGATGCCAGCCGACATTGGTTGGCTCGCAAGGGCTTCGATCCCCAATTCGGCGCCCGGCCGCTTCGCCGCGCTCTACAGCGCCACGTGGAGAGCCCCCTGAGCGTCAGGCTGCTGCGCGGTGACTTCGAGAAGGGCGACGTGGTCATCGTCGATGTCGCCGACGATGAGTTGAGCTTCCAGACGCGGACGGAGTGGAAGGAGCTAAGCGACAGAACAGTGGAGGCTGTCTGGGAGGAAGCTGACGCCCACCGTGCCGGGCCCCGAGTGGACGGCTAGCGCCGGTGAGAGCTCGGTCACGATGATCTCGGAGCAGTCGAAGCGCTCTGTCACCATGCTCTTCAGCTGCTCCAACCGATCTCGGGCGGCCACGTGTGTAAAAGCGACCTTGATGCGTGTGCCCCCTCCCACTCTCTGCTGCATCAGGTCGACTATGCGCCGATAGGCCTTCAGCCGGCTCCGCGCCGTGCCAAGCGCGACGATCTCCCCATCTTGCATGCCGATCAGCGGCTTGATATTCAGCAGCGAGCCCAACAGGTGCTGGGCCTTGCCGATCCGCCCTCCCATGTAGAGGTAGCGCAGCGTATCGGCGGTTTGAATCATCATACCCTGTTGGGCAGCGGTCCGCGCCTGATCGAGCGTCTCATCGAAGCTGGTGCTGCTCATAGCCGCGCGAGCTGCCTCGATCGCCACCCAGCCCTGTGACATAGCTACTTGGAGTGTGTCGACAACCTCGATGCGGACGCCCGGTGTATGCTCGCGAAACATCTCCACGGCGGCCTGACAGGATTGATAGGCCCCACTTCCTCTGGATGTCATGGTGAGGGCGATGATCTTTTTCACCCGGCTTGCTAGCCTGCTCAATCCTCCCAGATAGTCGCCCGGAGCCGGGTTGGATGTCGTGGGGAGCTTCTCCGCCCCCCTCAGCCATTCCGCAAACTCCGCCGGTTTGACGTCAACCATGTCCCGCAGCGTCTCCAGCCCACGATGGATGTAGTACGGCACCACCTCAATTCGGAGCCTCTCCACCAGCTTCTGCGGGATACTAGCCGTTGTATCTGTGAGAATGCCGATCATGCTGAATCTCCCTCTCATCCCGTCCAACCATCACCTGCGCCGATGGGGAACGCACAGTGCTGATCGAGATGTCGTCCTGTCGGTTGAGGTCTTCTCGTGCATCACCATATCGGGGAAGACACATCTGCAACCTCTGCAACCTCTACAACCATTATAAGCATAACCTGCGAGGACGTCAAAACCTGGCTGTGGCCGGGCACATCTATTCTGGGGATCCGCAGGGTGTCCGTGAGGTCTACCGGGGCCGGCGTGATGTCGACTGGCGCAAGATTAGGCCGTGTGCAAGGCCACTCAGAACCCTGCGGCTATCACGACCGCCACTACGACTGCAATGGCGACCAGAGCTATCGCCAGCGCGATGATCAATCGCTCTTGGCGCTCCCGTTCCGCGCGCGCAATTGCTTGCTCTTCGCGCCAACGCTCTTCATCGGCCCACATCTCCTTCAGGCGGGCTTGCGACGCGCTCTCCTGTTGGGCCTTGATCTCTGCGCCTGCCCTGCGCACTCGCCGGAGTTGGTCAGGCGTTCTCGTGGTCAGGCGAGCAAACAGAGCGTCCGTCGCGTCCACTGTCTGGCCGCAGACCACACATTGGCGCGCCATCAACGGGTTGAGCGTTCCGCAGATCGGACACTCCCGGGCCAGAAAGGCGCCACAGGAAGGGCAGCTGCGGGTGCCGAGGTCGTAAGGCGCTTCACATCTCGGGCAGTGGGGGTCGGCTGGGCCATAGAGGGTACCGCAGTAGTCGCAGATTGGCACGTTCTCACCGCTGGCGGTAAAGGAGGAGCTTCCACATCCGGAGCACCTGGCTAGAGAGATGGGCATGTCTTCCATCGTCCAATCTCCTCTCTTGGCGTGGTCCATAGATCAGACCCAGGGGCGCTGCTTAGCCGACGCCTGGGCCAGAGAACGTGATAGGTGAAGCCGTTCATACAGACGTGATCCACCGGCTGATAGTTCTGCCCGATCGCCTCCAACACAGGCGCTGGATAGAATTGGGCGCGAAAGATGACCACGTCAAACGTCTGCTGATTGACGTGCTCGATGATCTCCGATGTGTCGAGCCTGCCGTTGTTGTAGAGGTTGAGCAGCTGAGTTGGGTTGGTCACCACCGGCTTGTCAGCGAGGATGCTGAACATCGCTTCCTCGCTGAAGATGGGGCCTTCAGCTTCGTGAACGTAAGCCATAATCCTCTCCCCTGCGGTGTAGTCCTCGGGCGACAGGGGATGGCCGAGCTGCGTATAGCCCATGGCGTCGTGGTACATTACCGGCCTGCAGTGCGTCGACGCCAGGGTCTCCCCTTTCCCGTACGCGAGTTGGTCGTCTACGCCGAGTATACGGGAAAGCGGTGCGAAAACCGGGCCAGACGTGGGGAGATGGAGCATCCGGGGGGCCTGCAGTAGGTAGAGCAGGGGGATCAGAGCGGTCAATAGCGCGTAGCCGCCGCTCTTTCCAATGCTCAGCCCCCAGCCTTCGGTTCTCGACCCCCCATCGCTGTTCAGGAGCTTACCCAGGGCGAGGCCAGAGGTGAGGCAGGCTGCAGCGACCGCTGTGGTGAAGTAGCCAAACCCGGCCCCCCACTTGCCGCTCAGGGCCCCGACGCCCAGGGCAAAGAGGAACCACAGCGAGTAGGCCGAGAGGCGATCCCAGAACAGCTCGTAGACCAAGTACCCAAGTCCTAACAGTGCGAACAAGGTATGCAGGTCCAGCCACTGCCGGAAGAGGAAGAGCGTCTGACGGTAGTCAAACTCGTTGACGTTAGCCTGGATGATGTTGACCCACCACTCTCCGGCGGTGGCGACGTTTATGAGCCAGAAGACGGCCCCGGCCGTCAGGGCTAGGCCCGCGCCAGAGAGGAGGGCTTTCTTGATGTCTCGCAGGAAGACGTAAGAGAGGGCAGCGGCGACGGTGAAGACTGCCGTCTGCTTGGTGTAGCCCGCGCAGAATAGCATGACCAGGCCCAAGATCAGGTTGCGCTTGCCATGCTCGGAATGCTCGAACTCGGCGATGAGGGCGATGGCAAGCGTTTCGAACATCACCAGGGTCATGTGCATCCGGCACAGAGGGCCGATTTGATACACGTAGTTGGAGGCTAGGAAGCCGAGTCCAGAGACCAGCGGGATGAACCATGCCCCTCTCCCATCCCACTCCCCGTTTGCGATGTTGCGCCGCACGACGAGAGCGATCGTGCCAGCGGTGACGAACGTGGCGATGAACGAGAGAAGTCGACCGGCGATCAACCGATGCCCGAAGATAGGGAGCAAAGGGACCATCAGAAGATGGAACAGAGGGGGATAGTTGGACGCGTAGAAGGGGAAATGGCTGTTGTCACGATAGGGCCATTCCCCCTGGCTGAAGAGGATGGCGTCGTACAGCTCGAACCCCTCTCCCTGGTCGTAGTCGAAAGGCCAGTGGAAGAGCTCCAGGGCATAGGATACGTAGATGATCGAATAGCCAACGTAGACCAGGACAGCGACAATGGTCAGCAGCGTGGCGATGCCCTTGAGTGCGCGTGGGAAGGTTGCTCTCATAATCGTTGCTGTCGCAGGGCTGTCAGGCCGGTCGATCTCCAAGGCGGATCAGGATGAAACCTACGACCACGGCGCCAAGTCCCAGACCGATACCCATTCGCTGCAGGGGGCCGAACCCACTCCACCTGCCGGCGCCGAGGATGTCCACGGAGGTGATGCTCACGATGCCGAGCACGCTGATGACGACGATGAAGAGGCCGAGTTGACGTTTGGTGACCATAGAGGCTGAGGCTGCAATGCTCAATGAGGTAGCAATCGGAACGACATCGATTATAGCACATGGATGGAGAGGTGCAACTTTTCGCCCATCCGCCCGTAGTGTTAGATAGAGATGAGAAATGGCTTTGGAGTTGGGAGATAAGACGATGAATGACTTGGAACGTGACGTGGAAGGACGGAAAAGCGCGGACCAGCGCGCCCAGATGGCCGAGCAGCCAGCCGCGGAGAACTTGGAAGTGGAGGAGGGAGGCGACCGGGCCGAGGATACTGCCACCACGGATGCGTGGACGATAGCGGCGTTGGCTCACGCTAGCATCTTGTTGACGCTGATCTTGGCCTTCGCCGGCGGGGTGGGCGCCCTCGTTGGCCTTGTCGTCCCGCTGGTGATCTATCTCTCCTACCGGGAGCGGTCGCCCTTCATCGGGTTCCACGCTATGCAGGCGTTGGTCTATCAAGGGGTAGGCATACTGATCTACTTCGTTCTTGTGGTTGTCCTGGCTTTGGCTGTCACGGTCGCCTGGGTGGTCAGTGGGCTGCTCTCCGCTGTGATTGTTGGATTCCTGCTCATGCCAATCGCGTTGCTGCTCACCGCACTGATGGTGATCGTGCTGCTTGGTGCTCCTTTGGCCTGGATCGCTTACGGGCTATACGCAGCGTATGAGGTCTACCAGGGGAAGGACTTTCACTATTGGCTCGTTGGTGAATGGGTGGAGAGGGAGGTGAAGGTGTGATGTACCAGAGAGATCCTGTGGTGGCCCTGTTGCTGGAGCTCGTCGGGGGGTTCTTCGGCTTCTTGGGCATTGGTTGGATCTACGCCGGGCGTCCGGTGCTGGGCGTCATCCTTCTTGTCAGCTACTGGCTCCTGGATTGGACCGTCGGTCTGATACTGGCTGTTGGTACGCTGGGGGCCTGGTGTTGTGTCTGGCCGGCTCAGAACCTGCTCTTCGGTGCGCTTTCGGGATATCTGGCCTATCGCTGGTTGGAGGAGCACCCGTAGCGCAGCCCGGTTCCCTTAGTAGCAGGAAGCGTTGAGGCCCCGCCCCTCGTGGGTGGGGCTTTGTGCTGAGAAACCGAACTTGGCTCTGCGGTTACCCCATGCTATAATCCCTCCTAGCTTCGGACAGAGGAGATCCCTTGCGGCGTAAGACTGGATGGCTTGTCTGGCTTGTTATCGTGGTGGCCGTTGCCGCGCTCTTCTTGGCATGGCAATACTGGGATTATCGCCTGACCCAGCGTACTCTGCCGGCCGACGTGACGATGGCTGGCTTCGCCGTAGGGGGGATGACGCAGGCGCAGGCGCTTAACGCCCTAGAGGTCGCCTTCGCCACGCCACTCACGGTCACCTACCAGAGTCATACGCTGTCCTTGTGCCCCAGCGTTGTCGAGCTTCAATACGATGCCAATCAGACAGCGGCCAATCTCGATGCAGCTCTGGCCGATCGACGTGGTGTCGAGGGCTTCATCTCCCACGTCCTGCGTCGACAGCCTCTTACCGTGAGCGTTCCTGTGGCGATCACCTACTCTGAGGAGCGGCTCTCCCGTTTCCTAGATCGTGTTGCTGATCGATACGATGGGCCTCCGCAGACTCCGGTCGCCCTTCCTGCTGCTCTCGATTTCCGGCCCGGTCGCCCCGGGTCTGCCTTGGACGTTGAGGCCTCGTACGAGCGTCTGGTCAGCGCGCTCGTCTCGGCTGCCAGAGATGAGGTCGAGCTTGTGGTTGAGGTCGAAAGCGCGCCGTCGAAGGACTTGCGCTTGCTGAAGCAGTTACTCCAGTTGCGGCTGGACGATCATCCCGGGCTCATTCCTGGTATCTTCGTCAAAGATTTGCAGACCGGCGGCGAGTTGGCCATCAACGGCAACGTCGCTTATGCCGGCTTGAGTGTGCTCAAGATCGCCATTCTTGAGGAGGTCTATAGGAGTCTCGACCAGCCCCCGGATGCGCAGACGACTGATCTGATTGTCAAGACGATGACCGAGAGTGGCAACTTCACCGCCAACCTACTGTTGCGCGATGTGGTTGGTGATGGCGACACGTACAAGGCGGTGAAGAAGTTGACGGCTTCGATGAATCAGCTCGGCCTTGTCAATACCTATATGGCCGCTCCCTATGATGAAAAGGAGGCCGCTGCGGAGATCGTGACGCGGGCGAATTCGCGCACGGATATCACCACCAAGCCCGATCCCTCCATTCAGACCACGCCCTTGGACGTGGGGCTTCTTCTGGAGATGATCTACCAGTGCAGTCACGGCGGCGGCACCTTGATGATGACCTACCCGGATAGCTTGACTCCTGAGGAGTGCCAGGAGATGATCAAATGGATGAGCAAGAATCGCATTGACAGCCTCATTGAGGCTGGCGTACCCCCCGATGCAACGGTTGCTCACAAGCACGGCTGGACCAGTGATACGCACGCTGACGCTGGACTTCTGCTTACGCCGGGAGGTGATTTCGTCTTGGTCATCTTCCTCCATCGTCCTCAATGGTTGGAGTGGGAGGAAAGCGCGCCCCTGTTCACCGATATCTCAACCGCTGCCTACAACTACTTCAATCCATCGCAATAGCATAGGTTTTTCGAAGCAGTAAGGCGCTGTAGAGGGGAGGAGGGAGGGGCTGGATAGGGTTGATGGGGCTCGGTGGGCCTGTCAGAGGGGTTGGAAACAAAGCAGGAGTTGCAATGACGTGCCAAAACTGAATGACGGAGGCTGTAAGGAGCTTCCGCAGCAAG
>CAZNRX010000034.1:0-39705 GCA_964575455.1 uncultured Anaerolineales bacterium | reverse complement strand
CGGCGCGCGCCGCAGATCCATTACCCGGTGCTGGGGGAGTGAGAACCGCCCCCCCGGTGCGTTGCACCTGCCGTTGGTGCGATGCACCTGGGGGTCTGCGCTGAGACTATGAAGCACGAAGGCGCGAAAGGACGAAGCGAAAAGCGAACGGCTTAGCTGCGCATGCTTGGCAGCAAAGCGGGTGTGTCACCCGCGCCTCACATGTCGGGGTTACGTTCAATTTCGGCGTGAATGCGGGGATAGCAGACGGAGCACCGGCCCGGAAGAGCCGGTGCTGGACCATTCTTCCCATACGCGATCGCCCTGGTTGGCGGCCCAGGGCAATCACATATGGAAACTGTGCGCCAACATCGCCGCAGACAGATGGTGTTGGATACCTATTACCGGACCAAAATTGACCCAGCGGCGTATCTTCTAGGCCGCTAAGACCGTCAGAGGCCGTCGATTGCTTCGATAGCAAGTAATCTGTCGCGGACGACGCGCTGTGAAAGCCAAATGCGATTGCCCTGGGCGCATAGGTCAACACATTGTTATCAGATACCTGGGCGCACCCACGTGCGGCACTTGAACTCCGGAGAGGAGGATATCGTGTTCAGCAACGGGTGGCCTTCTGTTCGTGCTATCTGGCCCCTTGACCCAACTGGTCGCAGCTGATAGGATAGGGGTGAGAACAAACGTTCTCATGCAGTAGCGCCGTGAAAAGCTGCCGTGAAACCAGGCTTTCACGGCGGAATCAGGTCTCAAGAAGGCCGGTTTGCGCCGTGAAAACTGATCCTGACAAGGTTGAATTACGCCGTGAAAAATCGGAACGTCTCTGAAGACAACGGTTCCACCCTCGTAGCAAGAGCCAGTAAAAGCAATGCTGATCTGGAACGAGGCCGTCGACGTGTTTCTTGGCACGCATAGCTCGAGCGTTGCTGACATGTATCCTGCTACGGATGATCTCGCCGCGGTATCGTGGTAACCGTGCCCCGGACCCCGAAATGGGATGTGAACGACTCAGTCTTAACTAAGGGCTCTGTGTAGCGTAGGCATCCCCACTACGAGGGTGGAGTTCTGCTTGAGTTGGGCGAGCTGATAGGTGGAGGTTTCGGGGGCATGAGAATGCTAATCGCTCCGCCCCCGGGTGTTCGAGGTAAATCTCCTGACGAAAATAGCGTCACCGTCTTCCAGCGCGCGCCAGCGTGCGCCAGGGAAACAAAGCCTGGGTTGATGCTCACGGCAAACTGGGCTCGAAGCTTGCCAGGCTGTCTCCAATCCCTTAGACTTCCCTCGTTTTCCCCGCGGTCGCGCCTCGGGCGAAATTGACGAGTCGTTGACCGATGGTATAATCGCCGAGTCCAGCTGTTCCAGCCGCGGGAAATGCCCAAGCCTCCATCGCCTTCCTAGGCTGCCCTTCATGGGCGGAGAGGTGTGCGATCCAGTGATCTGAGGATGTGATATCAATGCAGGAGGTCGTGCTATGAGAAGAGCCGTATGTCAACTTACCTTGTGCGTCCTGGCTGCCGCCGTCTTGCTGGCTGGCTGCGCGACACCCTCACCCACAGCTGCCCCGAGCAGCCCGTCCGGCGAGACCGATGCCCCACAGGCCACCGGGCTACTGCCTGGCTTCGAGAGCTGGCAGGAGGTGCTGGATCAGGCCCGAGGCACAACCGTCGACTGGTACGTGTGGGGTGGCTCGGCGGCCATCAACGAGTTCGTGGACACGTTTTACGGCGGCGTCTTGTCCGAAGAGTTCGGTGTCACGCTGAATCGCGTGCCGGTGGCCGACACGGTGGACGCCATCAACCTGGTCACCAGCGAGGCGGAGGCGGGCGTCGAGAGCGGGTCTGTGGATCTGATCTGGATCAACGGAGAGAACTTCTTCACCCTGCGCCAGGTGGATCTGCTATACGGCCCGTGGGCGGAGAGCATCCCGAACAGCGTGCTGGTGGATTGGGAGGATCCGGCCGTAGCCTTCGACTTCGGTGTGCCGGTGGAGGGGTACGAGAGCCCGTGGGCGAGCGCCCAGTTCCACTTCATCTACGATTCGGCGCGTATGGACGCCGACGAGCTACCCCGGACCTACGATGAGCTCGACGCCTGGATTCGCGAACACCCTGGACGCTTCACATACATCGCGCCAGGACCGGGCGCGTTCCAGGGCACTCGTTTCGTGAAGCAGGTGCTCTACGAGGTGAGCGGCGGCTACGAGCAGTGGGTGGGTGACTATGATCCGGCACTTTACGAGGAGCACGCGCCGGCGTTGTGGGAGAGGCTCAGGGAGTGGAAGCCAGACCTGTGGCGCCAGGGAGAGACCTACCCGGACACCGTCAACGAGCTTCACCAGCTGTTCGCGAACGGCGAGGTCGACTTCACCATCACGCAGGCGCCGGCCGGTGCTGGGCCGGCCATCTCCAGTGGGCTCATCCCCGATACGGCCCGGGCCTTTGCCTTCGACGAGTACCTGATCGGCGACTACAGCTACGTGGCTATCCCGTCCAACGCGTCGGACAAGGCAGCTGCACTCGTCCTGGCGAACTTGATCCTGCGCCCCGATCGCCAGGCCGGGCAAATCCTGCCGGAGACAGGTTTCGGGCTTGGTTATGCCATCGACCTTGATCGGGTGAGCGCCCAGCAGCGGGAGCTTCTCGAAGCATCGTTGGAGGAGCTGGGTCCGGCCGCCGCCGACGCCTCGAGACTGGCGGATGCCTTCGCACCCGACATAGCCCCTGAGTACCAGTCCGTCATTGAGGCGGACTGGGAGGCCAACGTCCTCAGAAGATAGCCGGAGGGAACTTCCATGACGGTTCTGTGGGTCCAGACGATGAAGATTTCGGCGTTTCCGGGCAGGTAAGGTATGCGCCGGCGGACGTGGCGCCTGGTGGCGATGCTGGCCCCTGCAATGGTCGTAGTCGTGCTCCTCTTCGGCGGCGGGCTGCTCTATGGGTTTGTGCGTAGCCTTGGTTGGCAGCCGCTGATCGGCAGGACTGACGTCAGCCTCCAAGCGTACGCGAACATCCTGACCGGAACCCGCTATGCGGAACAGTTCTGGGTCGGGCTGGGGCTCAGCCTGTGGATCAGCCTGGCGAGTACAGTGTTGTCGGCTGTGCTCGCGGTGGGCGCGGCCCTGTTGATCCGAAGCACCCGCAGAGGCCAGCGGTTGTCCATCTTCCTGTTCCAGCTCAACTTGCCCATCCCGCACATCGTCGCTGCGGTGGGCATGTTGTTTCTGCTGTCCCAGAGTGGCCTG
Organism: uncultured Anaerolineales bacterium; assembly: GCA_964575455.1. Classification (GTDB taxonomy): domain Bacteria; phylum Chloroflexota; class Anaerolineae; order B4-G1; family B4-G1; genus SKLM01. The sequence goes on along the minus strand of CAZNRX010000034.1, from coordinate 36,473 downwards.
CTCTCGCGCCTCGGAGCTCAATTGGGGCTGTCCAACAGTCCCTCCGACTTCCCGGTGTTGGTGCGCAACCGCCGTGGCATCGGCATCATCCTCTCCTACGTCTGGAAGGAGGTCCCCTTCATCGGCGTGATTGTGCTGGCCGTTCTGCAGTCGCTCAGTAGGGATTATGAGGAGGTGGCACGCACGCTGGGGGCCAACGCGTGGCAGCGCTTTGTGTATGTGATTCTGCCCCTGATCGCGCCAGCCCTGCTCTCCACGTCGATCATCGTCTTCGCTTTTACCTTCGGCGCGTTCGAGGTACCGGGCGTCCTGGGCGTCCGCTACCCCCGGGTGCTACCAGTGCTGGCGCTGCGCTTCTTCACCGATGCGGATCTGAACGCGCGGGCGGAGGCCATGGCGTTGAGCATGATCATCACGGTCATCGTAATGGCCCTGGTGGCTGCGTACATGCAGCTGACGCGGCGAGATCCGGGAAGGAACGGGGTATGACGTCGGTCGAGGGTACCGCTATCGGTGGAGGGTGGGGCGAACGGTGAGGAATGGACGGACGCTGCGCACTGTGGGACGAGCTGTTGGTCTGAGCGTGATGGGATTGGTGTTGATGCTGCCGTTTGTGGCTTTCGCGCTTAACGCCTTCTCGCGGCAGTGGTTCTATCCCCAACTCGTGCCTGACACCTGGAGCCTGGAGGCCTGGGCGCGCATCTTCTCGGCGCACTCCCGCGTGCCCGAGGCGCTGTTCAACAGCGCTGTCATCGCCGTCACTGTCACCTTGGCCTCAGTGGTGATTGGCCTCCCAGCCGGCCGGGCGCTGGGCATGCATCGCTTCCCGGGCAAGCGGGTGTTGGAGTTCCTCATATTCGTGCCGACGATGGTCCCGCCGCTGGCGGTGGGCATGGGCCTCAGCGTCAACTTCCTGCGGCTGGGCCTCGGCGGCACGTTGCTCGGCGTTGGGTTGGCCCACCTGGTGCCGGTGACGCCCTACGTCGTCCTCACCCTGTCTGGAGTGTTCGCCAACTACAGTCCGGCCCACGAGGAGCAGGCGCGCACACTGGGGGCCGGTCCGCTGGCCGTCCTGTGGTACATCACCCTGCCGAGCATCTTCCCCGGCCTGGTCGTCGCCAGCCTATTTGCCTTCCTCATCTCCTGGAGCCAGTACGTGCTTACGTTTCTGGTGGGCCGGGGACAGGTTGTTGCCCTACCGGTCCTGCTCTTCTCCAGTGTCCCCGGCGGGGATAACGCCAACATCGCAGTGCAGTCACTGCTCTTCATTGGCCCGGCCGTGTTGATCCTGATGCTCACCTCCCGCTATCTGTCGGGTGACCGCGCTGCCGTGCAAGGATTTGGACGCCTATGACCCGCGTTGAGATCGACGAACTGACGCACGTCTATCTGGGTGCCGATGATCCCGCAGTGGATTCGGTGTCACTGGACGTCCAGCCCGGCCGTATCGTGGCCCTGCTCGGTCCTTCCGGTTCCGGAAAGACGACCACGCTGAGGGCGATCGCCGGGCTGCTCCAACCCACGCGTGGCGACATCCGCTTCGACGGAGAGAGCGTGCTCCCGGTGCCCGCTGAGAGGCGCAGCGCGGTCATGGTGTTTCAGGAACATGCCCTCTTCCCCTACATGAACGTCGAGCAGAACGTGGGTTTCGGACTGAAGATGCGCAGCGTGGACAGCTGGACTATCCGGCGGCAGGTGCGGGACATGCTGGAGCTGGTCCGCCTTCCCGATATTGGAGGGCGCAGACCGGACCAGCTCTCCGGTGGACAACAACAGCGCGTCGCCCTGGCCCGCGCGCTGATCATCGAGCCCCGGGTGCTGCTCCTCGATGAGCCGCTCAGCAACCTGGATGCTCACCTGCGTGACGAGATGCGGGACCTGATCCTGAGCGTGCAGCAGGAATTCGATATCACCACTGTGATGGTCACGCACGATCAGCAGGACGCCCTGCTGCTGGCCGACCGCATCGGGTTGATGTTCGAGGGCGTCCTGCACCAGGTGGGGCCCCCGATGGACTTCTACCGGCGTCCGGTCTCGGAACGGGTTGCTCGCTTCTTTGGGGGCGTCAACTTCCTTCCCGCCCAGTGGAAGGGCGAAAGAGCAGAGACGCCGCTGGGCAGCTTCCGGCTCGACTCACCTGAGGACGTCGATCTGCCGCCCGGGCCGGCGATTCTGACCATCCGCCCGGAGCACATCGAAATCGGCGTCGACGAGCGACTCAACACGTGCGTAGGACGGGTGCACGAGTGTATCTACGTGGGGACGCACACGCGCTGCAAAATTCAGGTTCAGGATCACACTATCGAAGCCACTAGTGGTACAGACTCACCCGTCACCGCCGGCGAGGGTGGCCAGGTCTCGGTTCATCTTCCCCCGGATCGGATCTGGCTGTTACCGGACGAGGGATAGCGAGCGTGAACGTGAAGGACGTGCCGACGTACCTCGCACGCCGACTGCCTTACTTTGAGCCGGCTGGCGACCCCGAGCCGCTTCCTGGTGGGTATCTCAATATCGTGTGGCGCGTGTCGGGTCACCCTCGTTCGATAATCGTCAAATATGCCCCGCCCTATATCGCCGCCCAATCCGAGGTTCCGCTCGATCCGGGCCGCATCGATATCGAAGCGCGCATCCTCCGGGCCTTCGCGCCCGGCGGGATGCTGGAAGACATCGCCAGCGCGGACGTCCGTCCACCGTACCTGTTCGACTTCGATGAGTCGAACCACGTGATAGTTATGGAGGACGTCGGCGATTGCCCAGACCTTGGCACGTGGCTCCACCAATGGCCTCGCTCAGAATGTCTGGAGGACGACGTCGGGCACCTGCTGGGTCAGTTCATTGGCTCCGTGCACGTTCAGAGCGCTCACGATCCTCAATGTGCGGAGACGTTCGACAACCCCAGCATTCAGCGAACCCGCCTCGACGTCCAGTACAGGGCTGTCGGTGAACTGTGCCGCAAAGCGGGCCTCCCGGACGCAATTGAGCTCGGGGAACGCGCGGTTGCCTTTGGCGAGCGCCTGCAGGAGCTGGGGACGTGCATCATCATGGGCGATCTGTGGCCTCCTTCAGTGCGGGTGACGTCCAGCGGCCTGCGCCTCATCGATTGGGAGCTGGCCCATTTTGGGCGTCCCGCCCAGGACCTGGGTCACCTGGTAGCGCATCTATGGATGTACGCCCACCGGGCTCCTACGCAAGAATCTGCGGAGAAGGTGCGTGCCGTGTTCCACCGCTTCCTGTGCGCGTACCGGGCGGCGCTTGGCGAGGATCTTGACACAGTCTTGGAGGCGGAAGACCTCAAGGAATGCGCGATCCATCTCGGCTCAGAGATCCTGGTTCGGACCGTGGGCCGGTTCCAGGACGGATACTTGTACGAGGATCTGGGGTTGACAGCCCCGGTCATCCAGGAAGCGGTGAACGTAGCGGCCAAGCATCTGCGCGCACCGCAGGACGTGGAGACGTTTGGCATCTTGCGGGCCTGACGGACGGTCCGCAAGATACAGTGACTACTTGGTTCGCAGGAACCGCGTGAACACCTTCTTCGCGATCTCCGAGAACGTGGGGTAGGCGAAGATCGTCTCGGCGAAGGCGCTGATCGGCAGATCGTTCTTCATCGCCAAGGTAATGCACTGAACCCACTCCCCGGCGTGGGCGCCTACGCCATCCGCCCCCAGGATTCTGTCGTTCTCGTCCATCACGACCTTCAGGAAGCCTTGTGTCTTACTCTCGGTGATGAAGCGGTCGACCGACCCGCACGGGGTCTTGAAGACTTGCACGCCGTCATAGGTCTCTCGCGCTTCGGCCTCACTCATCCCCACGTGCGCCACCTCAGGCTCCATGTAGATCGCCCAGGGGAGCACGCTCAGGTCGTTCACCCGATGGTTTCCCTCCAGGATGTTGTCGACGCAAATCTCGGCCTGGTACGACGCGACGTGGGTGAACTTCGCCCGCGTGGCAACGTCACCGCAGGCGTAGATGTGCGGCACCGTCGTCTGCAGGTAGTCGTTCGTGTGAATGCCGTGCCGTTCGTCGTACTTGACGCCGGCGTTCTCCAGGTGCAGACCCTGCACGTTCGGCACTCGCCCCATTGAGGCAAAGAGCACACCCCTCGTCTCCAGCGAGTGCGTCTCGCCGTTCTGATCCACCGTGACGGTGTTCACTCCCTCGGGTCCGACGCCACAGGCGGTGCAATTGGCGTTGTTTATTATGCGCACCCCGTCATCCTTAAGCACCTCGATGACGACGTCCTGCACCTCAGAATCGAGGATTTTCAGGATACGAGGATTGCGGTCCACGATCGTCACCTCACTGCCGAAACGGGCCATCACCTGGCCCAGCTCCGCGGCGATCACCCCGCCACCCAGGAACATCAGCGCGTCGGGCTGCTCCCTCAGCGCCCAGAACGTCTCGTTCGTCAGCATCTTGGGCTGGTCGGGGCCGATCGTCGGCAACACCCGCGGAGACGACCCTGTGCAGATGACCGTGTGCTCGGCCTCAATCACCTCGTCGCCCACGCGTATCTGTCGGTCGTTGACGAATTGAGCTCCGGAGGGGGGCAGATGCACGTCGATGCCCGCGTCCCGGAACACGTTCGGCTGCTCGCGGGCATAGATGCCCTGTACCACCGAGTCCACGTGCTCCATCACCTGACCAAAGTCGAACGCGTCCAGCCCTTGCACCGCGGGCAACCCCACGGACGGCGCATCCCGTGTGGCCTGCAGCATCTTGGCGACGTGGATGATCGTCTTGCTCGGCACGCATCCGGAGTGGGTGCATTCGCCCCCGATCTTGTCCTTCTCGATCATGGCGACTCGGGCGCCCCGGCGATTCGCTGTGAGCGCCACGACCAGACCACCCGAACCGGCACCGATTACGGCGACATCGTATTTCTTCATCGTGTCTATTCCTCCTGGAGATAATGTGTGAATTCAGTTCCTCAGCGATCTCTATGATGGGTGTTGTGCGAGCGCGGAGCTTTAAGTCCTCCGCCGGGACGATAGGCGCCGGGCAATTCGACGAACGCACCTGGTTGCTCTGCCCGCTCGAGCAGATCCAGGGCAGCGAGAACAGCCGCGCGCTGTGTCTCGCGATCACCGGGCGCTCCCAGGGTCCTTCCCATCAGGTGGGGAGTGATCAGGGCGCGGGGAGGCGTCATCGCCTCCAGGCACGGGCGGAAGGCCCGGATGCCGACGATCACCGTGGCGATGTCGCTCTCTTCCAGCAATCTGGCCAGGTGTCCCACGGACACGTGACACACCGGTCAGACGGGCACCAGCAGGGCTGCATCCAGGTCCCTCTCCTGCAGGAGGCGGACCCACTCCGGCCCCGACTCTTTCAGCAGCCTTCTCTGCGAGCAGGCGCCAACGAAGGAGTACGCCTCCGGCGCTAACTCGCCGATGACCCCCTCTTCCTCTAGATCTAGCAGGATCTCGTGCGGAAACACCACGTTCGGATCGATCCGGGCCCCACGGACGTCATAGCCGCCGTGCCGGGCTGTCAGTTTCTCGTCTGGTGTGTCAACCGGAATCGCCGAGAGGGTCGGCTCCGACCTGATGAACTGGAGTATCCTCTCCGCTGCCTCGGCCTGGGTCATGTTCTTGACTCCGAACGGTTCCGGATCGTCGCCTTCGACGAACTGTCCGCTGGACGATATGAGAGCCAACCGGGACTCCGACAGGGGCTTGCGCAGAGGCGCGAACGGACCTTCTGTGTACGTCCACCTTCCCTCTCCGGCATAGGCCTTGATCTGCCACTCATAGACGTGGTCGACGATTCGGTCGAATCGACCATCGTCGATCACGTCGCCCAGTTTCCACAGCACCCCCCGAATGAATCTAGCGGCCTCTTGATCCGATAGATCCGCGAGAAACTTGAAATTCAAGTCGGTGCGTGAACCGTATGCAAAGGAGTTCTTGAACGCCTCAAAAGACTCTTGCTTGGCGTCATCAGACATGATGATATGTGCCTTTTCCGTTGACGACACGATCAGCGTACAGAACGACTCCGGCCGTGCCGACTATGGTCTAGCCTTCGGTGCAGCATTGCTGATGCCAGGCCCGTCCGTCGCCGGCCAGAAGTCGATCCGCCTCGGACGGGCCCCAGGTGCCGGACTCGTAGAATGCCAGCGGGGGAGCTTCCTCCCCTTCCCACCTTTTCAGCACGGGGTCGATGAGGGACCAGGCCAGTTCGATCTCGTCGGCGCGCGCGAAGAGAGACGCATCGCCGTTTAGGGCGTCGAGCAGCAGCCGCTCGTAGGCGTCTGGCAGCGCACCGGCGCCGAAATGCTCCGCGTAGTGGAACTCCATCTTCACGGGGCGCGTCTGCATCCCTGCGCCAGGTTCCTTGGCCTGGAAGCGCAGGTGGATCCCCTCGTTCGGCTGGATGCAGAGGGAGAGCACGTCGGGGCTGATGTCCTGCTCAGCCTGGAACATCAGATGCGGCACACCCTTGAATTGGATCGCGATCTCTGTCGACTTGAGCGCGAGGCTCTTGCCGGAGCGAAGGAAGAACGGGACCCCGCGCCAGCGCCAGTTGTCGACCTGAAGCTTCAGCGCAGCGTACGTGGCTGTTTCAGAATCTGCTGCCACCTCCTCCTCGTCGCGATAGGCGCGGTACTGACCACGCACACTGTCGGTGATGGGGGAGACGGCCCGGAGGACCTTCGCCTTCTCGTCGCGAAGCACGTTCGCCTCGAAGGCGACCGGCGGCTCCAACGCTGTGAGGGTGAGGAGCTGCATCAGATGGTTCTGGAACATGTCGCGCAGCACCCCGGCCTGCTCGTAGTAACCGGCGCGATGGCCGACGCCGACGGTCTCGGTCACGCTGATCTGAACGTGGTCGATGTAGTTCCGGCTCCAGAGGGGCTCGAAGATAGCGTTGGCGAAGCGGAAGCTCATGATGTTCTGGACCGTCTCCTTGCCCATATAATGGTCGATACGGTAGATCTGGTCCTCGTCGAACACCTCGTGGATCTCGTCGTTGAGCCGGCGGGCGCTCTCCAGGTCGTGACCGAAGGGTTTCTCGACGATCACCCGTCGCCATCCTTTATCACTCCGATTCAGGCCCGATCTTCCCAGCCGCTCAACGATCATCGTGTACAGACTGGGCGGCACGGCCAGATAGAAGAGTGCGCAGCCCCTCGTGTCGGACTCCCGGTCGAAGGCCTCCAGCCGATCCCCCAGGCGGCGATAGGTCTCCAGGTCGGAGAGATCGCCCGACAGGTATGTGTAGTTCTGGGAGAAGTCAGGCCAGAGCTGGCAGACGTCGTCCGGACCCGATGCGGCCCGGGAGTACTCAAGGACGCCCTCGTAGAGGTGCTCACGAAACCCCTCATCGGAGTAGTCGGAGCGCGAGACACCGATGATGCGCGTGTCTGGAGACAGCAACTGACGACACGACAGGGTGTGGAGGGCTGGCACCAGCTTGCGCTGGGTCAGGTCGCCGGACGCACCGAAGATGACGATGGTCGCGGGTTTCGAGCGATCGATTGTGTTCATCCGTGATCCTCCCAGGGTCAGGGAACTGCTGCGGGATTTGCCGCTGCCACCACGTTGACGCCTCCACATGGCACGCCGCCTGGAGACTGAACGTAGGGCGCGCGAATATCTTGAATGATGGTAGGCCGAGCGCGTCAGTCGCTCTTCTTCACCGCGTGGCCGCCGAACTGATTGCGGAGCGCGGCCAAGAGCTTGGCTGCGTAGCTCTCCGCCTGGCGACTGGCCAGGCGCATCTGCAGGGCCAGCGTGATGACCGGCGCCGGGACGTCAAGGTCGATGGACTCAAACACGGTCCAGCGCCCCTCGCCCGAGTCCTCGACGTACCCCTTGATGTCGCTGAGGGACTGATCCTCAGCCAGAGCCTCTGCAGTCAGATCGAGAAGCCAGGAACGGATGACGGTGCCGAAGCGCCAGATCTCGGCCACGTTGTGGAGATCAATGTCGAACGTCTCCTTCGCTTCCATGATCTCGAACCCCTCGGCGTAGGCCTGCATCATGCCGTATTCGATGCCGTTGTGCACCATCTTGACGAAGTGGCCGGCGCCGTTCGGCCCCACGCGTCCCCAACCCTTGTCCGCCCCAGGGGCCAGGGTCTCGAAGATCGGGCTGAGATGATCCACGACCTCTTCCTCGCCCCCCACCATCATACCGTAGCCCTCGGCTAACCCCCAGATGCCACCGCTGACGCCCACGTCGACGAAGTGGAGCCCTTTCTCCTGAACCATCTCGGCATGCCGCAGCGAGTCCTTGTAGTTCGAGTTCCCGCCGTCGATGATGATGTCATCGGCCTCGAGCACCTGCAGCAGGGAGCTGACCACCTGATCGGTCGGTCCGCCGGCGGGGACCATCGACCAGGCCACCCGCGGCGTGGAGAGCTCTTCGGCGAGCTCCTCGAGGGATTCCACCGGGACGACGTTCTCCTCTTCATCCGCCAGCTCACGAGCGACCTCGACGGTGCGATTGTAGGCGACCACGCGGTGACCGTCCCGTGACAGTCGACGCGCCATATTGGCGCCCATCTTGCCCAGTCCAACGATTCCCAGTTCCATGTTCACGCCTCCTCTTATGTTCAGTCTCGTATACTATGCGTTGGGTACGTCCTTGCGCCCACACGCTCAGTGCTCCATCTCAGCGGCCGCGGCACGAACGTGTCACCAGCGACATTCAAGCCTGTTTGCTCCTTTCGATCAAGTCCTGGGCCACCCGGGGCAACCGGGCAGGATCGTCGACGATCCATCGGGGCTCGAGCAGGCCCTGTTCGTGGATCTTCTTCCGGGTGAAGGGTGTCGTCACGGCGATACAGCGCAGATCGGCTGCCAGGGCGGCCTCGACGCCGGCCGGCGAATCCTCGATGACCAGGGACTGGCTGGAAGGTATCGCGAGTTCCTTGCAGACCAGGTAGTAGATCTCGGGATCGGGCTTGCCCCGATCCACGTCATCCCTCGTCGCCACGAAATCGAAGGCGTCGGCCAGACGAAGGGCCTCCAGCACCTGCTGGGTTCTCTGACGACCGGACATCGTGGCCAGGGCGGTCCTGCAGCCGGTCTCCTGCGCCACGCGAAGTAACTCTCGGCTGTGCGGCCATTGATTCTCACGCAGCAGATCGGGATCGGAGATCATGTCCTCGTAATAGCCGAGCCGCACTTGCACAAAGGCCTGCCAGGGAGCGTTCACGCCGTGGTCGTCCATCCGCGCGCGGCTCGCACGCTCCAGCTCGAAGCGTTCGACGAGGGCGGAGGCGACCTCGTGACGCGGCAGCCCGACCAAGTCCTTGTACGCCTCGATCACCGCCTCCTCGCTCACCTCGTAGGGGCAAAGCTCCACCGCGGCACGGGCGTAGGAGACGGCCTTCAGACGCTCGGTCTGCACCAACGTGCCGTCCAGATCGAAGATCACAGCTCGAACCACAGGACACCCTCCTTTCCGTTCCAGGTCATTCATAGCGAGACAAGAGACACTTGTTGGCGCCGAAGGCTGTTATCCCTCCGCTGCCAACGGGTCCAGCCCCTCGATCACGTCGTCGCCAAGGTGGAAGCGGATCACCCGCCGACCGGCATCCTCCATCGCCTGTTGGTCACCCTGGGCCTGGGCCTTCTCCAGGATCCCGAAGGTGATGCTTAACTCCTCGGACCCAGCGGCGTTTGGGATAGCAGCGTCGCGCGCGGCGTCGGCGGTGAGCTGGATAAAGAGACCCTTTCCCGCATCCCCCTTGTAGAGCTGGCCCGTGGAGTGGAGGAAACTCGGTCCGTAGCCCACCGTCGTCGCCAGCTGATAGCGATCGCGGAGCTGGGTACGCAAGGCCAATAGCGCCGCATCGGTCCGGGCGGTCGGCTGGACGTACGCGTGAAGGGCGATGTAGCCCCGGTCCGAGTGGGGCGAGGGGCTGCCGCCGGACGGAGCCTGACTCAGGAAGTCGTGTAGGAGCGCAGGATCCGGGGGTGACGACTCGCCACCTGGCAGCTCGCCCTGTTCCCGGTACCGCGCCACCATCTGGCGCGCCTGGACCTTGGCTGCCTCCACGTTGGGCTGATTGAACGGATGGATTCCCATGCGGTGTCCCGCCACGGCGACCGCCATCTCCCAGAGGAACATCTGCTCCCCCATATCGTACAGGTCGCGCAGGTTGAACCGGAAGATGGGATGGCCGGCTTCCTCGAGCTCTGCGAGCTGTTCGTCGTAGGACTCATCGCCCTCCAGCCGCAAGTGGACGAACAGACGGTCGTCCCCGTAGACCTCGGGACCCCCGAGCGGCTCGCCGGCCACGGGCAGGATGCCGGTGCCCGCCTTGCCCATGCTCTCGGCGATGAGCTGCTCCACCCAGGAGCCAAAGCTAGCCAAGTCGGGCGACAGGACGAACGTCACCTTGTCCCGCCCGGCTTTCGTAAGCTCGCCCAGAACAGCGCCCAGACGAGCGCCCAGGTTCTCCCCCACGACGACGCAGGATTCGCAGCCGGAGGCCACGGTCAGTGCGCTGTCGAGAAAACGGTCGAGGTCGATGCCGATCAAGGCCGCCGGAACCAGGCCGAAGTAGGACAGGGCTGAGTAGCGCCCCCCGATGTTCGGATCGTTCTCGAAGAGAGCGCGAAAATCGCGCTCCTCGGCCAGCTGGCTCAGCTGGCTGCCGGGGTCCGTAACAGCGACGAAGTGCTCTCCAGCTTTGTCAGCTCCGACTGCCTCGAGGACGTGGTTGTAGAAGAACCGGAAGAAGGAGAGGGTCTCGGTCGTGGTGCCGGATTTGCTGGCGACGATGAAGAGCGTCCGCTTCAGGTCGAGCCGCTCCAGGTGGCCCAGGACGGCGTCGGGATCGGTGCTGTCGAGCACGGCCAGATCCAGAGTGTCCTCCTTGAAGCCGAAGGTCCGGCGGAAGACCTCAGCCGCACGGCTCGAGCCTCCCATGCCGAGCAAGAGGGCGTGGGTGTAGGCATTCTCCCGGACCGCCTCGGCGAGCCCCTCCAGGCGAGGGACCTGCTCCTTCATCGTGCGGGCGATGTGTAGCCATCCCAGCCGATTGGTGATCTCGTCCGGGTCGGGCTTCCAGACGGTGTGGTCGTGTTTCCAGATACGGTCGACGATGTCCTCCCGGGCCATCTCATTTAGGGCGCCGCTGACGGCCTTCTGATAGTCGCCCAGCCGGGTCTCCATGCGCCGCCACTCAGACTCAAGTTCCTCGATCTTCTCCTCAATGCTCTCCATGAGGTCCGAGAACGGCCGGGCGAACTTGTCGACGCCCTCCGCCAGCAGCTCATCGGTGACCTGATCCAGGTCGATGCCGAGGTCGGCCAACTTCTCGAGCCTGGCGCGCTCGGCCAGCAACTCCGTCTCTAGGGTGAGGGCGACGGTGCCGTGGTCGCGGAAGGCGTTCAACGTGGATGGCGGCAGGGTGTTGACCGTGTGCGGGCCGATCAATTTGTCCGGGTAGAGGGTGTCCGAATACGCCGGGTCCTTCGTGCTGGTGCTGGCCCACAGGACGCGCTGGAGGCGCGCTCCCCTGTCCGCCAGGCGCTCCCAGCGCTCGCCGCTGAAGGTCTCTTTGAAGCGCTGGTAGGCCATCTTGGCGTTGGCGATGCCGATGGTTCCCTTAAGCTCCTGAGCCGCGGGGGTGCCGATCTCGTCCAGCATCCGGTCGACCCTGACGTCGACCCGGCTGATAAAGAAGGAGGCGACCGAGGCCACCTCGCTGAGGTCGCACCCGTTCGCATTGAGCGTCTCCAGGCCGGAGATGTAGGCTTCCGAGACGGCGTCGTACTGATCCAGCGAGAACATGAGCGTCACGTTGACGTTGATGCCCTCACCGATGAGTGTCTTGATGGCCGGGATCCCCTCGACAGTGGCCGGCACCTTGATCATCACGTTGGGGCGGTCGACGGCGGCGAAGAGACGGTGGGCCTCTTCGATCGTGCCCTCCGTGTTGTGTGCCAGATCGGGGCTGACCTCGAGGCTGACGTAGCCGTCCGCCCCTTCGGTCTCGTCGTAGACCGGGCGGAGCACGTCGGCCGCCATCTGGATGTCCTGAATCGCCAGCGTCTCGTATATCTCCTCAGGCGGCCGTTCGGAACCGCTCAGACGACGGAGAGCGTCGTCGTAGTCGTTGCTCCCGGCAATCGCCTTCTCGAAGATGGAGGGGTTGGACGTCACACCGCGCAGTCCCTCCTCGACCAGCTCGTCGAGGTCCCCTTGCTCAATGAACGATCGTCGGATGTAGTCGAGCCAGATCGCCTGACCCAGCTCGGCCAGCTCGTGTAGCTTTGTCATCGCATCAACTCCTTTCCTGGTCGAAACCCGTCACCCCTGTGGCGGGTCTGATTCGCGTACTTGATTCCAAGCGTCTCTCTAATCCGTTGTAGGTCTTGGTGACTTGGTGAAGGCCCATTGGCAACAGAACGCCCTGGTGCCAGACATACCTACCTGCCAGCCTAGCGCTCCAGCAGAGCCTTCGCCTCGTCCGCGACCCTCTCGGCGGTGATCCCGAACTTCTCGAAAAGAACCTCGGCCGGAGCGCTGGCGCCAAAACCGTTTATCCCCACCATCGCGCCATCCAGACCCACGTAGTGCTCCCATCCCGTCCTCACACCGGCCTCGACGGCCACCCGGGCCCGGACGCTCGAAGGGAGCACGCGCTCCCGGTAGTGCGCTGGTTGCTGGTCGAAGAGCTCCCAGCTGGGCATCGACACCACTCGCACGGCCACGTCCTGATCCGCCAGCTTCTGTCCCGCCTCGAGGGCAACCTGCACCTCTGACCCCGTGCCAATCAAGATCACGTCCGGTGTATCGTCGCCAGACTCCCACAGGACGTACGCGCCACGCTGCACCCCTTCCGCAGCGGGATACCGGCTGCGGTCCAGCACCGGCAGCTTCTGCCGCGTGAAGATCAGGGCCGTGGGGCCGCTTTCGTTGAGCAGCGCCGCGCGCCACGCCTCGGCGCTCTCCGTGGCGTCCGCCGGACGGATCACGGTGAGATTGGGCACCGCGCGCAGGTTCATCAGCTGCTCGATCGGCTGGTGCGTGGGCCCGTCCTCGCCCAATCCGATGCTGTCGTGGGTGAAGACGTAGATGACTCGCAAGCCCATAAGGGCCGCCAGGCGCATGGGGGGACGCATATAGTCGGAGAAGGTGAAGAAGGTGGCGGCATACGGAATCACGCCGCCGTGCAGGGCCATGCCGCCAGCGATGGCGCCCATCGCGTGCTCGCGGACGCCGAAGTGCAAATTGTGCCCACAGTAATCGTCCCATCCGAAATCGCCATACCCAAAGACGATCGTCTTGGTGCTGGGCGATAGGTCGGCCGAGCCCCCGGTCAGGGTGTGAACCCGTTGAACCAGGGCGTTCAGCACCTCGCCCGAGGCGTTGCGGGTAGCCATTGGCGGGGTATCGGGCGGGAAGAGCTCATCCAGCCCGTCGTCCCAGCCCTCAGGCAGATCGCCCTCCAACTGAGACTGGAGCCGCTCCGCCAGCTCCGGGTACTCGGCCGCGTAGGCCTCCAGCTGCTCTTCCCACGCCTCCTCGGCGGCGCGACCGCGATCGACGGCCTGTCGCATGTGGTCGCAGACGCCATCCGGAACGTAGAACCTCGGTTCCAGAGGCCACCCCAGGGCCTCCTTCGCCGCAGCCAGGTTCTCCTCGCCGAGCGGGCTGCCATGGACCTTAGCCGTGGCTTGCTCCGGGCTGCCGTAGCCGATGATGGTGCGGCAGATGATGAGCGCGGGGCGCTCGGCGTCAGCCTGTGCGTCGCGAATGGCCGTCTCGACGGCGTCGATGTCGTTGCCGTCCACCGGCCCGATTACCTGCCACCCGTAGGCGCTGAAGCGACGGGCCACGTCCTCTCCGAAGACGACGTCGGTGTCGCCCTCGATCTGAATCTCGTTGTCATCGTACAGAACGATGAGCTTCCCCAGCCGCAGCGTGCCCGCCAGGCTGGCTGCCTCGCTGCTGACGCCCTCCTGCATGTCGCCGTCGGAGGCGATGGCATAGGTGGTGTGATCGACGATCTCATAACCCGGCTGGTTGTAGTGCTTGGCCAGCCAGCGCTCGGCGATCGCCATGCCGACAGCGTGAGAGAAACCCTGGCCCAGCGGTCCGGTGGTCACCTCCACCCCGGGTGTCTCGCCGTACTCAGGATGGCCCGGCGTCCTGCTGCCCCACTGACGGAAGCTCTTGAGCTCCTCCAGCGGCAAGTCGTAACCGGTCAGGTGCAGCAGGCTGTAGAGCAGCATCGACGCGTGGCCCGGCGATAGAACGAACCGGTCGCGGTCGGGCCAGTCCGGATTCCGTGGGTTGTGCTTGAGAAAGCGATCCCACAGGGTGTAGGCCATCGCGGCTGCACCCATCGGGGTTCCGGGGTGACCGGAACCGGCGCGCTGTACAGCGTCGGCGGCCAGGAAGCGAATGGTGTTAATGCTCTTCTGGTCGATCAATCTCTGTTCTGTCATTGGGCGTCTCCTCAGTGGATTCTAGTGACGAAGCGGTCTTCGCAAGCAGCCCGACCTCTCGCATCTGCTGGCTGATCAAAGCCTGCACAGGGGCCCGGTTCGTCCGGCATCATGGATCGCTTTTCAGGCATCCTCCTGCACGTAGTGCGTGGCGAAGAACTCGGCATAGTAGCGTGGCCAGGGCATGTCGGGGGCCTCGTCCGCTTGCTTCTTGCTAAGGTGAACCAGCAGATACACAAGTTCGCTCTTGGTCAGGTCGTCGCCCAGCAGAGCGGGCAGCCTGTCCGTGAGCCGATCGGCGTACCATAGCGGCCATTCGGGATCCACGCCATCGGTGTCGAGAAATGCCTCGTGGTGCTTCTTGCCGACCTCTCGAAACAGGGTCTCTAGCTCTTCAGTCACTCTTGCCATGTAATCTCCTCCAATGGATTGGAACATCCTCTGTTCCTATTGACGTTCTTGGTCGCGCTTTCCTTACCTCTACCTCGGTATTTTATTGTACGCCAGGCCCTCAGCAGTTCCCCCACGCTCCATGCCTGAGCGATACAGCCACGGGGTACGCAAGGCGGGTCGCCGTCGAAGATCTCGCTGACGCTGCCCACGCCGTGGTCGCTCAGGTGGTGGACGAAGGGTTCCAGAAAGGAGCGTGCCTGCTCACGATCGCCGTAGACGCGCAGATGAGCCGTGACAAACGGACCAATCAGCCAGGCCCACACCGTCCCCTGGTGGTAAGCCGCGTCGCGCTGACGCTGATCCTCGCCGTAGCGGCCGATGTAAGCCGGGTCATCGGGCGACAGACTGCGCAGACCATATGAGGTGAGCAGGTGGCGAGCACAGGCGTCCACGACAGCCTTCTGCTGCCTCTGACTCAACGGGCCATACGGCAGGGAAACGGCAAACAGCTGATTGGGGCGCAGGGCTGGGTCGTCTCCATCGGGGCCATCGAGCACGTCGTAGCAATACCCGGCGTCTTCGTTCCAGAACCGAGCGAACCCAGAGTGAGCCCTCTCTGCCAAGGCCTCATAGGGATCGGCAGGCTGCTCCAGACGACGGGCAAAATCGGCCATGATGCGCAGGGCGTTGTACCAGAGGGCGTTGATCTCCACCGCCTTGCCGATGCGGGGCGTGACCACCCAATCACCTACCTTGGCGTCCATCCAGGTGAGTTGCACCCCGGGCTCGCCGGCGGTGAGCAGCCCGTCGGCCGGGTCCACGCGGATACCGTACCGCGTGCCGCGCTCGTGCCAGCTGATGATGTCCTGCAGGATGGGAAAGAGGTGGTGCAGCAGGTCGCTGTCGTCTATGGCCTCGTGGTAGGCGCGCAACGCCTCGACGTACCAGAGCGTGGCGTCCACGGTGTTGTACTCGGGATCCTGGCCCTCATCCGGGAAGCGGTTGGGCAGCATCCCCTGGTCCACGAAGGTTGCGAAGGTGCGCAGGATGCGCTCGGCGACTTCGGGGCGGCCCGTGGTGAGGGTCAGGCCCGGCAGGCTGATCATCGTGTCGCGCCCCCAATCGCCGAACCAGGGATAGCCCGCAATGACGCTGCGGCCGTGGGCCTCCTCGGACAGGCTGCGGCGCACGATGAACTGATCAGCCGCCAGGATCAGATGTTGCTCCCAGGGTGGCACGGCGGTGGAATCGGCGTCCGACGGGTTCAGGACGCCGCCCTGCCGGAGGAGCTCCTCCTCGTAGGTCCGCCGTCTGTCGAGCGCGGCTGCGGGATGAAGATCCGGCGTGGCGTCTGTGCTGGCGACGATCAGCAGCGACTCGCTGGGCTGAAGCTCGGCATGGAAGCGCCCGATGTGGAGGTGGTCCTCCCGGGCGTCCAGCCCGCGATAGTCCTCCATCGCCAGGACGTACCGCCGATACCATCGGTGGTCGGCCACCGCCTCTGTCCGGTTGCTCAACACGTAGAATGGCGCTGCACCGTCAAATGGCGTGATACGGAGACCGCGGTTCAGCGGCTCGACGCGCATCCGCCAGTCATCGCCGCGGGTCGTGGCATGGTGGTCCCGATAATTGACCATGGCTTTGACGTTGAGTGTGAGCGGAGCGGTCGCCCGACGGACATCGTAGCGCACATAGGTGGTGTTGGCGCCCGGTTCCATCCACACCCGCTTCTCCAGCAGGGCATCGGCGCAAGCGAAGGTCCACGTCGGGGTGGTGCCCTCCAGGTGGAAGCGCTCCAGGTGTCGGAAGCCCGCGGGCTCCACACGGCCATCGGCCCAGCGGTTGGCGAACAGGGAGTAGGCGCGCCCGTCGTAGGTGGCGATGTCGTCCAGCTTCGTCAGCAGCAGCGTCCGCCCCAGGGGCGGGTCCAGCGCGGCGATCAGCAGGCCGTGGTAGCGGCGCGTCAGCAGACCAGCGACGGTTCCGCAGGCATAGCCGCCAATCCCGTTGGTGACCAGCCACTCGCGGCGCTCGGCGAGGGGCAGATGGCCGCAGACCTCACGCCCGAAATCAAGCATCGTCATCGGAGGTACCCCCGACACTTGAGAGACCCAGCCCGTAGCACGCTACGCCCATGATGGCGACCTCGGGCTTGAGGATCACGTGCACCGGTATGCGATCCATCAGGTCGCTGTGACGTCCCTTCTTGTGGAAAGCCTCTAAGAATCGTTCCTGTTCCAGCGCCGGAAGAATGCGAGGCGGGATCCCACCGCCCAGGTAGACGCCTCCGGTGGCCATCACCTTCAGGGCCAGGTTGCCCGCCTCTGCTCCAAGGATGTCGATGAAGGTGTTCAACGTCAGCGTGCAGAGCTCGCACGCCGTCTCATCGTCCACTGCCGCATTTATGATGACGGGGGTAGGGTCGTCAACCTGGGCCAATCGCTCCCTCAGCCAGTTTGGCTCCTCGGCGTAGGCACCACTCCTGTAGAAGGTGTAGAGGTTGGGAATCCCCATCCCGGAGCAGACGAGCTCGTAGCTGACGTGCTCGTGGCGAGCCCACAGGTACCGGAGCAACTGGATCTGGAGGGGGTTCGCCGGGCCGAATTCCGTATGACTACCCTCGGAGGCGTGAGGGCGGTAGCGGCCGTCATCTTGATCCCAGGTAAGGAACGCCTCACCGAGCCCGGTACCCGGTGCGACGACGGCGATGCCGCCGGTCGGGTCGTGGGTCCCCTCCTGGAGGGTATGCAGCTCGTCGGGCTCAAGGAAGGGCACGCCGTTGGCGATCGACGCCAGGTCATTGAGGATTTGGACCGACGATACGTCGAGCGCCACCCGCAGGTCGTTGGCGTCGACGATCCAGGGCAAGTTGGTGACCTCGACGCGGTTCTCGACCACGGGACCAGCCACACCAAAACTGGCCCGATCGACCTGGATAGCGACGCAATCCAGAAACTCCCGGGCGATGGCTTCAAGCCCGTCGTAGTCCTTGCTGCGGAACGTCTCCTCTACCAGCGGCCTCCGGGGCCCTCTCTCCTTCGAATAGATGGCTAACTTGGTCTTGGTTCCTCCGATATCTCCGGCTAGCAACATCTGGTTCCTCCATCCTTTGTGGGTGATGGGTATCTCAACCGTTCATTGCGGGTGCGACGCGTTCGTACCGGCATCGTCGCTTACCTGGACGACCACGCGGTGCGGAAGTCCGGGTAGAGCGTCAGGCCGCCGTCCACGAAGAGGGTCTGCCCGGTGATGTAGGCCGCCTCGTCCGAGCAGAGGAAGGCCACGACCGCGGCCATCTCCTCGGCGGTGCCCGCCCTCCTCATCGGGATGTGGGCCTCGACCTGCGCCTTCTTGTCTGGATCGTCGACCCAGGACTGATTGATGGGCGTAATGGTGGCCCCCGGCCCGACGGAGTTGACCCGGACACCGTCGGCCGCATACTCCAGCGCCAGCGTTCGGGTTAGATTGCCCATGCCCCCCTTGCTGACCGAGTAGCCCACGTAGCGCGGCTTGGGGATGATCTCGTGCACGCTGGAGATGTTGACGATGGTGCCCGGCTTCTCCTCCGCCAGGAAGTGCTTTATCACCTCCCGGGCCGCGACGTAGGCCCCGCGCAGGTTCACCCTCAGCTGCCGGTCGAAGGCATCGATGGCCATCTCGTGGGAGTCACCCGCGACCTGAATGCCGGCGTTGTTGATCAGGATGTCGACGCCGCCCAGCTCCTCCACGACCTCTTCCACCATCTCGACAACGTCATCCTCACTGGAGACGTCAGCCTGGACGAGAACGTGGTTGACGCCGTGCGCCTTGACGTCATGGACGCATTTCTCGAGCGCTTGGTGTACCATCTCGTCGGTCTGCGCCGCGTCCTCGGGTTGCCTGCGGTAGTTGATGGCCACGTGCGCGCCCTCGGCAGCAAACCGGACGGCGATCGCCTGACCGATGCCGGATGTACCGCCGGTGACGATGACAATCTTGTCCTCAAGTCCTTTCATCTTTGTTCCTCCGATTGCCGTGGGGACACGCCGGGGTGAGGAAGCACGATCCACGGCTCCGTGCCTATTCCATTGGCACCGGCGCCCCGAAGAGGGTCGATCGTCGCTTTGTGACCGACGTTGCGCAGCGCGCAAGTGCCGTCTGGCCCATCCTAGAGATTCTCCTCAGTTGTGACCCAGGGAACGGGTTGACCGCATTCGGGACAGCGGTTGAGGTGGGCTCGTTTCGCCAGGTACTCCTGCACCGCCGCCACCAGCGTGGCGTGACTCCACGTCAAGGGACTGACCGAGAGAGGGTCATTGGTATAGGGGTGCACCTGTTCCGCCATCACACCGCTGTGAAGGTCGTGGTCGGCCACCCAGTCGAAGATATCGAGCGCGGGTTTCAGATCCGCGACGGTCTGCGCCCTGGCGATGTGCCACTGAGCCAGCCAGAGCGTGCAGATGAACCATGGATTGCCAGGCACCCTGTCGAGATCCTGACTCACCTGGTGGTAGTAATCGTCCTCGTACCGGGCCAGGCCACCCACGTCGGTCTTGACCCATAGTCTGTCCCGCACCGTCTCCATCGTGGAGACGATCTCCGGGTCGTCGGGGGCGAACATGCCAAAGTACCAGAGGCCCACCAACGACGCATCCAACGTCTTGTCGTGCTCCCAGGTGCCATCGTCTTTCCGGGTGATCATCCGAGCGAAGCATCCTAAGTCGGAGGACATAAGATGCTTTTTCACGCCGGCCTTGATCTCGTCGGCGACGTTACGGTACTTGGCTGCCAGCTCGGTCTCACCGAAGGCCTCCGCGAACTTGCCGGAGGCCTGAAGCCCGCCCCAGGTCGCTCCGGCGGTCCAGGCGTGGACGCCGAGACGCTCCTCCCACAAGTCCCAGGAAGGGAGCGGGAGGCCACTCTCGTCGTAGCGATAGCGGCACAGCCAGTTGGCAGCGCGGATAATCAGGCCGCGGTAGTGGGGTTTGACAAACTCGATATCACGAAACCGCTCGAAGTGTCGCCACAGTGCCCACAGCACCAGCGCGGTCTCGTCCTCCTGGATCGGCAGTCGCTTCTCGCCGTCCTGGGTCCACCCGTGCCAGGAGGAACCCAGCGATCCATCCGGATTGTACTTGTGGAGCAGGTACCCCTCCTCGGTGATGACCCGGTGGCAGAAGTCGAAGAAGCGCCGCGTCACCTCCGCATAGCCGGCATCGATCAGCGCCGCGGACACCAGCGCCCCGTCGCGCGGCCACATGTAGGCGTACGTGTCGCGACCATAGTAAGCAATGTCGAAGTCGGTGGCCGCGATGACGGCCCCATCGTTGTCGATCTGCGTGCGCAGCACCATCAGGCTGCGCTTGTACAGGTGGCAGACGTCATCCGGCAGATCGGCGAAGTGGCGCGGTTCCTTCCCCACCCACAGCGACCAATAGTCGTGTGTGCGCTCCAGGAACGTATCTGGCCCTTTCTGGCGTACGGTGCGGTTGATGCGTGTCACCTCCTCGAAGCAGTGGCCGACGGCGATCCAGTACCAGCCGGTCGTCTTGCCGCCTGCCGGGACCGTCAGGTGCAGCGCCACCGCCGAATCGACGCTGCCCTGAGCCACGGCACTGCCAGACAGATGACCGTCCTCGGCGTCCCGCCAGGTGCCCTCTTTGCCCTGCGTCTCCTTGACACCCACCGCCCACTGATCGACGCCCTCAGCGCTGCCCTCTCTCTTCACGTTGATCATAAACCAACGCGGACCCTTGTAATGGAAGACTGCCCGGCGCTCTGGTTCGTAGTAGACGGAATCGCCTACCTCGTGGCCGCCGATGTGGAAGTCCTGGGCGAAAAAGAGGCGCACCTCGCGCTCACGGTCCGCTTCGTTGTGAACTTCGATGCGGCGGAGGTAGAGATCCTCGTGGAAATCGACGGCGTCCTGGCAGACCAGCCTCAGCGCCAGATCGGGATTGTAGAGCTCGACGTGGGTGACCAACGTATCGCCGACGTAGTTGAGTTGGCGCTCCCAAGGTGACTGCGTCGACCCGTCGTCGCTCACCCAGCTGAACTGGCCATCCACCCAGACGCCGAAGCGGGACGGATGGCCCTCCGTGTGGTTCTCCTGGCCGACGTGCGGCCAGTAGAGATCGCGCAATTGGTAGCGGTGATCGAAGTTGACCAGCAAAGAGCCGTTGCCTACTGGAATGTCGCGTGGCATCGTCAATCTCCTTTGCATATTATTGCGTAGTCTGGCCCCGAAGAGCCGGCAACTGTGACGATGGCTTCACATCCGCCGAAGTCATCGATGAGATGGTGCGCCCGAACGCCCACCTGCACTAACAGAGCTGCTGGTTGACGTCTGAAGTAGCCCCGGCGGGTGACTCGTGGCCCGGGCTCCTGCAAAGGGTCGGCTGTCCTTATCCCGTCTATGATATCACAGAAACAGCGCACCAAGCGCTGGACATTGTTGGAACTCAAGTTGGTTCGAGTTTGAAGAGGTTGGAGTTTGGTTGGCAATCGGGGGCAGGCCCCGGACCCAGACTTGGGACTCCTAGGAGTCCGCAGAAACGTCTATCAGCTTCTCGATCCTCACAGTCAGCTGGTTCTTGGTCAAGAAGCCGTTCCAGCGCTCGACCACGTTACCGGTCGGCATGATGAAGTAGGTCTAGCCAGTGTCAAGCCGGGCAGGCTGATCATCGTGTAGCGTCCCCAATCGCCAAACCAGGGATAGCCCGCGATGATCGTGCTACCTTCTGGATCCTCGGGCAGGCTGTCGCGCACGATGAATTGATCAGCCGCCAGGATCAGGTGCTGCTTCCATAGCGGCACGTCGGTTGAGCCCTCCTCCCATACGTTCAGAGCGCCGCTCTGCTTCAGAAGTCCCTCTTCGTAGGCCCTCCGTCTGTCGAGTGCGGCTGTGGGATTGAGATCCAGCGCAGTCTCTGTGCTGGCGACGATCAGCAGCGCCTCGCCGGATTGAAGCTCGGCGAGGAGGCGCCAGACGTGGAGATGGTCGTCCTGGGTGTCCAACGCACGGTAGTCCTCCATGGCCAGGAAGTAGCCCCGGTACCACGTGTGTTCTGCCACAACCTCAGCCTTGTGGCTCAGCAGATGGAGCGGCGTTGCGCCGTCAAACGCCACGATGCGCAGACCATGCTCCGCTGATTCGACACGCATCCGCCAGTCACCGGCTTGGGTGCTCCCATGATGGTCCCGGTAGTTGGCCATCGCCTTGATCTTGAGTGTGATTGGAGCGCTGGCCCGTGCCAGATCGTAGCGCACGTAGGTGGTGTTGGCGCCGGGCTCCATCCAGACGCGCTTCTCCAGCAGGGCGTCGGCGCAGGCGAAGGTCCACACCGGCGTTGTGCCCTCCAGGTGGAAGCGCTCCAGATGGCGGAAACCCTCAGGCTCCACAGCACTGCCGCCCCACCGGTTGGCAAAAAGCGAGTAGTCGGTACCGCGGTAGGTGGCGGTCTCATCCAGCTTCGTGAGCAGCAGCCTACGGCCTAACGGGGGATCCATCGCGGCGATCAGCAGGCCGTGGTAGCGCCGCGTGAGCAGCCCCGCGACGGTCCCGCACGCATAGCCACCAATGCCATTGGTGACCAGCCACTCGCGCTGCTCGGCGAGAGGCAGATGGCTGCAAGCATCGCGGCCGAAATCGAGCGTGCCGAAGATCACGACGGGACCACCGCCTTCCTTGCTGTGATGAATGTGTACCCGACTGTCCCGGCCTCGATCAACTCAGCGGCACAGCGTGCCAGCCGCTTTCCCTCCTCGAGGTCAAGATCGTCGAGGTCCAACCCGCCGAGCCCGACGGCGACCTCGAGGCCCAGTAGGCGTCGCCGCACGTCCGCGACCATATCGATCAGAGCCTGCGAGTAGTCCTCTACCGTGAAGTGGGTGAAGCCAGCATCTAACAGCGTTTGGATAGTGTCCTTCGACGTGCCAGCTCCGCCGACACAGGCGACCCAGGCTAGCAGAGAATCGATATCGTCGGGCAGTGTCCCGTTGAGGGTCATATCGGTCAGGCCCAGGCGTCCGCGCGGCGCGAGCACGCGGATCATCTCTCCCGCGGCGGCGGCCTTGTTTGGCATCGTGCAGAAGCTGCACTCAGAGATGACGGCGTCGTAGACCCCGTCGTGGAACGGCAGCCGCTCCGCGTCGCTCTGATGGAAGCTAGTCCAGGAGCCTACCCCGCGTTCGGCAGCGAAACGCTTGGCCGTGGCGATGTTCTCATGCCCGTAGTCCAGGCCGGTGACTCTGCAGCCGAACTGTTCGGCCAGGTGGATGGCCGACGCCCCCTGCCCGCACGCCACGTCTAGGACCCGCTGATCTGGACGGAGCCGGAGAACATCGCCTAGATGACAGGTAAGATCCAGGCCGCCAGGATGAAACACATCGCCCAGGAGCACGCGCACCACTTCACTCTGATAGAATGTGGCGCAGCATGTCTTGATCTCGCGGTCGGTCGTCTCTGGCAACGTAGGTCCTCCCTTTTACGGAGCGCGGCGGGCCAGCTGGGCGGCTCGCACGTCTTCGCGGTAGCCCAGCGTGTTGTAGGCGCAGAACGGCACGGCCCGCCCGTCAGGCAACAGCTGGTGTATGCAGCATTTCATAAGTCGCTTCAGGTCGAAGGTGTGCTCGTCCATGAAGCCGTGCACCTGCACCATGAAGACATGGCGCTTGAGCACCTCCGGGTCTCGAGGGAGCGGCACGTCCATCCCGCAGGCCACGCAGGTGAGATGGTCGGTCGTATCATCCGTGCCCATCATCGCGGCCGAGCTCCAGAGCGCTTCCAGAGCCTGCTGAATCTCGTTAGAAAGCTCCGGGGCGGCCCAGTTGGCAACGACGTCCAGATAGTCCTCCACGTTGACGATGCGGGGTATCGGCACGACCTTTGTTTCCGTTCCGTCGTGGTCCACGAAGGCGTAGGTGCAGGCCGAGCACTCGGGATGGGGACACGGCACCGGTATGAAGTCATCTGCCCGAAAGAGACCCTCCGTCTGTTCTTCAAGCCCTTCGAGCACATCCGTCAGCGTAACACGGTGGAGAGGATCCGATTCACTGCAGCGCCCAGCGAAGGTCATTGGCTGGTAGCTTACGCCGAGCACGGCCGGATGCTCGAGCCCAAAGCGCAAGATGTCCCCGAGCTCGTCCTCGTTGACGCCCTGTGCAACGGTGGCGACCAGGATCACCGACATTCCAGTCTGGCTCAGGCGGTCCAGGGCCTGCTGCTTGATCGCTCGCAGGTCACGCCCCCGCAGCGTCCGATGCGTCGCGTCGCGCAGGCCATCGAATTGGAGGTAGATCGATGGGTTGTAACGCCTCAGTTGCTCGACGAAGCCGGGTTCCTGTGCGATCCGCAGCCCGTTGGTGTTGAGCATAACGTGTCGGATGTCTCGAGCTTTTGCGGCGGCCAGGATATCGAGAATGCGTGGATGGATGGTCGGCTCGCCCCCGCTGATCTGGAGCACCTCTGGCTGCCCCTCGTTCTCGACGAAGCGATCGAGAATGGACTCCACCTGGGAAAGGCTAAGATCGTACGTCTCTGCCGACCGCTCGCGGCCCCCAGCGTCGGCGAAGCAGTTGGGACAGCGCAGGTTGCATCGGCTGGTCACCTCGATGAGGCCGACGCAGGTGTGCTGCTGATGCTCGGGGCAGAGGCCGCAGTCGTGTGGACAGCCCTGATCGACGGTCGTGGCGAAGTCGCGGGGAACGGCGCCCGGTTTGTTGTACGTCGATGCCCGCAAAGCCCAATCGGCGTCGGAAAGTACCAGCGCCTCGTGCCAGCCGTGCTCCAGACAGCGCTTCCTCAGATAGATCGCCCCGTCGCGCAGAAGCACCTGGGCATCCACGACGCGGCGACACTCGGGGCACAGGCTTCGCGTGAGGCCGGTGAAGATCGCCCCACGGACCAGCTGTCTCTCGAAGCTCATCATACTCGGTTCCTCTTCGTCGTGACATTGGATCTACCTAAGCAGGCGGGCCAATCCGCGGATAACCCGCCCGGATGTGCCGCTCAGCAGCTGTCGCATACGAACCGCAGCAGCCGCCTGCATATGGGCCGTCGAGTACGTGGGGTAGACGTGGATGTCGCTGGCAAGATCACCGACCTTCAGATCGTGCTCCAGTGCCACGATCCACTCGTGGATCATCTCCCCGGCTCGAGCTGCGACGATGGTTGCGCCCAGCAGCGTCCCTTCCTTCTTGTGGACCAACTTGATGAAGCCCACCGTGGCCCTGTCCGTTCTCGCTCGGTCCACGTGCTCCATCGACCACTGGCAGGTCATGACACTGTCCCCGTGCTTTTTCCGCGCCTCCGCCTCGGTCAGACCGATGTGGGCTACCTCCGGATCCGTGAACGTGGTCCACGGCACGCGATCCGATATGCCGCGGGAGGCGCCCGGGAGCAGAGCGTTGCGCGCCGCCATAAACGCCTGCCACCCGGCGTAGTGTGTGAACTGATAACCTCCGAGGCAGTCCCCAGCGGCGTAGATGTGGCGTTGGGTGGTCTGGAGGTGGCTGTTGACCTGGATGCCCCCGGCGCTGTAGGCCACATCGGCTTGCTCCAAGTCGAGTCCTTCTACACTGGGGCGTCGGCCCGTGGCGATCAGCAGCGCGTCTCCAGCCAGTTCATCATCGCCCGCCAGCACGTGGATGGTATCGCCCTCTTGCCATGCGCGTTGGGCGCGGCTGTGGTGGCGCACGTTGATGCCCTCCGATGCGAACACCTCCTCCAGCACGCGTGACGCCTGGGCCTCATCGCGGGGCAGTACCCGGTCGCGGCTGGAGATCAGCGTGACCTTGGAGCCCAGCCGCCGAAACGCCTGGCTCATCTCACAACCTACCGGCCCAGCCCCGACCAGCAGCAAGTGTTCGGGCAGAATCCGAAGATCCCAGATGGTCTCATACGTCAAGTAGTCAACCAGGTTCAGCCCCTCGATGGGTGGGATGAACGGGTGCGCACCCGTGGCGATCAGGGCGTGGCGAAACCTCAGCGTCTCGTCGTCGACGACCAAGGTGTGCGGGTTGAGGAATCGGGCCGCGCTCAGGAAGACGTCGACCCCTTCTTCCCGCAGGGCCTCGGGTGATTCCTCCGCGTAGATGTCGGCGATCACATCCCGTACGTGGGCCATCACCGCCCGCAGGTCAATCTCCTGTTTGACGGGAACCAGGCCGTGGTGATCGGCGTGGCGCATCTGGTGTGCTAGTTTAGCGGCCTTGAGCAGCGTCTTGCTGGGCACGCAGCCGGTCCAGGTGCAGTCCCCGCCGATTCGGTCCCTTTCGACGATGGCGACTTTCGCGTTCAGCTGCACGGCTAGGCTCGCCGCCGTCAGTCCGGCGGAGCCGCCGCCGATGATGATCAGATCGTAGGTGTCATGCATTGTCTACGTCCTTGTGTTGTCGGCCGATCTCTTGGAGATGCTCCATGAGCTCCTCAACCGGCGGTCTGTCCGTTGGATCTCGACTGCGGTAGGCGAACTGCACGATGCCGTCGTGATCAATGATGAAGTCCCCACCCAGCTGTGTCGAGTCGCCCTGGATACCCTTCCATTCCTGGCCGGAGAGCAGCTTCTTGGTGTAGGCCCACAGGTTCTTCCAGCCCCAGGAGCGCAGCAACGAACTCTCCAAACCATAGGTGTTATAGAGAGATCGCTCACGGTCGATCAACACGGGGAACTGGGAACAGACCTCCTCTCGGAATTTCTTGGCGTAGCCGCTGGAGCTGAACGTGACCAGCAGCACCTTCACGCCCAGCCGTTCGAGTTCATCGTCGTAGGGGCACAACTGTGCCACGTGTTCTCTTCAGTGGAGTCACCCTAGGTGACGTAGGAAGACGAGCAAGACGTCGTGTTCCTCATCCAGGATCCCCCTCAGCGACACAGGGTCGTCGTCTGCCGAGCGAATAGCGAAATCGGGTGCCTCGTCACCAGTGCTAAACATCTACCTGCTCCTTTCTTGATCGCGTGATATGCGGCCTCGGCATCGTCAGTCTGCCGTGCCTACGACCTTGAAGTCTGGCCCCAAGGGAACGGTCAGATCCACGGTGACTTCACGCCCACCGAAGCCGTCGACGAGATCGTGCGCCCGCACGGTCACGTGCGTCACGTCTGGCGGAATCTCGATGTCGCTCTGGCTGCGTGTAAAGGGCTGCTCATTCACGTGTAGGTGGAGCAGCAGACGGGTGAAAGGGGCATCAGGATCGGGCTTGAACACAGTACCGTCGGGCGTCACCACGTCCCAGCCGTTGGCATAGTCTTCCCACCCTTGATCGAGATGCTTAACGGTCACGTGGAAGGTCCACATACTGCCCTCTCCTGAGGCGGCCGAAGCGGGGGCACTCTGGACCGCTCGGACGTGCAGGACGTCGGCATTCCCCCCTTGTTGGCCACTCGATGCCGATTGTGGAGAAGGCTTGGCAGTTGGTGTCGCCGTGTCCCGACAAGCAGCCAGGAACAAGGTCATCAGTGTCAGCAGCGAGAAGGGTAGGAAGAGGCGCCGCCTCGAGTCGGTAATAGCGTAAGCAATCATCTTTGACTTTCTCCTAGGATCCGAGGTTTGACGTGACGGGCTTTGAAGCGTTTTCATGAGAGCAGCGTAAGGACCGTGACTACACGTGATGTATGTGCCAGTCTCCGCCACAGGGGTTATGTTGACGTCGTCACTCTATTGTATCATAGATCCCACTCACCGCACGTCGCATGTCCTTGGAGCTCATCCTGGTTTGAGTCTTGAGAGCGGAATACTCCCGCGTCACCAGCCCATAAGGCCGACATCTATGACAGGCCTGCAACAAAGACCCAGTAGTAGACCAGATATGCCCCCGCCCCGATGGCAAACATGGCGGTCAGACGGTGGATGTGGGGTGCTACCACCCGAAGCCATCTGCCCATCGCCCTCCGGAATAGAGCTGCCCCCAGCGTCATGACGAAGATGATCGTCCCCATGCCTAGCGAATACGCGATGAACTGCGTGAAGGCCGCTAGGGAGCCTCCGCTCGTCAAAGAAGTACTGACGACCACCAAGAGGATGGGAAGCGTACAGCTGAGGGACCCGATGGCGTACGCCAGGCCGAAGAGGAAAGCGTTTCCCAGGGTCTGCTGTCGTTCCACATTCACCCGACTGGTCGCTAGGATGCTCAACGTCTTGTCCGTGGTCAGGATCCACACACCCAGGCCTACGATCGCTAGCCCGACAACGAGCCCCACGTATGGGAAGGACCGGACAAGGAACTGTCCCCCGGCCGCCACGACACCGCCGACGGCGGCGAAGACGAGCACAAATCCGGACGTGACCACAGCAGCGAGAAGCAAGCCCTTCAGCGCGCCTCGCACGGGCGACGTGCGGGAGCCTCGCTCATGCAGTTGGTAGAACACATAGCCAGGGAGCATCAGCACGCCGCACGGGTTGACGCTTGCGACCATGCCAGAGGCAAAGGCAAAGCTAACGGGTAGCACCAAAGCCACGTCTGCGACGCGTGCTTCGATGCCACCACGGAAGTTGACCAGCAGTAGTAGCAGGCCGGCGACCAGTAAGGCAGGCACCAGGAACGTGGCCACCAGGGCCAGCTGGCTTCCCTTCTTCTTATCGGCGTCGATCGCCAACGGTGACGCGCTCTTCGTACCAAGGATTCTCTCTCTTTTCATCGCACTCACCTCCGCAATAGACCGCAAGCTCTCAAGGAGCCCTCAGGAAGAGCTCCGGCCCTTCACGCAGCCTGACGATCCAACTCCTCACGTCCGGCAGACCGGGGGCGAAACTGAACTGCACAGATAGCCCTGGCGGCGTGGTCCCGAGAACCATGCTAGCTAGCTTGCACCAAACGTTCAGGAAGACCGAGGTCTGCACGCGAGTCTAGATTGGCGTGCAGACCCCAATCCCATGCTTGGGACTCCTAGGAGCCCGCAGAAACGTCGATCAGCTCATCGATCTTGTTGGTCAACTGTTTGCCTGTCAAGAAGCCGTTCCAACGCTCAACGATGTCTCCACCCGGCGTGATGAAGTACGTAGCCGGCGTGCCCAGGACCTTGTAGTCCCGAATGGTGTTGGCATCAGGCGTACTCCCCGCGAGATACGTGATCGCCAGATCGTCGAGTAGTGACAGGGCATCCTCTTCAGAGCCCAGCCCCACGAACGGTCCGACGTCGACCCCCACGAACACCACCTCGCCTCCATACGTCTCGTACGCGTCTTGGAGTTCAGGCATCTCGTTCCGGCAGATCGGGCACAGCCCTGCCCACATATTGAGGACCACTGGCCTTCCTATCTCCAGCACCTCTGAGAGCGCAACCGATGAGCCGCCTAGCACATCCTCACCCTGGTAGACGTCGATCTGGAAATCGGCCTCCAACTCAACACTGGCGGACGCCGCCACCGGCTTGGGCGCTGCTGCTTTCGCCTCCGCGCCAGTGTAGATGCGCGTCTCCGGTTTGAACGCCGCCCACGAGAACCAGAAGTGGTTGATGCTGACCACGGGCTCCAGCTGCTGGCCGGCCAGCGAACCGCTTGTGCCGTTTCCCAACACGTCCCACTTGGTCCCTATCTGTTCGTCGATAATTCGGTCGCCGTCCACAGCGAATGTGAGCGTCTTGCCGTCCAGCTCCCGGGAGTAGGTGGTCGCTGCGCCGACATCGACGCCTCCCGCGACGGAGCCAGCGTCCAGGGCCGACGCGGTGCCCGGGGCCCACAGCACGACGACGGGAACATCACCGACCGTGTCGTTCACCACTCGCACGTCCTGCAGCAAGTCGAAGGGATAGGCCACGGCCTCGTCGTTGAGCTCGATCGTCACCACCCTCGCCATCGGAGGAAGGGCATCTGGTGTCTCGGGACCATCGTAGAGGAATGGCGACTGCTCGACATCATCGTACCCTGTATACGGATTCCTTCCGTAGTCGCGACTATGACCGGTGTCTCGTGAGAGAACCTCTGCGCCTGGATGGGCCTCCATGAAATCCTTCCAGGAGATCATGGCGGCAGGCACGAACGTCAACTGGCGTCCCGTGTACTTTCCCACGATACCTTCGCCAGTGGCTTGCTGCCACCACGTCTCCGTCTGCCGATCATACATGATGAGGTTGCTGCGACGGAGTCGACCGGTGGTGCCAAAGTCGAGCACCTGTCCATCGAACCTCCGCTCGAAGGCGATGCCTGTATTGCACAGCGGGCAGAACGTCACAGTAACCGGCACATTGCCGATCACGTCATTGACGATCTCGTGCCACGTCAGTATCTGAATTGGATACGCCTTCGCTAGATCCCCGACCTCAACTAGGATCACCGGTTCCTGCGGTTTGAGCCATTCGTCGGCCTCTTCCACACTGACGAACTCCGGCGCGTCAATCGCTGGAATACCATCCTTGGGCGGCCCACCTGAAAGAATCTCGTCGTACGATACGCTATACATGGTGAAGTCGGTATCGAATTCGGACGCCGCTCCAGCTGGTGGCCTCTCCGCCGGCTCCAGCGTCGTAGCGGGTGGACGGCTCTCCGTCGCCTCCGGTGTGGGCGTGCGGGTAGGAGCAGGCGAATCCGTCGGTTCGCCCTCGATCGAAAGGCCTGCAGCCACCGCACAACCGGTCAAGACAACGGTTAACAGTCCAATCCAAACAATGTGTCGCATCGTAACCTCCCCTCTATTCTGGCCAAGTATCTGATATATATAGACGGGAGGAGCGGCCGAGATCTTACGTCTTGACTGGAGGGTTTCTTGGTCCGTTATGGCGCGCTTGCTGGGGGTTGCGTGGCGCTCACGCCGGAGAGGAAACGGTTTTGGCCTGTCGCATCAGCGGACTCTCTAGTCCGGGAGGGTAAGGGGGGGATTCAGGGGTCATGAAGGAAGCGGCGACCTAGGCTTCGTGCAGGTGGTGAAGGGCTTCCAGCAGGGCATCGTACTCCTCGCGACAGTTGCAGCAGCGGGTCAGATGGTCGTGAACCAGAGGCATCGCCTCGGCTGGGCTCTTCCCCTCCAGCTCCATCTCGACGAAGCGATCCATACGCTCAAGACACTCGGCGCATCCGATCTCGTCAGGCCGCGCCGTGAGGATGTTGCGCACCATATGCTTGATCTTTCTCGACTCGATAGTCATCAGGCCCCTTTCATCTATCAGACGTGATGAATGCTCGATCTCTTACCAGACGGGGTCTCGAAAGCCGACAACGCATCCTCAAGGGAGATGCCCTCGGTCTGCATACGCCGCTTGAGACGCTGACGCGCATCGTGCATCAGCTTGTAGAGCGCGTTCCGGTTGGTCCCCATTCGGCGCGCCACTTCCTCGGTCGGCATCCCGGCGAAGACGACGGCGACGATAGCCTGCCGCTGGCGGTCGGTCAGCTCTTCGACAATCAGACGCTTAACCGCATCTATCAGCGTCTGCTGGCTGACGCGCTCCTCCGGAGAGGGCTCTGGATCGGTGAGGAACGAAGGGGTGAAATCGCCCTCATATCGAGCGGTGACCTCCTCGAGGGAGACGTTCTCCCAGCGTTTGCGACGGAGCTCGGTGAAGGCCTCGTGAACAGCGATCTTCTGGGCCCAGGTCGTGAAGCGGCTATCCCCTCGGAATGAAGCGAGGTTGTCCAGAATCTTCAGCAAAGCGTCCTGAACAAACCCCTTGATGTCCGCATCGCCCGCTCGACGCCGATCCGCCATCGCGTACCCAAGGCCTTGCACCAGGAAGACCCGCAGGTCGGCCAAGGCCAGTTCTTGCTCCGGACCTGGTTCACTCAGCGCAGCAAGCCACTGTTAGTTGGTTCGCTCTTGCATGGGGCCGTTCCTCCCGCGTGGGGGGCATTATATCATCAGCCTGGGGGCGGTGCAATCTCGGTTGTGGACAGGCATAGACTTGCTGTACCGTTCATGAATTTCGGATGCGATGAGTCCGGCAAGCGGGCAAATGGACTGGCCTAGGCTAATGAGGTTCGGGGCTGGGAGTACTATAGAATCTCGGCGCCGGAGTACTTGCAGCTCTTCGTCTTGCACGCGCTTTAGCCTGATCAGGACTGAAGCTTCCAAGAAAACAAGAAGGCCATCCCAAACGGGATGGCTCTCCGGCGGGGCCGACGGGGGTTGTCCAAACAAGTTGCGTGACGAGTATGTCCCTGCTCCGCATCAACTGGCTCAGGCGCAGTAGGCTGGAGTGGAGCCTGATGGGCCATCTTCTTCAGGTCCTGCGGGTTACATACCTCCTCACCAGACCGATAGGGAGGGCGATGGGTTGGTCCTCCACGTAGAGCATACCCTCACTGCTGCGCCCCATCCGATACTGCGTCAGGGTTACGATACCCACGACTTCGCCCAACGCGTTGATCAGCGGCCCGCCGCTCATGCCGCTACCGATCTTCGTGTCGACGAAGATGACCCTTTCCGATGCCGCCTCCGTCTTCCTGATCGAGTTGACGATCCCCCTCGAGATGTAGATGTTCTCGCTGTGCCGGCCCGAGCTCGGCGCCGGGAAGCCGAGGGCGAGGACCTGCTCCCCCGGTTCCACGAACTCGAATCCTCCCACTCTCAGCGGCTTGAGCTCCTCGCTCACCCTCAAGACGGCCAGGTCGTTGGTCGGATCGAGCTCTACGCCATCGACGTGGCAGCTGGTGTGCTTGCCGACGACGCGTATCTGTCGGCGAACCATGCTCTCCACGACGTGTCGATTCGTGGCAACCAGGTGGGGAGCGATGGCAAACCCACTTCCAAAGGCGGTGCCCTGTTGCCGAGCGCGCCCATGCACCATGAAGACGGACTCGTCGACGGCCTTGAGGTAGGCGTTCAAATGGTTGAAATCGGGGTAGACAAGCCCGAATCGAGCCCCGAACCGGTGGTGCGCCTCTCTGTACCCCTCCTGCGAGCCCAAGGCTACGTGGCACGCCAGGAGAAGGTCGAAGGCCTCTCTGGTCATGGCCTCCGGTTGCGACACCAGGGGTTGCAGGGCGTCTGTTGCCCTGTGGGCTCGTCCTGCGCTCAGATGATAGCCGGCTAGAGCGACGGGATCCATACGCTCCAGGTTCGGCGCCATCCCGTCCAGAACCCGGATCCAGTTCTCCACCACCGTTGTGACTTCCCGCTCAACCGACGCCTGGGTCCGTTCCAGCGCTTCCTTGTAGTGGGTCAAGGCATCGACCCGCTTCCTCAGTTTGCGACTGATGTCCGGGTCCCTGAAGTTCAGGTGTTTTCTCTCGAGCTGCTCCACGTTGCTGATGATCGAGGCCAGTTGGTCGCGATACTCTGGGAGGCCGTGGACGAACTGATCCTTCTGGATAAACATCGCCTGAATGTCGTCCATTTGATCCGGGCTCGCCCGATAGGCGGTTGGGTTGACCTCCAGCTTCTCGTGGAACCGCTCGAAGAAGCGTTCGATCGTGGACTCGGCGTGGTCGATGGCCCGACCGCAGGATACCTTCGACGCGGCAATAGCGGCTCGCACCTGTTCCAGCGCCTTCTCCTGCGTGTGGACTGTCTCCCGTTCGGCGAAGAAGCGGCTCAACCGCTCCTTCTCCTGAGACGAAAGCACAGCAGCTCCCTCGATCTTGACCGACTGTCTGTTGCCCGTGCCCTTGTCCACCGCCATCACCGTCAAGACGCAGTCGCTCCCGATGTCGAAGGTCACCTCTATCTGGGGCGTGTGAGCAGGAGCCGGCGGAATCCCTTCCAGCACGAAATCCCCCAAGAGGTAGTTCTCGTGCGGATGGGGCGATTCTCCCTGATACACCTTGATGTGCACGCTGCGCTGGTTGTCCCTCTCCGTGGTGTAGGTGTCCGATGTTTTGATCGGGATCCTGGCGTTCTTCTCGATCAGCCGACTGATGGTCTGCTCCTTGCTGTCCTGCTTGATCACCTGGATGCCGAGACTGTAGGGGACGACGTCGAGGAGCACGAGCTGATCTGAATGGCGCCTCAGGACGGCCCCCTGCAGCGCAGCCCCACTAGCGACGGCGGTCCCGGGATCGATGCCTCCCAGGGGTTCGGCGGGCATGACATCTCTCACCAGATCCTGGAAGGCGGGCATCTTAGTGGCATTGCCCACCAGAATGTAGTTGTCTACCCTTGAGTCATAGTCGTCCATCGTCTCCTGGATGGTGGACCTGATGCGGCTTAGGATAGGCTGAGACAGACGCTCCAATTCGCTGCGCGTGAGCGAGAAGGTATACTTGGGTCTATTGAGGAAATGCGGCAGTGTCATCGTGGCCTGGGTGACAGATGAGAGATCGATCTTCAGATTCTCACAAGCGTACCTCAGGCGCGCGAGCTCCTGCCTCTTTTGGCCCACACGAACGTCCCAGCGCTCCTCGATATCCGCTTTGACGCGCTCGACCAACAGGGCATCGATGTCGCTCCCTCCCAGCTTCGTATCACCGCCGATGTTCTGGACGTCAGTCACCCCTTCGTCGATCTCCACGATCGAGATATCGAGCGTTCCCCCTCCCAGGTCGATCACGGCCAGGTTGCCCGAGTAGAGTCTCCGATGGGCGTAGGCCAGAGCCGCAGCGGAGGGTTCGTGCAGCAAGCGGCGAACGCGAATCCCTGCGATCTCGGCTGAATCTCGCGTCGCTCTCTTCTGATTATCGTTGAAGTAGGCCGGCACGGACAACACGACGTCCTCGACGTGTCCCGTATCCTCCTGCTCGCCAAGAAAGGCATCCACCATTCTGGCGGGAAACCTCAGGTCGCTCTCCCTCACCAGATCGCGGAAGTGCGCCTCCACCTTCGACTCTACGTAGGCCTCCGCGATGGATACGAGGTGGCGAAGGATGCTGGCCACCACTTCCTCGCTCCGGTAAGTTTTTCGAGCGATGGAGAAGTATCGCTCCTCACCGAGGCTCCGTTTGACGCGCGCCACCACCCGGTCCGGAGCGGTCAGGGACCGCAAGCGGGCTGCCTCGCCGAAGATGGGCCGATGGTTCTCCGTGAGGCCGAAGAAGGAGGGCACGTACGGTGAGCCGTCGGGACTAACGATCGTCTCCGCCTTCTCAGTCTCCCTGTTGAATACGGCGACGACCGAGTTGGTCGTGCCAAAATCGATCCCGATCGTCTCAGCGTAGGTCTCAAGGACGTCCTCCTTTGCCCTGGCAAAGTACTGATCCAGATCATCCTCGCTCCCCGTGACGAGCTCTGCGATTCTCCCTTCGATGATCTCGACGTAGCTGACCAGGTCGTGGGTCGTTGCCAGGGAGAGGGCCTTCTCCAGGTCGCTAAGTCGCCCGGAGGCCAGGTAGCCGTCGATGGCCTGCTCGAACTCTCCTGCCTTCGTGTAGAGCTCGAGGAGGATGTCTTGACGCGGGTTCTCCGTCTTCAGGTAACAGTTCAGCGCCTTCTCAAAGTACTCGGTCCGCTCGTAGAGCCTGTAGGCACGCTCGTATTGCTCTGCCGACTCGTAGTGGTTGGCCGCCTTGAGGAGGCTGCCGCCCTTCTCGTGCAGCTCGGCCAATCGCTCGGCCTCTCCCGACGCCGCCTTGATGGCCCGGTTGAACAGGTTGGCTTTCTCGTAGAGGAAACTGGCTCGGGGCAGGTCGTCCAGGACGTCCTCCGCGAGCCGAGCGGCCTCCTCGAAATGGCCCGCCTTCTCCTCCAGATCGACCCTCTCGCGGTAGATCGACCGTACTTCCTCCTCCGAAGCAGCGGACGCCATTCGTCGATCCAGATGCTCGCGCCCCCGCGACACGAGCTTCTCCCTCTCCAGCGGATCGCAGTCGGCGGCATCCGCAAAAGCCACAGCGCTGACGAAGTCGTGGGCCTTGATCTTTGCCTCCATCCGCCGCTTTGCCTGTTCCTTTATCAGGTCGAAGTACGCGTCTGGAGACTCGAAGCCGGCAGCGAAGTCACGCGCTTCGGAGAGCCTGTCCGTCCGTATGAGCAACTTGAGCTTCCTTTCCGGGTCCACGGCTAGCTCCAGGGCTTTCTCCAGATCTCCCATGGATTCGGCGGCCTGAGAGGCTTCTTCATCCTCGCCGATCTCCTGGTAGAGGCGGCACGCCCGGTCATACATGCTGGCGCTCTCGTAGCAGCGAGCGGCGCTACGCAGATCGCCCTCCTCTGCGTACAGGGCGGCGGCTTCCTGGGCCTGGCCCGCGATCTCCTTCACGCGCGGGTTGTCTGGCAGGCGCTCGGGGGCGAAGCTGGCTATCCTGCGCAAGATATCGCTCATCCGGGGGCTGTCCTGGACGCTCCCTTGGTGTCTCTCCCACAGCCTTACCGCCGTTTCGAGCTGAGCCCCGTCGACCGTGCCGTCCTCCCTTTTGAGAACGGTGAGGAGGTCATCGACACGCCCCTGCCTGGCCAGGATCTCCATCGCTTCCATGTCGTATCCCAGTCGGTGACAGACGGTCAGGGCGACGGAACTGAGATGGTTTTCCTCTAAGAGGCCGACGATCTCCTTCATCCGGGCCGGGGATACCTGCCTCTCCACTGACGAGAGGGTCTCGATCTTGTCGCTGTGCGCGAGGATGAAATCGGAGAGCAGATAGACCTCCTCTTTCTCGAGGAGGAACAAGAGCAACTCGGAGACGATGTCGGCCGCTTCCTGGGTGGCGTCTCTCGAGACAGCTCTCTCCAGGGCTTTCTCGAGCCTGGCCGCTACCGTCTTGGTGGGGAGAAGCATTCTCAGTAGGCGGTTCATATGTTCTCCTTGTATACTGTTGTTAGCCCCCAGTCGATGCTGAGGGTATACTAAGCCCGTGGAAGTCGAGGTGCTGCGTTGGTCCTCCT
>CAZNRX010000033.1:0-43282 GCA_964575455.1 uncultured Anaerolineales bacterium | reverse complement strand
AAAGGAGAGATCCCACCATGACCAGGATCCAGCGCCTCGACGTCGCCCGCGCCCGTCGGCTCCAGCCCGGCGAGTTCACCGTCCGTCACGATGCGGACGCCCGCCGCTTGAGCCGCAGGTCGGCCGCTCGCGATGTTGATCCCGAGGTTTTCCCCGTGCCCGCGCCGCCGCCCCCGCCCGCGTCGCCGTCGCCGCCTTGGCTGTCCGGAGCCGCACCCAAACCACCCGGCAGGGCCAGCCGCGCTCGCACGGTTAGCGAAAACGATAACACCCTGGTAGCCGTGCTCGCCACCATTGACTTTCCCCCGACACCTGCTATAATGGCTTTTCATCATCCACACTTGGACGCTCATCGAACGACATAACCTGACCATCACCGGCCAGGCCGACTGTACCATACCGTAGCTCCTGACCATACCGGCAGCCTCATCACCTACCTTTCTAGGGAGGTAAACATGAGTGGCAACTCCGAGTGGACCTACCCCGTCATCGGCAAGGGCAGCAAGATCGGTGCCCATGCCATGAAACACAACAACGTGCCGCACTTCGCTCAAGACCTGGTGGATGGCGGGGCGCGCTTCCCCGTCATCAAGGCGGTCGATGACCTCGGCTGGCTGTGCGGCGTCAAGGAGACCAGCCCGAACTCCATCATCGTCGCGCGTCTGCCAGGGCCCTGGGAGGACTGTCGGGGCGTCGAGGAGCCCCAGTTCAACATGGCGATCCACGCCACGCGTGGCATCGGTGCCATTATCGACG
Organism: uncultured Anaerolineales bacterium; assembly: GCA_964575455.1. Taxonomy (GTDB): domain Bacteria; phylum Chloroflexota; class Anaerolineae; order B4-G1; family B4-G1; genus SKLM01. The sequence continues at coordinate 42,526 of CAZNRX010000033.1, read as the reverse complement.
AGATCGGGGATCACCCGGACCTGGCCGACATCGTCGACTACTGGGAGGTCTATCACAATCCCGACCCGCCCGGCCCGGTCGGCTACCGCCGGCTCGGCGAGTACATGATCAAGACCATCGAGCTTGCAGAGAGGCACGACCTGAAGCTCGCCATCTTCTCCCTCAACGCCGGCACCCCGGAGTGGTCCGAGATGGAGGCCATGGTCGCCACCGGCGTGTTCGGCCGCGCCAAGGAGGGCGGGCACATCCTCACCCTCCACGAGGGCACCTTCGATACCCACGATCCGAAGGCCTACTGGGGGGACGCCATCCTGGGCGCGCCGCAGGTCGCGGGGGCTGGGCCCTACAACTTCCGCTACCGCTACCTCTATCGCCTGCTGAAGGATCGTGACGAGGTCATCCCCCTCGTGGTCAGCGAGTGGTACTGCGGCGATGAGCAATCCGCGGCTACCCAGACCCTCGTCGACGCGCTCAAGTGGTACGACGGCGAGGTCAGCGAGGACCATTTCGTCTGGGCCGTCTGCCCCTTCACGCTGGGCCCCACCGGGGAATGGGCCCATACCGACTACGAGCGTATCTATCCCGATCTGGTCGAGCACATGGTCGCCATCAGGGAGCGGCAGAACGCGCAGCCAACGGGCGTTCTGCTGGGCGAGGATGTGCCGTGGACCCGGGACATCAGCGACCAGCTCATTCGCAATGACGACTGCCCCGGGGTTCTTTGGAACGGCTGGTGGCAGCGCACCCTCGATCAGATCATGGGGCTGACCTTCCACCACACGGAGAGCCATTCGCCCTACGACACGGCGCGCGTCTACATCCATAAGACGGGCGGCCGTCCGTCCATTCCCTACGCCCTCTGGATCACACAGACCGGCGAGGTCCTATTCTGCCTGCCCTTCACCGAGGGCTGCTGGCACGATCACACCGGGCACAGAAACGCGCACCTCAGCGTCGGCCTCGCCGGATCGCTTCACATCTATCGGCCGCCCGAGGCCCAGCTGGAGTCCGCCGCCCGGGTGGCGGAGTGGGCCATCGCCAGCGACATGCTCCCCGGCATCACCAGCGTCAACGACGTTAAGGGCCACAAGGACTTCTATCCCACGGACTGTCCCGGCTGGGATTTCCATAGGACGGGTATGTGGAAGGGCGCTCTCTATGCCAGGATCAGGGATCGCCTGGGCCAGGGACCGCCGCGGGAGACGGGTCGTGGGGTGGTCGGGGTTCACGCTGCGCCGATCCTCTCTCCCCCGGTCAACATGGACTTCTGGCTCGACGAGCTTCAGGCCATGGGCGTCGAGTGGTTGAAGCTGCTTGATGGTGGAGGTACCAGGAACGTCGAGTGGATCCGGCGTCTGATCGAGGCCGGCATCACGCCCATCGTGCGCCTCTACCAGGGGCACCAGTTCCCCGGCCGCCTGAACACAGAGCTCATTGAGCGGGTATCTGAGCTGGTCAGCGCCGGCGTGGACTATTTCGAGATCGCCAACGAGCCCAACCTGACCGACGAATGGGAGGCTGCCTGGAAGGAGAAGGTCGACTACCACGATTCGGCTCTCGTGTCCCGGGTCGCCTCTGATTGGTGGGCGGACGCGAAGGAGGTGATCAGGCGCGGAGGGAAGCCCGCCTTCCCGGCCATGGCCCCCACCGAGCGCGGGGGGACGAATCAGCACTTCTCATCGGTCGAGTGGGCCCGCCGGATCCTGATGCACGTGGCGGCGAACAACGGAACCGAGTTCCAAGGCTACCTGCGTGACGGGACCATCTGGATCGCCACCCACGCCAGCCCCTTCAGTCGTCCCTTTGACTACGAGCCCAACTGGGGCAGCTTCCAGGACGACATGTGCCTGCGGGGGTACGAGATACTCCGCGATACCTGCCAGCGCGAGTTCAACATCAAGCCGATGATCATCGCCACGGAGGGCGGCTGCTACAGCCCCGAGCACTTGGAGGACCTCCAGTGGTCGGCCCCGTACAGCGAGCAGGAATGGGGCACGCGCACCGCCGAGCTGTATGACTGGGTCGCGGAGAACACCGACCTCACGGCGCTCTGCACGTGGACGCTCTCTGATACTGGTGTCTCCGACCCGCGCTGGATAGGCTGCGGCTGGTACGACAAGCACGACAACCCAAGATCCCCCGTCGCCGCCATGAAGCAGAGGGCGAACGCCTGAAGCGCCCCCACGGTGCGTCGCACGCCCGCCGTGCGACGCACCAGCCTCCCAGACTGCAGGGCTTCGCTCACTGAGCCCAATGGTTCACCGCTGGGGGGTTGGCCGCTCCGCCCGCTCCCCCTCACCCTCCTCCAGAACCTCCTTCAGGGTCAACCCCCGTTCCTTGAGCGCGGTGCCAACCCGGTCGAGCACAGCCTCCACGTACTCCTCCTGGCTGGGATAGAGCGCTAACCGATCCTCCTCCTCAACGAGGACCAGAGCGGTTCCCTCCTCGAGATCATACCTCTCTCTCACCGCGGCGGGAATCGTCACCCTCCCCCTTCCCCGCAAGAACACCACATGTCGTCTCGTACCGTAGAACTCCCGATCCATCGTCCCTTCTCCTTTGTGGGGGAATGCCCACGTCGCCACAAGGATACACGCACTTCTCACATCTGCCAAGCGAGACCACCCATCCGCCCACCGACCCGGCCTGCTCATCTCCCTTCTTCCTCCTCCCTACTCCATACTCCCTTCCTCTTCCTGGTCTCTCCAGCTAATCGTGGTACCATATCTACCAATGCAAGACATCTCACCATCCGAAGACCTGAACATCTACGCCCGCCTCTACAGCTACCTGAGCCCATATTGGAGACAACTCATTCTCGGCTACGTCGCCATGCTGGCCGACACCGGGCTCAACCTTCTCGTGCCCCAGGTCATCAAGAGCGCCATCGACCAGGGGCTGGCCGCCGGCCGGGCCGACGCCCTCCTTCTCTCCGGAGGGCTGCTCTTGGGCATCGGCGTCGTCCGCGCCGCGGCTGGCTTTGGACAGCGCTATTTCGGCGAATGGCTCTCCCATAGGGCGGCCTACGACCTTCGCAACCGCTTCTATGACCGCGTGCAGCGTCTTCCCTTCTCCTTTCACGACCAGGCCCAGACCGGTGACCTGATGAACCGGGCCACCAGCGACATCTCCGAGGTGGAGCGTTTCGTGGGTATCGGCACCATGGAGCTCACCCGGACGCTCCTGGTCCTGGTGAGCATCATCGTCGCCATGCTGCTGGAGCAGGCGCGGTTAGCGCTCCTCGCCCTGCTACCTATCCCTTTCCTGATCGCTGCCACCATCCGCTTCGGAAACATGATTCGCCCTATGTTCAAGCGCATCCAGGAGCAGATGTCCAAGCTTTCGGCCACCATGCAGGAGAGCCTGACCGGGATCCGACTGGTGAAATCCTCGGCCCAGGAGCCCTTCGAGCTGGAGAAGTTCGATCGCGAGAACGACGAGTGGTTCCGCCGCCGCCGCGACGTCATCCGCCTCTGGGCCAACAACTGGCCCCTCTTCACCTTCGTCCTGGCCTTCGCCATCTTCCTGCTCCTCTGGTTCGGTGGGCCGCGTGCTTTGGCTGGACAGATCACCGTCGGCTCGCTCTACGCCCTGATCTCCTACCTGCTGATGCTCAACGGGCCCGTCCAGCGCCTCGGATTCCTGGTCAACCTGGCGGCCACCGCCAACGCCAGCGCTAGCCGCGTCTTCGAGATCATCGATTCGCCTACGGAGATCGAGGACCCTCCCCATGCCATCGTCCTGGAGGAGGTGGAGGGAGCCGTCACCTTTGAGAACGTCAGCTTCGGCTATCGAGACGACCAGCCGATCCTGCGGGAGCTCAATTTCCACGTTGAGCCTGGGCAGCGGATCGCCCTGATGGGGCCCACCGGCTCCGGCAAGTCCACCGTGACCAAGCTCATTCCCCGCTTCTACGATCCGCTGGAGGGCCGTATCCTCATCGACGGCGTCGACCTTCGCGACGTCCGGGTCGCCAGCCTGCGCTGCCACATCGGGAGTGTGCTGCAGAACCCGTTTCTCTTCGGCCTGACCGTGAAGGAGAACATTGCCTACGGACGGCCTAACGCGGCGCACCGGGAGATCATCGCCGCTGCCCGGGCTGCCCGCGCGCACGAGTTCATCATGCGCTTCCCCGAGGAGTATGAGACCCGCGTGGGGGAGCGCGGCGTGACGCTCAGCGGCGGCCAGCGTCAGCGGCTGGCTATCGCTCGCGCCCTGCTCTACGATCCCCGTATCCTCATCCTCGACGATTCCACCAGCAGCGTCGATACGGAGACCGAGCACCTGATCCAGCAGGCGTTGGAGGACCTGATGGAGGGGCGTACCACCTTCATCATCGCCCAGCGGCTGCTCACGCTGAAGAGCGCCGACAAGATCCTGGTGCTCGACGAGGGGCGGATCGTCCAGCGGGGGACGCACGATGAGTTGCTCGCCATAGGTGGCCTCTATCAGGAAGTCTACGACCTCCAGCTCAAGGACCAGGAGGAGTTTGCCGCCCTCGAAAAGACTACCTAGCATGACCGATAGATCGAAGGACGACGGTAGAAAGCGCGATCCGTGCTGGGAGATCGACCCCAATCTCAGCTCCGAGGAGCAGGAGCGCGAGCTTCGCGAGGAGAAGATCCGGGAGCTCCTCTCCGACCGGGACGATATCGAGCTTGGCAAGGCCTACGACGCCCGCCTGGTGCGGCGCCTGGCCGAGTACATACGCCCCTATGGGCGGGAGTTGGCCGCCGCCGTGGTGCTCATGGCCGTCAGCTCCCTGCTCAGCGTGGTCGCCCCCTGGATCATCGGGCGCGCCATCGACGACGGCATTCGCGCCGGCAACCTGCGGACGCTTCGGCTCTGGGGTGGCGCTTTCATCCTGGCCGCCATCGGCGAGTGGCTCACTAATCGCAGCCGCATCGCCACTATGGCCTACGTGGGCACTCGCATCGTGGCCGACGTGCGCAGCGCTCTCTTCCGCCACCTGCTTCGTCTCTCGCTCGGCTTCTTCGACCACTACGCCGTGGGACGATTGATGAGCCGCCTCGGCAGTGACGTGGGCGTCATCCAGAACTTCGTCACCTGGTCCATCACGGGGCTGGCCCGAGGGACGCTCATGCTCGTCGGCATCGTCGTCGCCATGATCTCCCTCAACTGGCGCCTCGCCCTGGTCACGTTCGTCGTCCTCCCATTGATGGCCTTCGTGACCAATCGCTGGCGCAGCGGCGTCCGCCAGGCCTATCGCGCCACCCGGCAGCGATTGTCGCTCATCAACGGCTACCTCAACGAGTCGATCTCCGGCATTCGCGTTACCAAGAGCTTCGTTCGGGAGGCGACCAACCTCCGCTACTTCGACGACCTCAACCTCTCCCATTTCGATGCCCAGATCGACGCCACGCGCTTGACCGCCCTCTTCTTCCCCAGCGTCGGCCTGATGGGCGCCCTGGCCCGCGCTCTCGTCGTCGGCGTGGGCGGTTGGCTCGTCTTTGGCGAGGTCCTCACCGCGGGCACGCTGGTCGCCTTCGTCCTCTACGTGGGGCGCTTCTTCCAGCCCATTCGCGATCTTGCCCGTCGCTACAGCAACTTCCAGGCCACTATGGCGGCCAGCGAGCGTATCTTCAACCTGCTCGACACCGAGCCCGAGTTGAAGGATCGACCCGATGCCGTGACGCTGCCGTCCGTGGAGGGACACGTCGTTCTGGATGACGTCAGCTTCACCTACGGGGAAGACGACCTGGTGCTTCGGGACGTCACCCTGGAAGCGAAGCCCGGCGAGCGCATCGCCCTAGTCGGCGAGACCGGGGCCGGCAAGACCACGGTCATTCGGCTCATGGCCCGCTTCTTCGAGGTCGATGAGGGCAGCGTCAGCATCGACGGCTACGACGTGCGCGAGGTGACCAAGGAGAGCCTCCGCTCCCAGCTCGGCATTGTGCTCCAGGACACCTTCCTCTTCAGCGGATCGATCATGGACAACATCCGCTACGGCCGGCTCGACGCGGAGGATGGGGATGTCATCGCTGCCGCCAAGGCCGTCGGTGCCCACGAGTTCATCACCCAGTTTCCCGATGGCTACGAAACCGAGGTGGGCGAGGACGGCGTCAACCTAAGCGCGGGGCAGCGTCAGATCGTCTCCTTCGCCCGCGCCCTGCTGGCCGACCCTCGGGTGCTGATCATGGACGAGGCCACCAGCAGCGTCGACACCACCACCGAGAATCAGATCCAGCGCGCCGTGGAGCGGCTCTTGGAGGGCCGTACCAGCGTCGTCATCGCTCACCGCCTCAATACCGTCGTCAGCGCCGACAAGATCATCGTGCTCGACCAGGGCAGGATCGTGGAGCAGGGCTCCCACGAGGAGCTCCTGGCGAAGCGCGGCCGCTACTACGACCTCTACGCCATGCAGTGGGCCGAGGCCAGGGAACAATAGTCACACTTCCCACGTCATGAATCTAAATCGCGGCAAAACCACCAAAGGAGGGACAGCGATGGCCAACAAGTCCAGGCTGCACAGAAAGCTGATCGTGATGCTCGGCGTTGTTCTTTTCCTCGCCTTCAGCTGTGCCCGGTCGGGCGGACGGACACTCCAGGCCAGCGACGATGGCGAGCAGGTCGAGCTCGAGAAGGGTCAGACCCTCTCCGTCTCCCTGGAGGGGAACCCGACCACCGGCTACACCTGGGAACCGGTCGAGCTCGACGAGGACGTCCTGTGCCAGGTCGGCGAGCCGGCCTTCACGCCGGAGTCCAAGGACCTCGGCGCGCCCGGCACCCAGGTCTTGCGCTTCCAGGCTGCGGGCGAGGGGCGCACCACGCTGCGCCTCGTCTACCATCGTTCCTGGGAGGAGGCCGAGCCCGAGCGCACCTTCTCCGTCGAGGTGATCGTGCGCTGACCCGCCTGGGGTCCTAGAAGTTCTTTTCCAGATCCATGCCGGCGTAGAGGTGGGCTACTTCCTCCTCATACCCGTTGAACAGCTCTGTCTTCCGCTGCCTGCCCTCGCCAATCACGCGCTCCGTGGCCTGTGACCAGCGCGGGTGGGGCACGTCGGGGTTCACGTTGGCGTAGAAGCCGTACTCGTTGGGGGCCGCGGCCATCCAGGACGAGACCGGCATCTCCGCCACCAGGTCGATCTTGACGATCGACTTGATGCTCTTGAAGCCGTACTTCCAGGGCACCACCAGCCGCACCGGCGCGCCGTTCTGGGGCGGCAGGTCCTTGTCATACAGTCCCGTCGCCAAGATGGTCAGCTCGTGCATGGCCTCGTCCAGCCGCAGCCCCTCCACGTAGGGCCAGTCGAGCACCGCTGATGACAGCCCCGGCATCTGATCCGGGTCAGCCAGGGTCTGGAAGCGCACGTACTTGGCCTCCGACGTCGGCTCCACCATCTGGAGCAACTCCGACAGCGGGAAACCCCTCCACGGGATCACCATCGACCAGGCCTCGACGCATCGCATGCGGTAGATGCGCTCCTCCTGCTCGAAGGCCATGAGCCCCTCCAGGCCGAGAGTCTGCGGTTTGCTCACCAGTCCGCCGACCTCGACCTCCCAGGGTGAGGTCTTGAAACCCTCGGCCCGGTTCGCGACTCCCGTCTTCGACAGGGTGAACTCATAGAAATTGTTGAAGCCCGTCACGTCCTCCTTGGGCGTCAGCTGGTCCCTCAGCCGTTCCGCCCCGGCGGTCGGTTCCGGCGTCGCCTTCGCGGTGGTGGGTGTGGCAGTGGGTGGTGTGGCCAGCTCATCTTCCCGTTCGCTGGCGCAGGCGCCCAGAAGGGAGGCTGCGGCCAGAGCCCCCATGCCCGCGATAAGCTGTCGCCTGTTCAAATAGACGTGTTCCGGCGTGATCTCAGATCGATCGATCGTTTTCATGTCTCTCCTTTCGTTATCTGCACACCTACTGACGTGGTGTGCCGTCGAGATCTTACCTTGGTTGTCTCCCCCCTGCGAGATGATGAGACCCCGGGCCTTGCATTCCTTTCTTGACGGTTTGGCCACTCGTGTGTAGAATGACGTTGCAGACCTTAAGGACAGGCCGCTGCATGTGGCGGCTTTTGATAGGTCTCTGTGTGAGGGACGTTCAACGGGGGCGTGCGACCGAGTAAGGAAGGAAGAGCTTATGGCTGAGATCACTCACGTCGTCAAGCGAACGGGAGCGGTGGTTCCATTCAAGAAGCAGCGCATCACCAACGCCATCTACCAGGCCGCGGTGGCGGTGGGCGGGCGCGACCGCGAGCGCGCCGGTGAGCTTGCCGACCAGGTGGTGGAGGTGCTTGAGGATCGGACGCCAGCCGATCACACCCCCACCGTCGAGGAGATCCAGGACGTCGTCGAGAAGGTGCTCATCGAGAACGGCCACGCCAGGACGGCCAAGGTCTACATCCTCTATCGCGAGGAACGCGCCCGTCGACGCCGCGAGCGGGCCAGGCGTCACGAGCAGCCCTCTGGCAACATACCTTGGGCCAAGATCTGGGAGGCGCTGGACTGGGCCGTCGAGCACAGGCTCCACACCGTCGCCCAGCTTAACGAGCGTATCGCCGCGGGCGAGTTCCCCCAGATTGTGCGCGAGACCGATCACTTCTACAAGGAGGACATCACCACGGCTGCCGAGATGATCAAGGACTGGCGCGAGCGTGTGCGCCTGGTGCTGATCACCGGCCCGTCGTCCTCCGGCAAGACGACCACCACCACCAAGCTCAGCCATCTGTTGCGGCAGGCCGGCATCGGCCTCAAGCCTCTCGCCGTCGACAACTACTTCTTCGACCTGGAACTCCATCCCAAGGATGAGTTTGGGGACTACGATTTCGAGACCCCCCAGGCCCTCGATCTCGATCTGATCAACGAGCATCTGAGGCGGCTGTTGGCGGGCGAGGAGGTCATGATCCCCTTCTACGACTTCCAGACCGGGCAGCGTCGCGACGCGCAGACCCCGATGCGGGTTGAGCCGGACGAGATGATTCTCATCGACAGCCTCCACGGGCTCTACCCGGATATGACCGCGGGCATCGACGATGAGGTGAAGTTCAAGCTCTACGTCGAGCCCCTGCTCCAGATGAAGGGGCCGGAGGGCGAGTACGTCCGCTGGACCGATCTGCGGCTGATGCGCCGCATGGTGCGCGACGCCAGCTTCCGGGCCTACGACCCCGAGCGCACCCTCGGGCATTGGCACTACGTGCGCAAGAGCGAGATGCGCAATATCATCCCCTACGCCAACACGGCCGACCACATCATCAACACGGGCCTGCCCTATGAGCTGCCTGTGATGAAGGCTCGGCTGTTCGAGTACTTCCAGGAGTGGTCGGAGAAGTACGCGGACGATCCCTTGCGGCAGGACGCCCACGTGCGCGCCAAGCGGGTCTACGATCTCCTCAGCGCCGTCACGGTGGTCGAGGACGAGTCGCCCATCCCGCCCGATTCCGTGCTTCGAGAGTTCATCGGCGGCAGTTGCTACGAGTACTAGATCGCGGAACGCAGACTGGGGGGGCTGCCCGGCGTTCCGCCTGGGAGTTGAGGGCGCGTCGCGCGTTCCACGCCCCACCCTCTGCACCCTGCCCATCGGCCTGACTATGAACGACGTCCACGATTTCCACCGGTTCATCATTGAGACCCAGGGTCAGCAGCTGATCGTCGTCGGCAAGCCCGGCGTCTGGTCGTGGGACGTCGTCAACCCAGGCACAGCGGCGTTGCTTGAGATACCTCGCTTTGAGCCAGAGATGCGGGTCCTCGACCTTGGGTGTGGGACCGGGGTCATCGGGGCGCTGGCTGGCCTGCTGGCACCCCAGGGGCGCGTCACGCTGGTCGACTGCAACGCGGTGGCCATCGCCTGCGCCAGCCGTACGGTTGAGGCCAATCAGGTCCCCAACGCGGAGGTGCGTCTCGGCGATGGTGTGGAGGGGCTGGATCCAGCCTCCTTCGATCTCGTCCTCTCGCATCTACCTCGCGGCCGCCAGGTGCAGCGCCAGCTTATTCGTGGAGCGGCCCGGGCGCTCCGTCCTGAGGGCCGCTTCGTCTTCGTCGCCAGCACCCACGTGGGGGTCAAAGGATGTGTTGCGTACGTGCGTGATCTCTTCGGCCGGTGCGGCGTCGTGCGGCGGAAGAAGGGCTACCACGTGGCCATGACCGTCCGGCCCGAGGGCATGGAGCCACCTCCAGTCCAAGACCCCTACACCAGACGATCCCTCACGCTCGACGGCGCGGACGTGACGTTGGTGAGCAAGCCCGGCGTCTTCGCCTGGGATCGCCTGGATGGGGGGACCGAGCGCCTGGTCGGCGCGATGGAGATCGAGCCGGACGATCGTGTGCTCGATCTGGGATGTGGCACGGGGCTAGCCGGCCTGGCTGCTGCGCGGCGCGCCTCTGAAAGCCGGGTGGTGCTGGTGGACACCGACCTGCGCGCCGTTCGATCCGCTCGGCGCACACTTCAGGCCAACCGCGCGCACAACGCTGACGTGCTGCTGTCCGATGGCGTGTCCCGGCTGGTCGAGGGCGAGCCGTTTGACGTCGTGATCACCAATCCGCCATTCCATCAGGGGCGCGAGGTGGACTACCAGGTGGCTCATCAGTTTGTCCGCGACGCACACCAGGTCCTTCGACCTGAAGGGCGGCTGTTTCTTGTGGCTAACCGGTTCATCGGCTACGATGATCTGATGCGCCAGACCTTCGGTAATGCAAATGTGGCCTACGCCGATCGTAGCTACCACGTCCTGACCGCGACGGGCTAGCCGACGGGCGACCGATGTCGGTCATCGACAGGAGATGATGATGCTGACCAAGCGGGAGCGACGGCGCAGCGATGCCTGCGACGTGATCGTCGTGGGGGCGGGGCTGGTTGGCGCGGCGGTGGCAGCCCATCTGACGCGAGAGGGATTCGACACGGCCATCCTCGAGGCCCGGTACGTGACCGGTGGCGCCACTGGTCGGAGCCTCGGCATGGCGCTTCTGGGCCTAGCTGGCCATTACAGCTGGGCCGTCTCGGTCTATGGCCGTCAACAGGCTCGAAAGATATGGGCGCTCACCGCCGGCGGACGTGCGCGTCTGGTGGAGGCCGCCCGGCGGCTCGATGTCCCCTTCCGGCGCACCGGCAGCCTCGCCCTGGCCGCCGATGACAAGGAGGCCGATGTGCTCTGGGAATCGGTCAAGCTCCTGCGCAGCGACGGCTTCGATGCCTCCTTTACCTTGACCGACCCTCTCAATCGTGGCTTCCAGGCCGCGCTGTGTCGCCCGGATGACGTCGCGGTGAACGCGCCGGCGCTGACCCGCGCCTTGCTGGAAGCTGAGGGCGTCACGGTCCACGATGGGACCGAGGTCTACGCGCTGGAGCCCATGGAGGACGGCATCCGCGTCTGGGCTCACGGTCGAACCGTCACCTGCAGCGCGGTGGTGCTGGCCGTCAATGGCTACGCGGCGCTGGTGGACCCCTATCTGGCGGACAACGTCGCCCCGGTGCCCTGCCGCGTCTTCGCCACGGAGCCGCTTGATGACCCCTTCCCGGATTGGCTCTGTACGGTCGACGGCGGCCGGGGCAGCATTCGTGCCCTCCCCGATGGTCGCCTGCTGCTGAGCACATGGCGGCGATGGGAGTCCTCGGCCTCCCGTGAGCCCTCTCAGGATCGGCTGACGGACGTCATAGCACGTCGTTTCCCGGAGCTGGATCTGAGGAGCGCCGATCGTTGGTGCGAGATGATGGGGGTCACGCCGGACGGCCTGCCGTTGCTGGGTAGTCTGCCTAGCCTCCCCCGGGCCTATTTCGCGGTCGGGTTCGGCGGGCGCGGGCTAAGCTGGGCCTTCGTCGCCGCCGAGCGTCTGGTGAACGCTATGCTCCACGACGCCGAGCTGGGGCTCCTCTCGGCGCGCCGGCTCGCGGACTCGTCGCTGTTCACCTCGGAGTCCGCGTAGCCTCACGCCCCTCAGTACGGGCTGTAGAGAAATGACCTCACCATGGGAAACAGGGTGTCGACCAGCAATCGCCAGGTCAGCGGGACGCTGACGTCGAGGTAGGTCGCGTGTAGGTCCTCCCACGTTCTGTATCCCAGCACCAGGGGGATGCACTGTAGCGGCGGGCAGCGCAGGATCACGTCTCCCTGGGACGCGCCCCGCCCGGATCTGGTCACCTGCGTCAACTGGCCCGCCTTGAAGTGCAGCGCAAGTCTCTCGCGGTAAAGGTCGAGCTGGACATCCCGCGTCAGGCCAACGTCCAGGCCCGTCTGTCGGGCGCTCTGCGTTTGTGCAACCGCCCCCGTCCGGTTATAATGTGAGTGGGGTTATTGATTGAGCTACGGACATGACTCAACGTAAGAGACTCTGGTTCGCCCTCTTCTCGCTCGTCGCGATTGTCGCCATTGTCATTCTGGCTGGCGGTGTGTCCACCCTTGACCTTGAGCATCACAGACGGCAGCTTCCGAACGTGTCGGAAGAGGAGGATCTCCCAAACAGGCCATTGCCGATGGTGCGCATCGTTTCCCTTCTGTTCCGGGTCCTCTTCGCCGTCTCCGGCGCGCTTCTACCTTTCGCCATCATCTACTACTTGGTCTCACCCGAGGCTCGAAAACAGGTGCTCAGGAACCTGTTGATTGTGCTTGGCTTCCTGCTGCCCCTCTATCTGATGTCGCGTGCGCGGTCTGAAATCCCTGAGATCATCGATGAAACCCCGGTGCCACCACCAGCGTCTAGCGAGATCCCGCTGGGCCCTGAGCTCTCGTTTGCACCTACCCCCTCGCAGTGGCTGGTCGTGGCCGCGAACATCGGGGGCGCCCTGCTCCTGGCGGCGCTTCTGGTGGGCCTCGCCTGGGCCGTCTGGCGCCGCAAGCGCCGTCCGTCGGACTCTCTGGACAAGCTGGCCCAGGAGGCTCAGCAGGCCATCGACGCCATAGAGACCGGCGCCGATCTGAAGGACACGGTGACGCGCTGCTACTTCGAGATGATGCAGGTGCTGAAGGAGGAGCGAGGCCTTCGACGCCAGCGCGCTATGACGCCTCGAGAGTTCGAGAGACGGCTGGAGGAGGTGGGGATTCCAACCACGCAGGTGCGCCGTCTTACCCGTCTCTTCGAGCAGGTGCGTTACGGCGATAAGCGCCTTGGTCAGCAGGAGGAGCGCCAGGCTGTTGTCTCGCTGACGTCCATCGTCCGCTTCTGTAGGAGCGCGTCGTGAGCCTCTCGCTGAAGAGGAAGTGGCTTTGGCCCGTCGTGCTCGTGCTGCTTCTGGCGATTCCGCTCGCTTTCTTGCTGTCTCGGGTCCTTGGTGGATTCGTGCGCGACGTCGTCGCTGTGCCCATCCTCTATCTCGTCTGGATCGCCCGGCTCTACCTCAGTATCGTGCCGCCGATCTTCTTCTGGGGGGGCTTTCTGCTGTTCGGCCTGGCGTTGGCCATAACCAGCATCCTCGTCGGCCCCGATGGCCCGAGCGGAGACGGGGGCGAGCCTCAGCAAGGGGCCGAGATCGATCACGTCTACACCGGCCAGGTAGGGCAGTTGGCGTCTCACATCCGCTTCGCCAACCAATCCACCTACTTCAGGAGGCGCCTGGCTCAACGCCTGGGAAGGTTGCTGCTGCGCTCCCTGGGCTACGGGGAGCGGTACAGGCCGGCGCAGATCGAACGCGGCCTGGACGTGTTGGACGCCCCGCCGGAGATCCGGGTGTTTCTCTCTGAGGGAAAGCAGCTGATCTTGCCATCTCGTTCTGCTGGTCTCATCGCCTGGCTGAAGCGTCTTCTCCGGGGACGGGGGGAGACGAGGGCTTCCAATCTTGATTTGGAGCATACCGTGCGGTTCTTGGAGGACCGATTGGAGAATTCATGATGACGATGGATGTCACCAAGGTATCTGCCCTATCTGACCGAGTCATCGGCGAGGTGGAGCGGGCCATTGTTGGGAAGCGCGTGCTCTTGGAGAAGATCATGTCGGCCGTCCTGGCCGGCGGGCACGTGTTGATGGAGGATTACCCCGGACTGGCCAAGACGCTCATTGCCAAGAGCTTCGCCGCCGCCCTTGGGCTCTCGTTCAAGCGCATCCAGTTCACGCCAGATCTCCTTCCTGGTGATATCACGGGCGGCTACGTCTACGAGCGGGCTCCCGACATGGAGGCCTTTCGCTTTGTGCTGCGCAAGGGGCCCATCTTCGCCAACATCATCCTGGCCGACGAGATCAACCGCGCGTCCCCCAAGACCCAGTCCGCCCTGCTGGAGGCGATGCAAGAGTTTCAGGTCACGCTGGAGGGTGAGACGATGAGGCTTCCCTTCCCCTTCATCGTGATCGCCACGCAGAACCCCATCGAGTATGAGGGCACCTTTCCCCTGCCGGAGGCGCAGCTCGATCGCTTCTTGATGCGCCTGTCCGTCGGCTATCCCACCCCCGATCAGGAGCAGGAGATTCTGAGGCGACGACAGGAGCGGCAGCAGGACGAGTTCGACCTGAGCCAGGTAGCGGATGCAGACGAGTTGCTGGCGGCCCGCCAGGCGGTGGAGACGATTCACGTGAACCCCGATCTGCAGCGCTACATCGTCTCCCTTGCTGCTGACACCCGTGAGCACCGCGAGGTGGCGGTCGGCGCGAGCCCACGCGGTTCTCTGACGCTGCTCAAGCTGAGCCGGGCCTGGGCCGCCCTCCACGGTCGAGACTACGTGCTGCCCGACGACGTGAAGATCTTCGTCAAGCCCGCTTTCGTCCACCGCCTGATCCTCCAGCCCGATCTGTGGATGAAGCGGCACGCGGCCGAGGAGATACTGGACGGCATCCTCCGGTCCGTTCCCGTGCCCGTCATCGAAGGCGTCTGAACGTGAGACGACTCCTCCTGCTGGGGGGTCTGGCCTACGTGCTCCTTCTCGCGGGCCTGGCCGCAAGGAATGGCCTGTTGCTGACACTGACCCTCCCGTTGATCGTCTACCTGGTAGCGGCGTTTCTCTACGGGCCGGGTGAGCTCCATCTGACCGCGACCCGTTCGCTGAGCGCCGACCGCGTCTCCAAGGGCCGGCCTGTCGACATCCGGCTCTCCATCGCCAACGAGGGGCCCCGGCTGGAGAGCGTACGAATTGAGGATACTGTGCCTCAGGGCATCGAGGTGATTGAGGGGGAGACGAGCCTCCTCACCTCCCTGGCGCCCGGCGAGACCATGACCCTCACCTACAGCGTCCGGGGTGGTCGGGGTGATATCGAGCTTGGCCCGGTGCGGGTGGAGGCGAGCGATGCTCTGGGCCTCTTCCTCCGACGCGCTGTGCTCCAGACGCCTCAGCGTCTGATGATCCTCCCCGAGGCGATGCGGCTGCGGCGGGTGGCCATCAGGCCGCGCCGCACCCTCGCCTACGCCGGCCCGGTCCCGGCGCGGCAGGGGGGCTCGGGCGTGGAGTTCTTCGGCGTGCGCGAGTATCGCGCAGGCGACCCCCTCCGATGGATCAACTGGCGGGTCAGTGCACGCCATCCGCCCTCGCTCTTCACCAACGAGTTCGAGCAGGAGCGCACCACCGACGTGGGCCTGATCCTCGATGCCCGTCGCCGCACCGACCTCCAGGGAGAAGACGCGCCGCTCTTTGAGCACGCCGTGCGAGCCACCGCGTCGCTGGCCACCGCTTTCTTGAACCAGGGCAATCGGGTCGGCCTGCTGATCTACGGCGGCTTCCTGGACTGGACGTTCCCTGGCTACGGTCGGGTACAGCAGGAGCGCATTCTCCGCTCGCTGGCCGGCGCCGAGACCGGGGAGAGCCAGGTCTTCGGGAGTCTCGATTTCATCCCGACGCGCTACTTCCCCGCTCAATCGCAGTTGGTGCTGATCAGTCCTCTCTGCGATGACGACCTGTCGCCCCTCGTGCGATTGCGAGCTCGCGGGTATGCGCTGATGATTATCAGCCCGGACCCTATCGCCTTTGAGGCGCGGAGCCTCCAGGCCGATCCCGCCGTTTCGCTGGCGGTTCGCATCGCTCGCCTGGAGCGGGGCTTGTTGCTGCGTCGCCTCCAGCGCGCCGGCATTCGGACGGTGAACTGGCGGGTGAACACGCGTTTTGACCTCGCCATTCACGCATCGCTCAGCCGACAGCCCCACTGGTTTCGCGCCATCGGCGTCGAGTAAGGGGCTGGCGATGATCACCACCGCTCTGACCATCAGCATTATCCTCGCTGCCTCTGCCCTGGCGGTGGCGTGCGGGCTTGGCGGCCTCTGGATACCCCTAGCCGCCGTCTTGGTCATGGGAGCGCTCTGGGTCCTGGGGGAGCGGGCGGGCTGGCGTTGTATCGCGTGGCTCATGGTGGTGCTTTTCGCCGGCGCAGCAGCCGTTGGTGCCTTGTTGTATCTGAATCATATCCTGCTTCTGATTGGCCTGATCGCGGCCCTATCTGCCTGGGATTTCGATTACCTCGCTCGTCAGCTCGATCGTGTGGACGCGGTCGAGCACGCAAGCGCCATGAAGCGGCGTCACCTGCTTCGGTTGCTGGTTGTCAATGGGCTCGGGGTGCTGTTCGCCGTGCTGGCGCTGCTGGTGGAGGTCAGGCTGAGCTTCGGCCTCGCCCTCGTGCTGGGCCTCATAGCCCTGTTGGGGCTCAGCCGTGCCCTGCGCTTCTTCAGACGCGAGGCTGGCTCGTGAGGCTGGGGGTGTTCTGATGTGGGCCATAGATCTTCTTCACACCAACCGGGTGCCTGACTGGGTGACTCGAGTAGGTCTGCGGATCATCCTGAGGAGGAGTACCCACCAGCGTTATCAGGTCGGTCTGGAGGAGCGCGATGCCCGGCGTCGTGCCTTGATCCAGAAGCTGAAGCAGAGCCCGATCGCTGTCCACACCGACGACGCCAACCGTCAGCACTACGAGGTCCCGCCCCGGTTCTTCCGATTGGTGCTGGGTAAGTGGCTGAAGTACAGTTGCTGCTATTGGCCCGCGGATGTCCAGACCATCGACGAGGCTGAGGAGGCCATGCTCCGGCTTACGTGCGAGCGGGCCAGGCTGGAGGATGGGATGGAGGTCCTCGACTTGGGCTGCGGGTGGGGCTCGCTCTCCCTCTGGATTGCGGAGCGCTATCCCAACTGCCGCGTGCTGGCGGTCTCCAACTCGCAGCCGCAGATAGGACACATCGAGGACCGGTGCCGCGAGCGGGGTCTGGACAACGTCGACGGCCTCGTCGCTGACGTGAACGACTTCGAGATCGACCGACGATTCGATCGCGTGATGTCGATCGAGATGTTCGAGCACATGAAGAACTACGACCGATTGATGGCGAAGATCGCCTCCCTCCTGAACCCGTCTGGGATGCTCTTCGTGCACGTTTTCAGCCACCGCACGTTTGCCTACGAGTTCGACGCTGACGACGCGGATGATTGGATGGCCCAGACGTTCTTCACCGGCGGTACCATGCCGTCGGATGATCTCTTGCTCCATTTCCAGCGAGACCTCCACATCATCGACCACTGGCGAGTCAGCGGCCTGCACTATGCCAGGACGCTGTGGGCCTGGCTGGAGAAGCTGGATCGGCACCGTCCTGCGGTCCGAGAGCTGATGGCACAGACGTATGGCCTGGATCAGGCGACGCGCTGGCTGGTCAACTGGCGCCTGTTCTTTATGGCCTGCGAGGAGACCTGGGCCCTCCGCCAGGGGCGAGAGTACATCGTCTCGCACTATCTGTTCGAGAATGGGAGGTTTGCGGCGTGAAGCAGAAACGAATTCGGATCGTGCGCGTGATGACGGATGACGGCCCGCGCTGGGGTATCCTGGGGGACGGGCGCGTCTACAGCGTGGAGGGCGACCTCTTCGGCGGGTGGGAGCGTGGCCCGGAGACAGGCCGCGAGGTGCTGGGGGTCTTGGAGGAGCTTTCCTTGTCAGCCCCCGTGGTGCCGACCAAGATCGTCTGCGTGGGCCGCAACTACCCGGCCCACGCCGCTGAGCACGGGGCGGTGGTGCCCGACGAGCCGCTCCTCTTCTTCAAGCCGCCCAGCGCCGTCATTGGCCCGGGTGCAGCTATCCTGCTGCCACCCCAGTCCGAGCGGGTGGACTACGAGGCGGAGCTGGTTGTGGTGATTGGGAGCCGATGTCGAGACGTGCGGCCTGAGGAGGCCTGGGACCACGTCCTGGGCGTGACCTGCGGCAACGATGTCACCGCCCGCGACCTCCAGCGGCTGGACGATCAGTGGACGCGGGCCAAGGGCTTCGACACGTTCTGCCCCCTGGGTCCGTGGCTGGTGACCGGCGTGAGCGAGGGCGACGTCGCCGACGTCGCTGTCACCTGTCGGGTCAACGGAGAGGTGCGCCAGACCGCGCGGACGTCCGAGATGGCCTTCTCGCCGGCCGAGCTCATCGCCTACACGTCATCGATCATGACGCTGGAGCCCGGCGACGTGATCATGACTGGCACGCCGGAGGGCGTGGGGCCGCTGGCGCCGGGCGACGAGGTCGAGGTTCAGATTGAGGGTCTGGGCCTGCTGCGAAATGTGGTGGCAGAGGCCAGCTGAGGGTGGGTTGATCTCGATCTGCTTTATCTAACCCACGGGTTGGCTCGTTGCTCCTGCCCCACCGTCGTCTTCGGCCCGTGGCCCGGGTAGATCACGGTGTCGTCCGGGAGCTCGAACAGCACCTCCTTGATCGACCGCATCAGCGTCTGATGGCTGCCGCCGTGCAGGTCGGTGCGCCCGATCCCACGTGAGAACAGCACGTCACCCACGAACGCCACTCCCTCGTCGGGCTCATAGAACGTCACGCCGCCGGGGCTGTGCCCTGGCGTGAGGAGCACCCCGAAGCTGAGCTGGCCCACCTCAATGATCTGACCGTCCGACAGCGCCACGTCTGGCGGCGGGCTCGGCTTCACCGTCAGCCCCCACATGGAAGCACCCCCTCCCGCCTCCAGTATGGGCCGTTCATCGGGGTGGATCGCCAGCATCGCCCCCGTCGCCTCGACGACGTCGGCGATGCCCCCGATATGGTCAAAGTGTGCGTGGGTGATGAGCACGTAGCGAACGTCCAGCACGCTGTGCTCGATCTCGCGCACCAGGCGCTTCCCCTCGCCACCGGGGTCGATGACGGCTCCTTGTGTCGTCTCCTCGCAGCCAACGATGTAGCAGTTGGTCTGGTTCATACCGGCTGGAATCGTGTGAAGAATCATAGGGCGAGATTATAGCAAAGCGTCGTCGCTTTGTCCAGCCGGGAAAACGTGTTAACATGAAAGGTCGGCCAAAATGGGGTGTCTCCTGAGGATCATCAGATCCCGTCGAGAACGCCGGATATGGCTATCTGGCGCGAGCGTGGGTGACTGCGCCGACCCGTGGTGCAAGATAGCATAGAGGAAGTCAGGCTCAATCATATGTTCGATCAACAGGATAACAAGAGTAAGCTCATCGTGCGAGGAGCGCGAGAGCACAATTTGAAGAATATCACCCTCGAGATCCCTCGTGACCAGATGGTGGTTGTCACCGGCATCTCTGGGTCCGGTAAGTCGTCCCTCGCCTTCGACACCATCTACGCGGAGGGGCAGCGACGCTACGTGGAGAGCCTCTCATCCTACGCCCGTCAGTTCTTGGGCCAGATGGAGAAGCCCGACGTCGATCAGATAGAGGGCTTGTCTCCCGCCATCTCCATCGACCAGCGCGGCGTTTCCCACAACCCCCGCTCCACGGTCGGCACCGTGACCGAGATCTACGATTATCTCCGCCTGCTCTATGCCCGCGTCGGCGTGCCCCACTGTCCCCAGTGTGGTCGGCTGGTGCAGAAGCAGAGCGCGCAGCAGATTGTCGACTCGGTCCTGGCCATGCCGCCTGGGACCCGTTTCCAGGTGCTGGCGCCCCTGATTAAGGATCGCAAGGGAGAGCACGAGGCGATATTCGACGATGTCCGCAAGGCCGGCTTCGTGCGCATGCGCGTGGACGGTGCTGTGCGCGATGTGGACGAGCGGATAAAGCTAGATCGCTACAAGATGCACACCATTGAAGCGGTTGTGGATCGGCTCATTATCCCCGACGACGTGGAGAATGGATTCCGCTCTCGGCTGACCGACTCCATGGAGACGGCGCTCCAGCTGGGCGACGGGATGGTGATCGTCAACGACGTCTCGTCGGACCCGGGCCGAGACGTGCTCTACTCGGAGGATCTGGCCTGTCCCACCTGTGGCATCAGCCTGCCGGAGATCGAGCCGCGCACGTTCTCCTTCAACAGCCCCCACGGCGCCTGCCCGGAGTGTGAGGGCCTGGGGACGCAGATGAAGCTCGATCCAGAGCTGATCGTGCCGAACGCGGACCTGAGCCTCCAGGAGGGGGCTATCCAGGGCTGGAACACCGACAACCGGCGCGGCTACCGCTGGCAGATGATCGAGGCCGTCACCGATCACTTCGATATCCCGACCGACAAACCGTGGCGCGAGCTGAACGGGGCTCAGCAGCGCATCCTCCTCCACGGCAGCGGCGACGAGCGGATCCAGGTGAGCTACGTCAACCGTGAGGGGCATCAGCGCCGATACCGCACCCACTACGAGGGCGTCATCCCCAACCTGGAGCGACGCTATCGAGAGACAGACTCTGACTACATCCGCGGCAAGATCGAGCGCTTCATGACCCACCGACCCTGCCCGGCCTGTGGAGGCACGCGGCTGCGGCCGGTCGCGCTGGCGGTGACCGTCGCGGACAAGGCCATCAATGAGCTTGCCAGCTGGCCGGTCAGCCGGCTCTTGGATTGGATCGATGACCTGACGGATGGAAAGTTCAGGGAGACGTCGGAGCCCGTTGATGTCATGGAGACGCCGTCGGGTCTCACGGATAAGCAGTGGCAGATCGGCCGGCGCATCCTCAAGGAGGTCCGCGACCGGCTCCACTTCCTGGTCAGCGTGGGCCTCGGCTATCTGACCCTTGACCGCACGGCCACGACCCTGGCCGGAGGCGAGGCGCAGCGCATCCGGCTGGCGACCCAGATCGGTTCTCGACTGGTGGGCGTGCTGTACGTTCTGGATGAGCCCAGCATCGGGCTTCACCACCGCGATCAAGCTCGGCTGATCAACACCCTGCACGAGATGCGCGACTTAGGTAACACCCTTCTGGTCGTCGAGCACGACGAGGCCACCATCTGTGCGGCTGATTGGGTCATCGACCTGGGGCCAGGTGCCGGCAAGCACGGCGGCGAGGTCGTCGCTGCGGGCACCGTAGAGGACATCGTCGACACCCCGGAGAGCGTCACCGGTGCGTATCTCTCGGGACGTCGATCGATCCCCATCCCCGATCGGCGTCGTGAGGGCAATGGGGACTGGCTGATCCTGCGCGGGGCGCGCGAGCACAATCTGAAGGGCATCGACGTGCACATCCCCTTGGGGAAATTCGTCTGCATCACGGGTGTCTCCGGTTCGGGTAAGTCGTCGTTGCTCATCGACACGCTCTATCGGCGCATGGCGCAGTTTCTCCACGGCTCCCACGATCCGGCCGGTGAGCACGAGCACATTGAGGGTGTCGAACAGATCGACAAGGTGATCAACATCGACCAGTCGCCCATTGGCCGCACGCCGCGCTCCAACCCGGCCACCTACACTAGCGTCTTCACCCCCATCCGCAAGTTGTTCGCCTCCCTTCCGGAGTCGAAGGTGCGCGGGTACGACAAGGGGCGCTTCTCCTTCAACGTCAAGGGCGGGCGGTGTGAGGCCTGCAAGGGCCACGGCACGCTCCAGATCGAGATGCAGTTCCTGCCCGATATCTACATTCCCTGCGACGTTTGCCACGGTCGCCGCTACAACCGCGAGACGCTCCAGGTGCGCTACAAGGGCCAGAACATCGCGGACGTGCTCGACATGACGGTGGCGGAGGCGGCCGAGTTCTTCGCTAACCATCCCAAGATCAAGCGGAAGCTGCAGACGCTCCAGGACGTTGGGCTGGGCTACATCACGCTGGGGCAGCCATCTCCCACGCTGTCCGGAGGCGAGGCGCAGCGGGTGAAGCTGTCTCGCGAGCTGAGCAAGCGCGCCACCGGACAGACGCTCTACGTGCTGGACGAGCCGAGCGTGGGCCTCCACGCCGCTGACGTCGACAAGCTGATCGCCGTCCTCAATCGCTTGGTGAACGCCGGAAACACCGTCGTCATCATCGAGCATCACCCCGACATCATCAAGGTCGCGGACTGGATCATCGATCTGGGACCGGAGGGGGGCGACGCTGGCGGCGAGATCGTGGCCGAGGGCGCGCCGGAGCGGGTGGCGCAGATCGACCGCAGCTACACCGGACAGCTCCTGAGGCAGGTCTTGAACGGCGTTCCATAGAGCAACCGGGCCTTGTAGCGCGTGCGCCATGTCCGGGTTGGCAGCTTGCCCGGGACGTGCTACAATCCGGCTCGTGCATGGATCCACAATCGCGGAGGAGTTACTGATGACTGAACTGACTCGACCTCGTGGCCGCTACTTCGAGGAGTTTGAGGTTGGCGATACCATCAAGACCGCCGCCCGCACCGTCACCGAGAGCGACGTCACGCGCTTTGCCGCTCTCTCTGGTGACTACAACCAGCTGCATACCGACGCCGAGTATGCCAAGGGGACCCGCTTCGGCGAGCGCATCGCCCACGGCTTGCTTGGGCTCTCCATCGTCAGCGGGCTGGCCGATCGGTTGGGCTTCGGTGAGGGGACCGTTGAGGCCTTCACCTCCCTGGAGTGGAAGTTCCGCGGGCCGATCAGATTCGGCGATACCATTCGCGCCCGTCTGGAGGTCAGGAAGAAGAAGGCCATGGCCCGTCTCGGCGGGGGGTTCGTCGTCTTCGATGTCGTGGTCCTGAATCAGGAGGACGACACGGTGCAGAAGGGGACTTGGACCCTGCTGATGAAAAGCGCCCCCTGATGCTTTGCAACCAAGCCTTGCGAAGGTCCATGACTGACTTTCGCAAGGCTGATGGTTCCAGATGAATCAGCCCGCCATGCCCGGCTACCTCCACGCCATGTCCATCCCCACGCCCTTTTCCGTTCACCGGGCCCTTATCCAACGACGCTTCTCCTTCCACGAGGAGCGCGCCCGTCGCATTTTGGCGGCGCTGGAGGAAGGGGCTCTCACGGGATACCAGATCGCGAGCGTCTTCTTCCCCAATCTCGACCCCATCAACACGTTCCTCGCCATCTCCGAGGTGATTGGACATCTCCAGTGGTTGGAGACGGAGGGGAAGGTGTCGCAGCGCAGGCGCCTGGGCGTGGCTCGGTGGCGGGTGATCGAGTGATCTATGGTACATGCTCTGACCGTCCGTTCACAGCGCTGTCGGATCCTCCCTTTCATATCCGATTCCCTGGTCGGGAACTTGGAGCGGTGTTTCCTCGTCTAATATAGTGGAGGATAGCCTATGTCAGAGGAAGAAACGTTGTATCATTTGCGTGACGAGCAGAATAGCAGCTCAGATCAGGAGACACAGCCTCGCTCAGAGCTGGCCCATGGCGCCACTCGACGCGCCGATAGATGGTCGGAGGCGAGCTCCTCAGGGAGCTCTGAGTCCGATCAATCGTCGCCTGACTGGCTGGAAGCGACGCTGCGTGTGAATCGGGTGTCGAACGGTGCGACGCGCTCGTCCGCTGATGCTGATAACGTGCCGCCTCCTCAGCGCCCGGGCTACCGTCCGCCCCGCCCCCCCGCACCTCCTCCAGAGGCCGAGCCCTCAGGTAAGCAGCAGCCTGATTGGGGCATGCTCGTCTTGAAGATCGGCTTTGCCGCCGTGGCCGCTCTGGTGTTGGCCTTCTTCCTCACCGTCGCTGCGTCGGTCGTCGGCTATGCCGTGCTCGCTGATCGCCTTCCCGCGCCCACAGAGCTCCGGGAGCGCCAGACCGCGTTTGTGAGCAGCAAGATCTACGATCGAGAGGGCAACCAGCTCTACGAGGTTATGGATCCCAGGGGCGGTCGGCGAACCTATGTTCCGTTGGAGGAGATCTCGCCCCATCTCATCGACGCGACCATTGCCACTGAGGATCGTGACTTCTGGGTCCATCCTGGCTTCGATCCCGTTGCCTTGGCCCGCGCTATCTACTACGTCATGACGGAACGCGAGGTCGTCTCCGGCGCCAGCACCATTCCGCAGCAACTCGCGCGCATGGTCCTGCTTCCGGAGGAGCGGTTTGAGCAGACCGCTGCGCGCAAGATCAAGGAGATCGTCCTGGCCGCCGAGTTAGTGCGGGTCTACAGCAAGGACACGATCCTCGAGATCTACCTCAACGAGCTCAACTACGGCAACCAGGCCTACGGCATTCAGGCCGCTGCCGAGACGTACTTCGGCACTGACGCAGCCGATCTCGCGCTCGCCCAGGCGTCCTTTCTCGCCGGTCTACCGCAGTTGCCCGCCACTTACGATCCCTTCAGCGGCGGGCTGGAGCGTGCCCTCTCGCGCCAGGAGGACGTGCTGAGGCTGATGGTCGAGGACGGTCACATCTCCGCAGAGCAGGCCGAGCAGGCCGCCGCGGCGATGCGATCCTACAGCTTCGAGGCGCCTGAGGTCGACATTGATACAGCTCCTCATTTCATCGTCTATGTGAGGCGCATCGTCGAGGAGCGCTACGGCCCCCAGGCGCTCTACCGTGGGGCCGGGCTGCGCATCTATACCACCCTCGATCCCCGCGTCCAGGCGGAGGCCGAGCGTGCTGTTCGGACCGGGGTGGCGGACCTGGCGGATCGGAACGTGACCAACGGGGCGCTGGTGGCCCTCGACCCAGGGACGGGTCACGTCCTGGCCCTGGTGGGCTCCGCCGATTTCAACGACGAGTCGATTGATGGCCAGGTCAACGTGGCGTTGCGTTGTCGCCAGCCCGGATCGGCCATCAAGCCTCTCACCTACGTCGCCAGTTTCGAGCGCGATTGGACGCCGGCCACCTTGTTCTGGGACGTGCGCACCGAGTTTCCCGATGGCGCCAATCCCCCCTACGTCCCGGTCAACTACGACCGGAAGTACCACGGGCCTGTGCTCCTGCGCGATGCCCTGGCCAACTCCTACAACGTGCCCGCCGTCGAGGCGCTCCAGTTTGTGGGGGTGGATGGATTGCTGGAGATGGCGTCGCGGCTGGGCGTCGATTCACTGGCGCACCCTGAGCAGGTGTGTCCTGAGTACCCCTATGAACAGCCTCCGACCTACGGCCTGGCGCTCACGCTGGGCGGTGGCGAGGTCAAGCTGATGGAGATGACGGGCGCCTTCGCCGCTTTCGCTAACGAGGGCGTGCTGATGGAGCCGACGCCGATTCTGCGCATCGAGGACAGCCGCGGCAACGTGCTTATCGACAATAGCGCGCCGACGGGCCGGCAGGTCCTGTCGCCTGAGCACGCCTTTCTGATCACGGACATCCTCGCCGACAACCAGGCTCGCTGCGCGGCCTTCAGTTGTCCCAGCGTGTTGGAGCTGGACCGGCCTGCAGCGGCCAAGACCGGCACCACCGACGATTATCGCGATGCCTGGACCGTCGGCTATACGCCCGATCTGGTGACCGGTGTCTGGGTTGGTAACTCCGACAACGCTCCTATGGTCGAGGTGCCCGGCGCGGCTGGTGCCGGCCCGATCTGGCGTTCATTCATGGAGGCCGCCCTTGCGGACCGGCCGCCGCGTGATTTCGAGTGGCCGTCGGGTATCGTGGAGCACCAGATCTGTGCCGACTCCGGAGCCCATCCAACCGAGCACTGTCCGGAGAGGGCGTCTGAGGTCTTCGCAAAGGGTCAGCCGCCGCTGGACCAGAGCCAGGACTGGTATCAGATGGTGCCCATCGACACCTTCACGGGGCTGCGTGCCAACGAGTTCTGCCCGAATCACGTCGTCCAGAGGCTGATGCTCGATATCACCGATGAGCGGGGGCGTGCGTGGGTCGAAACGCATCCCGAGCAGTTTGGCGGCTTGCCTCTGGCTCCTGTCGAGGAGTGTACAGACAGCGTCGGCCGCCCCGAGGTCTTCATCACCCAGCCGGCCCCTGCCGAGCCCGTCTCCGGCCTCGTGGACGTCATCGGCACCGTCCAGGTGCCTCACTTCGATCACTACGAAGCGCAGTATGGCGTTGGTCACGACCCGCAGGGATGGGGATGGATCAGCGGTCCGCACCTGGCGCCGGTGCAGGATGGCCTTTTGACGCGTTGGGATACGACGCATCTCGCTCCCGGGCCGTACACCTTGCGCATCAGAGCCTTCGACGCCCAGCAGCACGCCGTGGAGGCACGGGTGCATGTCCAGATCGCCGCCCCGACCGTGACGCCAACGCCCCTGGCCTCCCCCACGCCGAGGCCAACCCTCACCCCTTTGCCTACCTCCACGCCGACCGATGTCCCCATGCCCACGGCGACCGCGACCCAACCCGCCAGCCCTCTGCCCACGTCCACGCCGGCCTCACCGTAGGCACGGAGCGATTGCCCTCTCCTTCAGGTCTCATTTGCCATTTCATGCCATTTGATGTACACTTGAACTAAGTCTACCAACAACCGGCGTGGGGCACTGGGGCAGACCCGACCCGCGCCCTAGCGAATGATGGATGATAACATGGCTAATGAAGGTCGAGAACAAGCACTGGACAGAGCATTGGACAACTTGAAGAAACGTTTTGGGGAGGGCACCGTCATGCGCATGGGTGAGGTCTCTCACCTTGACGTCGAGGTTATTCCTACCGGCTCGTTGGCGCTCGACCGCGCGCTTGGCGTCGGGGGCGTTCCTCGTGGGCGCGTCACCGAGATCTACGGGCCCGACGGCGCGGGCAAGACGACCCTTGCCCAGCACATTGTGGCCGAGGCGCAGAAGCGCGGCGGCACCACTGCCTACGTCGACATGGAGCACGCTCTCGATCCGGCCTACGCACGGGATCTTGGCGTGAACGTCGATGATCTCCTCATCTCGCAGCCCGATACGGGCGAGCAGGCCCTGGAGATCGCCGAGACGCTGATTCGTTCAGGCGCGGTCGACGTGGTCGTCATTGACTCCGTCGCCGCCCTGGTGCCCCGCGCCGAGATCGAGGGTGAGATGGGGGATTCCCATCCAGGGCTCCAGGCCCGCTTGATGAGCCAGGCCCTGCGCAAGCTGAGCGGCGCGATCAAGCAGTCGAACGCGGCTTTGATCTTCACCAACCAGCTTCGAGAGAAGATCGGCGTGATGTTCGGCAACCCGGAGACGACGTCCGGCGGTCGGGCCTTGAAGTTCTACGCGTCGGTGAGGTTGGACATTCGGCGCATCACCTCGATCAAGGATCGGGGGGAGTTGATCGGGACCCGCACCCGCGTGCGGGTGACGAAGAACAAGGTGGCGCCGCCCTTCAGGGTGGCGGAGTTCGACCTGATGTATTCTGAGGGAATCAGCAGGGAAGGCGATCTGTTGGACGTGGCGATCGATCTGGGTGTGATGGAGAAGCGCGGTTCGTACTACTATTACGACAGCGATGACTACCTGGCACAGGGACGTGAGAACACCAAGGAGTTCCTGCACGACAACCCCGATGTCGCTGGCGAGATCGAGCTCGCTGTCCGAAAGAAGATGGTGGAAGAGGGGACCATGGACGCTTCCGCCCTGCCATCAGACGACGAATCAGATGCTGAAGAGGAAGACGAGGCGGAATAAGGTAGATCGATAGGTTTGTCTCTGGCCTATAGGAACAGCCACGGATTGATCTCGCTAGATGCCATTGCCTTATGGCAAGCGTCCGTTTTGGGGTAATCCTCTCTGGGCGTGAAGGGCCATAGGGCGGATCGTTGCCAGAATGCTTTTGATCGTTGATACTGAGAGCGGCTGACTGATAGAAACAGCGTGGTGGATGTGGAACGTTTCTTCGAGACAGGAGTTGGGTTCTAGAGCGCAAAGAAGCCGCTTAGATTGTAGTCGGTGACGTTGAGACCGTCCACCAAGCTGGCTGCAGACCGAAAAAGCACGCTTTCCTCCTGATCTCAGCGGGAGGAGCCCCTAGCTGGGTGCGAGATCAATAGCGATGACTGCACGTCATTGGCCGTGGCTTGTCAGCCACGGCTTTGCTTTTTTGTACCACGATGACGAGAGAGATTACGGCGTTGAAGTTTCAGAAGCATAACAAGGACCGCGTCAACGTCTACCTTGATGGCGCCTTCGCCTTCGGGCTGACCGCCGTCGAGGCGGTCCATCTCCGTGTGGGCCAGACGTTGAGCGTTGATGAGATCACCGAGCTCCAGATGAAGGATGACGTTGAGCGTGCGTATGAGCGCGCGCTCAATTACCTTTCGTACCGTCCTCGCAGTAAGGCCGAAGTGCGTCGCAATCTGCGTCGGAAAGACGTGGAGGATCGGGTCATTGATGTGGTCATCGGACGCTTGACGCGTGCCGATCTGCTGGATGATCGGGAGTTTGCGCGATACTGGGTGGACAACAGGGCACGCTTCAATCCTCGTGGGCTTCGGGGGTTGCGCTACGAGCTGCGGCGAAAGGGCGTTGCACACGACGTCATCGACGATGCATTGGCCGCCTTCGATGTGCAGGCGGCGGCTCGCAAAGCGGTGAATGCTGGCGCACGTCGGCTGTCTCGAGAGGCCCCGCCTGATTTCCGCCGAAAGCTGAAGGCGTACATGGCGCGCAGGGGCTTCTCCTATGGCCTGATCAAGCCGTTGGTTGAGGAGAAACTTGAGGAAAGGCGTGACGAGGGCACTATGGAGAGCGAGGAAAGAGAATGACTGAATGGATACTTATGCTAATAGCAGGCATCCTGGCCCTGGCCGTCGGCTTTGGCCTGGGATTCCTGATTCGGGCTTACGTCGTTCAAGCGGGATTGAAGGAGCTGGAGGATGAGGCCGAGCAGCGCTTGGAGGAGGCCAAGAAGGAAGCCCACGAGATCGTGCTTGGGGCCAAGGACGAGACGCTCAGGAAGCGCGAGGAGGCTGAGCGGGAGTTGGAGCGGCGGCGCGAGGGCGTCCGCCGGGCGGAGGAGCGTCTGCAGAGCTGGCGGGAGAAGCTGGATGGCCGCCAGGAGCGCCTTGAGCGCCGAGAGCAGTCCCTCAATAAGCGCCAGAGCGCTTTGGACAAGCAGCGCAATCGTGTGGATGAGCTGGTTGAGGAGCAGGAACAGGAACTGCACCGCGTGGCTGGGCTCACGCGCGAGGAGGCCAGGGAGGAGGTCCTGGCCGTCGCCGAACAGGAAGCGCGGCAGGACATGGCGCGCGTGATCCACGAGGTGGAGGCTGAGGCACACGAGGAGGCCGAGAAGCGCGCTCGCAAGGTCATCACCACCGCGATCCAGCGCATCTCCAGCGAGCACGTGGCCGAGGTGACCGTCTCCACAGTCTCCCTTCCGTCGGATGATATGAAGGGCCGCATCATTGGCCGCGGAGGGCGCAACATCCGTGCCTTCGAGAAGGCTGCCGGCGTCGACGTCGTGGTCGACGACACGCCCGAGGCGGTCACCATCTCCTGCTTCGATCCGGTCCGCCGCGAGGTCGCTCGGCGCGCTATGGAGCGCCTGGTGCTGGATGGGCGCATTCATCCCACCAACATCGAGCGCTTCATCAAGGAGAGCAAGCAGGAGCTTGATACGTTCATTCGGGAGGAGGGCAAACAGGCCGCCTACGAGGCTGGCGTCCATCGGCTCCCTTCGAAGATCATAGACCTTCTCGGGCGCCTCAAGTTCCGCACCAGCTACGGTCAGAACCAGTATGCCCACGCCATCGAGACCTCCAAGCTGGCGGGGATGATCGCGGAGGAATTAGGCGCGGATGCGAGCATCGCTCGCGCCGGTGGCCTGTTGCACGACATCGGGAAGGCCGTCGACTTCGAGAATGAGGGCACACACGTCCAGATCGGGGCGGAGATCTGTCGCCGGCACGGCATTCGGGACGAGGTCGTGCACTGCGTGGAGGCTCACCACAATGAGGTGAAGCAGAACTCCGTCGAGGCCGTGATCGTCGAGGCTGCCGACGCGATATCCGGTGCCAGGCCGGGGGCGCGACGCGAGAGCCTGGAGTTCTACCTCAAGCGCGTGCGCACCATGGAGGAGATCGCCAAGTCCTTCGGGGGCGTCAAGGACGCCTATGCCCTGCAGGCCGGTCGCGAGATCCGGGTCATGGTCAAGCCGGAGAGGATCGACGATCTGGCGGCGATCAGGCTTTCGAAGGACATCGCGAGCAGGCTGGAGGGGAGCATGGAGTACCCCGGCCAGATCAAGGTCACCGTGATTAGGGAGGTGCGGGCCGAGCAGTACGCCAAGTAGCTTCTACGGCAGGTACGCCCTCGGATTCTGCTGAACGTTGTACCGGCGGACCTCGAAATGGAGGTGTGGCCCGGTGGAGTTCCCGGTGTTGCCCACGGCGCCGATGACCTGGCCACGCTCCACCGCCTGCCCCTCGGCGACGTAGATGTTGCTCAGGTGGGCGTAGTAGGTGGCGAACCCGTTGGCGTGGTCGACGACGATCAGGTAGCCGTATCCCACGTCCGTCCAGCCTGCGAAACTGATGAACCCCCCGTCGGTCGCCAGCACGGCGCTTCCGGTGGGGGCGCCTATGTCGATGGCGCGGTGACCGTACCAGTACCCTTGCGTTATCGACCCCAGCACCGGCCATTGGAAGCGCCCTGTCCCTCTCGCCCCCTCTGGCACTGAGCCTGCGTAGGCGGTGACCTTCTTCGGCTCATACGGCTTCTCGCCCTCAGGGACGATCAGGTAGGTGCCTGGCTCGATGTCCTGTCCTGACCGTTTCAGGTCGTTGTACTTGCAGTTGAGGATCGCCGCGGGCGTGACCTCGTACGCCTCGGCGATCGACACCAGCGTGTCCCCCTCTTCCACCTGGTGGTAGACGCCGTTGATGGGGAGAATGACGATCTCCTGTCCGATTCGCAGCAGGTCTGGCGTGTCCTCGACCGCCGGGTTGGCCCACATGATCGTGGTCGGTTCCAGGCCAAACTGAGCGGCGATCAACTGAATCGTGTCCCCGGCTTCGACGGTGTAGGTGATGGTCTCCAGGCGGGGACGCTCGGGCACGATCGTGTGAGGGTTCGCCTGACGCCAGACGGCGTCGACGTTTCGACTGGTCACCAGGGATCGATCGGCGACCAGCGTGTTGACGTGCGTCAGCGGCTGTTCCTGTGGCGCCTGCTTCTCTTTTCTCGTCGCCGGCAGGGCCGCAGAGGCGGACAGCTTGGAGGCCGTCTGTGCTGGCCACTCGATGGTGCTCAGGAGGGTACCCAGTAGGGCGACGGTCAAAACGGCCACGTGCGCGCTTGCCCGAGTTAGCAGTGGGCGCCAGTCGCGCCAGTCACCGGAGAGGCGATAGACGAAGGCTGCCAGCCGGGCCAGGGCGTGCGTGATCCCCTCCTCCAACCGGGAGCGGGGGATCTGCTGCTCTGGTGAGCTAGGCGGTGACTGAGTACCCCTCTTCAGGGGAGACATTGGGAGGTCTTCGCTACGGCTGATAAGCCATAGGATCCTGCGGCACGCCGTTCTTGCGGATCTCGAAGTGGAGGTGCGGACCCGTGGACCACCCGGTGCTTCCGCAGTAGCCGACAATATCACCCTGGTGGACTGCCTGCCCTGCCCCCACGATCAGCTGATTGAAGTGTCCATAGCGCGTCCTGAAGCCGTTCCCGTGGTTGATCTCGACCATGATGCCGTAGCCACCGTTCCAGCCGGCGACCGTCACCACACCGCTGTCGGCGGCGTAGAGCGGGTCTCCCAGATCACACTTGTAGTCCAGGCCGATGTGCATAGGGTTGCCCGGGTCGTGGAAGTACCAGCCCGAGACAAGGGTGCTTCCGGTCGGGAGGATGAACCAGTTGTTGGGGTTCGGGGCCGCGGCCGTACTGGCGCTGTACTGGTAGTTGTACTGAGGCTGCGTGGGCTCGGGCTCTGGCGGTTCCCAGGTGACCTCC
Organism: uncultured Anaerolineales bacterium; assembly: GCA_964575455.1. Classification (GTDB taxonomy): domain Bacteria; phylum Chloroflexota; class Anaerolineae; order B4-G1; family B4-G1; genus SKLM01. The sequence continues at coordinate 10,837 of CAZNRX010000033.1, read as the reverse complement.
TCGCCCTGACCGCCCGGCACCACCAGAAGCTGCCCCTCTTCAAGCAGCTCTCCCTCTTCCAGGTCGTTCCATTCGTTGTACAGCACCGATGGATCCACCCCGTGTTCATCCGCGATCTCCCTTGGCGTCTCTCCCTTGCGCACCGTGTGATAGATGCCGTCCACGGGGAGGATGAAGAGCTGGAGGCCTGGTTGGATCAGCCAGGGGGCGTCTTGAATGATCTCACGGTTGCTCCAGGCGATGGTCTCTGGCGCCAGATCGTATTGTGAGGCGATAGTCCAGAGGGTCTCGTCCTGTTCAACCGTGTGGGTGATCACCTGAGCGCGCGGTCGGTCCGGGAAGGTCGTGTGCGGCACGGCCTGGCGCGTGATCGTGTCGCCCCCGCTCCCTCCTGATGCGGTCTTTGTCACGGCGGTGGGGCTGGGGGGGGGCGTAGCTGCTTCAGAGGCGGTGCTCACACGGGACGAAAAAGCGACGTTCTCTTCGGGGGAGCCTCCAGCGGCGATCTTGGGTGTCGGTAGGGACACGCCGCTGAGGACGACGGCCATCAAGGCCAGGGATACGACGGTCAAGTGAGCGGTAGCGCGAGTCAGAAGGGGGCGCTTGTCGCGCCAATCCACGCAGGAGCGCCAGGCCATTGCTGTGCACCACGCAGCCAAGCGTGAGAAAAGGGATTGGTGACGTGAAGACGTGGCGGTCTGATGGCGCTCCCTGTCGGCAGGTCCCGGCAGTGGTTTATCCATAGATTTTGATCCGAGGCTATGCAACCTTCGTCGCTACCCTCAGGCCACCATTATAGCACAGATTCCAAGGGGTGCAAATTGCCGGTCACCCTCGCTCCTCATCATTCTGCAGGATCCGCTTGAGCAAGGGCAGCGCCTTCTGCACGGCACGGGCGCGGTGGCTGATGCGGTTCTTGTCGGCGCGCGACAGCTGGGCCATGGTAGACGCGTGCTCGGGGAGGTAGAAGATGGGATCGTAGCCGAATCCCTCCTCTCCCCTCGGCTGACGGGCTATCACCCCTTCGCAGACCCCCTCGACGTCGTAGATCTCGTCGGCCCGCGTCACGATGACCAGCACGCAGCGGAAGCGAGCCGTGCGCTCCTCCCACGGCACGCCGCGCAGGTCCTCCAGCAGCGCCTCCACCCGGTCAGCGTCGCTTCCATCGGCGTAGCGGGCGGAGTGAATGCCGGGAGCGCCGTCGAGCGCGTCCACCTCCAGCCCGGAGTCATCGGCCACCGTGAGCAGTCCGGAGGCTCTGGCGTACCGTTCCGCCTTCTTGCGTGCGTTCTGCGCGTACGTCGTTCCGTCCTCCCGAACGTCGAGATAGAGATCGAGGTCGTCCGGAAAGCGAATCTCGGCCCTCAGTGGGGCGAGAAGCTCCTGATACTCGCGTTTCTTGCCGGAGTTTTGCGTGGCGACGAGAACTCTCATACTTTCCAAACGATTGTATCACACACGGCTCTGTCTTGCCAGTTAGGTGTACTCCCAGCCTGCGTCTCGTCTTGTCACCCTTGCGAGGTTCGGCTGCTGGATGCCATTCCTTAACGGCTATGTATCATGGGCTGGTCTCACAGAGGAATCCTGGCGCAACCTTCGCGAAATTTGGCTACCCGCTTGCCAGCCCCGCTGCTGGGTGCTATAATGTCCGATGACAGCAGACGTGGAGAGGTTGCATAGTCCGGCCGACTGCGCGCGCCTGGAGAGCGCGTGAGCCTTTGGGCTCCGTGGGTTCGAATCCCACCCTCTCCGCCACCTTGGGGCGGCCTTCCATTGGGAGGTCGCCCTTATTTCATGTAGGGTCGCGAGATGTCTGGCCGGCGCCGATGCCTGGAGCCTACCGAATGCGCAGGGGCGCGATCCCCTTGGCCTCAAAGCCGCACGCCTCGTAGAAGTCCTGGGCCGCGGGGTCGCCCCGCGACGTGTCGACCAGAAGGTGCGTCGCCCCGCGTCGGCTGGCCCGCTGGATGGCCGCTTCCACCAGCGCAGCGCCCAACCCCTGCCGCCGGTAGTCCGGGTCGACCGCCTGATCGTCGATCAGGGCTCGCAGCCCGGAGAGCGCGGGCACGAACGCCAGAACGAGGAACCCCACCACTTGGCCATCCACCTCCGCCACCAGCACGTCGATAGCCAGACTCTCTCGGAAGCGCTGTGCGGCGGCCTCTCTCTCCGTCGACGTCATGGCCTCGTTTGCCGGGATCAACGGCAGGAGCTCCAGCACCCGCTCCTCATCCTCCGGCCGCGCTTCGCGGATCACCGTCCCCGGCACCTGCGTGCGGAACTCGGGGGAGCGGCTGCGCACCCAGCGCTCCAGTACCTCCCGGTGGGTGCGGAAGGCGACATACTCGGGCAGATCGTCCGGGCGAAAGACGCCCACCTCCTGGGCATCGTCGCCGGCCTGCAGCGTCCCGCCCACAGGTCGCGCGCGGAAGAAGATGATGATGCCGCTCTGAACCGGCCCCTCCGGGAAGGAGTAGACGCCGAACAGCTCCAGCAGCTCCACCTCCAGCCCGGTCTCCTCGTGGCACTCGCGGATCGCTGCCTCTTCGACGCTCTCGTCGGCCTCGATGTAGCCGGCGGGCAGCGCCCAATACCCCTTGAAGGGCGGCTCACCGCGTCGGACCAAGACGATGCCCTGTCCCGAGCCCTGGACGGAGCTTGCTGAGGGGCCGTTGTCCGACCCTGTCGTGGGCGGCATCTCCACCAGCACGCCCACGCCGGGAACCGGGTTCTGGTAGAGGACGAAGCCACAGCTCGGACAGACCTCTCGCGGGCGACCCCCGACCTCCCCGGTCGCCATCTCGGCGCCACAGCGTGGGCAGTACGTCTGTTCCCTCTCGCCGTTCATCGCTGGTCCATAGTGGCCGTCGTCACCACCGCCATCGTCGAGCCAAGGAAGGTCCTTCCCCACCCATGTTGTCGAAGTCCATCACTCGTCCCCACCCGGCAGCAGCTCGGGCCGCAGTTCCGGCGCGTACGTGTCGATCAGCTTTGGGGTGATGGCGTTGGCCCGGATCAGGTTCCCGTAGAGCTCGGCGCTCCGCCGCGGCGTGCGGACCTGCGTCTGCGGATCGAGCGCGATCAGGCCGAAGCGGAGCGTCCACCCCTCGGCCCACTCGAAGTTGTCCACCAGCGTCCAATGATAGTACCCCATCACCGGATAGCAGCGCTGGACCGCCTGCCACACCTGGTGCAGGTGCGTCAGGATGTGGCGCGGGCGTTGGTCGTCGTCGGCGTCCGGGATGCCGTTCTCGGTGATGTAGATCGGGAGGTCGAGGCGCGCCAGCCGCTCCAGGCAGCGCATGATGCCCTGGGGATAGAGCTCCCCGTAGCCGCCGTCGAGCATCTCGGCGTCGTCGGCGTGGAAGCGCCGGCTGAAGAACGCGTCGGAGCGCGTGCGGTCGAAGGTCACCAGCTCTCGCGTATAGTAATTGAGGCCTATCCAGTCAAGGGTGTCGCGCAGCTTCAGCGCCAGGCCGAAGCCCAGCGGAAGCGCCCACAGCCCGCGCTGCAGCGTCGAGAGTATGGCCCGGTTGTAGGTCCTGTCGATGGCCCAGGTGACGAGACGATCCAGGGGTGAGCGCGGCTTGGCCGGGTCGAAGACCTGCATGCTGTGTGCCAGGCCGACCCGGGCCTCCGGCTGGATCTCGTGGATCGCGCGGTAGGCAGCGGCGTGCCCCAGCAGCAGGTGGCGCATGACGCGCATCGCCGTCCCTAGGTCCGACTGCCCCGGCGGCCAGACGCCGGCCAGGTAGCCCTGGTAGGCATAGACGTTTGGCTCGTTGATGGTGCACCACAGGTCACAGGCCGGGCCGAGCGCCTCGACCACCCGCTTCACAAACCGGGCGAAGCGTTCCACGGTCTCGGCCTCTTCCCATCCCCCTTCGTCCGCCAGCCAGCGCGGGTTGGTGAAGTGGTGCAGCGTGACCATCGGTTCGATCCCCCGTGCTCGCAGGCCCTCCACCATCTCGACGTAGCGCGCTAGCGCGCGCTCGTCGAACGACCCCGGTTCCGGCTCCACGCGGGACCACTCGACCGAGAGGCGCAGCGCGTTTGTCCCCAGCGAAGCGGCCCGATCGAAGTCCGCCTCGGCGTCCTCCCACCAGTTGCACGCCAGGCCCGACGTATCCTCCTGCGCGACGTGCCCCAGCTGCTGTTCCCACGTCCACCAGTCGTTGTTGGTGTTGTTCCCCTCCACCTGGTGCGCGGCCGTGGCGACGCCCCAGCGGAAATCGTCCGGAAAATGGTACGTGGCCTCTGGCATACGGTCTCCCTTACTTTAGCGCCTTCCTCCCAGCGCAACCGTTCACCTTGTTTCCCCCATGCTCCAGCTGGATTCGCAATCCAGCGATGTTCCGCCCACTATCGCGGATCCGCTAGGAGCGGGAGGTGAACAGTTGCCTCTCAGCTATTGTACAGCGGGTTCACTGGGGAGGCAACCGCCCGGTTGACCCAACGCCATCCCTTTGGTATACTCACCCTGCTTCAATCCGATCCAAGCCTTCACAGGCTTTTGCGTGGCGAAGGCCGTAACCGCAGAGGGGTGACGGTGTTCTCATGAATGAGGGCCCGTCGCGCCTCTTCCAGGACCGACGAAGACCGACGCGAATGTGTGAAGAGAGCGATGCCATCCTCATCGCCCGTGCCAAGGAGGAGCCGGAGGCGTTCGGCGCCTTGTACGAGCGGTACGTGGGCAAGATCTACAACTACATCTGCTACCGTGTGGGGAACGACCAAGATGCGGAGGACCTGACCGCACGGACCTTCTACCGGGCGCTGGATCACTTCCAGGGCTACGAGGATCGTGGCGCCCCGTTTTCGGCCTGGCTCTATCGCATCGCCCACAACCTGGTGGCCAACTGGCACCGCGATCACAGTCGGTGGAAGATGATCGCCCTCGACGATCTGGTGCTCAGGGCGCCCAAGCGGAAGGGGCCGGCGACCAAGACGGAGAAGATTGATCAGGAGGACGTGCTGCTCCAGGCGGTGCGTCAGCTCGCGCCGGATCGGCAGCAGCTGATCGTCCTCAAGCACGTCGAGGGCATGACGAACGCCGAGATCGGAGAGGTGATGGAGCGCACGGAGGGCGCCATCAAGTCGCTCTACCACCGCGCGTTGGTGGCGCTGCGCGAGGATCTGGCGGATGAATGGCAGGAGCTGACATAGGTGGCGGAGGATGTAGAGATGAAGTCAGAGAGAGCGGCCACGACCGGAGCTGAGACCAAGGCTGAGCCTTGGACCATGGCGGAGGCGTTGGCGGCCCACCTCGAGGGGCGCGATGTCTCTGCGTCCGAAGCCAGCTTGAGCGATGAGGAGCGAGCTGAGCTGACGTCTCTTATCCACCTATCCGACTGCCTGGACGCGCGCATGAGGCCGCTGCGTCCGTCGCCGTCCTTCGTGCGGAGCCTGGGGGAGGAGCTGGTGCGGGAAGCGGAGCGCCGCATGGTGAAGCGGGAGAAGCGCCGGCGCATCGCCGTCATCAGCGCCGCCGTGGCCGGTGGGCTCGTCTCCGTCGCCTCCCTGGTGGGGGGCATCGTGGTGTTGGTGAAATGGCTGCGCACGCGGAGCGAGGCCCGCCAGGCCTCCGCCGCGTAGCGCGGACGACGAGACGGCGCACAAACCCCGGCCTCGGCCGGGGTTTTCTGGTCTCAGGTGACCGGCACTTGGGTGGGCCTGTGGCGGCGGGCAGGCCGCTGTCGTCGATGCGGAGCAGCGTCTCGAGGAGGTCCGTGTTTCAAGTGCCGGTCACCTCCGCGCCGAAATCGTTGCTTGACTTTTGCCCTGGCTTGGGTATCATATGTCGCGTCGCCAGGCCAGGATGAAGCGCGTATGCCTGGCCCAAGGCCGCTGGATCAGTGCCCAAGACCATCACATCTGGAAGTTAACGTATGAGAATTCTCGTCACCGGTGGCGCTGGCTTCATGGGCTCCAACTTGGTCGATGCCTTGGTGGAGCGGGAGCACGAGGTCACCGTTCTTGATAACCTCTCCGCCGGTAAAGTCTCCCACATCGACCATCACCTAGAGAGCAACAGCTTCCACTTCGTCAATGGCTCCATCCTCGACACCCGCACCCTGGAGCGGCTCGTCCGCCAGGTGGACGTGATCTACCACCTGGCGGCGGTGGTGGGTCTCAAGCACGTCGCCCAGGATCCCCTCCACGCCATCATCACCAACGTGCGGGGCACCGAGAACGTGCTCGAGTTGGCCTTCAAGCACTGGGCCACGACTATCGTCGCCTCCAGCTCCGAGATCTACGGCATGTCGGCCGAGGTGCCTCTGCGAGAGCACGGCGACCGCCTGCTCGGCCCCACCACGGACCATCGCTGGTCTTATGCCGATGCCAAAGCCATCGACGAGGGCTTTGCGCTCGCCTATGCCCAGAAGGGGTTGCCCGTCAGCGTGGTGCGCTACTTCGATGCCTACGGCCCGCGGGTCGATCCCCAGGGCTACGGCGGCGTGGTCGCCGGGTTCTTCGCCCAGGCCCTGCGCGGCGAGCCGCTGACCGTGTACGGTGACGGCGAGCGGACCTGCTGTTTCACCTACGTGGGCGACGCTGTCGAGGCAACCATACGGGCGGCCACGGTGCGCGAGGCGGCCGGGCACGTGTTCAACGTCGGCTCCAGCCGCGAGACGAGCATCCATGAGCTGGCGGAGCGGATCCTGGAGCTGACGGGCTCCGACGCGGGAATGGAGCACGTCTCCCCCGTGTCGGGCCAAGGCGAGCACGTCGAGGGGGTCCGCAGCCGCGTGCCCGATGTGACGCGGGCGCGTGATCTGCTGGGCTTCGAGGCCCAGACGCCCCTCGAGGAGGGCCTCCGCCGCACCCTGGCCTGGTTCCGGCGCAGGGACTGAGAATGTAGGTCGGCTGAGAATGTGGGTCGGCTTTCCATAGCCGACGGAGAATGTAGGTCGGCGTTCCATAGCCGACGGAGAATGTAGGTCGGCGTTCCACAGCCGACGGATAATGTAGGTCGGCGTTCCACAGCCGACGGAGTGTAGGTCGGCGTTCCATAGCCGACGGATAATGTAGGTCGGCTTTCCATAGCCGACGAAGAATGTAGGTCGGCTTTCCATAGCCGACGATTTGTCTAGAGCGTAGCAATCGACAGAGTTGAAGAGAGGTTACGGATGCACAAGACCAAACTGAGCGAGTTCTGCGACAAGGTGCTGGAGATGGGGTGGCTGCTGGCCGTGATCATCACGCCGCTCTTCTTCAACGTCTACTCCAGCCGCGTCTTCGAGCCGGACAAGCTAACCACGCTGCGCACCCTGGCGCTGGTGATGGGTGCCGTCTGGCTGGTCAAGATCATCGAGGAGCGCGCCAACGGCCGGCGCGACATCGGCTTCTCCTGGCAGACGCCCTTGGTCACGCCCACCCTGTTCACCGTCGCCGTCTACCTGGTCAGCACCGTCCTCTCCGTCAACCCCTGGGTCAGCTTCTTTGGCTCCTACCAGCGGCTGCAGGGCACCTACACCACCCTGGCCTACATCGTCCTCTTCCTCGTCATCCTCCAGGGCCTGCGCACGCGCGCCCAGGTGGAGCGGCTGCTCACGGTCATCATCCTCAACAGCCTGCCCATCGCCCTCTACGGCCTCGTCCAGCGCAACAAGCTGGATCCGTTGCCCTGGGGCGGGGACGTGACCCGGCGCGTCGCCTCCAACATGGGGAACGCCATCTTCGTCGCCGCCTACATGATCATGGCGGCGCCCCCCACGCTCTCCCGTGTGGTCGATGCCTTCCGCTCCATCCTCACCGATGAGGAGACGGGGGCCGCCGACATGCTGCGCGCCGCCGTCTACATCTTCACCTTCCTGGTCCAGCTGATCGCCATCTGGTACACCCAGAGCCGCGGTCCGCTGATGGGGCTCCTGGCCGGCCTGGGGATCTGGATCGTGCTGGGCTTCCTGGCTCTGCGGCGCGTGCTGAGCCGCCGCTGGTGGCGTGGCATCTGGATCGGCGCGCTGGCCACGGTGCTGGTCGTCGTCGTCTTCTTCTTCCTCATCAACCCGGGCGGCCCCCTGCACGAGTGGGCGCTCGATACACCCGTCAATCGCATCGCCCGCGTGCTCCAGTACGAGAGCGGCACTGGCATGGTTCGCAACCTGATCTGGCAGGGCTCCCTCGATCTGATCCTGCCGCGCGGCGAGATCTGGTATCCGCCGACGGAGACCCATCCCCAGGGCCACACCGATCCCTTCGACGCCCTGCGGCCACTGGTGGGCCACGGGCCAGAGTCGATGTACGTGGCCTACAACTCCTACTACCCGCCGCTGCTGGGGCACTATGAGTCCCGCACGGCCTCGCCCGACCGGTCGCACAACGAGACCATGGACGCCTGGGTGACCAAGGGCCTCCTCGGCTTCGTGGCCTACATCTGGCTCTTCGGCGCCATCTTCACCCACGGCCTCCGTTGGCTCGGCTTCCTGCCCGACGACTGGCGGCGAAAGCTCTTCTTCGCCCTGGTGGCCGGAGGGGCCGTCGTCGCCTCCGCCATCGTCATACCCACCATCGGCCCCCACTTCCTTGGCCTGGCCATCCCAGTCGGCATGGTGGGGGGCATCTTCCTCTACCTCGTGGCCTGGGGCTTCTCGGAGTGGCAGAGCACGGAGGACGTCGAGCTCCACCCCCGCTTCGTGCTGCTGATGGGCCTCCTGTCCGCCGTCGTGGCGTACTTCATCGAGATCAACTTCGGCATCGCCATCGCCGCCACCCGCACCACGTTCTTCTGCTACGCGGGCCTGCTGGTGGTCATCGGGCTCAACCTGATTCAGGATCGGGAGGAGGAGGACGAGAGGGTCCACCACAGGGGCAGGCGGAGAAAGGATGAGAGGACGCTGCCCGCCTGGCTGAGGCCCACCCTGGTGACCGCCATCGTCGGCGGCTTCATCATCGGCACCCTGTCCTTCGACTTCGTCACCAACGCCGAGCGCCTCACCCAAGCCACCCAGATCGTCTGGCACAGCCTGACCGTTCTGCCCGCGCAGGGAGCCCGCACCTCCTACGGCGCCCTGATGATCTTCGCCTTCACCTGGGTGATGAGCACCGTGCTCTTCATCGCCCAGATGGCCAAGCGGGGCGCCTTCGAGGAGCAGGAGGGCGACTGGCTGCTGGCGGCGTCTCTCTACATGCTCGTCTCCCTCACTGTCGGCTTCGGCTTCGCCCTCGTGATCGCCGGTCGTCACGCGGCGGTGGTCAGCGCCCGCCCCCAGACCATCGAGGGGGTCCTGGAGGTGGCCGGCCGCGTGGCGGGCACCGTGACCCTCTACTACTGGTTCATCGTCTTCGCCCTGGTCGCGGGTGGGGCGGTGCTCCTCATCGGAGAGCGCCGCAGGCTGAAGCCCGTCGGGCAGCTGAGCGTCATCGCCCTGATCGTGCTCCTGCTGTTGGCCGGCGCGGCGTCCGTGGTGACCAACCTGCATCCCATCCAGGCCGACATCATCTACAAGCAGGCCAACCCCTACGAGCGGCAGGATCAGTGGCCGGTGGCCATCCGGCACTACAAGAAAGCCATCGAGCTCGCCCCGCGGGAGGACTTCTACTATCTCTACCTGGGCCGGGCCTACCTGGAGTACGCCAAGACGCTGCAGGACCCCGCGCAGCGGCGCACCATCCTGCAGGAGACCGAGGAGACGTTGCAGGAGGCGCGGGACATCAACCCCCTCAACACCGATCACAGCGCCAACCTGGCCCGCATGTACCGTACCTGGGCCGAGCTGGCCCCCGACGCCGAGACGCGGCAGGATATGATCCGCCGCAGCTCGGAGAACTACGAGATCGCCACCACCCTCAGCCCGCAGAACGCCATCCTGTGGAACGAGTGGGGCATGCTCTACCTCTCCACCGGCCAGTTCGAGAAGGCGCAGGAGAAGATCGGGTACTCCCGGGAGATGGACCCCGGCTTCGCCCAGACCTGGACCATTCAGGCCGACCTCTACGCCAACCAGGACATGATCACCGACGCCCTGGAGGCCTATCAGACTTCGTTGGAGATCGATCCGAAGCAGGTCGACGTCTGGCTGCGCGTGGGCGACATCGAGCGGCAGCAGAACGATTTGGAGAAAGCGGTTGAGGCCTATGAGGAGGCAGTTGAGCTGCGGCCCAACCACGTCCAGGCCTGGCGTCTCCTGGGCTCCATGTATGCCCAGTCAGGGCGCTATGAGCAGTCGATTGCGGCGTTCGAACGTGCGCTGGAGCTGGCGCCCCAGGCTGACGACATCTGGGATACCCACCGCATGCTCGCCATCGTCCACAGCCAGGCTGGCCATGCGGAGGAGGCTCTCTCGCACGCCCAACAGGCCCTTCAGGCAGCCCCGGAGGAGCAGAGGGCCCAGCTGGAGGAGTTGGTAGCCCAGCTGCAGGGGAGCTAGGGTGCGTTGCACGTTGCCCGTGCGATGCACCTGGCGGGGGAGGCGGCGGGGGAGGCGGGAGTGATACGGAGTCATGAGGAGTTAGAGGTGTATCGGTTGGCGTTCGAGGGGGCGATGCGGATCTTCGAGGCGTCGAAGGGGTTTCCTCGGGAGGAGACGTACTCGTTGACCGATCAGATGCGGCGCTCGTCGCGCTCGGTCTGTGCCAACCTGGCTGAGGCCTGGAGGAAGCGGCGCTATGAGGCGGCGTTTGTGAGCAAGCTGAATGACGCTGAGTCGGAGGCGGCCGAGACGCAGACCTGGATCCGCTTCGCTGTGAGCTGTGGGTATCTCCCCGATCGTGCAGGGAAGAAACTACACCAGACCTACGACCACGTCATCGGCAAACTGGTCAACATGATTCGCAACCCAAAGCCCTGGATCCTGAAGAAGAGGAATCGATGACCTCCCGTTCCCCCCTGCCCCCC
>CAZNRX010000032.1:0-44562 GCA_964575455.1 uncultured Anaerolineales bacterium | reverse complement strand
TCAGTGGCCCAGTTCTGCCTTCCAGGAGCTTGTCCCCAGTGTGTAACGCTCCCGAACTGTCGGATTGACTGATGTGCGAATGATGGTATAATCCGCGAACAGCTTAAGAGTGGAAAGACCACGATCAGGAGGAGTAGGCGGCGCGGGCTGGCGAGCCATCTGTTGCCACTATGCAGATGGAAAGGGAAGAGGGTCACCGACTGCAAGCCCTCGCAGCACGGCAGAGTGGGTCGAAGACCATAGCCGGGATGGACGACGGTTCATCGTCTAGCCGCTGAAGGTCGCCTGGGAGTTGAGGGGCCGATCCGGCAGAGCCGGATAAGCCTCTACGGGTTCGCCCGTTACAGCGAGGGCCCTTTGTTCCCGACGTGAGCCGAGGGTCATTGAGGGTAGCAGCGATTGATTCGATCTAGGCCGTCGTTGCTAAACCAAGGTGGTACCGCGAGAGAAGCTCCTTTCGTCCTTGGACGAAGGGAGTTTTTGGTTGTCTGATCGTTTTATCACGATGGCGTCATGGAGCAGAAGGAGAATGAGGCGATGAGCGACGAGCTTGCTAGAGTGTACGATCCGGAGGAACACGAGGAGCGTCTGTACGAATGGTGGGAGGAGGAAGGGTACTTTCGCCCTGAGAAGCAAGTTGACCTGGGCTTGGCTTCGCACGATGGGCCACGCTGGTGTATCACCATGCCGCCCCCCAACGTGACCGGCGCGCTCCACCTTGGCCACGCCATGGTTGCAGCCGTCGAGGACCTGATGACGCGTTACCATCGCATGCGTGGCGAGGAGACGCTCTACTTGCCGGGGATGGATCACGCGGGCATCGCGACACAGAACGTGGTCGAGCGTGAGCTGGCCAAGGAAGGGCTGTCACGCCACGACCTGGGGCGCCAGAAGTTCGTGGAGCGGGCCTGGGAGTGGACGAAGGTCTATCACGATCGCATAGCGGATCAGACCAGACGCCTGGGCGTGTCCTGCGACTGGACGAGGGAGCGGTTCACGTTGGACGAGGATCTCAGTCACGCCGTGCGCACGGCTTTTGTACGTCTCTACAAGAAGGGGTTCATCTATCAGGGCAGCTATCTGGTCAACTGGTGTCCTCGCTGTGAGTCCGCCATCTCCGATCTGGAGGTGATTCCGGACGAGCGTGAGGGGAAGCTGTGGCACATTCGCTATCCGTTCATCAATGACGACTGGGACGGGCCGGAGCACCCGTGGGGCAGCGGCAGATGGGCCGAGGGAGCTACCCAGTTCATTGAGATGGCGACCACACGACCGGAGACCATCCTCGGCGATACCGCCGTCGCGACGGCTCCGGGCGATCCGCGGTGGCACCATCTGGTGGGCGAAACGGCTGTGCTTCCAGCTATTGGACGGCGCCTCCCGATTATCGCGGATGAGGCGGTGGACCCTGAGTTCGGCACCGGCGCGGTCAAGATCACGCCAGCTCACGACCCGACCGACAACGAGATCGGTATCCGGCACGACCTACTGGTGGTCGATGTGTTGACCGACACAGCGGACATGAACGAGAGCGCCGGACCCTACGTCGGACAGGGGCGCTTTGAATGCCGCCGCAACATCGTCGAGGACTTCAAGAAGGAGGGTCTGCTGGTCGACATCGAGCCCTATCACCACGCGGTGGGAACGTGCGAACGCTGTCATACCGACATCGAGCCCCGAGTCTCCACGCAGTGGTTCGTCAAGACGAAGCCTCTGGCCGACGCGGCTATGAACGCCGTCCGCGAGGGGGAGACGGTGATTGTGCCGAAGCGGGAGGAAGAGCGTTTCTTCCATTGGATGGGGAACATCCGTGACTGGTGCATCAGCCGGCAGCTCTGGTGGGGGCACCGCATCCCGGTCTGGACATGTGCCGACTGTGGAGAGCATACCTCGGAGATGACGGATCCTACCGATTGTCCGCACTGCGGCAGCGAGGATCTTCATCAGGAAGAGGACGTGCTCGATACGTGGTTCTCCTCGGGGTTGTGGCCCTTCTCGACGCTGGGGTGGCCAGATACGGAGGCCCGCGACTATCAGCGCTACTATCCTACCGACATGCGAGAGACGGCGTATGATATCCTCTTCTTCTGGGTGGCCAGGGAGATGATGCTGGGCATCGAGATGACGGGGCAGTCGCCGTACAGCACCGTCTATCTGCACGGCCTGGTGCGGAATGAGAACGGCCAGAAGATCAGCAAGTCGATGGAGGACATCGAGGCGTATGATCCCCTGAACATCATTGAGACATACGGCACCGATGCGCTCCGGTACACGCTGATGACCAGTTCGACCCCGGGGATCGACATGAACCTCGATCCGCGGCGGTTGGAGGGGGCGCGCAACTTCACCAACAAGATCTGGCAGGCAGCAAGGTTCGTGTTGATGAACACGCCGGAGGCCGACGTGCCCGTCCTGGGGAGAGACGTGAGGCCGGCGGACGCAGAGCTCGAGCTAGCGGATGTATGGATTCTCTCCAGGCTCAATCGTCTGATTGGCGAGGTCGATCGGCTCTTCCAGGGTCACCAGTACGGCGAGGCTGGCCGGCAGATCAACGATTTTCTTTGGGGCGAGTACTGTGACTGGTACATTGAGGCCAGCAAGGTGCGCCTCTACGACGATGACGCGGACGACAGCGTGCCACTGGCCATCCTGCTCCACGTGCTGGAGATCTCACTACGATTGCTTCATCCGTTTATGCCCTACGTCACGGAGGCGATCTGGCAAGCGCTGCCCGACGAGACGAAGGAGGGCGAAGCGCTGATCGTGGCCCGCTGGCCGGAGGAGGATGGGGCGCTCCGGGATGGTGAGGCTGAGGAGGACATGAGCCTCCTGATGGACTTGATCCGCGGCATCCGGAATCGGCGAGCCGACTATCGGGTGACGCCCGGCAAGCGCATTCCCGCGATCATCGCTGCCGGCGGCAAGGTCGGCGTCCTAAGGGATCAGCGAGCTGAGCTCTGCGATCTGGCGAAGCTCGATCCAGAGCAGCTTGTCATTGAGGAGACGCTGGAACCCCCGAGTCAGGCGGCGACCATCGTCGCGGGCAGCGTCACGTGCTACCTGCCGCTGGCCAGGATCGTTGATCTGGAGGAGGAACGAAAGCGGCTGACCGACGACCTGGCAGAGCTTCAAGATCGCATTGCCCACAGTGAGGAACTGCTAGAGGGTCAGTTCGCGACGCGGGCGCCGGAGCACGTCGTCCAGCACGAGCGTGACAAGCTGAACGAGCTGAGGACAGAGCGATCGAAGCTGGAGCAGCGACTTCGGGCCCTGAGCTAGCGGAGCTATCTTTTACGTGAACGTCTCCGGCGAGCACCTCGCCGGGGACGTTGGCATTCCGGTACTTCTGGTACCGCGGCTAACGTTTGCGAGGTTCGAGGGGGTATTGACAGTAGGTGCCTGGCACTGCAACGACGGCGGCTCAGCTGACGCACGCTTCGCCAAGTGCCAGGCACCGTAAGCGCCCTCTTTTTCAGGATAGCGAAGGTCTATCCCTCGGTTTCCTGCGCCAGCTCAAGGTAGTAGTCCCGGTCCTCCCGCAGGAGCGCTAGAATCTCGTCGCTGTCCTCAGGCAGCATCTGTCCGGTTTCCTTCAGGCAGACGTAGAACTGATTGAGCGAGGCGATTTGGGACTTGATGGCCTGGACGAGCGGTTGATCCGCTCGGTAGAGGAGCCAATCGGCCAGGAACTCGTCGACATCCTCCAGGGCGGCCTGATCGGCGGGGCACGGGATTCCCAGGCCGCCTCCTTCATCGACCAGGTAGCGCTGGGCGAAGAGATCGAGGTTATCCAGATGCATCTGGACCGTGTCGGGGGAGAGCCCTCGATCTTTCAGCCACTGCTCGAACATGCTCAGGAGCTCAACGTTGCGACTGTGTGCCTCGACTTCCTCTGCGACGAAGATCCACTCGTCCTCAGGGCTCACTTCAAAGCTGGAGACAGGATGGGAGAGGTAGATCCGATCCTCCCTGTCGGCCATCTCGATCGTCAGTGTGGCCTGGGCTGGCTGGGGGAGCCCTGCATGTGCCCTCATGTGCTCCCGCACGAAGCGCGGGAGCGCCAGCAGCGCCGCTTCGAGCCGCAGGAGATCCGATTTGCCGGGGCGGATGGGGCGTGCGGAAAGCCCGGCCTGGACCACGAACGGGTAGGCATGCTTGCCGGCGATGGGCCAGTTGTGGGCCTCTATGGCGTCGAGATCGGCGAAGGGGGTCTCGATTGCCTCGCCGAAGAGGAGCGCGATCCACGTCTCTCGTCCAATCAGCTCCTCCGGTGGCGTTCCGGCATAGGTCTCTCGCAGCACGTCCATCGAGTTGTAAATCGCCAGGCCGTAGGCCTCTCCCCCGTGGCCCATCACGACTGCGTAGCGGGGCTGCCCCTTGGCAGGATAGCGCATCTCGATGGGATGGCTGTCATCAAGCCAGCGCCAAGGTGCCTCGCGATAGAAGGAGGCGGCTGCTTCGAACAGACCCTTGATCATGAAAGGCGTGACGCCGGGTGTGTCTAGCAGACCGGGGATCGTCTCCTCGCCGCCCAAGAACCCGCCCATAGCCTCCAGCGCCCGCTCCGCTTCACGGAGCGTGTGCCGGTACTTACACTTGATGCCGACCTCCTCCAACTCGGGAGCCAGTACCTTGGTCAACTCCACATTGTCCAGGTAGATGGCGGTAGGACGGCGCCTCCCTCCTGATCCGGGGACAGGATGACGCATCGCCTTCGCCAGGGCATTGACGACCTCGGCGGGCGTGGGTTCCTCCTCGGTGAGCTCGGTGCCGAGGACTCTGCCGTCTCGAGAGACCGTCACGATGATCCACGGCCGGTACGGATCCTGATCCGGCGGTGTGATCCAAGTTCTCGCCCGTCGAACGGTGCATTCCCAGATCTCATCGCTCTGGTGTAGGTTGAGCGTCTTCTCCAACGGCACTTTGTCGGGCCTACCCAACGTCATCAGTCGGCCGCCTAAGCTGGCGAGCCAATCCATCGCATTCTTTCTCATTCTATCCACCTCCGCCATCAAGTATACCACGCCGCATCGCTCGGGGGAAGTGCGCTGCGGATTTGGCTTACACCAGCATTTGTGGTAAACTCCTCCCGATCTCCAAGGTCCCCAAGAGGAAACGGCAGGGTACGATGTCCCGAAGACAGTCACTATATACCGTTGGTCACAGCGATCACACGACGACGACTCTCGTCGACCTTCTACGCCAGCACGACATCGACACGGTGGTGGACGTGCGCAGCCAGCCGTACAGCCGTTGGGCTCCGCAGTTCAACCGCGAGACGCTAGAGCACGACCTGAAGGAGGCTGGCATCTCCTACCGATTCATGGGCGACGCCCTTGGCGGCCGTCCGTCGGATCCAAAGCTCTACAGGGCGGGACGACCTGACTATGGGCGGATGGAGGAGACAGATGCCTATCAGATGGGCATTGAGCATCTGCTCGATCTGGCCCGCACCGAGCGGGTGGCCATTATGTGCGGTGAGGGGGACTATCAGACGTGTCATCGCCATCTGCTCATCAGCCAGACGCTGCTGAAGCGCGGCGTTGGCGTGCTCCACATCAAGCCGGATGGGCGGACGGTCGAAGCGGAAAGAGAGCCGGAGCAGCTCTCGCTTTTTTGAGCACGTGCGGGACCAGGAGCGGATGACGCACACAGAGGGTCAAAGGGACGCGGGCATGAGGTTCATTGCCGCTCGCGTCTCTCTCGGGAGGTTTTGCCCATGACGACCGTGTACACCATCGGCTACCAGAGGAAACCGCTTTCGACATTCATCAACCAGCTCCGGGATGCTGAGGTGGAGGCGGTGATCGACATTCGTCTGCGCAACACCTCCCATCTGCTTGGCTATACCAAGCAGGACACTCTGGAGTTCCTGTTGCGCGAGGGGTTCGACATCGCGTATGAGCATCATCCTGAGCTAGCCCCTACGCCGGAGATCCTGGATACGTACCGCGATGACGGCGACTGGGCGGCCTACGAGGTCCGTTTCCTACCCCTCCTGGAGGAGCGCGCGGTCGAGGAGGTGGGTCGCGAGATCCTGGCTCGCTATGGCACGCCGTGCCTTCTCTGCGCCGAGCCGACGGCAGAGCGCTGCCATCGGAGACTGGTGGGGGAGTACTGGGTCGAGCGGCTGCCGGGACTGCTCCTGGTACACTTGTAGGGGAGCAGTATTCCATCCGCTGGAGCGTTGGAGGGACATGCCAATGCCACGTGACGAGGTTCTTATCCTGGCGATGACCAAGATGCTGAGTGGCATCTGCACAGCCGGCTTCACTCGCGAACGGGATCCGCTGACCGGCCTGCGATGGGTGCGACCGGTGCGTGACTTCTGCACCGTCCAGATTGGTGACATGACCGACGCTGACGGCGACCTGATCCGGTGCTACGACGTGGTCGAACTGAATCTGATTGAGCCGCGGCCCGATCCGCCCCACGTGGAGGACTGGCTGGTCGATTTTGTCCATCAGCGGCCACGGGTCCTACGTCGCCTGGGCGGTGAGCAGCGAGCGGCGTTCTTCCCCAAGTATCTCGACCCGGCACCGGAGGACGTGCTGGTCCATCACACCCGCTCACTCTGCCTCGTGCAGCCGGAGCAGGTCTGGGCACGCTTTTCGCTCGACAGCTACTCGGGGAAGTACGAGGCGCGGATGGGGTTCGTGTTGGATGGCGACGTCAACCATCCTCGCGCGGTCAGTAGGCGGGGGGTCTCAGTGACCGATCTCAAGTGGCGTGCGCTAGGGCGCTCTTGGCTGGGTGAGGATGGTGGCACGTTGACGCTGGACCACGAGGCCCTATTCGAGCGTCTCCATGCGGAGGCCCTCTACCTGGCGGTGGGATTGAGCCGCAATTGGCGGGGCGCGTACTGGCCCCTGGTCGTGGGGGTCCACGTCGTGCCCGACTATGAGGCGGATATAGAGCAGGGTTATGCGTAGGGGCAAAGAGCCAGAAGAAAGGCACAGAGTCCTCAGGCTGCACGGGAGCTGAAAGGGAGCGCTTGATGGGCGACGCAGTCTCTATACTTGACGACGTTGGCTTGACCATGTTCCAGGTCCGTGAGCTCCGGGGCCACGACCGGAGCTGCTTACTCAACTTCCTCCTCCGGTGGAAGCGGTTCGAGGAGCTTCATGCATGTCTGGACGTGCTGATCCCTCGCAATGCGAGGCTTGTGTCGCTGCGCGATCTGCGGGCGAGGGCCTTTCTGGCCCAGGATCGACCTGACGAGGCCTTGCCCGTGATGGAAGAGCGTCTGCAACGACGTGAATCGCTGCCCGCCCGCGCGCTGCTGGCGCGTATCCATTTGGCGTGTGGTGACGTAGAGAGCGCCCGACGAACTGCCCAGGGCATCGTCACCGAGCGAAGCGAGAGCTCGATGGCCTGGAATCTGTTGGGTGAGGTTGAGCTGGCCCGCGGGGACGAGGAGGCCGCACTGACCGCCTACCGACACTTGCACGATCTCTATCCCAATAGCCGCGCCTACCTGTTGGGGATGGCCGACTTCTATGCGTTGCGCGGTGACTGGGTGACTGCCAGCGGCTATGCGGTGCGACTGCTGCGGCTGGCCGACGAGACGAACCAGCTCTCTGTCACCTACGTGCGTCGGCTGCGCGACCACTTCCGGGCCAGCGGGGAGACCACGCGCGTGGCCGAGATGGAGGCCGAGCTCGAACGCCGCTACGCTCAGGAACTGGCCGAGCTGCGCGAGCGCTTCTCGCCAACTGAGAAACTGCGTCCGCCCGCGAGGCCAGAAGCCCCTGGTCCGGAACCTCCTGCGCCGTCGGAACCCCTCCCCTCCTTCGATGACGTGCCCGTCTCCGATGGAGAACGGCAGACCATCGCTGGTGCCGTTCAGCGGTTCTTCGGTTTCGACTCCCTCCTGCCCGGACAGTTGGAGACGATGGCGTGCGTCTTGCGCGGCGAGGATGTGCTGACCGTCCTGCCCACCGGCGGCGGGAAGTCGCTCTGCTACCAGCTACCGGCTATGCTGATGGAGGGAGATGGTCATGAGCCCGCTGACAAGGACACCACGTTGGTCATCTCTCCCTTGATCGCGCTGATGAAGGATCAGGTCGATTCGCTGCCCTCAAACGTGCGGCGGCGGGCGACCACGATCAACAGCACCCTTGACGGGGACGAATTGCGACGCCGCGTAGATCATATTGCCGACGGCGCCTACCGGCTGGTCTATGCCGCCCCGGAGCGTCTGCGCCAGCCTCCGTTCCTTCACGCGCTGCGCTGTGCGGGAGTGGGGCGACTGGTCGTCGACGAGGCTCACTGCGTCAGTATGTGGGGCCACGACTTCCGGCCCGACTATCTCATCATCGGACGGACCCGGGAAGCACTGGGCGATCCACCGCTTCTGGCGATGACGGCGACGGCCCCCACGCGCGTGCGACGCGATATCCTGGAACGGCTGCGAAGCCCTCAGAGCTCGGCGAGCAGTTCTCGCGTTGTAGCCGGCGACGTCACCCGGCCTAACCTGCAGCTGGAGGTCTACGAGGCCGGCAGCAACGACGACAAGCTGCGCTACCTTCTGGCCTTCTGCCAGGCCGAGGCGGGCAGCGGCATCGTCTACGCCGACACCCGCGCTCGCTGCGAGAGGCTGGCCGCGCTGCTGCGCCGGCACGACGTGAACGCGGCGCACTACCACGCGGGCATCTCCGACCGCCACGGGGTTCAAGACGACTTCATGAGTGGCCGCACCCGGGTGATCGTGGCCACCATAGCCTTTGGCCTGGGCATCGACAAGGCGGACATTCGCTTCATTGTGCACTTCTTTCCCCCGGCGTCGCTGGAGGCGTACTATCAGGAGGCGGGGCGGGCGGGGCGCGATGGACAACCGGCTCGCTGTGTGCTGATGATCTCCTCCCACGACAAGGGCCTGCTGACCTGCCGGATGCGCCGGAATGTGATGCCGGTCGAGTTCCTGCGTGAGGTCTACACGGCGGTGAAGCGGCGCTTGAATGGGAGATCGGCGGGGCGCGTCGCGATGGCCGATCTGGAGCGCGATCTGCGGGCCGATGACACGCGGGTGCGCGTGGCGCTCAGCTTGTTGGAGGAGGCGGGGCTGCTACGGCGCGGCCCTGATGTGCCTCGAGCGGCTCTCGTCTACCTGTCCGCCATCTGCCGCGATGGCGCCCTGCCCGATGATCTGGAGGCCTTCCGCCGGGCCGCCTGTCTGCGCCCGCAGCAGTGGCTCACGCTGGATCTGGCCGAGGTGGCTCCCGAAGCAGGCATCGCCCTGGCGGAGGTTGAGCGGAAGGTGCTGGGCTGGGAGGACGCGGGTTGGCTGATGTATCGACCGTCGGGGCGCGATCTGCTGGTTGAGCTGCTGCCCTCGCCGGAGGATGCAGCCGAGCGTGTCGGGACGCTGCTGGAGCGCTACGAGACGGTCCAGATTCAGCGTGTGGATGAGATCGGGGCCTACGCCAAGACCAGACGCTGTCGCCACGGTCACATCAACGCCTACCTGGGTGGCCGCACCATCGAGCGCTGCGAGGCCTGCGATAACTGTGTGGCGGTGGCTCCCCTGCCGGACCCTGGCCTGCCAGATGAGCGGACGCAGCTGCTGACTATACTGCGCTGTGTGGCAAACGCGCCGTGGAGCTGGGGGCGTCAGACACTGACGCGCATCCTGCGCGGTGAGGACGAAGGTCGCTATGGCAGACGATCGCTTCACGAGGAGGCGTGTGCTCAGGCCGAGTTCGGAGCTCTCAGTTTCCGATCCAGGACGGCTGTCCAGCATATGTTGGAACACCTGGAATACGCTGGCTTCCTGACGCCGCGTGAGCTGCAGCACGGCGGCGTTGTGCTCGACCTGACGACCAAGGGGAGGGCGGCGCTGGAGGATCCCGGTGCGCTTGCGGACTTGGTCACCCTCTAGGCTGCTCAAGACTTTTACATGGAGATGCACAGACTTTGATCCTGTCGCTGGTCTGGCGCTGCCGGACGTGGTGGACGGCGCGGTGGCGTCCAAACAGGTGGAAGCCGATCCGGCGGCGATGGCCTCCCGCGTCAAGGCTATGGCCCGTCGGCTGGGCGCCGCCGACGCGCGCATCGGGCCGCTGAACCCGGCCTGGGTCTACAGCCACCGCGGTACGCTGCCCTTCTTCTCTGACAGCGAGCCCAATCCGCCCCACTTCAGTGGCCCGCCCGAGGTATATCGCGATCTGCGGTACGGCGACCCCATCGAGGTCTCTCATCGCCACGCTGTCGCGATGGCCTTTTCTCAAGATCTTGACATCATCCGCACCGGCGGTACCCCCTTCTCCGACTTGGTGAGGTCCGTGGCTGTGAGCCCTATCATTCTCACAGAGAGGTGGCGAGGCAGCAAGCAGGATCGTTCGAAAAACCGTTGACAGGGCCCTTCTCTTATGATATACTGACTATCAGTCAGTAACTGACCAGCGGTTAGCCATAGGAGTGCGAGTGTGACCACCAGGGCGCGTCGCGAACGCGAGAAACAGGAGCGCCGGCGATCCATCCTCCAGGCAGCTCGGGGAACATTCTTCGAGAATGGTTTCCACCATGCCACGGTGGACAGCGTTGCCAAGCGCGCCGAGGTCAGCAAGGGGACGGTCTACCTCTACTTCGAGAGCAAGGAGGCCGTCCTTGCTCATCTGCTTCTGGAGGGCCTTGAGGACCTGATCACCGAGCTGGATCAGGCGTACGGCGCTGCCGAGGATCTTCCCGCCGATGAGCAGCTCGCGGCCCTTGCCCAGGCCTATCTCGGCTTCTTCCATGAGGAACCTCAGTATTTCCCCTTCTTGATGGCCATGGATCGCGGTCGGTTTCAGGAGGCCATTCCTCCTGATCTCTACCAGGAGATCCTGGAGGCGAGCCTGGAGGGGCTGAACCTTGCCGTGAGGGTGGTCGAGCGCGGATGCCGTGAGGGGGTTTTCGACTGCTGTGACGCGCAGAAGGCGGCTTGCGTCTTCTGGGCCTCGCTGAACGGCGTGTTGCAGCTAATGGAACATCCTCTGCGGCGGGAGATGGTAGGCGTGGCTGAGAAGTTGCTCTATCAGTCAAGTATCGACACCGTGATTAGAGGGTTGAAAACAGCGCCCCCGGGAGGGTAAGCTCCTGGTTGGGAGTCGTGATCTATCGAACGCGAGGAGGTTAGGATGAAGGAAGTGGTGATCGTCAGCGGGTGCCGCACGGCGATCGGCAAGCATGGGGGGGTGTTCCGCAAGATCCCGGCTCAGGATTTGGCAGCGAAGGTGTTCGACGAGGCCATCAGGCGGGCCGACATCGACCCCAAAGTGATCGACGATGTCATCTTGGGCTGCATCAGCCAGCAGAGTGACGCGGCCAACATTGGCCGTGTGGCGGCGTTGATGGCCGGGATACCCGTTAACGTGCCCGGGTGTACCATTCAGCGCAACTGCGTGTCTGGCACGATGTCGATCAGCATGGCTTATCAGGCCATTCAGGCTGGCGACGGCGACGTGTTCCTCTGCGGTGGTGTGGAGAGCATGTCGACGGCCCCGTACGTCGTGCGGGGCGCCCGCTGGGGCCTCAAGCTGCGCCATGATCAATTCACGGACACGCTATGGGAGGGGCTCACGGACCCCGTGTGCGGGCAGATCATGGGGCGGACGGCGGAGAACCTGGCGATGATGTACGATTTCAGTCAGGAAGAGCAGGATCAGTATGCGGTGAAGAGCCATCAGAAGGCCTTTCGGGCCACACGGATGGGCAAGTTCCGCGACGAGATCGTTCCCTTCCGGGTGATCAAGCGGGTGGCTGGTCAGGAGGTGGCTCACGAGGACATCGTGGAGGATGAGTGCATCAATCCTGGTCTGACGGTGCAGAAAGCGGCTCTCTACCCCACAGTGTTCAAGAAGGGCGGCACGGTGACGCCAGCGAACGCCTGCCCCCTCTCCGACGGCGCCGCGGCCGTGGTGGTGATGTCGGCCGACAAAGCCAAGGCGCTTGGCGTAGAGCCGATGTGCACGATTCGCAGTTACGCCTACGCGGCTATTCCCCCGGATATCATGGGCGTCGGCCCGGCGTATGCCACGCCGATGGCGCTGGAGCGAGCAGGTCTGACACTCAGTGACATTGACTTGATCGAGCTCAATGAGGCATTCGCCGCTCAGGTGTTGGCGGTGGGTTGGGAGCTGGAGGATATGGGCTGGAGCTGGGATAACGTGAACGTCAACGGCGGTGCTATCGCCCTGGGTCATCCGGTGGGCTGCACCGGAACCCGGTTCGTGGTCACGCTGCTCTATGAGATGATCAAGCGTGACGTTCCGCTGGGGCTCGCCACGGCCTGTGTGGGCGGCGGGCAGGGTGGCGCGATGATCATCGAGCGCAAGGTGTAGGGAGGGACAACGATGGCAGATATCTCCATCTGGCAGGACAAGGACGCACGTGCGGCTTTCGTTGCCGAGGGCAAGGAGGCCTTTGCGAGAATCAGGGAGGAACTGGAGGGGCAAGAGGGGGCGGAGGTCGTGGCTATCGAGCCCAGGAGCGGGGACTACTTCGTAGGCGAGACGTTGGGCCAGGCGGACCGGGCTGCGTTCGAGCGGTATCCCGATGAGTGGGTGTATTTCGTTCGCGTGGATGATCCAGAGGCGGCGATTCCGCTACCGACGTGGTAGGGGGCAAGAAGACTGAGGAACGGGTAGGAACTGCCTGTCTGGTGGCTGTGGGGGCGGTGACGCGGAAAACGCAAAGCGTGATGCGTAAGGGTCTTGCAGAGCCGGCGGGACCGCTTTCCTGAGCTGCCTGGAGTGGAGACCAGCCTATAGGAGGTAGTCAGTATGTACATCTTCAAAGCAGGCGTTGTTGGCGCCGGTACGATGGGCGGCGAGATCGCCCAGGTCATCACCTACGCCGGCTTGCCGGTGGTGATGAAGGATATCGATCAAGAGATGCTCGATGCCGGCATGGAGCAGATTCGGTCGATCTACCAGGGGCGGGTGGATAAGGGCAAGATGGGCGTGGGCGACATGGAGTCGAAGCTCGACCTGGTGACGCCCACGCTCTCCTACGATGAATTCAGCGACGTGGACATGGTCATTGAGGCGGTGCCAGAGAAGATGGCGATCAAGAAGCAGGTCTTCCAGGAGCTGGAGGAGGCTTGCCCGGAGCAGACTATCTTCGCCAGCAACACCTCGGCGCTCTCGATCTCTGAGATGGCCGCGGTCACCGGCAAGCCGCACAAGGTGGTCGGGATGCACTTCTTCAACCCGGCCCACGTGATGAAGCTGGTCGAGGTCATCCCGGGCCTCGACACCGGACGCGAGACGCAGGACGACGTGGTGATGTTTGCCGAGACCCTGCGCAAGATACCAGTGGTGGTCCAGGAGTGCCCTGGCTTCCTGGTCAACCGACTGCTGATGCCCTACCTGAACGAGGCGACGCTGGCGCTCGAACAGGGTGCGGCGACGGCCACGGAGATTGACAGGGCGGTGGTGGAGTGGGGCATGCCGATGGGCCCCTTCACATTGATGGACATGCTCGGGATTGACGTGTGCGCCGACGTAGGGGAGTATCTCTACTCTGAGTACGGCGATCGGATGACCCCCGCCCGTCTGTTCGAGAAGCTCCTCGAAGCCGGACGGCTTGGTGAGAAGAGCGGCGCTGGCTTCTACGACCATCCTGGCGGCGAGTCCGAGGAGGTCCATCAGATGATTGAGGGCCTTCAGGAATCGGGCGAGGTGGAGACCGGGACATCGTTCAGCGTTGAGCGCGTGATGTATCCGTTGATCAACGAGGCCGCGCTCTGTGTGCTGGAGAACGTGGCTACTATGACGGATGTCGACATGGCGATGGTGGCTGGCACGGGCATGACGTACGAGGGCGACCGCGTGGGGCCTCTGGTCATCGCTGACCGGATTGGGCTGGATGAGATCGTGCAGACGCTGAGTAGGCTGGAGGATGAGTTTGGGCCGCGTTTCCGCCCCGCTCGCCCGCTCCGGCTGCGCGTTCGAGCCGGGCATCTGGGCATGAAGAGCGGTAAGGGGTTTTACGAGCATACGTAGGAGGAAAGCAATGGCCGAATGGCAGAACATCCGAACCGAAGTTGAGGATCGTATCGCCTTGTTGACGATCGATCATCCGCCGGTCAACTCGTTCAACAAACAGGTGGTGACCGAGCTTGATGAGGCGATCGACGAGTTGATGGCCGATGACGAGGTCAAGGCCATGGTTATCACCGGCGGCGGGACCAACGCCTTCGTCGCCGGTGCGGATATCCCGGAGATTCAGGAGCTTCTCGAGAACCCCGAGGAGGGGTATGCAGAGGCGCGCGCCTTCATCGAGCGGGGTCAGGGGGTCCATCTCAAGATCGAGAAAGCAACCAAGCCCGTCATCGCCGCTATCAACGGCTTCTGCCTGGGCGGCGGCCTGGAGCTGGCGATGGCGTGCCATATGCGCATCTGCTCCGACCGCGCCCGGTTGGGTCAACCGGAGGTCAACCTGGGGCTCATTCCCGGCTGGGGTGGAACTCAGCGGCTGCCGCGGATTGTGGGCAAGGCTAAGGCTCTGGAGGTGATCCTCACAGGGGATATGATCACCGCCCAGGAGGCCTATCGCATTGGCCTGGTCAACAAGGTGGTGCCGGCTGGCGCGATCCTGAAGGAGGCCCGCGGGCTGGCTCGCAAGATCGTCTCCAAGTCCAAGTTCCCCGTTGCGGCCACGCTGCGCGCTGTCACGAAAGGCCTGGAGGTCAGCGTTGAAGAGGGCCTCGAGATCGAGAAGGAGCAGTTCGTCGGCCTGGCCGACACCGAGGACATCCGCGAGGGAGTCAGCGCCTTCTTGGAGAAGCGACAACCGGAGTTCAAGGATCAATAGACCGGAGGGCTTGCGATGGAATTTGCTCTCAGTGAAGAACAGAAGATGTTCCGCGCCATGTTCGAGGACTTCTCGACGAACGAGATCGCGCCCATCGCGGAGGAGATCGACCACACGGAGGCGCCGCCTCTGAACGTACTCCAGAAGGCAGCCCGTCAAGGCTTCTTGGGCGCGACGCTTCCAGAGGAGTACTTTGGCGCGGCGCTGGATTTCGTCAGCTACGCTCTACTCATCGAGTCCCTGGCAAGAGATTGCATGTCGATTGCGGTGATGTTGGGGACGCACGTCAGCCTGGTGGCGATGTCGATACTCGATCACGGGAGCGATGCTCAGAAGGAGACGTACCTCCCGCTGCTTGCAGCTGGTGGAGACGGACGATCCGACGTTCGCCTGGGGGCCTTCGCGCTGACTGAGCCTGCTGCGGGCAGCGACACCGGGGCGCTTCGAACGGAGGCCACGCTCGACGGCGAGCACTACGTCATCCATGGCGTCAAGACCTGGGTCGCCAACGCCGAGATCGCGAATCTGTTCCTCGTCTTTGCCCAGGCGGCGGAGGGCACCGCCGCCTTTCTTGTCCCCGCCGAGACCGCCGGTCTAACGGTGGGTTACCGGGAGCCGACGCTGGGCCTGCGCAACGTGCCCTTCAACACGGTCTACCTGGAGGACTGTCGGGTGCCCGTCGCCAATCGCCTGGGCAGCGAGGAGGAGGGGCGGGACATCGCGGAGCGGGCGCAGCAGCGCATGGCGATCACACTGGGAGCAGCCGGGCTGGGCGTGGCGGCCGACAGTATCGACGTGGCCGCGCAGTTCGCTGCCGAGCGCGTCCAGTTCGGTGTCCCCATTGCTGAGAAGCAGGCCATCCAGAACTACGTGGCCGCAAGCGCCACCGAGAAGGAGGCGCTGCGCTATCTGACCTATCACGGCGCCTGGCAGGTTGACCAGGGCGATGAGCTGCGATTCGACGCTTCGGTCGTGAAGGTGTTCGGCGCTCGGATCGCGCGCAGCGTCACGAATCGGATGGTTCAGGTGATGGGGGGCTACGGCTACATGGAGGACTATCCGATGGCCCGCAAGTATCGCGACGCCCGCGCGTTGGGCATCATCGGTGGGCCGACGGAGCTGCACCACGTCCATATCGCTCAGGAGGTCTTCTCTGAGTGGGACGTCGAGATCGCGCCGTGAGGAGGTAGCTATGGATTTCTCATTTTCTCCGGAGCACAAAGCACTGCGACGCTTGATTCGGGAGTTCGTCGAGAAGGAAGTCGCTCCCATAGCGGCGGAGATCGACCGCGAGGGGCGGATTCCGTTTGAGACCCTGGATCAGATGGCCGAGATCGGGCTGCTGGGCGTCTGTTTCCCGCAGAAGTACGGTGGCATGGGAGCCGGCGAGACCGGGTATTGCATCCTGATGGAGGAATTGGGGCGCGTCTGCACCTCAACGGCGACGAACGTCGGCGCCCACATCGGCATCGGCGCGATGGCGATTCATCTGGATGGGACTGAGGGGCAGAAGGAGAGGTACCTGACACCGCTGGCACGAGGGGAGAAGATCGCTGCCTTCCTGCTGACTGAGTCCGACGCCGGCTCGGACGCAGCGGCGATTCGCACGCGCGCCGTGCGAGATGGCGATCACTGGGTCATCAACGGCACCAAGACGTTCAACACGAACGGCAGCTTCGCCGACGTCGCGACGGTCATGGCGGTCACGGACCCGACGCTGGGTGCCCGCGGGGGGATAACGGCCTTCATCGTGGAGGCGGGCTCCCCAGGCTACGAGGTGGGCAGGCACGAGGACAAGATGGGCATCCGGGGCAGCTCCACGGCGGAGCTCGTCTTCGACAACCTTTGCGTGCCCCACGAGAACGTGCTGGGCAAGGTGGGCGAGGGCTTCGTCACCTTCATGAAGTCCCTGGACATGGGACGCCTGACACTGGGTGCGGCGTGCGTCGGTGGAGCCCAGATGGCGCTGGATTCGGCCGTTCAGTGGGCCAAGACGCGGCGCCTCGGGCGGAGGCAGTTTGGCGCGGAGCTGGCACACAAGCAGTCGGTGCAGTGGATGATCGCCGATATGGCCACTGAGGTCGAGGCGCTGCGCAGCATGGTCTACCGGGCAGCATGGCTGGTGGATACTGACCAGCCCTTCACGCGACTGGCTGCGATGTGCAAGCTGTACGGCTCCGAGGTCGCGTCGCGGGCGATCGATATGGCGCTGCAGATCCACGGCGGGCTGGGCTACTCACGCGACTTCCCCATCGAGCGAGCCTTCCGCGACGCTCGCATCGGGGAGATCTACGAGGGCACCAACGAGATTCAGCGCATCGTCATCGCGTCGCGCATCTTCCGCGAGCACGGTGTGCGGATCGGCCCGTGAGAATGGAGGAGAACTATGCGGATGATTGTAATTCTCAGACGCGTGCTTGATCCTGCTGGCATCGTCGCTCACCGGAGGCTGCGTCGGTTGTTCATCAACCGCGAGACGTACATCCTCCAGCCAGCGGATCGCTGCGCGCTCGAGGCAGCGCTGCGCATCAAGGATGTCCTTGATGCCGAGGTGATCGTCGTCTCCGGTCAGCCAGAGCCGAGCCCAGATACGCTGCAGCGCGGGCTGGCGATGGGGGCCGATCGAGCGATCTACCTCTCGGGCGAGGGCTTCGAGGACGCCGCCGACGCCGTGTTGGTGCGTGCGCTAGGGGCCGTGATCGAGCGGCTGGGCGGTGCCGACCTCGTCCTCACCGGGGCGACCACCCTGGACACAGGTCAGGGGCAGCTAGGCCCCCGTCTGGCCGAAGCGCTTGGGTGGCCGCAGGTGGTGGGGGCCTGGTCGGTGGAAGCAGCCAGCGGACGCCTCCAGGCCGTGTGCCGGGATGGAGATCAGTACGTCTCCGTCGAGACGAGCCTGCCGGTGACGGTGACGATGGAGCCCGGGGCGCTCAAGCCGCGGTACGCCGATGGCGTGCGGTTGATCAACGTCTACCGCGGGTCGTGGCCGACCTGCGAGAAGGAGATGGCCGAAGCCCTGGAGCAGTGGGACGTAGCCGAGTTGCTGACGCCCGATGAACTGACGCCGCTCCTGGAGGACAGAGGGCGAGATTTCCCGCTGGAGCGGAAGCGCGGAGAGCGCGTCGAAGGGACGACCGAAGAGGTGGCTCAGACAGTGGCCGAAGCGCTCGGGCGGAGCTCCGCCCAGCAGCGGATGCGTGGGTAGGGGGGACCGTCATGGATGCTTCATACCTTGACTTGATGATGGCGCAACAAGAGGAAACGTTCGAGGAGGCGGAAGGCGGCGGAGGTGTATGGGTCGTCGCCGACGTCGTCGAGGGACAGATTGCACCGGTGACCCTGGAGGCCATAGGGGCCGCTCGTACGCTGGCTGACTCGCTGGGCGCCTACGTCTACGCTGTTCTGGTGGGCCATGAGGTTTCGTACCTGGCGCAGGTGCTCTATCAGGCCGGCGCCGATGGCGTGCGCGTCGCTCCACTTACGGCCGATCAGGAGAGAGTGACCGCATTTGCCGTGACTCCCTATCTGGAGATCCTGGCTGATCTCTTCGAGGAAGAGCGTCCAGAGATCGTCCTCTTCGGGACTACGGACGTTGGACAAGCGCTGGCGCCGCGGCTGGCGCAGCGCATGGGTGGGTCGCTGATCGAGCACGTGACGGCGATGACGCTTGATGAGAGCACACGGGCGGTTGAGGCCACGTTCCCGATATACGACGGCGAGTACTTCGAGATAAGGACATCTCCAGAGGCACGGCCACAGTTCCTGACCATCGAGCCAGGTGCCTTCGCGGAACCCTATCTCGACGAGTATCGGAAGGGCGAGCCCACGATGCTCGACGTCGAGGTCATGGAACCGGCTGTGGACGTGGTGGGTCCGGCTGAGGGATTTGAGCCGCCCGAGGTACCGCTGTCTGAAGCAGAGGTGATCGTGGCCGTTGGCCGCCAGGCGGGCGACATGGCGCTGATCGAGCGTCTGGCAGGGGAGCTTGATGCGCGTCTGGCGGGCACCCGCGGGGCCTGGGATGCGGGGCTGGTCGACGCTGAGCAGATTGTGGATGTGCGCGGCGTGACTGTATCTCCCGATGTCTACGTAGCCGTGGGCATCCGGGGCGACACCTTTCACAACGCCGCGATGGAGGATGCCAGGTTCATTGTCGCCATTCACCCAGATCCGAAGGCCTCCATCTTCGAGATGGCCGATCTGTGTGTAGAGGCAGAGCCGGGGGACGTGCTCCCGGCGCTGTTGGACGCATTGGCGTAGAGACCTCTGAGACGGCGTTTCGGCTGAAGGGACCCTCGGGGAGACCGTATCCTCGAGGGTTTCTTCTTCTGCAACAACGCTGGGACAGGCCAGCTGTCTGTTGAGAGCACCCAGAGCATCGCCGCAGCGGTGTTTGGTGGGCTCTGAGGTGCCTGGACAAGTCCTAGGTGACCGGGTATCATACGGCAACATCGTTGACATCAAGGCAGGGGGACAGGTTTGGCGCGCTTCCGGCTGTTCTATGAGACGTTGATGAGATTATGGCCGCTGAGCCGGCTCGTTTACTGGCTGAGCAACCGGCGATTCTTGAGACCGCTCTCGTGGCCTTTCTTCAGAGCCCTGAGAAGTGAGGCGATCATCATCCCCATACACGAGGCAATCGCCAATCCGAAGAGCGTGGTGCTGCCGTATCCTCTGCTTACCCCACTCATCGAGCAGACCAGTACGCGGGTCGTGATGAATGAGTGTATGTGTCGCCGAGGTGAGAACTGCCAGACCTATCCGCAGGATCTGGGGTGTCTCTATCTCGGCGATGGGGCGGCCAGAATCATGTCGTCGATGGGGCGCCAGGTCGACGCGGATGAGGCCATAGCCCACGTTCAAGAGGCCATGGCCATGGGGCTGGTGCCGCTGGTCGTACACACGATCTTCGATGCCTTGACGCTGGGTATCCCCTATCGACGCATGCTCGGCATCTGCTTCTGCTGTGACTGCTGCTGTACCGTCCAGCAGGGGCTGCGTCTGGGCTCGCCTGCGTTCTGGGATATCGTGATGCGTCTTCCGGGGCTTTCGGTGGAGGTCGACGGGGCATGTGACGGGTGTGGGGCATGTGTGGAGGCGTGTTACGTGAAGGCTATCTCCCTTTCCGAGAACCGAGCGCGCATCGATGTAGAGCTGTGCAAAGGGTGTGGTCGTTGCCTGGCGGTTTGCCCAAACGGTGCCATCACCTTGCATCTGGACGAGGGCATCGACACGATGGGCCAGTTCGTTGACCGCATCAATCAGCGGACCGATATAGGCCTGATGAGCCCATTGAAATAGGACGTATTTTGGTTACTATGTGCTTCGAGTTTATCATCTTTGACCTTGACAACGCGCTCTATCCACCCGGCAGCGGCGTTATGGAGACGATCGGTCACCGCATCCACGTGTGGTTGTGTAGGGAGCTGAATCTGACGTGGGAGGAGGCGAACAAGTTGCGGCGCGAGTATCTCCGTCAGCATGGCACGACGATGGGCGGCTTGATGTCGGAGCACGGGGTCGACGTCGGTGGTTACCTGGACTTTGTGCACGAGATTCAGATCGAGAAGCACCTGGAACCGAATCCAGCGCTGGTAGAGATGCTGGAGAGGATGCCGCTGCGAAAGGTGGTCTACACGAACGCCACGTCGGCGCACGGTCGGCGCGTGCTGCGTGCCCTGGGTGCCTACAATCAGTTCGAGCGGATCATCGGCATCGAGGAGGTCGGGCTGCAGAACAAGTACAATCGCAAAGCGTACGAGCGCATGCTGGCGCTGCTGGGGACGGTGGGTCCGGTGTGTGTGATGGTCGAGGACTCCCCGCGCAACCTGCCGCCGGCCAAGGCCACGGGGATGACGACGATCCTGGTGAGGGCTGAGCGGACGCCCGAGCACGTCGACGTCGCTGAGGACGTCATCGACTTCGCCGTGGAGAGCGTGCTGGACGTAGAGCAGATTGTTGATCAGCTCCTGGCAGACGCTGCGGACCGGCGTGGCGGGTGACGCTGGGGTCGCCGAAAAGCAAATTCTTGACGCTGGGCCCCTGGTATGCTATAATAGACGTTGCTTGTGGAAAATTCCCCGCCATTGACCGCGGGTATAGCGTGACGCATCTTTACAACCCATTATGCTTGCTTTTGATGTCTCTACCCTTCTCAAGGCCCCGCTTGGCAAATCGCTCACCCTGGATATCGACACCGGGCCCAGGGTGCTGGATGACTTGGAGGTGGACTATCTTCGCGGCTCGGTCCGCGCCATTAGGGTCGATAAGGGCATCTTCGTCGAAGGTGAAGTAGAATCCAAGTTGAAATTAGAGTGCGTCCGTTGTCTAGAACCCTTTGCTTTCCCCATCACATTAGAACTAGCTGAGCTGTTCCGCATGCCAGGTGCCGAGCCGAGGCCTGACGCCATTTACGCTGTTAGTGAAGACGGAGAGATCAAACTGGCCCCACTGATTCGCGAGCATGCCTGGCTAGCTATCCCGATGAAGCCCCTTTGCGATCCTGAGTGCAAAGGCTTATGCCCTCACTGTGGTGTGAACCTCAATATTGACTCCTGTCAGTGTGAGGAGATCCACGTCGATCCGCGATTGGCGCCGCTGAAGGAGCTCCTGTGATCAAAGGATAGTCTATGGACATCATTGATGAACTGGTAGAGAAGGGCGAAGATCAGGGCTACTTGATCCTGGCCGACATTCTGGAAGCACTGCCGGAGGCCGAGGATGAACCAGGACAGCTTGATGACATTTTCATTTCGATGCAGGAAGCCGGTATTGATGTCTATGAGGATGAGTATGAAGCGAGGAGGCAGATTGAGGCATCGGAGGAGGAATCTTCAAACGGCCACGACGCTCCCGATCTGAGCAGAATATCCACAGGCGATACGGTTGGGTTATATCTCAAGGAGATGTCCCAGGTGCCCCTCCTGGAGACCGAGGAGGAGGTTCGGCTGGCCCGGGCCATCGAGACAGGCCGTGAGGCTCAGGAGACCTTGAGTAGCAATGGGGCCGGCAGAGAGGAAAGAAGGCACTTGGAGAGAGAGATCCGGGAAGGCCTCGCTGCCCGTGAGCATCTGATCAAGGCGAACACGCGCCTTGTGGTCAGCATCGCCAAGAAGTACATGGGACGCGGCGTGCCGTTCTTGGACTTGATCCAGGAGGGCAACCTCGGGCTGATGAAGGCGGTGAAGAAGTTCGACTATACCCGAGGCTATCGGTTCAGCACCTATGCAACGTGGTGGATCCGGCAGACGATTACCCGTTCGATTGCTGATCAAGGGCGGACAATCCGCGTGCCTGTCCACATGTCGGATCGCATTCGGCGCCTCTACAAGACCGCTCGCAAGCTGGAGCAGGAGTGCGGTCGCCAGCCAACGCCGGAGGAGATCGCAGAGGAGATGGACGTTGAGCCGCACAAGGTGCGGTGGATGCTCCGCGTCTCCTGGCGACCGATGAGCCTGGAACGTCCCATCGGTGACGATGGGGACAGCGATGAGTTAGGCAGCTTCATTGAGGACAAGGCAAGCCCGATGCCGACGGAAAACGCGTCGCAGCATCTGCTGGCTGAGAAGATCCAGGAGATGCTGACCACGTTGAGCCCGCGTGAGGCGCGCATCATCAGGCTTCGCTTCGGGTTGGTCGACGGTTGTAGCCACACCCTGGAGGAGGTCGGGCAGCGGTTTGGGCTGACCCGCGAACGCATCCGACAGATTGAGGGGAAGGCCCTTCGTCGGCTCCGTCACCCGCGCCGCAGTCGGCAGTTACAGGATTACTTGTAGGCCCATGTATACGTCGTGCTACGAACGCGCTATGATGATGTCCGGCTTGCCGTGGCACGCTGGGGAGGAGGAGCTCAGCCTACGATAGGCATTTCCTCGCCTTTCGGCTCCACGGCATAAACCGCCAGCCCCCGCTGGCGGTTTTGGTTTGTTACACGCCGTACACTGTGCTAAAATGGGGTTTGTGATCAAGAACCAAAGGAGGAACGTCATGGCTGAACACATTCTCGTCGCCATTGCCTGGCCCTACGCCAGCGCCAAGATCCACGTGGGTAACGTGACCGGCTCGCATCTACCGGGCGATATCTTCGCCCGGTATCATCGATTGGTTGGAGATCGCGTGCTGATGGTCTCCGGATCCGATTCCCATGGCACACCTATCACCGTGCGCGCCGAGGAGGAGGAGAAGACCCCGCGTGAGGTGTTCAGGCGATTTCATCACGAATTCTTGGATCTTTTCCAGGGCCTGGGCATCAGCTACGATCTCTTCACGCATACTGACACGGAGAACCACCATCGCGTTTCACAGGATTTCTTCCGCGCGCTGCTGGAGGCGGGTTACCTGTACAAGGAGACGCAGCAGCAGATGTACTCCGAGGCACAGGATCGCTTCCTGCCCGATCGGTACGTGGAGGGGACCTGCCCCGTCTGTGGCAACGAATTCGCTCGTGGCGATCAGTGCGATAACTGCAATACGCTCCTGGACCCCGGTCAGCTGATTGACCCGCGAAGCAAGCTCGACGGCAGCACGCCGGTCCTTCGTGAGACGGTGCACTACTTCTTGGACTTGCCGCAGTTGGCGCGGGAGGGGCTGGCCCAGTGGCTGGCCTTGAACAAGGAGCACTGGCGGCCTAGCGTGATCAACTTCGCGCGCAATTACGTCAATGAGGGGCTGCGGGGACGTCCCATCACTCGCGATCTCCAGTGGGGCATCCGGGTGCCGTTGGAAGGGTGGGATGAGAAGTGCCTCTACGTCTGGTTCGAAGCGGTCATTGGCTACTTCTCCGCCAGCGTCGAATGGGCGCACAACAGCGGTCAACCGGAGGCCTGGAAGGACTGGTGGTACGACCCCGGCGCCAAGTCGCTGTATTTCATCGGCAAGGATAACATTCCCTTCCACGCCGTCATCTGGCCAGCAGAGTTGATGGGCGTGAAGCGTCTTTACGAGGAGGACTCATCGCAAGTGCTCAATCTGCCCTACGATGTACCAGCCAATGAGTTTATGAACCTGGAGGGGCGGGGGATGTCCGGCAGCCGCAACTGGGCCGTTTGGGCAGACGAGGCGCTTGACCGCTACGATCCCGACGCCATACGGTACTATCTTACGATATCGATGCCGGAGACGCGCGACACCTACTGGATGTGGGACGAGTTCGTGCACCGCAACAACAAGGAGCTAGTCGGCACCTGGGGAAACCTGGCGCACCGGGCACTGACCTTCGCCTACAAGCGCTTCGATGGTCAGGTGCCGACGCCTGGGGCGTTGGATGAGCTCGATCAGGCCCTGCTGCAGAAGGTCGAGGATAGATTTGACAAGGTTGGCGACCTGCTGGCCGGGTGTCATTTCCGGGCAGCTTTGGGAGAGGTGATGGATCTGGCTCGCGAGGCTAACCGTTATCTGGAGGAGAAGGGACCTTGGTTCCAGATCAAGGAGGATCGTGAGGCCGCCGGGACGACCATCTACGTCGTTCTCAGGACGATTGATGCCCTGAAGATCCTCTTCGCGCCTTTCCTGCCGTTTTCATCTGAGCGGCTGCATCGCTATCTTGGCTACGACGATCAGCTGTTCGGTCGACAATACACGGAGACGTTCGAGGAAGAGGGCGGCCGCGTTCATGAGGCGCTTCGTTATGATGGGAGTGATGCTGCAGGGGAATGGCGACCGGGCGAGCTGCCAGCAGGACAAGCGCTGCGCGAACCCGAACCGCTGTTCGAGGCTCTGGACGAGGACGTGATTGAGGAAGAGCGAGCGCGATTGGGGATGGAGACGGCTTGATCATCGCTTCGTCGCGTCAAGGGGGGCTTGCTCACCTTTCCCCCTTCCCCAGAGCAAAGCTGAATGGCTGAGCAGTTACGATAAGCAAGGAGGATTCGATGACCAACGATCTCATCCATACGATCTTCGCCAGGCGGAGCATCCGCAAGTACACGTCGGAGCTGGTGAGCGAGGAGGACGTCCAGACATTGCTCGAAGCGGCGATGGCGGCCCCGTCGGCCTCCAACCGCAAGCCCTGGCAGTTCATCGTGGTGACCGAGCGTGAGACGCTTGACGCTTTGGCTGAGGCCCATCCCCACGGCAAGATGCTCTTCGATGCGCCGTTGTCCATCTCCGTCTGCGGTGACCTGACCGAGATGGAGCGCTACTGGGTCCAGGACTGCTCCGCTGCGACCGAGAACCTACTCCTGGCAGCCGTGGCGCTGGGATTGGGAGCGGTTTGGCTGGGTATCTACCCACGGGACGAGCGGGTGGCGGCCGTGCGCCAGATATTGGCCCTTCCCGACCACATCACGCCGTTGAACCTGATCTCCATCGGTCACCCGGCGGAGGAGAAGCGACCTCGCACCCAGTTCGACGATGCCCGCGTCCATCGTGAGGCGTGGTAGAGGAACCTCCGGCGTGGGCGATCTGGAGCGTATCAGAGGCTGAGCAGCGCGTGCGGTTCTGGCTGCCTCTTCAGTGAAGCGGAGACATGGCATGGACGTACGATGTTTTGTTGACTGGGCGATGGAGAGAGGGTCTCTGGTTCAGGTGAGGCGTGCTGTCGACCCGCATCTAGAGCTGGCTGGCCTCACGTTTGCGCTCGATGAGAGGCCGGTCCTTTTCCAGGAGCTGTCCGATCATCCGGGTTGGCGGGCCGTGTCTGGCATGTGTGCGCAGCGGGAGACCTTCGCGGAGGCACTGGGATGCACGGTGCCTGAGTTGATCGGGCGCATGACGGCAGCGCTGGAGCGCCCGAGGATGCCCCCGGTGGTTGACGGCGGTCCCTGCCAGGCTGTCGTCGAGCCTCCGGATTTGCGTCGGCTTCCTGTCCCCCGCTACCACCCCGATGATGGTGGACCGTACATCACGGCGGGGGTGACGACGATCAGGGACCCGGACTTCGGGCGGAATATCTCCTTTCACCGCCTGATGTTGCTGGACGAGCGACATTTTTCCGCGCGCGTGGTAGAGGGGCGAGGTACGCACACTGCCCTAACGAAGGTGGGGCAGGATCTCCCGGTCGCCATCGTCATAGGGGCTCCAGTTCAGGTGCTGCTGGCGGCAGCGATGAGCCCGGCCAAGGGGGTCGATGAACTGAGCGTCGCGCACGCCCTGGCTCCGACGCCCCTCGTCCGCTGTCAGACCGTCCCTCTGGAGGTACCGGCCGTGGCTGAGGTGATCCTTGAGGGTCGAATCACGGGATCGCTGGCCGAGGAGGGTCCCTTTCCCGATCTGACAGGCACGATGGACCACGTGCGCGAGCAGCCTGTTATCGAGATCGAGCATATCACACATCGGTGTGATCCCGTGTTCCACGTTCTGCTTCCGGGTGGCATGGAGCACAAGAACCTGATGGGGATGCCCCGAGAGCCGACGATTTTCGCTGCCGTCGATCAGGTCTGTCGCTGTAGCGGGGCGTACATCACACCGGGCGGTATGTCCTGGCTCCACGCGGTGGTGCAGATCGATAAGCACGACGAGGAGGATGGGCGACGTGCGATCCACGCTGCTTTCGATGGCCACACCTCGCTGAAGCACGTCGTGGTCGTCGACACAGACGTCGACCTGTACGACGCTGCCGATGTGGAGTGGGCCATCGCCACGCGCTTCCAAGCCGATCGTGATCTGGTGGTGCTCGCAGATCAGCCGGGGAGCAGCCTCGACCCATCAGGCAGTCAGGTTCCGGAGCAGAAATCTCGTACGGCCAAGATGGGCTTGGACGCCACCGCTCCTCTGGGGCGGGGACGAGAGGACTATGAGCGCGTTACCTACCGCGCGGTTGATCCGACGCAATACGATGTAGGACGCTGAATACTTGTGCGACGCCCTTTTTTAAGGTATCATGATTTAAGATAGCATGACATTGCCGCACCGACGGAGACGACTGACGTGGGTTGCCTCTGTGGATTCGAAGGCCGCGATAGCGCAAGGAGCACGCAATGAACATCATCAAAGTCGCGTCCAGCTCTCGCTCTACGGCGGTGGCCGGTGCCATTGCGGGTGTGATGCGGGAGCAGGATTCCGTGGATGTACAGGCCATCGGTGCTGGGGCGGTCAATCAGGCGGTAAAAGCTGTGGCTATCGCACGTGGGTACCTTGAGCTGGATGGGATCGACATTATCTGCATCCCATCCTTTGTCGAGGTGTCGATCGAGGGACAGGAGAGGACCGCTGTGCGATTGCACGTTGAGAGACGGGACAGCGAGGAAGCACCGCCAACGTCGGATTCGGGACAAGAATCGGAGCCGGAACCAGGGCCGAGCGGCCCCACATATTCGTAACACGGGTTTCGACGGTGGGTGCATACCGTTGGCGGCCGTGGTGTGTCAGTCCTTTGGCACACCATTGCCCTCTGTGTCTGATGTGCCGGCCCGAGGTGCGTTCAGAGGGCGAGCTGTTGCGAAGGCGGCCGCGAGCCAGTTAGGACGGCCTGCGTGGACGAACGTGCGGGGTGGTAGCCGGCCAGATCTTTTCGCTTGCAGCTGTCCCTCTACGTCGTTATCCAAGGGGATGATGTTAGAGAAACTTACGCAGATTGAAGAACGATATGAAGAGCTCACGCGCCTGATGGCGAAGCCTGAGGTTGCACAAGACCATCAGCGTGTGGCGGAGCTGGCGAAAGAGCGGTCCGACCTGGAGGACGTGGTGGCTGTCTATCGAGAGTTCAAAGCCACGACCGAGGAGCTAAGCCAGACCGTTGAGCTGCTGGAGGATGACATTGGACCAGAGCTTCGGGAGCTGGCAGAGATGGAGATCGCGGACCTGGAGGAGCGAGAGGAGCGGCTCCGGCAGGAGCTGCGTAGGCTTCTCATCCCGAAGGATCCACGAGATGTCAAGGACGTGATCGTCGAGATCCGCGCCGGGGCCGGTGGTGATGAGGCAGGGCTTTTTGCTGCCGATCTGTATCGCATGTACACGCGCTACGCCGAGCAGGAGGGCTGGCAGACGGAGATCCTCAGCTCGCATCCCACAGGGATTGGCGGCTTCAAGGAGGTTGTCTTTGACGTGAAGGGGCGAGGTGCATTCTCCCACTTCAAGTTTGAGAGCGGGGTGCATCGGGTCCAGCGCGTGCCGGTGACCGAATCCTCGGGTCGTATCCATACCTCGACGGCAACCGTCGCGGTCCTGCCCGAGATGAGCGATGTGGAGGTCGAGATCAAACCGGAGGATATCGAGATGGAGGCTTACCGGTCGTCGGGTCCTGGCGGGCAGCACATGCAGAAGAATGCCACGGCCATCCGCATGGTCCACAAGCCCTCTGGTATCACCGTTGCGTGCGAATCGGAGCGCTCACAGACGAAGAACAAGAGACGAGCGCTCTCTATCCTGCGCTCTCGGCTCTACGAGCGAAAGCTTCAGAAGCAGCAGAAAAAGCGGGCTAAGGCTCGACGCATGCAGGTGGGCACCGGGGACCGAAGCGAGAAGATCCGCACGTACAATTTCCCGCAGAATCGCATCACCGATCATCGGATCAACTTAACGGTCCATCAGCTATCAGACGTGTTGGATGGGGATCTCGATCCCTTCATCGAGGCGCTGCAAGCTGAAGAACAGAGAGAGAAACTAGAGGCCCTTGGCGAGGGTGAGTAGCTCCTGGCTTGTTATAGCTTAGAGCGCCGTACTGCGCTTGCTCGTGTGGTCGCGGTGTTGTACGCGGGACAACGTGACGTCATTGTGATACCGAGGTCCGAGGAACAAACGACGTCTCAAGAAGCGAGGTCTGGAGCAGCGAGCGGCGCGCGTTTCCCCTCTTCTAGCGTTGGGCG
Source organism: uncultured Anaerolineales bacterium (assembly GCA_964575455.1). Classification (GTDB taxonomy): domain Bacteria; phylum Chloroflexota; class Anaerolineae; order B4-G1; family B4-G1; genus SKLM01. Next base: position 16,021 of record CAZNRX010000032.1, on the reverse strand, counting down.
TGTCCTCCAAGAGGTATCCCTTCATCTCGGAGAGGTCTCGGATATCCCTCGCGTCGAAGCCGAGATACTCTTGAAGCACGTGCTGGGCATCTCTCGTTCTACGTTGCTGACGCACCCCGAGCGTCCACTGACGGCTGTCGAGCTGGACGGCTATCGGGCCTTGGTCGACGAGCGAGCTCTGGGCTATCCTCTTCCCTATCTCACCGGTGAGGCGGCGTTCTATGGCTTGGATATCGAGGTCACGCCCGAGGTGATGATTCCTCGGCCGGAGACCGAAGTGCTGGTCGAGCTGGCGCTGGCGCGCCGACCAACGAGCGTCATCGACGTGGGGACAGGATCTGGTTGTATCGCTGTGGCTCTTGCCAAGCACTTGGCGGAGGTCACAGTGTACGCCATCGACATATCGCGGCCGGCCCTGGCCGTGGCACAGCGCAACGCGGAGAGACATGGGGTCGAGGATCAGATCCAGTTCATCGTCGGCGACCTACTGGATAGGCGACCTGCCCCAGTCGATTTGATTGTCTCTAACCCTCCCTACGTCTCTGTGGATGAGTGGGCATCGCTTCCATTCGCGATCTGCCATCACGAGCCGCGTCTGGCGCTGGACGGAGGGGCGGATGGGCTGGGGGTGATTCGGAGGCTGCTATCGCAGTCGGAGGGGCTCCTAGAGCCGGGTGATGCCCTGTTGGTCGAGATCGGTGCCGAGCAAGGAGATGCCGCACGGGACATCGCTCGGACCCGCTTCCCCGAGAATGGCACGGTCATTCAAGTCCATCCGGACCTGGCCGGGCGTGATCGCGTGTTGGAGGTGGACGTATGATCGAGCTCCTGGCCCTCGACGTCGACGGCACGCTGATCGACGAGAAGATGGCCATCCCAGATCCAGTGCGGCGAGCGGTCGCACAGGCGAAGGAGCGCGGCGTGACTGTGACGCTTGCCACAGGGCGCATGCTCGCGGCCGCGCTGCCCTTCGCGCACGAATTGGACATCAGGTCACCGTTGATTTGCTATCAAGGGGGGCTCATTCAGGCTCCTGACGCTGAGGAGCCGCTCCATCGCGCGACGATGGACCCCGGAGTGGTGCGGGAGGTGCTTGCCTGGCGCGCGGAACATGCGTGGCACGTGGCCCTCTACGCCGACGACGCTCTCTTCGTCGCCGAGCGACGATACCCCGAGAGCTTCTACCGAGGTCTACTGGGGGAGAACCTGCACTGGGTTGATGAGCTTGTCTCGGTGCTCGATCAGCACGAGCCGGTGAAGTTCCTCTTCATCGCCGAGCCCGCCGAGGCTGACCGGATCGAGGAAGCGATGCGAGGACGCTTTGAGGGCTGCATGGAGATCGTTCGCTCTCACGCACATTTCGTGGAGGGCAATCCCCTAGGCGTATCGAAAGGAGATGCCTTGAGCCGGCTGGCCCACTACCTGGATGTCCCTCAAGAACAGGTGATGGCCGTGGGCGATCAGGGCAACGACGCCTCGATGATCAGCTGGGCCGGGGTCGGCGTGGCGATGGGGAACGCCAGCCCGGCGGCGAAAGCCGTCGCCGATTGGATCGCGCCGCCTTTCTCTGAGCACGGCGCTGCTGCCGCGATCGAGCGTTTCATCCTGAGCGTCTGAAGAGAGCGGTCAGGCCTCGGGATACCTCACGACGTGTCCTTCTCCACAACCAGGAAATGCGAGAGCCCCAAGGCTTGCAGTGGGGTCCGTTCCAGGGCGTAGGTGACGCTGCGCAGTATCCGGCCCAGCGCCGGGGCGCGGGCTACCACGTTGTCGAAGCCAGGGTAGATCCGCGATTGATGGACGACGTGAAGCGGCAGGCCCTCCAGCAGACGGCGTAGGTCTCGGCTGGTGTAGGCTCTGACATGGGGGGCCAATCGGTCGCGCAGAGGGGTTGGCAGCCAGTTGACCAGCGGTATGTTCCCGAAGTGATAGCTTCCACGCCAGAAGATGCCGTGGGTCTCGAAAGGGTAGAGCCGGTTGGGGACGAAGATCACGATGCGTCCCCGCGGGCGCGCCACGCGCGCCATCTCCCTCAAACAGGCGCGGTCATCGGCGACGTGCTCCAGCACCTCGTGGGAGAAGACGACGTCGAACGTCCCCTCGGCGAACGGCAGCTGCTCGCCGAGGCCTTGAATCACGTCCTTTGTGTGGGCGCGTGCCTCTAGCGCCCGGTCGCGCTCGATCTCGACGCCGAAGACGTTGGGCGTCTCACGCAGAAACGCCTCGGTGTACATGCCCACGCCACAGCCTACGTCGAGCACGCTTGGACGATCAGGGGGACGATTACGGAGCTCCGTCCAGCGGCGCACCATCTGAAAGCGTCGCTCCTGCCCTGCCCGCCAGACGTAGCTGGGAAGGCCACGACGGGCGGCTTCGTCCATCTTGGCCTCTCCTCGTCCCTCTCCCGCCCTGTCTCCTGGAGGCCCTATGCTCAGCCCTCCCATCGCGTGTAGAGGTCGTTCTCCACGCCGAGGTGGGACAGCGCCCGACCAAGGGTCTCGTCAATCAGGTCACCGATAGTCTGAGGATGGCCATAGAAAGCGGGGATGGGGGGTAGGATGGTGGCCCCGATCTCTGTGGCGTGCGCCATCAGACGGAGGTGCCCCAGGTGGAGCGGGGTCTCGCGCACCAGAAGCACCAGGGGACGCCTCTCCTTGAGCGTCACATCGGCTGCTCGCCTCATCAGGTTGGCAGCGTAGGAATTGGCGACCGCAGAGAGGGTCTTGATGGAGCAGGGTACGATCACCATGCCGGCTGTGGCGAAGGAGCCGCTGGCGATGGGGGCCGCAAGGTCGTCGGGCCGATGGGCGACATCGGCCAGCCCTTCGATCTCTCCTACCGCACGTTCAGCTTCGTGGGCAATGACCAGACCGGCGGCGCGACTGACGACCAGGTGGGTCTCGATGTCAGGGCGCTCGGCGAGTAGTTCCAGCAGCCGGATGCCGTAGACGACGCCGCTTGCACCGGATATGCCGACGACCAAGCGTCTACTGTTCATACTGTCCTCTCCCTATCCGTCTGGCGGGCTTGTCGGGGTTACAGACCCCTTTGAGCAAGTTCCGACGTGGAGCGTGACGGTTCCCAGCGCCAGCTTTCGACAATGCACGTCGTGCAACCCGGCCCGCTCCATTGTTTGGATAAGCTCCTCGGGCGTCTGGAAACGCTGTAACGAGCAGGGCAGGTAGCGATAGGCGGCCGGCTGACCGCTCAACAGGCCGGTGACGCGGGGCATTAGGTCGGCGAAGTAGAAGCGGAAGAGCACCCTGAAGACCGGCCTCCGCGGCCAGCTCATCTCCATGCATCCCACGCGTCCCCCATCCCGGACAACGCGATACTGCTCGACCAGCGCCTGTTCGACGTCGACGACGTTGCGCAGCACGAAGGCGCTCACAGCAGCGTCGAAATGCTCGTCCGGGAACGGCAGGCGAAGCCCACTAGCCTGGGCCAGACCTACGGGTGGCTGGGTCGATGGGCGGAGACCGCCTTGGCGATTTCGCGGGCGCAAGCGCTTGGGCACCGGGGTCGACCCAGGCTCTGTCTCCAGTTTTCGGCGCCCGATTTGCATCATGGCTCTCGTTGGATCTACACCTACTACCGTGGCATCAGGCCACCGTCTCAGCAAAGCCAGCGCCATGTCGCCGGTCCCGACGCCCACATCCAGCACGCGTCCCTGAGAGGGTGGCTCGAGGGCCTCGGCGGCGAGCGATCGCCAGTGCCGATCCCGCCCCAAGGATATCAACCGGTTCATCACGTCGTACCAGCGGGCGATGCGCGCGAAGAGCCTCGGGGAATCGCCGGGGCCGGTGAACTCGTCCCGGGGGCGCTGTCTCATAGAGGGTGCTGCCCGATCGGCGCGTCGCTGGGCGACTCAGATTGTCGCGGCGTCAGCAACCGTGGCAGTCCTCGTCCGCGCCCGCGCACTCGCAGGCCTCGGCTATGGCCTCGATCTCCACGCGCCCGCCCAGGGGCAGGGCAGCGACTTGCACCGCGGAGCGAGCGGGTGCATCCTCCGAGAAGAACTGGGCGTACACCTCGTTCATCTGAGAGAACTCCTCGATGTCCTGGAGAAAGACCGTGACCTTGACGACGTGCTTCAGGCACGATCCACTGGCCTCCAGAACGGCCTGCACGTTCTCCAGGGCCTGTCGGGTCTGGCTCTTGATGTCCGGCCCGGCGAAGTCCCCGGTGCCGGGGACGATGCCTAACTGTCCGGCGGTGAAGATGAAATCGCCGAACTGTACGCCCTGCGAATAGGGGCCGACCGCGGCCGGCGCTTCATCTGTGGCGATGATCTGCTTGTTCATGCTTCGTCTGCTCCTCTTCTTGCTTCTCTGGTCTTCTCATTCCAATGGCCCGGGTCTGAGGCCGATGCCTATGGGCATCGGCGATCCGGGCTGACAGCGTGCTGCTTTCCGATCATACGTCTTGGATCTGTGAGTCGTCTACGGCGTCAGGACGAGTGAGCCTTCGGCGTTCGCTTCCACATCCTCCCGTGCCCACAGCATGGGGTGGTGCTCGACGTCCCGCCAGGAGGCGATCATGTCGTCGTAGTGGCGATGGAAAGGGTGTCCGGATTGCCCGGTGGTGTGCATCGAGACCGATCGCGTGAGATCGCCGAGATCGATGATCTGACGGTAGGAAGCGATAGTCCTCACCGTGTACGGATCGTTCAAACTGTAGTCTGCCTGATTGACCGTGGCCAGGGTGCCATCCGCCGGAAATGGGCCGCGGTTGAAGAGGGACTCCACGGGGGCAATGCCGCACTGCCCCAGGCTCTGGTTCTCGAAGGAGACGGTGTGCAGATCGCCCCAACGCCACTTGTCCATCCTCGGTCCTTGAGCGTCGGTCAGCTCCTTCACCGCTTCCTCCAGCGCCGTGAGCAGGATCTCATCCCGCGTCTCCGTCTTGGGTGTGGTCACGTCGTCGAACCAGGGCGACTTGGGATCGGGCAGGAGGTTCAGGAGCGCGTCCATGACCGCGGGCCGGGCTTTCTCCAGCAGGTCCTCCCCCAGCTCGTCGGCGATTGTTGCGTCGATCAGGTGCAGCCGGAACGACTCGAAGAGCGCCGCAGCGGCGCTATCTCGCACGGCTCGCCCATCCCACGCTCGCAGCAGGTCGAGCGCCTGCTTCAGTCTGGGCTCGTCGCTGCTCAACGCTCGCACGTAGGGCAGCACCTCTCGAGCCCAGACTGGCGCGCTGTCCGCCTGAATTGCCCGCATGTCCTCGATAGAAAGCGCTGTGTCGGACTCGATCATCTCGCAGATTCGGCATGCCCGGTAGCCCGGCGCCCAGTCCTGTGTGATGAGGTAGGGATAGTCTGCGTCCACCGCGGCGTTGTTAGCGGTCACGATGTACCCTTCCGCGGGATTGAGGGAGCGGGGCAGAGCGTCGAAGGGGATCGTGTCCACCCACTCATACTCGCCGGTCCAACCCGGCACCGGCCTGGTGCCATCGCCCGCGGCCCGGATGGGAATGCGCCCGGGGGCCTGATAGCCGATGTTCCCCTCCACGTCGGCATAGACGAAGTTCTGACTCGGGGCATCCCAGTACGACAGGGCCTCTCGGAACGCCTCCCAGTTGTCGGCGCGATCCAGGAGTAGGATGCTCTTCACCAGGCTCCCTGGCTGGAGCGCGGTCCACGAGAGGGCCAGGGGCTGCCACCCAAACGACCACGCTTCCTCCGTGCCCCCGGCCACGTCGTTGATGATGGGGCCGTGGTGGGTCAGGCGCACGTCTATCACGACCGGATCCTCCTGGCCGGCGACGTGGATCTCCTCTTGGATGATCTCCATGTCCCGCCACTCGCCCCGATACGCGTATTGGTTGGGATTCTCTGGGTTGACCCGCTCGATGAAGAAATCCTGAACGTCCGGCCCAAAATTGGTGACCCCCCAGGCGATCCTGTCGTTGTGTCCGATGATCACCCCGGGGTTGCTGGCGAAGGAGGCACCGACCACATTGTAGGGGCAATCGGGCCCGACGGGTTCGCAGTGGAGGCCGATCTCGTACCAGATAGAGGGCATCTGGATGCCCAGGTGCGGGTCGTTAGCCAGGATAGCACTCCCGGACTCGGTGCGCTCCCCAGCGACGACCCAGTTGTTGCTTCCCAGGTGCTCCCCATACCCCAGGGCCAGCGTCTCCGCGGCGATCTCCGGCACTGTCTGGAGGGAGGCTTCCGTGGGCGGGTTGGGGACGATGGTGGGGTACTCGTCCGAGTACGGAGGCACCAGGTCGTCGACGGCGGACGTGCCCAGCCGGTCGGCGATGTGCGCGCGCAGAAGCTCGGCCCCCCGGTTGCCCGAGAGGTCCCAGGCCATCACCTTGCCCCAGGACACACTGTCCAGCGGCGTCCAGGGCTCGATCTCAACCATAGTGCCGGTGAGGCCCAGAACGTCAAACTCGAGCCCCAGGCGGCCTTGATGGGTGGAGACGTAGGCGTTGACCCCTTCAGCGTAGTCCTCAAGCACGGCTCGGGGTTCGTCGTCCATCCGCTCCAGATCGCGCTGTGCGGCGCGGTGCCAGCCCACGGTCCGTATGAAGCGATCCTGCCCCAGCGCGGACTCACCGAGGACCTCCGAGAGCCGCCCCGATCCGATCCGGCGCCAGAACTCCATCTGCCAGAAGCGGTCCTGGGCGTGGACATAACCTTGAGCGAAGAAGAGGTCGTGGGCGTTGGACGCATAGATGTGAGGGATGCCCCAGTCGTCGCGCACCACGGTGACCGGCGCTCGGAGGCCCTCCAGCTCGACCGTGCCGTCGATCTTTGGCCAGCAGCGCCGGACCTTCACGACCCCGTACCCCAGGCCGACCAATCCGATGATCAACACGACGGCGAGCAGTATCAGCAGGAGACGGACTGGCTTTCGCATACGGTTCCTCCTTCGGTTGCCGATGACGGGGTGACGGCGAGGATTATAGCTCAGCGGGGTTGTGAAGTCAAACCATCGATGGTGCGTGACGTTGAAGCGACGTCAGCTCACGGAGGAGGGGGCAGGCGTTCCTCGCATCCACTTGAACCTGGAGCGCCAGTAATAGGGCGACTTCAGCAGCAGCCAGCTGCGGACGAGGGGGCGGAACCAGCGGATCAGGCGGCGCTTGAAACTTAGCAGCTCGACCATCTCTGCAGCGTAGTCCTCCAGGTCGCGCTGTTGGTAGCGCAGCAGGCGTTGGCTCTCGGCCGAGTCGACCCAGTCGGTGGGAAACGGCGTGTAGCCGAAGGCTGCTTCCGGCAGCATGCCCACGCCCATGGCCTCCAGGATGCCCTGCACGATCTCTCGGTACGTGTACTGGCAGCTCCCCCCGCCTCCAATGAGCAAGGTCTTGCCCCAGATCTTGCCGCTGACTACCCCGTTGGCGATCGCAACGCCCACATCCCTGGTGTGCACGAACTCCATGCGGTTGCAGAGCGGGACATCGAACATGCCTGGATCCAGTTGGATGGCCAGCGGGAGCGTGGCAGAGAGCCTGAGGATGGCGTACTCCAGTTCTGAGAGCTTAATCAATCTCTCGCAGGCTGCCTTATGGTGCGAGTAGTACTCGATGGGGCGGATGGGGTCCTTCACCGTTCTGGGCGGCAGCTGATTTTGCGTCTGTCCGTAGACGTGATAGGACGAGGAGAAGATGATGCGAGGCGGCATGGGAAGGGCGGCCATGGCGTGGAGGAGGTTGCGTGTGCCCCCGATGTTGATCTCGCGGGCCCAGTCGGGCCGTTTCTCGGACTCAACCCCCGTGGCCGACATCTTGGGGATGATGAAGGCCAGGTGAACGACGACGTCCTGGCCCTGGACGGCCCTGGCCACGTCCAATGGGTGACGCAGGTCGCCCCAGACGACCTCTACAACCCCCTGGAACCGCCTGACCTTGGCCGCCGTCTTCCGGTTGGCCCTTGTCCCCAGATCGAAGCAGCGCACACGATGTCCTCGCTTGAGGAGCTCCTCCAGCGTGCTCTTCCCGACGTTGCCAAACGCGCCTGTCAACAAGACGTTCATCTCACTCCTTTCTCTCGATGCCCTCAAGGAGCATCCGCATCCCCTGTTTCGCCACACGTCCCCAGTCCGCTCCCTCGGCATCGAGCAGGCCCTGCAGAACCAGGCCGATGGCGAGCGATACGATCACCCGGGCAGCCGTGTCCGGATCGACGGGGCGAAGCGTGCCCTCGGTGATCCCCGATTCGACCATCTGGGCGAAGAAGGCCCGATAGCGTCGGTAGGGGGTGATGGTCGCCTCCCACATCGCAGGATCGTGGGCGGCCTGCGACCAGAAGTCTAAGAAAAGCGGAAGCTGATCGCCCGCCACGTAGAAGACCTGGCGGATCATCTCGGTCATGTCGAGCAGCTCCTCGGGGACGGGCTTGTGCCCCGCGTGGAGCTCCTGCAACTGTGTGTCGAGTTTCGCCAGCCAGCGATGGAGGAGCTCCAGGAAGAGATCCTGCTTGCTGGCGAAATGATGATAGAAAGCGCCCTTGCTCACATCGGCTTGGCGGCAGATCTCAGCGACGCTCGTTCCGTCGTATCCCTGATCAGCGAACCCCGCCGCTGCCGCCTCCAGGATATGGTTGTGGGTGGCCTCGCCTCGTCGTTGTGTCGTCATTCTCACCTCATGGATGTCTACAAACCGACTGGTCGGTATGATTCTACACGCTATTCGCGCGTTTGTCAAATGGAAGGCGACCTCAGGCGACGAAACTCCCTTGCATCAAGAGGTCGATGTCGCTTTCCTTTTTGCCCGATTCGAGTACAATTGGGATTGTAGGGGAAGCGGGCAGTCTTCAGAGCATATAAGGAGGCGCGATGCGCAGGATACTGACGCTCGGTCTGGCACTCGCTTTGACGTTGACCGTGGTAACGCCGGCGTTCGCTCAAAGCTCGACCGTTCACGTGGTGCAGCCGGGTGAGAACCTGTTCCGCATAGGGCTGCGCTACGGCGTGACCGTGAACGCCTTGGTGGCCGCCAACGCGCTGGGCAACGCCAACCACATCTGGGTTGGGCAGCGGCTGATCATCCCATCCGGCAACACCCCAGCCCCGGGTTCGTCACCCTCGCGTGTGCACGTCGTCCAGCGAGGAGAGAACCTGTTCCGCATCGCCCTGCGGTACGGCCTTTCCTACCAGGCCCTGGCGGCCGCCAACGGGATCGTCAACCCCAATCACGTCTACGTGGGGCAGCGGCTGCGGATCCCGGGAGGGGGAAGCTCGCCGGCGCCACAGCCCCCGAGCCCGTCGCCCAGCGGCGGGCGTTGGATCGACGTCAACCTCAGCGCGCAGCGGCTCACGGCGTATGTGGGAGGCACGGCTGTGCGCAGCACGTACGTCTCGACCGGCCTGCCGAGGACGCCGACGCCGACAGGGGACTATCGGATCTACGTCAAGTATACGGCCGACTCCATGTCCGGCCCCGGCTACTACCTACCAAACGTGCCCTACGTGATGTACTTCTACCGCGGCTACGGCATCCACGGCACGTACTGGCACTCGAACTTCGGCCATCCGATGAGCCACGGCTGCGTCAATCTGCCCACCTCCGAGGCGCGCTGGCTGTTCAACTGGGCTTCGGTGGGAACGTTGGTCAGGATTCACTACTGACCTGCCCGGGATCTGAGCGTCGGGCTATTCCTGTCACAGGGGGGATGGCCGGCTGAGCAGCGATTCAGGCGTGGCTAGACCCGGTCAGGTAGTGGGGAGCTGCGCGAGCAGATCGGCGACCACCGCGTCCAGGGGCTTTGCGATCTCGGCTGGCGCCACTATGTCCATCTCATTCAGGAGCCGTTCAGCTTTCTGCTGGGTCGCTTGGTCGCTGGAGGGGTGTTGGCGTGCCAGGCCAAGTAACGTGGCCGCGTGGTCCGCGTCGCCCTCGGCGACTAGGGCAGCCAAGTTGACCAGGACCTTGAGCACCATGGGCAGTGTCTGGGTCTCCTGAGCGATGGTCAGCGCCTTGGCGAAGTACTGCCTGGCTCTGTCTTTGTCTTTGAGCGCGCAGGTAACCTCTCCGAGGTTGTTCAGGCAGGCCATGACGGTCCATTGATCACGAGTGTCTCGTCCGATGGAGAGCCCCTCATGATACAGCCTCTGGGCGTCGGCGTACGCACCAGCTGTGTAGGCTAGCTCGCCGAGGTTGCTCAGTGCGATGGCCTGCCCCCTCGGGTCGCCGATCTCGCGACAAATCGCCAGGCTGTCCTGATAGGCGGATCGAGCCTTCTGGTAGTCTTCCAGGTGGTGAAACACCGTGCCCACATTGTTGAGAACGAGGGCGGCCCTGAAGTCGTGACCCAGCTCCCGACTCAAAGCCAGACACTCCTGAAACAGGGCCAGGCCCCGGCCGTAATCCCCCCGGTGACACGCGACGTCGCCGAGTGCATTGAGGGGAGCGATCAGGAAGCGCGGGTTGCTGGTCTCTCGTGCGACGGCGACGCTCTCCTCAAGGAACTCCTCTGCCGCCTCTATGTCTCCGGCTCGGTATCGGACCAACCCCAACGAGAGAAGTGACTGGATGCGCCCCCAGCCATCTCCCGTCTGTCGACTCAGCACCAGGCTTCTCTGGGACAGACGTTCGGACTCTCTGTGTCGGCCCTGCTTGTGGGCCAGGTTGGCGAGATTGACCAGGCAGAAGACCTGTTCGGCGCGCATTTCGAGCCGCTGGGAGATCGCCAGCCCTTTCTCTAGCGCGGTCTTGGCCTCCCGGTAGCGGCCCAGGCGAAGATAGAGGGCCCCCCGCCGCGAGACCACCTTCCCAAGTACGCGAGGGGGCTCCGGATCACCAGTCCAACGGTTTATCGCTTGGCCGAAGAGGTTGATGCCTTCCTGAAACCGACCCTGCACGTCATAGAAGAGGTAGAGGCTTTCCAGGCCTCGTTCGATCAAATCGGTACAACCACGGTCCACCGCCACCTGCCAGGCCTGACGCGCATTCTCGATCTCCGCAGCGACGGGTTGGAAAGCCTCTCGTCCCCGCGCGTTTCTCAGGTGATCCTTCCTTCTCTCCAGAAAGGCGGAAAAATGGCGGGCATGCCGCAGCTCCGCCTCCTCACGCCCCCGCTGAGTGGCGTGCAGCTTCTCGGCCGCGTAGTAGGTGAGAAGTCCATGCATGTCGTGGCGTTGGGGCACCACGCGGCGCACCAACGACTTGTCCATCAGAGCGAGCAGGGTGGGTAGTGACGCCCCGGTCACCTGGAGGGCAGCTTCGCGGTCGAATCCTCCACGGAAGACGGACAGGCGGGCGAGAAGGTCCTGCTCTTCCCGTGACAGCAGCTGCCATGAGTGTTCAAACGTGGCCCGGATGCTGCGCTGGCGTTCCGGGACGTTGCGTACGGCGGTGGAGAGGATGTCGAGATTCCGCTCGATCTCCTCAGCGATCTCGCGGGAGGAGCGAACGCCAGTCCAAGCCGCGGCCAGCTCGATACCGAGTGGCAGCCCCTCGACCAACCGACAGATGCGCACCACATTCGGTGTCTCTCCCTCCGAGAGCGAGAAGTGGTGGTGAACACGGCGGGCCTGTTGGCGAAATAGCTCGACGGCACTGTAGACCTCCGCCAGTTCGGTAGGCTCCTCCAAAGACTCCCCAGGTGTCACCCCCGCCCGTCCGCTGCCTCCCTCTTGCTGCTTCGGATAGATCAGGCCGTCGACGGCGCGCACCCACTCCTCTCGCAGGTTCAGCCGTTCTCGCGAGGTGACCAGGACGATCACGCCCGGTGCCCTGCGGAGTATCCTCGCCAGCACGTCGGCTCCCTCCAGGATGTGCTCCATGCCATCCAGCACCAGCAGGAGTTCTTTTTCACGCACGTAGTTCAGAAGCTGTTGTTCTGGATCCTGCCGCTCGTGGAAGGCGAGGCCGAGGGCATCCGCTATGGCGGAGACCAGCAAGTCGGGCGAGCTGACCGGGGCCAGGGGGACAAAGGCGACGCCGTGAAGGAAGTTGCCGATCTGATCCGTCGCCGCCTGAAGGGCGAGTCGGGTCTTTCCGATGCCGCCGGGACCGACGAGAGTGACCAGGCGACAGTCCGGACTGGCCAGCAGCTCGGCAAGCTCAGCGAGCTCCTCCTCTCGACCGACGAAGGGCGTCGGCGAAGGAGGCAAGCCATGCAGGGGAGCAGAGGAGCGGAGGAGCAGAGGAGCGGTTTCGCCTGTTCGAATGCTCTCGTACAGCGCTGTGGTCTCGTGCGTCGGCTCGATGCCCAGCTCCTCGCCAAGTGCCTGGCGGCACGCTTTGTATTGGGCCAGGGCGGCGCTGCGCTGGCCGTCCAGCGCCAGCAACCGCATCAACTGCCGGTGGGCCTCCTCCCGCCAGGGCTCCAGCTCCACCTGGCGGCGCGCGTATTGGCGTGCCTGGTTCGCTTCGCCGCGCCGCTCGTGGTGGTCAGCCAGGTGGAAAAACGCTTCCATCGCCTCTCGATGCAGCCATTCTCGTTGCAGCAACACCCACTCCTCGAACAGGTAGCTGTCACCGGCCGGGAACTCCTTCAGGAACTCGCCCTCGTACAACGCCACCATGCGCTCCATGCAGCGCATGCAACTGAGACACGTCCCGCGGCTCCGGTGTCGGTGCCTCTGGCACGTTTCCGCGAGGGAGGCGAACGTGGCGACATCCAGCCAATGATCGCTTTGAGAGTTGAACTGGATCGTGTGCCGACTGGCGAGCACGAAAGGCCCACCAGGTTTCCCCTCCCTCTCCGGAGGTGCAGCCGCGTCGTGATCGTCGATGGCCTGTCGCAGCTGATAGAGGGCCTGTCGGAGACTCCGGAGGGCGTTGTTCCGGGGTTGATGGGGCCAAAGCAGACCGGCCAGGGTATCTCGGCGATGGGGACGGTCGGCCTCGACGCTCAGGTAGGCCAGCAGAGCCCTGGCGTTGTCCGTGGCGAAATCAGTGACCGGCTCGCCGTCCAGGGTCACTCGGAACGATCCCATTAAGGATATGGAAAGCCGAGACATTCGTGGCACCCAGCCGGAGAATCATAGCAGAATGACGAACAGAAAGGGTAGTGTCCTGCCACCCCTCCTAGACGCATATAGACCCAGCGCGTTCGTTCGTTATACCATTTCACATACGGGGCTGTTTCACTCGGTCGACGACTGGGCCCCAATTATACTGTGACCCGGCATCGCCGGCAAGGATGATCGATCGAGCCCGGGAAGCGCTCTTTGACGGTCTTTTAACGGTAGGGTGGTAGCATACGACAGCGATGATCAAGAGACCGCGTTACTATTCCTATCTTCTTCGCCTCTGGGAGACCAAGGATGGCGAGAAGGAGGTCTGGCGAGCCTCCCTTGAGAGCCCGGGCAGCGGGCAGCGGCGTGGGTTCGCCAGCCTGCAGAGTCTGATGGAGTTCTTGCAGACTCAGATTGAGCGTCGGGATGAGCGGGCGGATCACGAACGTCGACCTGGCTGATGATGAGCTTCTGGCCGCGGCGACCGGCACCGGGGCGCTGCAGTGGAACACGTTCCTGGGAGGGGCCAAGCGGGATGATGTCTACGGCGTCGCCGTAGGCGGGGCTGACGTTTACGTGGCGGGGTGTGCGATTACGAATCGGGCCACCACAGGGTGACCTGGTCGGGCAGCGTGGCCTCCGGCACCTCGGTCGTGATCACCTACGCCGGCGAGGTCAGCGTGCCCATCGGCACGGAGGAGACGATCGTCTTCGAGAACACGGCGCAGGTGGACGACGGCACAAACCCGCCGTTCACGCTCACGGCGAAGAGCACGGTGAATGCGCCCCGTATCTATCTGCCGCTCGTCCTGCGGGGCTAGGCCAGAACGCGGATAGCAGGAAACCAACGGATAGGGACGGTGGGCGGGGACGGATACCGAACCCGCCGTCTCTTCCGTTCCAAGACGGCGGTTACGGGGGGGTACCTTCTACTGTCCCGATGAGGGACCAGGGACCAGCCCAGGTGATGCGCACGCGGGCCAGCCGTCCGCGCCAGTCGGCGTCGTCCTCGAAGTAGACCAGCTTATCGGTGCGCGTGCGCCCCCACCAACGGTCCTTCTTCTTACCTTCCACGAGCACCTCGACGGTCTCATCGAGCAGGCGGGCGTTGATCTGGCCCACGATCTCGGCCTGCAGGTCGTCGAGCGCCTGGCGGCGGCGCTCCTTCTCCTCCGGCGGGACGTCGTCCTCGAAGCGGCGGTCGGCCAGGGTCTGGGGCCGGGGGGAGTAGCGGGCGATGTGGGCCTTGTCCAGGCGCAGCTCGGCCAACAGGTCGTAGGTGCGCTGGAACTGCTCTTCCGTCTCGCCGGGGAAGCCGACGATGACGTCGGTGGCGATGGAGACGCCGTCGATGCGCTCGCGGATGTTCCTGATCAGGCGGCGGTAGTCATCGACGGTGTAGCCGCGCTTCATACGCCGCAACACCTCGTCGTCGCCGGCCTGGACCGGCACCTCGATGTGCTCGCAGACCTTAGGCAGCTCCGCCACGGCGTCCAGCAGCTCGTCCGTCATCCAACTGGGGTGGGAGGTGAGGAAGCGGATGCGCTGCAACCCCTCGATGTCGTGCAGGTGGCGAAGCAGGTTGGAGAGCGATGGGCGGCCCGGGAGGTCGAGCCCGTAGCGGTCCACGATCTGCCCCAGGAGGGTGATCTCCTTCACACCCTGGGCCGCCAGATCGCGCGCCTCGTCCAGGATCTCGTCCATGGGGCGGCTGCGCTCGGGGCCGCGCCGGTAGGGGATGATGCAGTAGGAGCAGGCGTGGGAGCATCCCAGGACGACCGAGACGTAGGCCGAGACCAGCCTGCCGCGCTCGCGGGCCGGCAGCAGCAGGGCATTGCCTAGGGCATTGCCTAGGGCACTGCCCCCCTCGCCATCCTGGAGCTGGTAGCGGCGCAGCGCCTGCGCCGTCTCCATGGCCCGGTCCTCGTCGACCAGTCCCCGTTCGGTCAGATAGCGGAGGAGTGGGCCGGGGTCGGAGGGTGGCATCAGGACATCGACCCAAGGGAAGCGGCGCAACAAGTGGCTGGCATCGCCCCGGCCCACGAAGCAGCCCATCAGGCCAATGACGGTCTCTGGACGCTCCTCCTTCAACGGCTTCAGCGACCCCAAGCGGCCGTAGATCTTGTTCTCGGCCGATTGGCGCACCACGCAGGTGTTGAGCACGATGATGTCAGCATCCTCGGCCCGTTCCACGGGCGTGTGGCCCAGCCGCTCCAGGGCCGACTCAAGACGCCGCGAGTCGGCCACGTTCATCTGACAACCGATGGTCCAGACGTAGTAGGTCACGTTCGCTCCAAAGGCTCAGCGGGATAACCGCTTGAGCTTGTGTCTTGTGTTCATAATCTTGGATCCTTCCATTTGCGAGTACATGCTACAGGGATTCGGGCCAGCGTCAACTGAACGATCGGCTCATATACTGTACACAGAGCGCCACGGAGGCGACACAGAGACCCTCAGAGGGCTTTTCTCTGGGAACTCTGTGTCTCCTCTGCGCATCTCTGTGTAGTGGTCAAAGCCAGCAGGAGACTCTCGCCTCGATCGCCACCAAATGAGATTGCAGATGGAGATACAATGCGGTATACTAACGTACAGGCCGTGGATGCCGCGCCGAGACTCGGCGAAGGAGGTGAAGTGCAATGGAGAGTAAGATGACAGCAGTAGAGATGACGGGGACAATCGACGAGAATCGCCAGCTTCAACTCGACAGCTCACTTCCCGTTCCTGGCCCAACGCGGGTGCGCGTCATCGTGTTGTACCCGTCCAGCAGCGAACGGGACGAAGCAGAATGGTTACAGGCAGCGGCCCATAACCCCGCTTTCGCTTTCTTGCGCGATTCAGGGGAGGACATCTATTCACTCGCTGACGGGAAACCCTTCGATGACGGAACATAAGGAGGTGTGAAGGTGCAATCGACTGTGCAAACCGAGGCCCCTGAACAACCGACGACGCTGGCTGAGATCATCCATGCCGTTCGAGGTCTGCCTGCTGTGGACAAGCTCAGGCTGATACGCATCTTGGCTGAAGAACTTGAAGAAGATCAAGAGATCTCTCGGCATGGTTCAGAACTCCGGGAAGTTAGATTGACACTTTTTGACTCTCCAGGG
>CAZNRX010000031.1:6059-47269 GCA_964575455.1 uncultured Anaerolineales bacterium | reverse complement strand
GTGGTACACTTTTCAATCGTTGGTTTTGGTACACTATTGTATCGGTGTTAACAAGGAGCGACACCCAGCAGCACGCAATCCTCTTCGTTCAGGTCTGGATGAGGTGCATGGAACATGGTTGTATGACCTCCCGTTATGCCAGAGACCTGGACCAGCGTCCCGCAGGGCTTGTTCTGATTCGTTTAATGCAGGACCCAGTTCGCCATATGTCAAGCCTCCATCGTTGGTGTTCAGGTGGCTCGATTATGCAACTGGGTGGCTGGTTGGCAAGCAGGCAGGCGAGGACAAACCCTCGCCTGTCTGCCCGTGTCATCGTTCTGTCGCGCTACTCGGCGACGTCGGGGAGCGCGTCCAGCGCTGCTTGGAGCTTCTTCTCCTCGAGCTCGTAGTCCGGCAGCTCCTCGCGATGGTACGCGTCGTACGCGGCCAGGTCGAAGTGGCCGTGACCGCTGCAGTTGAAGAGGATGACCTTCGACTCGCCCGATTCCTTGCAGGCCATCGCCTCGTCGTAGGTAGCTTTGAGGGCGTGAGCCGTCTCTGGCGCCACGATGAAGCCCTCGGCCCGGGCGAAGCTGTGGGCGACCTCGAGGACCTCGTTCTGGTTGTAGGCTGTGGCTTCGACGAAACCGTCCTCCATGAGGCGGCAGATGATGGGCGCCATGCCGTGGTAGCGCAGCCCACCGGCGTGAACAGGAGCGGGGATGAAGTCGTGGCCGACGGTGTGCATCTTGGCCACCGGCCCCGTCTTGGCCGTGTCGCCCCAGTCGTAGGCGTAGAGGCCCCGGGTGAGGCTGGGGCAGGCGGTGGACTCCACGTTGATCACGCGCAAGTCGGGCTTGCTTCCGTCCAGCTTGTCCTTGATGAAGGGCAAGAAGAGGCCTGCGAAGTTGCTGCCCCCGCCGACGCAGCCGATGAGCACGTCCGGGTAGTCCCCGGCCATCTCCATCTGCTTGATGGCCTCCATGCCTACGATGGTCTGGTGGAGGAGGACGAAGTTGACCACGCTGCCCAGGGAGTACTTCCACCCGTCGCGGGTGACGGCGTACTCAATGGCCTCGCTGATGGCGATGCCCAGGCTGCCTGAGGTCTCTGGGTCGACCTCCAGGATCTTCCGACCGGCGTTGGTCTCGGAGCTGGGGCTGGGCACGACACTGCCGCCCCAGGTCTCCATCATGACGCGCCGGTAGGGCTTCTGGTGGTAGCTGATGGTGACCATGAAGACCTTGCACTCCATGTCGAAGAACTGGGTGGCGAAGGAGAGGGCGCTGCCCCACTGACCGGCCCCCGTCTCGGTGGCGAAGCCCTCCAGCCCCTCCTCCTTGCCGTAGTAGCACTGGGCCACGGCCGTGTTGGGCTTGTGGCTGCCAGGAGGGCTGACGCCCTCCCACTTGTAGTAGATCCTGGCCGGGGTGTCGAGCTCCTCCTCCCAGCGCGCGGCGCGATAGAGGGGGGAGGGGCGCCACATTCTGAGCACGTCCTGCACCTCCTCCGGGATCTCGATGTACCGCTCGGGGCTCATCTCCTGCTCGATCAGAGCGGCCGGGAAGACCGGCGCCAGATCATCCGGCTTCATCAGGTCCAGCGTCACCGGGTGCCGGTAGGGCGGCGGCGGCGTCTCCATATCCGGCAGCACGTTGTACCAACAAGTTGGCATGTCTTTCTCTTCTAGGAAGTACTTGTACTGTGTCACGGGTCTCTCTCCTTAGTCTGTTCGTTCCGATTTGACGTTCAACCTGCGATCGTTGTCCATGTGCAGCCATCGACCAGCAAGCTTCACCTGCGAGCGAGACATTGGATCCTCTTCACGCCCCTATGCCAGGAAGGCGCTCCTGTCGGTGAAGAACTGCTCGTAGATCTTGTAGTGGCTCGTTTGTTCGTAGCTCACCTCCTTGATGTGGTCTGCGTCAAAACTGAAAACCTGTGCGCCTGGATAGCCCATGAGAATGGGGGAGTGCGTGGCCATGATGAACTGGGCGTGGCCCTCCGCCTCCAACTCCTGTAGCAGCTTGAGAAAGCGCACTTGGCTCTTGGGTGATAGCGCAGCCTCCGGCTCGTCAAGGAGGTAGAGCCCCTTGACGCGGAAGCGGCCGCTGAAGTAGCTCAGGATGCCCTCGCCGTGCGATAGGACGTTGATCAGTCGACCGCCGTGGTACTTCAGACGGCCTGGATCGCAGAGCGCCAGATCATCGAGGAAATCCGCCATGTCGTGGAACGTCTCAGCCCGGAAAAGCGAGCCGGGCACGCGCCCATTGGCCCAGGTGACCTCGATGAAGTCCTTCAATCGGTCTTCATACGGGTTCTCATGGGCCAGATGGCGCTTCGGTCTGTCCCAGATGTGAATGCCGCATTTCTTGGTGATGGCGTCCAGGAGCGTCGATTTTCCGGAGCCGTTCTCGCCGACGAAGAAGGTGACCGGCTTCTCAAGCTTCAGATCCGATGTCTCGTTCAGAATAGGGACGTTGAAGGGGTAGTGGCGGCGGGTTGGGAAATCCTCGCTGTTGATTTCTACGCGTGTGATGTACATATACCCTCCTCGCTCAGCAGAAGACGAGGCCCGGTGGGAGCGTGCCGCACGCAGTTCTTCAGGTTGCCCACATAGTGGCCCAGGCGCAGTCTGCCCGTGGGCCGATCCCCCGTCAGTGGTCGTTTCTGGTTCATATTCTCGTCCCCTCTATCGCCGCGGGAGGAGCCCTTGGCTCATCCCGTGACACAACAAAAGAACGCTCGCCCCTGATCAGGGGCGAGCGTTCGATTTCTGGACACCCGTGGTGCCACCCTGGTTAGGCGGCCCTTCACCACACCTAGAAACAAAAAACGCGCTGTGAAAGCGCGTTGTGTGTGAAAAGCCAGCCTCACTCTCTTGCAGGTACGGTCCTGGCCCGGTCGTCGGACGATACCCTCGACCTAGATAACGGTGGCGTCTCCGGCCCTACCTACTCCTTGCCGTTTCGGCGGGCGACTCCCGGGCCCATTCAGCATCCTCGTTAATATCGGGCTCACAGCTCTTGAGTCATGCTGCAAAGCTCAAGCGCCCGACTCTCTGAACCTAACGACGACACCTACTCTTCCCGATCGCAGTCTTTCACTATGTCTTTATAACCCAACTATACCATGAACCTCGCAGGGCGTCAAGCTGGGAGGCGAGCGTCAGATGTGTCGTTGTCGCCATCAGTGGCGCCCGCCCCTTTACAGCGTTGCGCTACAGGTGGGGCAGCAGCTCCTCCATCATCGCTTCCTTGGGGCGGAAGCCCACGATGCGCGCCGCTACCTCGCCGTCCTTGAACAGCATAAGGGTTGGGATGCTCTGGATGCCGTAGTTCCCCGGTGTCTCCCTGTTGCTATCCACATCCATCTTGGCGACACGAATCTTGTCACCGTACTCCTCGGCAATATCCTTGACGACGGGCGCGACCATCTTGCACGGTCCACACCACGCAGCCCAAAAATCCACGAGCGTCGGTACGTCAGCTTCCAGTACGTCGCTCTCAAATGATGAATCCGTCACTTCCAACAGGTCTGCCATTTATCCTCCCAAAGAGACTGCGTCGAACGTCCCCGCATTCGCTCTGACCGGGCCACAACAATGCTTCTGGCTGCGCGCGGCAAGCATCAGATGGGACGCTGCCTTGATTTTCAGATTATCCATGCGCGTCCGCTTTTGTCAAGCGGATGTTTCTGCTATAATGTCGTCCATGGACAGGTCCCCTTGGCTCAACGCAGGCTCAATGCTAACCTTGGCAGGGCTCCTGGTGCTGACTATGCTCGGCACCCTGCGCGCTTCGCCTCAGACGTCCCGACCCACGTCCATCGCGCCCTATGTGTGGGAAGCGACCGCGGATGGCGCGGAGACGGACGTCATCGTCTTTCTCGAAGAGCAGACAGATCTGAGCGTGGTAGAGGAGCTGCCGACGCTCGAGGACCGTCGCCGCTACGTCTACGACGCCCTGCGAACAACGGCTCTCCGTTCTCAGGCCGCCTTGCGGGCCGAGCTGGATGCCGCCGGCGTGGACTACCGCCCGTTCTACGTCGCCAATATGATGGCCCTGCGAGGGAACCGCGACCTGCTGATGCGGCTGTCCCGGAACCCGGAGGTGGCGCGCATCGTCGCTAACCCCAGAGTCCGCCAGGTGCTGCCGGAACCGGAGCCCGGTCACCCCCACTTGCAGGCGGTGGGAGGGATCGAGTGGAACGTCAGGCAGATAAATGCAGACGATGTCTGGGCCCTGGGGTACACGGGTGAGGGAATCGTCGTGGCCGGGCAAGACACCGGTTACGATTGGGATCATCCAGCTCTGATCGAGCACTACCGCGGCTACAACGGGGTTACGGCGACCCACGACTACCACTGGCACGACGCCATTCACAGCCAGGGCAGCGACTGCGGCGCCGATTCCCCCTTTCCGTGCGACGACAACGGCCACGGCACCCATACGATGGGCACCATGGTCGGGGACGACGGGGCCGGGCATCGGGTTGGGGTGGCACCCGGAGCGCAGTGGATCGGCTGTCGCAACATGGACGAGGGCGTGGGATCGCCCGCGACGTATGCCGAGTGTTTTGAGTTTTTCCTGGCGCCATACACTGTGGGTGGTGATCCATTCACTGATGGTGAGCCGTCCCTGGCCCCGCATGTGATCAACAATTCTTGGACCTGCCCGCCCCGCGAGGGTTGCGAGCCAAACACGCTGCAGGCGGTGGTGGAGAACGTGCAGGCGGCGGGCATTGTGGTCGTGGCGTCGGCGGGGAACAGTGGTTCCGGCTGCGACAGCGTGCAGGATCCGCCTGCCATCTACGATGCGGCCTTCTCAGTGGGAGCGACCACCAGCGGCGATGGGATCGCTGGTTTCAGCAGTCGCGGGCCGGTGACAGTGGATGGCTCGGGGCGGAGGAAGCCAGACGTCTCGGCGCCTGGTGTAAGTATCTGGTCGAGTGTCCCGGGCACGGGCTACGGTCCCAGCAGTGGCACGTCGATGGCGGGGCCGCACGTGGCGGGGAGCGTGGCGCTGCTCTGGTCGGCGGCGCCCTCGCTGATGGGCGACGTGGACGCCACCGAGCGGATTATCGGCCGGACGGCCCGTCCACGGACGAGCACGCAGGGCTGCGGCGGCGACGGCGCGGCCGATGTCCCGAACAACGTCTATGGCTGGGGGGTCGTGGACGCGCTGGCAGCGGTGGAGCACGCTTGGCTGCCGATCTCCAACCAGGCCGTCGTCTCCGCGGGCTTTCTGGCTCACACCGTGCGCTACACGTTGACGCTGACCAACGCGGCGCCGTTTACCCTCACGGATGTGATGGTTGCGGACACGTTGCCTGCTGGCACCAGCCTGGCCTGGGCTGATGACGGCTATCAGCTCGTCGATGGGACGGTCTTGTGGTCGGTCCCGCTCATGCCCCGAGAGGGTGTCCTGTCGAGGTCGCTGGAGGTGGCGTTGAATGATGTGGCATCTGGAGGCGTCCTGGTCAACGACGAGTATGGTGTGACAGCGGCCCAGCTTCCTCGTTTGGTCACAGGGTGGCCCACTGAGGTGTTTATCCCGTGGCGTATCTTGCTGTTTCCTTGCTTCAAGAATGCCCGGCCGGGAGAGATGTGACGATGCCCGACGTCGACAGGGAACGGCTGAAGGTGCGCTCGATGCTCAGTCTATCGGCGCCGGCGGACGCTTTGTACGCCTATTACGTCTTCTACCACGACCGGGACCGCACGGAGCTCCACGTGCACGAGGACGCCGAGGGGCACGCCGATGGCTTCGCGGCGGTCTGTCAGACCGGGCAGCGGCTCTTTCAGCCCACGGTGGTGCTGCGTACGCCAAAGGTGAACGTCGCGGTCGATTTGCTCCGTGAGGCGCTGGCTCCTGGGCGCCCTTACTATCTGATCACCACTCCAGATCTCAGGGGGGCCGCATCCATGGTTGTGGAGGTGGCCGATCCAGTGATCAGTCGCATCTACAAGATCGATCTATCGCGCTTTGACTACGACATCAACGTCTTGGTCGTGGCGGAGGAGGGCGTTGAGGGGCACCCTCGGTTTCTGGTTCGGTCGCGTGAAGAGGTGGTGGCCGAGGCCGGTGTGGCGTGGCTTTCCCCTCACTTCGCCGCCGTCTACCTCCTGGCGGTTCCCGCCGCTCGAGAGCGAGGTCTGGGGACGTCAGTTCTTTCGACGTGCACCCGTTGGGTGGTGCGTTCCGGCAGGCAGCCGCTCGCCATCATCGAGATGGGGGATGATTACGCCACCGAGGTGGCCGAACGGGTTGGCTACGTGGACACCGGGGCGCGCGAGCTGGCCGGTGACGTCACTTGTTGTCGCTGAGAGAGGTTTTGAGGGAGGCTTCCAATGGACGTTGAGCTGATCGCTATGACGCGCTATCTCCGAGGGGACGGGACGCCGGAGGAGCTGCTGGAGCACGCCGGGAGAATCTGCTACCGCAGCGAGGGGCGGGGCGAGCCCGGCGAATTCATCCAGGCGCGGGTCCGGGAGGGCCATGAGAGCATCATCGAGCACGCCAGCGCTAGCTTCGAGATCAGCGGTATCTCGCGAGCGTGCTCGCATCAGTTGGTGCGACACCGGCTGGCCTCGTACAGTCAGGAGTCGCAGCGGTACGTCGACATGTCCGATCCGGCATGGACGCTCCCGCCCGACGTGCTGGTCAGCGATGAGGCGATGGCGGTCTGGGAGGGGTTTGCACAGGACGTGAAGGACGCCTATCAGGCCCTGCGCGAGCTGGGGATGCGCAAGGAGGACGCGCGCTTCGTGCTCCCCAACGCTGCTGCCACACGGATCATCGTCACCATGAACTTCCGCGAGTTGCTCCACTTCTTCCGCATCCGCATCTCGCGGGCGGCCCAGTGGGAGATCCGCGACGTGGGCGTGCGGATGCTGGAACTGGTCTGTCCGCACGCGCCGAGCGTGTTCGGCGATCTGCGCGGGACCCTGCGGGAGGAGCACCCGGGGTTCTTCGAGGGTGTAGATTGAGGGGTTTTTCTCTCTGCTACCAATCCCCGGCGTATCTCACGCTGTAGGGCTCGACGTCCTGGCCAAGAATCCACCAGTGCAGTTCGATTAGCTGGCGCAGGTGGAGCAGGTCGTGAGCCGCCCAGGCCGCCATGATGTCCCCGGCCCCGATCTCCCCGAAGGGGGCTTCACAGACCGCGTCCCAGTCGGGGTTCTCCAGGGCTCTCAGCCAGGCGAGGGAATCCTCGCGCGCTGTCAGGAACAGCGCCATGGCTTGCTCCAGCCCTCGCTCATGGCTGCTCTCTGTGACACCGCGGGCGGAGTCTCCCGAGGGCCAGGCTTCCTCTGGGCGATGGAGCGCCAGATCCAGCCGATCCCGGAAGTCGTGTATCTCCTCGTACGCCATATGGTTGATCACGTCCAAGATTGACCAGGCCTCTGGCTCGGGCCTCCGGCGAGCTTGAGCATCCGAGATGTCGCGCGCCAGGGCCTGGATGGCCTGCGCGTTATGCTCCATCTGAACGATCAAACGTTCCAGGTCCATAGTTCCTCCAGTTCAGACTATGAGCGACGCAAAGGCCTGCCCTGCGGCAGCCCCTTCCAGCTCCCAGCCAGGCGGTTCGGGAGCATGTCTCAGACCGCGACCTGCCCCAGCATCAGCCCCAGTGCTGGGAGGAGCAGGACGATGAAGAACAGGATCCCCATCAACCAGTTGAGCCACTTCCGGTCCGAGGATCTGACCCAGGCAAAGGTCACGACGGAGAGGAGCAAGGACTGGAGCAGCACCTCGCCGAGGCCGGCCAGCTGTCCCCGGATGGGCAGGGTGGTGTAGATCAGCCCCTCGATGGAGCCTGGCGCAGGACCAAAGGTCGATAGGATGCCCACGAAGACGAGCATAATCCAGATGCGCAGCCAGCCGTACCTCTCTCGAAAGAGAGCGTTCCGCAGCAGGTAGAAGACGATCCCGAAGAGAAGGCCCCTGATCGGCTGAAACAGGGGGCCAGCCGCGACCAACGGCTCACTGGTCTGCCGCATGAACGAGCTCAGGGTGGGATCGGCAAACCGGGCGGTGTAATCGAAGACGGTGAAGGCCAGGAGCCCTACCGCAAAGTAGGTGACCGTGTGGGCGACGATGGTCTTCAGCGTGATGCCCCAGAATGTCGGTCTACGTTGGCGCATAGTGTTCGTACCTCCGAGGTGGACTGGATCTGATCTTTCCGACGGGTCAGCTGGCCGTCTGCCCGACACTCAGCGTAGTCGAACGTTGCGCTGCCATTATACCATGAACCGAGGTAGATGGGCGAACTGCTAGGCAGGGGCGCCGGCGCTAGGCGCGGCGGAGACGGGCTTGACAGGCATGGACGATGGTGCACAGCATACGACTGCCGTGCTGGGCCGGGGTCGCGCGACCCCGGCCCAAGGTTCAGTAGGCAGTACCTCTTGACTCAGTCGTTGCGCATCACCATAGGTAGGTAAACCGTGCAGGGTCGGAAGGCGCGATTCGTGACGGTGTCCGACCACGTGCAGTCGTCCACGACGGTGCCACCAACCGGATAGACGCAAGCCCGGTTCGTGACACTGACCGTCTGTCCCTCGGTGAGGGAAACGTTCACCTGGGCGACAAAGGCGACCGTTGCCTGGTTCGTTGGCCCGATCGAGAGCGTTCCGGCGATGGTGCCGTCGCTGTGGGTGACGCCTGGAGGCTGTTCCACGAAGCGCTCAAACGTTATGTCGCTCAGCGGGTCGTAGAGGCCCACCTGGGTACCGGACGCCGCCGAGATAACGAGTGTGTAGGTCAGCTCGTCACCGCAGTTCACTTCACTCTCCGGCGTCACCAGCTTCTCAATACTGGGGATGGACTCCTGGACCTCCATGGCACCAGACATCACCAAGGCGTAGGGTTGGGGGCCCTCAACGACCTCTGTGCCCACGACCTCGACGGTGTACGTGCCGGGCGATGGGCTAGCGACCTGTATGTCCTCGACGTTGTTGAGCACGTCAGGCGCGTCAAGGCCGTTGGCGTAGTAGACCGTGGCGTCAGGCCCGATCAACCTGAGGTCGAGATTGTTGACCAGATTGATGGCCGCTGCCGCGGAGGAGGGGTAGTCGGTCCAAACCAGCGTGAGACGCAGTGGCTCGTATGAATCGGTCACGTTCAAGCGCATCCTCCTGGTCTGACCGGTCAGAAGCCCATGCCTTACGTCACTGTGGGCCATCCTTCGGGGGTGAGAAGGGAACAGAGCGTGGGCCAGGTTGACTCTGCCCCAGCCTTGACTGCTGTCGGGACGGCTGCCTATCTCTTGGGAGGAGATAGGCCGGATGCTCACATCGTCGACGTACCAGCCATCACGAACGATGACTGTGTCGCTCTGCAGGCGGAACCTGACCTTGACCGCCGTCTCAGCGGCATAGGCGCTCAAGTCGACCACCGACCGGATCCACTCGGGCTTCGTCCCGGTGAAGGCCAGCTCCGGC
Organism: uncultured Anaerolineales bacterium; assembly: GCA_964575455.1. Lineage (GTDB taxonomy): Bacteria > Chloroflexota > Anaerolineae > B4-G1 > B4-G1 > SKLM01. The sequence goes on along the minus strand of CAZNRX010000031.1, from coordinate 37,845 downwards.
GTCCAGGATGCGCCGCCGTCTGTGGACACCTCCACAAAGCCATAGTCAAACCCGGTCTCGATGTCATATTGATGCCAGAAGACGAGGCCTGGATCTGAGATCGTGGTCAGGTCAAAGGTGCCAACCGACGTGAGGGACGTATCGGCGCTAAGGCCGTAGTCCCCTCCCGGGCTGTCGGTCCAGCTGTGGTCAGCACTGTGAGCCTTAGAGGTCGTGAGGGCCCAGGGCGGGTCCGCCGCCCAATTCGCCCCGCTGCTCTCCATGGTGTCGCTGAAGACGGGTGACCCCGTCGACCCAACGCCATACTGTCCCGGCGTCATGTCTGTGGCGCCATTGATGAGCGTGGCCTTGACGAGGGCGGCGCTGGGTGCGGTATGATGCGTGTCTGAGTAGAACTGTCTAACCAAGGCCGCGGCCCCCGACGTGAGAGGGGTGGCCATGCTGGTCCCTCCGTTGAAGAGGTAGTGCTCATCCAAGTCGCTCCCGCTTCCGGTCAGGCCCGCATCGCTGAGTGAGCCCCAGCCCGGGTTGAAGACCTTGACGTCATCGACGTACCAGTACCCAGAGCCACCCCAGCTTGACTCGACGGCGAACCTGAAACGGAACGTCTGCTTTTGATCGAAACATCTCTCCAGATAGTGGCCAGGGATAGGTTCTGTCAGCCAACAGTAGCCCCACGGAATCTGGTACACCCGGTACGCCCAGTCGCTCTGTGTGCCTCTGATGGTATATCCGATCCAGTAACGACCGTCGTCGGTGAACTCCACCCTGAGTGCATCCTCTCCGACGTCATAACGTGTCCAGAAGCCGATGGCGTCGCCACCCGTCCTGACGTCCATGCTGTTTGCAGTCAGGCGGGAGGCATTACCGTAGTCGGTGAACCAGGCGTGGGAGGGGCTATGGTAGTCGTCCGTGGTCAGCGTCCAATCGCCTGTGGCCGTCCAATCCCCACCGTTGGTTGCGGCGGATACGGCGGGCTGGGTCCGGAAGCCGTCCCTCTCTTGGGTCGGTGGGTCAACACAGGCGATCGTGGGCACGTCGACCGCGGCATCATCGGGGGGCACGACACCCCTGGCATCAAGCGACAGTGGCCTACACTGGGGCGCCGCTGCTTCGCGGGTTTGCAGGCCGGCAGCCTCGGCCCGGGCTTGGGCGATGCTGCCGCCCTCGAAGTCGTCATAGAAGGGCCACGCCCGCGACCTTGTGGAGACGATGGAGGTGCCCGGCGCCACGACGTCTGGCTTGACACGACCGTCATCGGTCGGCCCTCGGCTGCTGAAGGCGGCCATACCGGAGACATTGTCCGCCACAGCATCGTCCCTGATGGGGTTGGCGGGAAAACCCCACATGTACCACATGTCGGCGATCGTGGGGCGGCGGTTCTCGGAGGCTCCTACGGTGAGGACATTCTTCGCTGTCGCCGGGGCACCCATGGAGTCTGCGTCCACGATGCCATCACTGTTGGCGTCCGCCGCCGCATTACCGGCGCTGAAGACCAAGAGCATGTCATCGTGGTCCCACATGAAGGCATCGGCAGCCGCCGAGTCGACGGTGTACGCGCCACCGACGTTCGCTCCCCAACTGTCGGAGTGGATTCGAGCTCCTTCGCTGTAGGCCTGGGCAAACAGGTCTCCCAGATCGACCGGCAAGCCGCGCAGGCCACCGGAGGGGTCCATGATCGACTGGTGCACGAGCTCCGCATCTGGGGCTGTGCCCGCGTAGTCCCCAGCGCTAGCGGAGCCATCCCCCACGATCGATCCCGCAGCGTGGGTGCCGTGCCCGTCAGGGTCGCCCCAATCCCCATGCTGCGTGGGTTCGAGCGCCATCTTGGCAATCAGGTCGATGTCCCGGGCGGACACCCACAGGTTCGACCCATCCCACGCCAGGCCGGATGTACGCGTCCCAGGCGGGGAGAGAACGTCCACCAGCGTTCCCAAGGGATCCAGCTTGAAGATGGCGTCGTGGTCCCCACACCACAGATAGCCATCCAACCAGAGGAGAGATTGGGGGCCGGGGCCGGGGGCTGGGAAAGACTGCAGGACTGTGCCCGATGCATCCAGCTGGTAGATCGTATCCGTGCCCACGTCGGAGACCCAGAGATGTGTGCCGTCCCACGCCAGGCCATGGGAGAAGTTGCCTGGTGCGGGTATTGTGTCCAGGATGTTGCACGCGCCGTCGAGTCGGTAGAGCGTGTCGTCCATCCAGTCAACCGACCAGAAGGCACTGCCATCCCAGGTCAGCCCTTCATAGTATCCTCCCACGTTGGGTTCGCAGGATGTGATGACATCGCCCGTCGGGCTCAACTGGTAAAGCCGATCGGTTATGTGATCGATGTTCCACAGGTGGGTTCCGTCCCAAGCCAGGCCACGCGGGCTAGAACCCGGCGAGTCAAAATCGGCGAGGGTGAGCCGTCCCCAGGCATAGGCCGCCTTGATGCTCCCTGCGAAGTCGGGATGGATGGTCGCTTGGGCTCCCAGATCCAACCCGGTGTCGGCCTGGGCGATGATCTGGCCGGCACCGGTCAGGCCGTGCGTTTGGTGCACCACGTCTACGTTCATCGCCTCGGGGTGGCGCGCCGCGTTGTTGGCGATCTGGGGAGCGACGAAGGGCTCGATCCAGCTGACGTCGACCAGGCCGGCGATGTCGTCCAGTGTGGTCGGGTCGACCTCGGCGCGGATCACGCCCCACCGCGGGCCCGAACGCCAGTCCACTGTGCGACCGCCTAGTTCTCTGATGACGGAGACGACGTGCTGGACGGCTGAAGGCTCGAAGGTCGTCATCGTGACGGCGATAGGTTGGGAAGCGGCGTGGGCCTCGGCTGCCAGCCGAGGAGCGACCTTGTAGCGTGGCTGATAGAGGCCGATCCATTGAACGTTGGGAAGAGTAGCTGTCTTCTCTGCTGTGGCCAGGTCCATCTTGACGATGAGGGCGTGCTCGGGAACAAAGCCGAACAGCGTCCCGCCAACCTCTATGACCGCGGCTCTCCAGTCCTCCTGGATCGGTCCACGGAACTGGACCAGGTAGTAGGCGTCGTCCCCTGACCCGAGCCCCATGACGCTGAGACCGGATTGGATTCCGACCTGGTCGAGGGAAGGTTGTCTCGACGTGTCGATGGTATCCGCTTGGAGGAGAATGGGGTCTCCGTCCTTTCGGCCGGCGCGTGAGGCTGGAGTGGTAAGGGCCTGGGGCGATGGCCCTGGGCTGCGTGGGGTCGACGGTCCCATCCTCTCGCTAGCACGCGTCGCCCGGCTGACGACGGCGGTCACGGTCAGCGAAAGGACAAGCGCAAGCCCGATGAGAACGGCAAGCTTCTTCATTCGGCACCTCCATGGGTGGAGCGTTGTTTGCGTTGGCTATCTGTGCGCTACCCAAACTGTCCGGACCATCACCGTCTGGTATAAGCACCTTGGTCCAGGTTCCGACGAGCGTGGCGGACTGTCGCACGTGGGAAGTGAATGAGGAGACTCCTCCTGCGGCCACGCTATCGCGGCATGCTCAGGTCGCGTTCACGGACAAGAGCAAGTGGGCATCTCCAATGCAGAAGTATACCACGGGTGGACTTGACGGGCCAATCGCTGGGATTGCGCTCGTATACGAACCCGCATCTCTCTTGGCGGGCACAGGGCTCAAGCTGGGCAGGTTCGGCGGTTATGAGGCTGGTGAGGGTGGCTTGCCTGGCCTATCGAGGGTTGCGGAAGTTGCCTTCACGCGGGCGGGCGGCGTTCACGTGCCAGAACACCCCGGGGCTTGAAGGCCTCAAGCGGCGAGGTCGGCCATCATTGCCGAGACGAACCATGAACCGTTCACCGTCAGGCGCAGGCCGTTGGATTCAGGGCACCCCTCGATCAGGGCTGCCTCCCGCCAGCGACGCAGCAGCCGCGCTGAGCGCTCTTTGCCCAGCACGTCCGCGAACAACTTTGGGGAGAAGCTCGCCGAAAGAAGGGCGACCTCCAGGGGGAACAAGCGGCTCTCCAGCGCGTTTCGCCGCAGGCCTCCCTCCAGGCCCGGGAACGTCTCGCTCACGTGCTGGCGGTACGCTTTGTATTCCGGGTGGCGGTAGTGGTAGTCTCCGAAGACGCCATCGGCGATCGTGCCCAGCGCCAGGCAGTCCTCTCCCCGCTCGGGGAAGGTGAAGTAGAGGTTCGTATCCCGGTCGCGGGCGAAATGATTGAATAGCGTCTTGCGGTACCCCAGTGAGGCCAGCAGTCGCGAGGCAGCCTGCGTGAGGAGATAGGCGATCAGCCGCCCCCGCTCCGCCAAGCCGTGCTGCCGGAAAAATCTGCGATTGCGCGAGGAACGCTGTAGCTCGTAGAGCGAGAACCCCTCGACGCCGACCGCCTCCAGCGCCTTCATATCGCTCACCACGCCCTCCAGGGTCTGCTGTGGCAAGCCGAGGATCATGTCCACGCTCACGACCCAGCCTGCGTCCACAGCCCTAGCGATCTTCTCCAGCACGACCGCGGCCGGGTCCCGCCGGCCGATGATCTGGCGCACATCATCTTCGAGGCTCTGCACGCCGACGTGCAGCCGGCTGAAGCCCCAGTCGCTGAGCGCGGACATCATCTTTTCGTCGAGGTCGGACGAGGTGGACTCGAGCGCCCACTCGGTCCGCGGATCTGTGTCGAAGTGCTCGCGCAGGTCCTGCATCAGCCGAGCGAGGGCATCCTGGGCTAGGAAGGTGGGCGTCCCCCCGCCGAGGTGCACCGTGGAGACGGGCCGGCGGGCCAGGTTGCCCAGCTGGCTCCACAAGCGCATTTCCTGCGCCAACAGATCGAGGTACTGGCCAGTGTGCCTCTCCCGGTGCCTCCTGAGTGGAAAGGCGTAGCAGTCACAGAAGGCGCAGCGGCTGGCGCAGAAGGGGATGTGGACGTAAATGCAGAATGGCTTGCTCAGGTCGGCACGCGCCACTTCCCTCCGTAGCACACCCCAGGCCTGCTCGCCATTGTCGGTCAAGCCGCGTCTGGCCCAGACCGGAAGCGGCAGATGGCGGTCGTCGATGCGGTAGGCGGGGGGCAGGGCGTGCCACGCCCGCCGAATCGCCTCGACGTCAATCTCCGCTGGAACCGACCGGAAGACCCGGTCGAAGGTTCTCTGTTCCTCGGATCTCTCCATCGTGCCACATCCCTTCGGTCCACAACTGCTCGGCTTTCTCCCGCAGCGTTGCGTACGTGATGGCCTTTGACGCCAAGCAGCGAAAGCCTGGCTGAGACTGGTCCTTTCCTCCATCTTCCTCATCAAAGGAGGGGGGCGAGGCGCTCGCGTTGAGCGGGCAGCGGTCGGGGCACTCCCGCACGCAGTGGTAGCGGTTGAAGCAGTCGGCGCACTCGGCCGGGATGCTGCTCAACCGACGGCGCAGATCCTGCACCTGGGCGGCGTCCAGCTCGAAGCGGCCCGTCTCAAGGTTCAGCGCGCCGATGGTCGCTCCTTGCTCCTCTGCCTGTGTCGCGCGGGCGATCTTGAAGCAAGCTGTCGCCACGCCGCCCGGCACCAGGTTTAGCGTCTGCCGGAAGACGTTGCAGTAGGGGCCGTGGGTCTCGTTCGGACGGCTGCCTGAGCACGTGAGGAGGATACCGTGTCGTCGCGCCACTTGACGCGCGTCCAGGAAGTGGGCCACAAAGGCGCCCGCATGATGAGCGTGCAGCCCGGTTGCGGATCTGCTCCTGCCGCCGCAGTAGACCGGCTCGACGTGAATCTCCTCGGGGGCGAACTGGGTGCAGACGTAGTCGGCGATCTCGGCCTGGCGCGACAGTGTGGCGGGCGTGATGGTGGTGCGCATGTGGATCCGACAGCCCTCCTGGCGCAGCACGCGTCCGGTCCGCTCCACGATCTGCGACGTTCCCCCGCCGCCCCAGCGCGGCCGCTGGGTGTTCTGGATGTCGGGCGGGCCGTCGCAAGAGAGGCCCACCAGGTCAAAGCGGCGGGCCAGCCAGGCAGCCTTCTCCTCCGACATCACGCCGTTGGTGGCCACGTAGCGAAAGAGCTCCACCCCATGTGCCCCGGCTGCGGCATCCAGCAGAGCCAGCGCTTGCTCCACCCGCTGGCGGTGCAGCGTGGGCTCCCCTCCGCCGTGGAACACGCTGTAGAATCGGCGGCCTTTCCGTTGACAGCTCTCCGCCACGACCCTTGCTGCAGCGCTGATGGCCCCCATGTCCAGCCTGGTCGCAGGTTCACGCGACGGATCGGCGTAGCAGTAGGCGCAGTCCAGGTTACACTCGTTGTTCATGTACAACGTCAGGCACTCCGGTCTGAAGGGCTCCTCCCGCTGCCGCCTGGAGGCAGCGACAGCCGCCTCCGCTCGCCGCCATAGCTCACCGCCCCAGCCGTCTCCTTCGTGCACGATGGTGGCCTCGAACCGTTCCGCGTCCGGCCGGTCCATCACGCAAAGGGTGCCGGGCGCGTAGATCATGACGTAGTCGCCAGGATCCCAGCGGAAGATGGGCTGTCCCTCGGCACCCACGGGTCTGAAGGCGTTGGCCTCCTCAAGCAGCGGGAAGATGCTGGACACAGAGAGCCATCCTACGCATCAGGCTTGGGAGGATCCTTAGGATGGCAGACGGCGCGCTCGACCAGGGTCAAGAACAGATCCCGCACGTGCGTGAAGGCCATGGGCTCGTCCCATCCCATCTCCTGCGCCAAACGGCTATCGATCTCGCTCAGGGTATGCTGCCCATCGAACATATTGAAGGCCATCCGGTTTCCCTCCTCCTCCACGGAGAAGAGCCTTATGGGAGGCTGCTCCTTGGACTTGTACCGGGCGCAGACGTGGCCCTGATCCACGAGTATCTCGCAGTCGTCGCTCACGACGGGCCTCACTTGTGCGAGCTGCTCGTCGGGCATGCTGCCCAGGGCGGACAGACGGCCGCCCTGCCCACCCTCTTTGATGGAGCCACGGATGACGAATGCCTCCTGGAGCAGGGCGCGGAAGAAAGTCCGTCTGTCGCAGGTGAAGGATAGATCGCGGTGAGGGTGCTTCTCTTCTGTCATGTGCTCCCCTCTGTCGTTGGTGCTCAACGCTGCTTGATACCTCTCAAGTTGGCTCAGTCCTCTCTCCACACAGCCCGCTGGAATTCCTCTACCCGCTGCAGCAACACGGTATCCTCAATGCTGACCCACTCTGGAGGACAGGCATCGTAGAACGCGGTGAACCGTTCGACGCAGCGCGCCATCCAATCGTGCTGCGATTCGGGCAGCACCTCGCCCGTGAACGTGTAGAGCCCGCCGATGTGGTCGAAGCGCGGGAAGGGTGGTGGTCCACCCGGGACCTGGTCTCCTCCAGACAGAGGAAACCTGCAGACCATGCCCCTCTCTTGCAGGAACTCCATCGCTGCGACCAGTGTGTCCTTCTCCGGCATGATGGCCGCTGCCGACTGGCGCAGGGCGTACGGTCGGCTGGCGACAGGCTCTTCCCGATAGGGCAGACGGGCAAAACTGGGCATGCCGGGCGGAAATCGCACCGGCGAGAGCCAGAAGGCCGGGTTGGTGATAGCGGGACCACGCCTGGGGGAGGGGTGGCATAGGCAGACGTTCGATCTCCGGAAGCGACGGTCCATGTCCTCCAGCCAGCCCTCACAGTCCTCCTGGATAAACAAATCGTGGTCGATGAACCACAGGCCAGCGTGGTGCCCCAACAGGTCCCGGGCCACGGTCTCCCGAACGCGCCAATCCTCAGCGCCCTGATCTGAAGGGTAGGTCAGCTCCTTGACTTGCGGTGGTAGATAGGTCCGGAAGCGTTCCTTCTGCTCTTCTGGCTTTCCGGCCTGAATGACGTAGATGCTCCGGTTCCTGGTGTGTTTGATCAGGTGCTGCAGGCAGGTCAGCGCGAGGCAGTTGGACCACCAGGAGATGACGACCAAATCGCTTCTCATGATGCTAGAGCTCCTCGATGTCCATGGGCTGCAGGCGAAGCCCGCATGCGGCCGTGACCAAGCTCCTCGAAGACGATCCATTGCCCGTCATCGTCAAGAGACAGTGGGGCTGTTCTGACGAGCCGGACGAATTGGCGATTAGGGTATCGCTGACGCATATCTTCCAGTGAGTCCGGATGGAAAAAATGACCCTGCTCGCCTCGGTAGGCGCAGGTGCTCTCAAGGACCCAATCGTCCACCAGCCGCTCATAGGGCGCTTTCGTCAGGGGGGCCAGGCTGCGCCGCCGGCCGCGTACCTGCCGCAGCTTGCTCTGCATCGAGCAGTCGTTGACCGACAGGGGCAGACTCTCGTCCTGAACGCGCTGCATCACGGCCAGCGTCAGGTCGCGGCTACGGGGGTTGAACTCAGTGCGGTGGCCATCCGGCGTGATGATCGTCTGCCGCGCGCCGGGCATGGCGGCCGAATTGGTGCCCGGCTCGTATATCAGCTCGTGCAGATTGAGAAAGCGTACCCCCGCCGCGCTCCACGCTGCCAGGCAAGAGAGGAGCTTCTCCCCGTCGTTGGGGATTGCCGGAATCTCCACCGTCACGTGGGGTATGAAGCGAGAAGCTGCTTTCACGTTCTCCATCACCATGGGGTGGTCGTAGCTGCTGGCCGCGGTGTTGAAGCGGATCTCATCCACGCCCAGCTCGCCCAACCGGCGCAGGCGCTCTTCGCCGGCCAGGAGCCCGTTGGTGTAGACCCAGGTGTATGCACCGGAGCAGCGGCTCTTGAGCGCAGCGACCCAGTCGAACAGTCCCTGCGGGTCCACGAAGGGCTCGCCGCCGGAGAAGCTGACACCGGTGATGCGCGTACTCCTGTAGTTCGCTACGATCTGCTCGGGCGTCGAGCCGAAGGCCGACCCGGCGTAGTCCTGGGGTAGGGCATGGGGGCTGTAGCAGAAGGCGCAGTCCAGGTTACACCGCATGGTGGTGAAGATGCAGTCCCAGGTGCCGTCCTTGCAGGCCTGGCAGCCGGGGGAGAGTCCGCCGAGATGGGCGATCTCGCCCCCTGCTTCGACGTGGAGATCGCGGATCTGCTGCCGGACTCTGGATAGGTGCTCGTCCCAGATTCGTTGGAGCGTCCCGAGGTTGGACGGCTCCCGCTCAAGGCGTCCAATCTCCTCGCGGATCGCTCTCAGGCGTGGTGGCATGCCTCCCAGTGGGCTTTCCATCATGATCCTGCAGCCTTCTAGAAAGTGCGCAGCAGCTGTTTCTCCTGCGGGTGCGCTTCCCGTCCCCGCCAGACGCCGTCCCCCGCCATCATGTACCACAGCAGCATCCGCGCCGTGATCTCGCGGTTCATGGCGCAGCGGGGGTTAGCCCCCTGGCGAGCGCTCCTCTGGGCATAGAAGGAGCGGACGTAGCAGTCGCCAGCACAGTGCCAATAGCAGAAGCAGTCACGGCATCCGGCGCGTTGCTCCTCCAGATACGTCAGCAGGCTCTCGCGGGCCTGGGCGTCCACGACAATCTGGCCGTCCGCGACGTGGCCCACCGTGGACATCTTCGCAAGCGGATGGTTCCCGTCCGCGACCTCGTAGCAGGCGACCAGGTTTCCACTGGGGCTGACGATGAGCGCGCCATAGGGGGCTGTGCAGAAGGTTGAGGCTAACAGCCAGGGGCGTGCACCGGAATAAGTCAGCCGCCGATCTGCCTCGCTGGCGATCTCGAAGGCTTCCATGAAAGCCTCCGCGAACGCCTCGCTCTCCTCCTGCGTCGGCCCTTGATGCTCGCCCCGACGCGTGTTGAAGGCTGGCTCCACCTGCATCGCTGGACAGCTGGTCTCCTGGCAGATGAAGCGCACATCTTCCGGCAGGTTCCTCCGCCAGGGCGTGGTGGCCGTCATACGGATGCCGTAGGAGAAGTCCGCCTGGTCGAGGGCCTCCAGTGTGTGCATCACGGACTTGAACGATCCACGTCCAGAGGCGAACGGCCGCTGGCGGTCCTGTGTCTCTGGCCGTCCGTCGAAGGAGATGCTCAGAGCGTCCAGGTTGTTGAGGATCCACTCTCGCTGGCGCGTCGTCCAGACGCCGTTGCTGACCATCGAAACCCGACACGGCAGGTCCTTCTCTCGGGCGTACGCCGTCGCCTCTCGCAAGATGTCCCAGGCCTGAACGGGCTCGCCACCTCCATGGAAGGCCAATCTGAAGTGGGGCCGCCCTAGCTCCCGGGCATTTTGCCAAGCGCGATCGATCGCCGTCTGGGCTAGGTCCAGCGGGAGTTCCTGTATCGGCCCTTCGCCGCCGCTGGCGTAACAGTAGGTGCAGCGCAAGTTACAGCGATTGGTCAGCAGCAGCACGGCGGTGGTGGGGCGATAGGAGTGGTCTCGCGGCGACGGCGGCGATGGATCTGGCTTCAGAAAGCCGATGGTGCGCAGAAAGGCCATCACCTCTTCCGTCACTTCAGCGCTGGAGGGATCTCTCTGATTCGCTACATCTAGCGCCAGGTCGGCCATGGCGCGGTTCCCCACAAACGCGAGCTGCATCAGGGGCCGGTAGATGATGAACTTGTCATCTACGGGTATGGTGAATACCTCCATCAGTTTGGATACCAGTAGTGAACGGTGTCGCACGTGCAATACGGGTCGCAGCTGCAATGGTCGTCGCAGCTGCAGACACCGTCGCAGCCGCACGGGGTCGCCGTGGGGGTGGGCGTAGGGGGCGCAGCCGCGGTCTCCACCTTGTCCACGCAGAATCCCCACCTTGTCACGTTGCCGTCTGTGAGTATCTGAATCCGGACCTCTCTGCCTGCAACTGGTTCCGCCCATAGGCCCGAGGAGTAACTACCCGTGATGCGTTGATACTCTCGGCCGGCGCCATCCCTTATGACGAGGTAATCGTAGCCTGACTCCATCTCGACCCGCGAGAAGTGTACTCGGCTGCCCCCGGCGCCTGGATCTGGGTTGGTCACGGTCCAGGTGTAGTTCACATTGTTCTTATAGGGGTGCTGCGACTCGGCCAGACACGGCCTCGGCGTGGGTGTGGGGCTGGGAGTTGGCGTTGGCTGTCTGCTTATCAGGGGCAGGTAGACCATATATTCGCTCTCGACTTGATCCAGGCAGAAGCCCCACCCGGTCCCACTGGCATCGGTGACTAACTCCACATTCACCTCTCTGCCCGGGATTAGCTCCGACCATAGCCCAGAGGGGTAATTGCCCGTGATGCGTTGGTACTCTTGGTCCTTGCTGTCCTTAAGGATGAGGGTGTCACCTGATCTCACATCCACCCGTGAGAAGTGCACCCGGGTGTGCTGGGCGTTCTCGTGAGGGTTGGTCACCGTCCAGGCTTCAGACGCATTGTTTTCATAGAAGTGGTTCGACTCGATGATGCACCCGTTCTGGACGATCATTGGGCCGACATCGACAGGTGTGGTGATCCCCGCGATCTGGAGACGCCCGCTGCTCCGGTAGATCCCCGACTTGGCAGGAGCCACCATGTCCGCCTTGATGTCGACGGTCTGGCCCGGGGCGATTTCTGGCACCGACACCGATGCCGGGGCTTCCATCTGCTCGTCGGTCGCGAGGTGAAGGCTCGATGCCTTACACCAAGCCGTCCTGCTCTTGTTTGTGAATCGCCACGCTTGCACGAAGGGCTGGTCCGGCCTGACAGCCATCATCGCCGGCATCGCCACGGCCAGCGCAATGGTCCCCTTTGACCCATCCCACGCTTCCGAGGCTCCTTGCTTGGACTTGCCAATCGCGCCTGCGCCCGCTGCTGCTGCCGCTGCCGCTGCGGCCGCGGTCGCGGTCAAGAACTCTCGTCTGCCGAACGTCCATCCGGAGAGCTCCTTCTTGACATCGTATATCTTGGGCTCTTGCCCTGCGTCCTCTTCTCGACCTGTTTCCTTCTCTAGCCCGTTTTCCTCGGTCTTCTCTGTCATTGGTTTCCCTTTCATCGCACATTAACGGCTGGTGTCGCCTCTGTCGGCGTGGGCGCTCCCTCCGGTGGCTGACAGGTTGCGGTCGCTGCCGCTGCAGCGACCCCAGCGTTCCAACTGACTATGATTGGGCCAATCCCCTGGTTGCAGCAGGGATGGCAAGGGTTTCCAGGGCCGTGCCGCCTCCCGTCTGTCCGGCCTTCTGGTTGACCATGCTCAATTGGGGTACCAATAATGACCATGACCGTCACAGCTGCACACGCTGTCGCACGTGCATACCTGGTCGCAGGTGCAATGCCCATCGCAGCTGCACGCCGCTGGCACCGTCACGCAGTTGCAGGTGCAGGTCCATCCGGGAGGGATGGGGGATCCGCAGGGCATGGTACGCGTCTCGCCACTTGGGCCTGTCATGTTGATCCCGGTCTCACCGGGCGGAACCTCGCCGGGCTCGCCGGGATTGATGGAGATGACCACGATGAGCGTTAGCATCGCGGTGCCGTTGGCCGCGTTCAAGCTCCACCGACCGGTGTGTTGTCCAGATTCCTCCGGGGCCGTCATGTCCACGCTGATCTCCGTCATGTCACCGGGCGCGACGTCATCGACAGAGACCGGGCTGCTCGCCCTCATTTGCGCGCCGCTGGCGAAGACGAGCTGTGTTCCCTCGCCCCAGTGAACGGCGCCGCTGTTCTTCACCCGCCACGTCTTGGTGAACGACTCTCCTGGCGTCATGGCTGTGCCATCGGGCACAGTGACGTCTGCGACGAACTGCGCTTGCGGCCGCTGGGGGGTGGTCGTCTTGGTCGGCGTGGCCGTATCGCCCGGCGTCTCATCTGACGTGGGCGTGTCACCCGACTGGGGCGCATCGACTGGAATGAGGGTGTCGGTGGGCTCGGGGGTATCGGTGGGCACAGCCGTCTCTGTCGGCGTGGAGGCCTCGGTTGGGATGAGGGTATCGGTCGGAGCTGGCGTGTCTGTGGGAGGTGGCGTGTTCGTGGGCGCAGCTTCTTCCTCACCGCGACTGCAGCCCGCGGCGCCAGCCACGAGCGCCGCAGCAGCGCTGCCGGTCGCGGCCAAAAACCTCCGCCGACTGAAGCGCCAGCCGTTTACGTCGCGTTCTACAGCGTAGACCTGAGGTTCTTCGTCGCTCCCTTCCTCCGGCCAAGCCTGTTCCACATCTGTCTCATTGTTCTTTTTCGCCATCGAGCACTTTCCTTTCTGAACCAGGCGGCAAGGTGCTACCACCTTGCTGTGGTATTAAAGGCTGCTTTCAGACCGCACCGCGGTGACTGCTCGTTTGTAGTAGTCTCGGCAAACTGAGCAGGAGTGGCAGTTCTTGTCACAACGCAGGATTGTCTCGAAAAGCTCGTCGGGCATGTCGATAGCCTTCAATATTGAGGCCGGCCCCCCGCCGATGTCCTTGGGCAGAAGCTTCTCTCTGTGCACATAGGCGTTCAGGACGTTCAGGTAATGATCTCGGTCGCGCAGCGTCACCCGCCCGGCTAGTTTTAGGCTGTCGTAGAGTCCCTCATAGTATAACAGATGTCGGGGCAGAATCCAAGCGCCGGTCAGGCGGAGCCAGGGGCGCTCCTCCAACATGCGCTGGCAAAGAGATTGAGGGTAAGAGTCTCCGTAGCCCATCTCATAGAAGTGCTGCGTTCGGTGCGGGCAGCCAGGGATGCAAGCCTCGTTGACAAGTAGACGAATCTCTCCGGAGAAGGCTTCCTGTATCTGTATCAGGCCCTCTAGGTCGCGCACCAATGTGTTGTCGGGTGTGATAGCGTCCACCGAATCCTGCACCATCAGCACCTGCGCCGGTTGCCGGATGCCCATCAGGATCGACGCTGTGATCTTCAGCTTGGGAAACGTCTCCTTGATGCGCCTGGCCAGCTGCAGGTTGGCGACCGTCACACTGGCGATGCCGTAGCCCTCGCGTAGCTCCCTCACCGCAGCGAGAATCTGCGGAGCGACCTCCTCCACGGGCCGGGGCAGGACAATGGGGTTGAGCAACACAGCCTTGGGCAGGGGCGCTTTGCTCAGGAAAGCCTCCAGAAAACGATCGGGTTGCTCGCCACGCCCAGAGCCGATGACTCCACCGGGCAGAGGGAAGTAGACTTCCTTCACGTCCTCTCCGAACCGGTCGGCGATCTCCTGCCAGAAAGAGACGTCCTGGTCGACGTAGGGAATGACCCAGGTGCTCATGCTCCCCCCTCCTCTGGAACGTCTAGCGCGAAGGGCGTGTGATGGAAGCGCCTAATTGTCATTGCCAGGCAGCCTCCAGGGCACACACCGGACCGTTTGAAGTGGCATGTCGAGCACTCCGGGAAGATGCCCGCTTGGCGGTAGGCGCGCGTGCAAGATTCGAACGCATCGCGTAGAGCCGCCGCGTCCACCTGGGACGTCAAGGGCAGGCCGCCCAACCGGGCCAGGGGATAGCAGTAAATGACCTGCCCCTCAATGTCGACGTCGAGGATGGGATTACAGCGCCAACCAACGTCAGTCCCCAGGGATTTGAGGGTCTGTAGATCATTGTCGGAGAACATGCAGCGCACGAAGCCGCAGTCAAACGTCACGGTCACGTCAGACCGGTTCGCGGCGCGGGCGAAGCGCACGGTTCTCTTCCCGATGGCGACGTATTGGTGAGGATAGATGTAGCGGTTGCTGCCGGAGAGACATGGCTGCGCCAGGCCTAGGCGGACGGACGGCCTGCAGGCCGTCTCGATGATAAGAGACAGAAGGAAATCGGGCTGGAAGTTGACCCTGTGGATGTTGAAGCTCAGTGATGTACAGTGGTTGAGTCGGTGGAGGGTCGCGCGCTGGCGCTCGAAGGTCTTCTGACTCTCCTCTGCCGGGCTGTTGACGTTCATGAGCACGTTGCACGCCGTCGCAGGAAGCGCCTCTAGGCAGGCCAAGGCGCCCTCGGGCATCAGGCCGTTGGTGAAGACGATGATCTTCCTCTCCCGCGCCAAGGCCCGGGCGACCAACTCTGGGAACTGGGGGTGTAGCGTCGGTTCACCTCCCAGGAAGCGGGCTTCCTCGATCCCGGATCGCTCCAGGAAGTCCAGCCTGGCGTCGAAATCCTCGAGTGGTAGGAAGTCTACGCCGTCCCTGCCATTAGCCAGATGATCTCGCGTGAAGCAGTAGGGGCAGTGCTGATTGCAGACTGCGCTGATGGATAGGTTAGCCATCATCGACCTCCTGGGTCAGGTAGACGATGCCGGCCTCCTGCCAATCCTCCAGCACGCCGGTCAACGTGCACGTGGTCTCCTCGACGGGAAGCGAGAGGAGCAGAGAGAGCATGGGCACCAGCTTGCGATAGGGATAGCCGACGGTGATGAGGTCCCATATCGCTGCCTCTATGTCGTGGAGGGTCCAGGAGCGCTGTTCTTCCCTGTCCACAATCAGCGTCTGGCCCACGTCCTTCACCCAGACGATGGAGGGCGAGCAGCGATAGACGCGTGGTTTGCTCACATCCGTTCCTCCCAGTCGAGCAGCAGATCCGATGGCTGGCCTATCGACCTCTCGACTGCTTCACGATTCCCGATCCACTCGCGCGCCAGGTCGTCCTGGCCCATGGCAGCGAGGATGTTTCGCACGGTGATGATGCGGGTTTGAGCGCAGAGCCGGTCGTAGGCCCCTTGCGGACCCGTCGGGCCGTGGTTGACGTGGCAGCCACCTGCGCAGTGCCACTTGGAGAGGCAGCGCGCACAAAGCGGCTTCTTGTAGACGTTCAGGGTTCTGACGGAGGCAATCGCTTTGGCATCCAGTTGGAGGCTGCCATCCTCCACGTGGCCCAGGCGCAAGTCCAGCCCTTTCGCCTCCCAGTCCCGCTGCAGGAGGTAGCAGGCCGTGACGGTGCCGTCGGGCGAGACAATGGCCACGTCCTGGCCCACCGGGCAGAAGCTGGCGCGCCTGACGCCGATGTCCGCGGCAGCGTACACCGGTTCCACGCCGCGGGCTTCCAGGATCTGGGCGGCCTGGATGAAGTGGCTGGCGAAATCCCACGGATCGGGCGGTTGGAGCCCCGCCGCTTCGGACTCCGGCGACGGCTGAAGCGGTTCGAAGCAGACACCGACCGGGCGAAACTGCTCACAGAACCAGGTCGCCAGCTCGAGCATACGACCAACGGTCCGATCCGTCACACAGGCGCGGATGTAGAGATCGGAATTGCCCTCAGAGAGAAGCCGAGCGGTACGTGCCACAGCTTCGAAGCTACCCTGACCACCTTTGTGTGGTCGGTGGTGGTTCTGGATTTCTGGCGGGCCATCCAGCGAGAGCACCACGGTGTCGAGGTTATCCGCTGCCCAGCGGCGGCGCGCCTCACCGAAGACGCCGTTGGTCGCCACCTCAAAGCTTAGCGCGCAGCCCACCTTGGCGGCCCTGAGGCGGGCCATGTTGACCGCGAGGTCGAGCACCTCCTCCGCGCAGAAGGGCTCGCCGCCAAAGAAGTGGACCTCAGCGCGCTCTACCCCCGCTCGATCCACGATATCCATATACCAGTTCACGGCGTCCCGAGCGATCTCCAGGCCCATCACCTGCTCACCATCGTCGGCGGTCAAGAAACCACAATAGCGGCAGGCAAGGTTGCAGCCGCGTGTCGGCAGCAACCCGAGGAAAGAGGGGACGAAGTCCCCCTGCCGGGGCGATGGCGGAGGTTCAGCGTCATCGTTCAGAATGCGGGCCAGCTCGTCCAGCTGCGGTGCGCTGACGGGTCTTCCAGATACCAAGCTCTTCCTCAGCCGACGCGCCGCTGCATCATCCACCAGTGCAGCCAGGCTGTGCAGGGGGGCGTAGACGAGAACTCTGTCCAACACGGGAACGGCGAATACGGGAATCAGCTCAGCCGTCTTGCCCCGGGGCAGATCTGACATTGGAGTGCCTTTTGTGCTCCGTTCGCTGCTTCACGGCTTTCTTCCACCCGCTCCGACGGAGCGCCGGAATCCTATGGGCACCATAGACTCGCACGGAACACCAGTCTGACAGAGGCCGCACCCGTACCCGTCGAATCCATACTCAGTCCTCACATACTCCTCTGTTTTCGAGAGATGCGCTCCGCATTTCTCCTTATCGTGGCCGGCCTCGGTGATGGCGCCCACGGGACATCGATCGATACAATGACCGTACGTTCCCTCGGCGAAGAAGAGGCAGTATGTCCGGTGGTCGTCGTACGGCCGGATCTTGGGTGGAATTCGGGCCTTGGTCACGACGGACCCGACGCGCACGGCCTTCCCTTTCGGAGTGATGAGACCATCGCACAAACCGAAAGTTCCCAATCCAGACGCGTAGGCGGCGTGGCGCTCCGACCAGGTTGAAGCGTACGTATAGTCATGAGAGGGTCTGGTTTCCCAATGCGGAGAGAGAAACGGGGCGATGGCTTCGTACCCGATCTCCTGCAGCGCGGCCGCAATGTGCTCCCGCAGGCGCCGATTGAATGCCTCGCCATACATGCGCGATCGCGCCCAACTCTCGGCGGGATAGACGTTCCGGTTGCGATTGTCCGCCTTGGTCTTGCTCGTCTGAGGAAGCACCCAGCAGATGACCGTCAGATCCCCTGGCTCCACCTCCACGTTGGGGAAGGTCAAGTTGAAGATCTCCCATGGTGTCCAGTGGTAGGATCCCACGTGCTTCTTGCAGGCCGTGAATAGGGGATCGTCGCCCTGGGAGAAACCGACGAGGGGTTGGTCCCATGCGCGCTCTTGCGCTTTGTTCTGAAGGGTGTTCTCTGCGCTCTCGACGAACTCGTGGATCTGATCCACGATCCACGTCTCAATGTCGACGTTCGAAGATATCTTCGTCTTGTTCACTCCTCATCGTCCTTTGTTGGGCCGGAACGGAGGTGGTCAAGGCGATTTCCGCCGGGAGTACCAATTCGATCAGGCCTCGTCCTTGTTCAGGTAGCGGTCGAACCAGCGCAGGATGTGCTCCAGCCGGTCGATACGCCGGTCGGTGCGGCCGCCGCGGGAGAGGCCGTGGGGTTCTCCTGGGAAGCGGATCATCTCTGTCTCGACGCCCAGTTTCTTCAGGGCCACGAAGACCTGCTCTCCTTGCTCGATGGGGCAGCGCAGGTCGTTCTCGCTGTGGATGACGAGGGTGGGCGTGGTGGCGCTGCCGATGTGGCTGATGGGCGACTGCTGCCAGTAGTTCTCGAAGGTCTCCCAGGGCGGCTGGTCGCCGAACTCCCGTTGGAAGCTCCAGTTGAAGTCGCAGGAGCCCCAGAAGCTGATCAGGTTGCTCACGCTGCGCTGGGTGACGGCGGCCTGGAAGCGGTCCGTGTGCCCGATGATCCAGTTGGTCATGTAGCCGCCGTAGCTCCCCCCGGTGACGCCCACGCGCTCGGTATCGACGTAGGGCCTCTGTTCCACGTGGTCGATCCACGCCATGAGGTCGTCGAAGTCGACCGTGCCCCAGCTGTTATGGATCGCCCTGGCGTGCTCCTCGCCGTACCCGCGGCTGCCGCGGGGGTTGGAGAAGGCAACGACGTAACCGTGTGCCGCCAGGAAGAAGAACTCATGCATGAAGAAGTTGCCATACTGGGTGCGGGGGCCGCCGTGGATCTCCAGGATGGTGGGGTACTGCTGCGTAGCGTCGAAGCCGGGGGGCTTGAGGATCCAGCCCTGGAGGTCGTTACCTGCGGGGCCCTGGAACCAGATCTCCTCAATCTCACCCAGGTCGATCTTGTCCAGGAGCTCTTTGTTCACGTGGGAGAGCTTGCGCGACGTTCCCTCGATCAGGTCGTACGTCCAGACCTCGGCGGGCTCCATCATGTCGGCGTAGAGGTAGGCGATGGTCGACTCGTCATCGTCCAAATGGAACGCCCCGACGACACCATTGTCTCCGACGATGGTGCGCAGATGACCGCCGTCGTCGCCCTCACCGACATCGACGCGTTTGAGGACGGTCTCACCGTCTTTGGAGACCTGGACGTGGATGTGCTTGCCATCCCGCGACCAGGTAGGTGGGGCAAGGGGCAGATGGCCCGGCAGGTCATTGATGGATGCGTTGCCGATGTGGATGTCGAAGCGCTCGGTGAGGTTCCTGGCCTCACTGCTCCCGTCGATTGGGACGACCCAGACCCCCACGTTCTTCCATGAGTCACCGCGACCTTCGCGGCCCAGGTAGGCGACCCATTCTCCGTCCGGCGAGAAGACAGGCTTCTGCTTCGGGCCGACAGGTGTCTCGAGCTTGCGCGGCTCCCCGCCGTCAGCCGGCATGACGAAGATGTCGACAGCGTCGGGATCGAGGTCGGGGTCTTCGGCGTGATTGGAGTGGAAGACGATCTGCACTCCGTCAGGGGACCAGCGTGGGCCGAGCTCATCGTACACCTCGCCCTCGGTCAGCTGGGTGGCCTCGCCGCTCTCGGCATCGATGGTCCAGACGTGCCAGCGCTCCTTCGGCAGGAAGCCCTTTCCGTCCAGCTTGTAGAACACGCGCTGGACACGGCGCGAGAGGACGCCCATCTCTTTCTTCTGCTCGTCCTCCTCGCGCTCGATGGCTTCCTGGTCCTTCTTACGGAACTGGCAGACGAACTGTGTGCCGTCGGGGGACCACGCGAAATCGCCGAACTCGCCCTTCATGTCCGTCAGCCGCTGTGCTTCGCCGCCCTGGAAGGGGATGACGTAGATCTGATGTTGGTCCTCGTCGTCGCGGTTAGAGAGGAAGGCGATCCGGGTGCCGTCGGGGGACCAGGTAGGCTTGGTGTCCGCGTGATCGCCGTGCGTAAACCGCCGCGGCTCCCCGTCGTCGGTGGGCACGACCCACAGGTTAGTGTACTTCTTCTCGGTCTCCTGGTCGACCCGCTGGACGGAGAAGACCACGTGTTGACCGTCGGGCGACAACTCACAGTCGGTCACTAGGCGGAAGCGGTATAGATCCTCGGCGGTGACGGTACGTTTCTCGTTGGTGGACATGGTTCCTTTCTTTTTATCTCAAGTCAAGGGTTTTGTATAGGTTGCGCTTCGGCACTTCCTGACCATCTCATCTGGTAATGGGTGTCGGTTTCCCCCATTAGGACGAATCCCAGCCGCTCGTACAGCTCTCGGGCCCGGTTCGACTTGATGACCCGTAGCGTCACAGGGACACCATGCCTTCTGGCCTTCTGTTGCAGTCTGCATATCAGGGTTGTCCCTATACCGCGCCGCTGATAAGCGGGCAGAATGGCGATCAAGGCGATGAATAGGCTCTCCTCTCGTTCTTCGACGGAGAAGACGCCGACGTCAATCTCACCGTAGCGGATGATCTCTTGCTTGGCAGGATCGAAATGGATTCGAAAATAGCGGGCCTGGAAATCCTCGTCCCAGCCGTAGATCTGCTCCACGGAATACCTCATCGCCGCGCAGTGAACGCGCCAGGCAAACTCGTAGTCGCTCGACGTAGCGGGGCGGAGCTCGACAGTGGCCATAGCGTCGATCAGCTGCCGGATGAAACGACGGCGGCTATCCCCCCTTGATCGCTTGGGGCTCTCCGCGGCGAGCTGATTCGTAGAGAGCCGCCAGGGTGGCCACGTTGGCACGGCTGCTGGCGAGGGGCACCGCCAGATCCGCGCCGTCCAGCACCGCTGCCGTCAAGGCCTCCACCTCGCACTGGTACGCGTCCTTCTCTGCTACGGCGATCACTTCGCTTTCGTCCTCGCCGCGATGGCGGAGGAGAAGTCGGCTTTCCTGGTTGATGGGGTAGGGACGTTCGATGACCAGTGTCCCCTCCGTGCCCACTAGTTCGGCTTCACTGCGGAAGGGCTCCCGGAAACCACAGTCGAAGCTGCCCAATGTCCCGCCTTCGTATTGCAGCAGCCCAACGAATGTCTCGTCCACACCACTCTCGCTCAGCTTCTGCCAGCCGAACACACGGTCTGGCTCGCCGAGGATCCAGTGCATCAGGCTGACCGGGTAGATGCCGATGTCCCAGAGAGAACCGCCCCCTAACGCTGGTTCCCATCGCACGTCGGCGGGGCGATCCAAGAAGAATGAGAAGCTGCCTCGCGCCAGCATGACGTCACCCACGGCGCTTTCTCGAATCAGATGCCGTGCTTCGTAGTGCAAGGGGTGGTAGAGTACCATCATGGCTTCCATGGTCACCACCTTGGCCGCCTCGGCAGCGGCGATGATCTGGTCGCATTCTCCCACCGTGATTGCCAGCGGCTTCTCGCACAGCACGTTCTTCCCGGATTGGATGGCCTTTACCGCCCATTCGGCGTGAAGGCCGTTGGGTAGGGATATGTAGATTACGTCGATGTCGGAATCGTCCAGCAGCGTCTGATAGCCACCGTAGGCACGCGGGATATCCCATTCAGCGGCGTAGTCGGTGGCCCTCGCCTGGCTGCGACTGGCTACGGCAATCAGATCGGCCCGTTCGGCGGCGCGAATAGCGGGGATCAGTCGCCCGTTGATGCGGGCGGTGGAGAGCAGACCCCAGTTCAGGTGTGTGCTCAAGGTTCGCCATCCTTTCGTTGCTCAAGGGAAAGAGCGCTATAGCTCAATGTCCCACTCTTGTAGTGTCGACAGCAGGTCGTGGGCCGTGAGATCGAGCTGGATCGGGGTGACGGAGATATACCCGTTGGCGACGGCCCAGATGTCGGTGCCTTCCTCTTCTACGCCGGTGGGCGCCGGTCCGCCGATCCAGTAGTAGGGCCTGCCGCGCGGGTCGAGGCGTCGCAGCAGCTCATCGCGGTAGATGCGCAACCCCATGCGCGTGACCTGCATCCCCGCTATCTCATCGTCGGGGAGGGGCGGGACGTTGACGTTGAGCAGCACGCCCTCCGGCAGGCCGCGTTCGAGGGCTTGCTGCGCCAGGAAGGCCGCGAAACGGGCCGCTGGCTCGAAGTCCGCCTGCTCCCGGGTGTTGAGCGAGACGGCGATGGCGGGCACGCCGGCGATGGCGGCCTCCATAGCGGCGGTGACGGTGCCGGAGTAGGTGACATCGTGGCCCAGGTTGGCCCCGTGGTTGACACCGGAGACGACCATGTCGATCGGCCGCTCAACGATGCCGAGGAAGGCCAGGGCGACAGCGTCCGAGGGTGCCCCGGTGGTGGCGAGGGCATGCGTGCCGTCAGAAAGGGTCACGTCGTGCACACGGAGCGGCTTGTGCATCGTCTTGACGTGCCCTGAGGCAGACCAGTTGTGATTGGGGGCGAGGATGGTCACCTCGCCCACATCCGCGCAAGCATCCTTCAGCGCCAGGAGCCCCGGTGCTCTGATGCCATCGTCGTTGGTGATGAGAAGGTGGGGGCGTTGTTGCATGGTCTCTATCGACCTTCGGGCATTGGACCGGAGGCTCTTGCTGCCTACCGGCCTCTATTCTTCTTCCCTCGGCACCACTTGGACCGTGACCAGGTTGCTCTTGGCCTGGTTGCCGGCTGCGTCGAAGGCGATGACGTAGAACGTGTGGAATCCGAGTGCGGTGGAGCTGTTGAGCGTCCAGTTGACGTTGAAGGGCGCCACCTGACGTACCGCGAAGGGCTGAAGGTCCTCCGGCTTAACGTTCTTGCCCCCGGCGTACTCGTAGAACTCGACGCGGTCGATGGAGTAGTCCTGCACCTCCGTGTTGATGTTGACCCACTCGTGGTAGCCCAGCTCGTATTTGGATCCTTCCTCCGGGTAGTTCAAGTCCAGCGTCGGGGAGATGTTGTCAACCGTCACTTGAACGGTGGTCTCTCGCAGGCTGGCCGAGTGGTCGACGACCTGCAGCCGCAGGCTGTACAGTCCGTCCAGTTTGCTCGTGTCCCAGTTCTCCAGTAGGCCGTGGTTGACGGGGTCACCGTGGTCGGGCCCGATCTGGATCCATTCAGTCGGGTTGAGCCCCTTGCCGAACACCAGTCGGTAGAAGTTGAAGTCGCCGCCTCTGGCGTTGCCCTCCACGGGCACCAGCCCGCTGACGTAGGCGTACGACTCCGGCGACACGATGGCCACCTCGGCGTCGCTGCGCGAAGGGCCGTAGATGGTATCGTACTGGTTGGGCGGGGTCTCCGGGCGCTTCTCCTCTGCCAGGCTGTTGATCCAACTCTCGGCCTCGGGTGGGTAGACCTCGTAGACCTTCTCCTCGCAAAGCTCTGGCGGTGTATGAACGGTGCACAGGCGTCCGGTCTCGCGATTGACGTGAAAGGGCTGGTGGATGTCGCACGTTTCCGTCGGTTCTGTGCCGGGGATGAAGAGCTCTGTCGCTGTGGGACAGTGCTCTGTGGGCAAGTCACCGGAGAGAGCGCATACCTGCTTCTGGATCAATCCCTCGGGGCGGGAGAAGGGGACTGCCGGTTCGTCCTGCAGCGCGTACTCCATCACGGCGTGCCAGATGGGGGCTGCTCCTCGCAGCCCGGGCAGGTTGTCCATCATGCTGTTATCCGTGTTCCCCACCCACACGCCCGCCGCCAGCTGCGGGGTGTACCCAATGGTCCAGGCGTCGCGGAAGTCGTTGGTGGTACCCGTCTTCGCGGCCGCCGGCCGTTCGCCGGAGAGCTCCAGCGGGTTCGGATGTCCCATGGCGGCCCAGCGAGCCTGTCGGTCGGAGAGGATATCGTTCATCAGATAGGCCAGCTGGGGCGACAGGACGGCGTCGCTTTCCGGCTTGTCGTACCTGTAGAGCACGTTCCCGTTGCTGTCCTCGACTCGCAGGATGGCGACGGGGTCGAGCCGTCGATAGCCTTCCCGCATCCGCTCCTGTGGGACAGGCGCGCCCATCATACGGCCGTTGTTGGCGAAGACCGTGAACGCGTAGACCATGTCGATCGGGTGCACCTCGCCGCCGCCGAGGGTGAGGCTCAATCCGTAGTAGTCCAGTCCACGATCCAGCGTATTGATCCCCATCCGGTGCGCCGTGCGGATGACGTTGTCAACGCCCGCGATCTCCAACGCCGCGACCGCCGGGATATTGTAGGAGCGGGCCAGGGCCAGCCGCAGTCGCTGTGGACCGTGGTATTTCCGGTCGTAGTTCTCCGGCACGTATGGCTTGCCGCCAGGCTGGCGGAAGGCCTGCCGCACGTCGAGGAACATGTGGGCGGCGTTGTAGCCCTGCGAGAGCAGCGTCACGTAGGTGAACGGCTTGAAGGACGATCCAGGCTGGCGCCCCTGACCGTCCACTGCGACGTTGAACTGACCGTCGATGATGTCATCCCAATAATCGAGGCTGCCCACCATGGCGAGGATCTCGCCGGTCGCGGGGCGTATGACCACCACCGAGGCGTTGCTCACGTCATGGTCTTTCCCCACCTGATAGGAGCGAAGCGGCGGTAGGAATTGGGCTGCATGGCAGCCGTTCTCGACCGCCTCCTGGATCACCTGGGTCTCGTCCTCGCCGGAGAGACGGCGGATCTGAGCCTGGGCTGCACACTGGGCTTGCTCTTGCAGGTCCATGTCGACCGTGGTATAGACCTTCAGTCCACCGCGGTAGAGGGCCTCCGGTCCTACCTCGGGCATCCTCTCCAGCTGGTCACGCACATAGACGGAGAAGTGCGGGGCCTTCATATCGAACCGTTCGATGGACTGCTCTCTGGTCAGGTTCCAGGGCTCCCCTTTCGCCTCAGCAGCCTCTTCTGGCGTGATGTAGCCGTCTCGCACCATCGAGTCGAGCACAAGCCCCTGGCGCTTACGGGCCATCTCGGGGTTGTCGAACGGGTTCATACGTGGGTACTGAGGCACGGCGACCAGGGTCGCGGCCTCGGACACTGTCAGGTCACTGGCGTTCTTGCCGAAGTAGACCTGAGATGCGGCCTCGATGCCATAGGCCAGGTTGCCGTAGAAGTTCGTATTAAGGTACCACTCCAAGATCTGCTCTTTGTTGTATTTCTGGGTGATGCGGTGCGAGAGGAGAATCTCGGTGATCTTGCGGTTGTAGTCCTCCCATTCCGGGCCCTCCGGGCTGACGTAGCGCAGCTCCTCCTTGATGACGATGTTCTTGATCAACTGCTGCGTGATGGAGGAGCCGCCCTGGATGTCCTGCCCGCGGATGTCGGCCCAGAAGGCGCGGGCAATGCCTCGCGGGTTGAACCCCGGATTCTCCCAGAAGGAGCGATCCTCGCTGGCCACGGTGGCGTCGATCAGGTGCTGGGGAAGCTGGTCAAGCGAGACCCAGGTCCGTTCACCGCCGGTGGGGTCGATCACCTTGGCGATCACCTGCTGGCCGGTGCGGTCGTAGATGTTAGTGGTCTCGAAGCTCTCCTCGGCGGCCTCAATCTGCTGAGGCTCGGGGAGGTCGCGGGTGAAGTAGGAGTATGCCCCTGCGACGGTGCCCATGCCGCTCATCACAGATGCGCCGATCGTAATGAACACAGCGAGCAGGATGATGCCCATCACACGGAGCAGCTGGCTGACCCCTGTCCGCTCCTGGGCGCGACGGCGCTGGTGGCGGCGGAGGGCGATGTAGCGGATGGTTCCGTTCGGTGTCATGGTGATCATTCCTCCTCAAGATGCAGGCTTCATCCTACCAGAAGGGGAATGGATTGGCAAGTAAATGAGAATGAATGTTTGACAGACCCCCTGCCCGATGGTATGATATGTACTTGGTTTTGTTGGCACTCTCCCATCTAGAGTGCTAAGATGGCGTGAAGAGCGTAACCCACACGCAGGTCAATGGAAGAGACCATAGAACTCACACCGCGTCAGCAGACTATACTGGGGTTGACGGTTCGCGAGTACGTGAAGTCAGCCGCGCCGGTCAGCTCGCGCGCGCTGGTCGAGCACTACGGGCTTCCGGTGAGCTCCGCCACCGTGCGCAATGAGCTGGCCTTCTTGGAGGATACGGGCCTTCTGACTCACCCGCACACGTCCGCGGGCCGCGTGCCCACGCACGATGGCTATCGCTACTTCGTCGAACGATTATTGAGTGAGGTGGACTTACCTCTGCGCGAGCGCCTGACGATCGTCCACCAGTTTCATCAGGCGCGTCACAACCTGGAGCAGTGGATGCCGTTGGCTGCCTCCACCCTGGCCCGCACGGCGCGTGGGGCTGCCGTAGTCACGGCGCCTCAGTCGGACAAGGCGCGTTACAAGCACCTGCAGCTGATCTCGACGCGGGGCCTGGCCGTGCTGTTGGTCCTGGTCCTGCGGAGCGGGATGGTCAAGCAGCGCATGCTGACGCTGGCCGAGCCTCTGACGCAGGGCGATCTCGCCGAGGCCAGTGAGCGGCTAAACCAGCTGTTCGCCGGGCAGACGGCCGGTGAGATTGGGGATCTCCTCGCCGGGCAGGGCGACGCGCTCTCCGATTTTGAGTCGGATGTGGCGAGGTTGGTGTCGGACATCATGCGCCGCATCGACGCTCAGTCAGCCGGACCCATCTACAGCGACGGTCTGAGCGAGGTGCTGCAGCAGCCCGAGTTCTCGGAGGGGGAGAAGGCGCAGCAGATCGTCCAGGTTATGGAGGAGCGCAGCTTCCTGCGAACCGTCATAAGGGAGGCGCTTAGCCCTGACGTGGGCAACGTTCGGGTGTTGGTCGGTGGCGAGGGGCAGTGGGACCAGCTGCGCGCCTGTAGTCTGGTGCTGGCCCGCTACGGCGTGTCGGATTTTTCGACCGGAGCGCTCGGGGTGGTGGGACCAACGCGCATGCTCTACGGTCGTGCTATCTCAGTGGTCCGCTTTGTCGCCGAATTGCTGTCTGAGCTCGTGCACGAGACGTACGCCCTGGAGGTATCCGATGAGGGAGAGAGCAAGGGATTCGTCGTAGACTGACAAGGAGATCAAGATGACGGACAAGGACGTTAGGGAGAACGAGACCGAGGTTGTCGGAGGTGAGGTTATCGAAGAGGAGGGGGAGGCCGCTCAGGAAGAAGCGGCGGAGGGCGAGGTTGAAGAGCTCAGTGAGGTTGAGGAGCTGCGAGAGGAGCTAGCCGAAACCAGTGCCAAGGCTGACGAGTACCTCGATGGCTGGCGGCGCGCTCAGGCGGAGTTCTCCAACTATAAGAAGCGTCAACGGGCCGAGCAGGCGAAGATACGAGAGCTGGCCAACGCCAATCTGCTCCGCAAGCTGTTGCCGGTTGTGGACGATTTTGAACGGGCACTCACCACCATGCCGGAGGGCATCAGGCATCTGAGTTGGAGTCAGGGCCTCTTGATGATTGAGCGCAAGTTGGAGGCTGTTCTGGAGACCGAGGGCGTTGAGCCCATCGATACTGAGGGCGAAGCGTTCGACCCCAACTACCACGAAGCTGTGACGCACGAGGAAATGGCAGGGTATGAGGACGGGCAGATCATCGGGGAGGTGCAGAAAGGGTACGTCCTTGGCGATCGCGTGCTTCGCCCGGCGCTGGTGCGGGTGGCGAAGGCACCGCCTGCCCCATCAGAGCAGGAGGATGACGAGAGTAGCGAGGGCGAGGAGTAATCGATGGGCAAGATCATCGGTATCGACCTCGGGACGACGAACTCGGTCTGCGCTGTGATGATGGGCGGCGAGCCGACCATCATTCCCAGCGCTGAAGGTGGGCGTCTGTTCCCCTCGGTCGTGGCAGTCAATCCCGAGTCCGACGAGCGCATGGTCGGTCAGGTCGCCAAGCGCCAGGCGGTGATAAACCCGAACAACACCATCTTCTCCATCAAGCGCTTCATGGGGCGCAAGTTCGAGGACCCTGAGGTGCAGCACGCCATTGAGCTGGTTCCCTACAAGGTCACCGGGGCGCCCAATGGCGACGTGCGCGTCTGGATGAATGGCAAGGAATACAGTCCACCGGAGATCTCGGCCATGATCTTGCAGAAGATCCGGGCTGATGCGGAGGCGTACCTCGGAGAGGAGGTGACTGAGGCGGTTATCACTGTCCCGGCGTACTTCAACGACAGCCAGCGCCAGGCGACGAAGGACGCCGGTCGGATCGCTGGCCTGGAGGTGCAGCGGATTATCAACGAGCCGACGGCCTCCTCGTTGGCCTATGGCTTGGACAAGAACAAGGACGAAACGATCGCTGTCTTTGACCTTGGCGGCGGCACGTTCGATGTCTCTATCTTGGACGTTGGGGATGGGGTGTTTGAGGTGCGTGCCACCAGCGGCGACACCTTCCTCGGGGGCGACGACTGGGACCGTCGTGTTATCGATTGGGTGGCTGACGAGTTCAAGAGAGAGTCGGGTGTCGATCTGCGGCAGGATCGCCAGGCGCTCCAGCGCCTGAAGGAGGCGGCGGAAAAGGCGAAGGTGGAGTTGAGCACCGTGTTGGAGGCGGAGATCAACCTGCCTTTCATCACCGCCGATGCTTCCGGCCCAAAGCATCTGCAGATGAAGCTCACGCGAGCCAAGCTGGAGCAACTGACCGGGGATCTCGTTGAGGCCACGCTGGATCCGTGCAAGCAGGCGCTTTCCGATGCAAGCCTGCGTTCGTCCGACGTCGACGAGGTCATTCTCGTGGGTGGTCAGACGCGTATGCCCGCCATTCAGGACTTGGTGGCCGATTTCTTTGACAGGGAGCCGCATAAGGGCGTCAACCCCGATGAGGTTGTGGCGCTGGGCGCTGCGATCCAAGGCGGCGTCCTTGGAGGCGAGGTCAAGGACATCCTGCTGCTCGACGTGACGCCACTGACCTTGAGCATCGAGACGCTTGGGGGCGTGGCGACGGGTCTGATTGAGCGGAACACGACGATTCCGACGCGCAAAAGCCAGATCTTCTCCACCGCCTCCGACGGCCAGACCCAGGTGGAGATCAACGTGCTGCAGGGTGAGCGCAGCATGGCGGCCGACAACAAGAGTCTGGGCAAGTTCATCCTCGATGGGATCCCACCAGCCCCCCGGGGTGTCCCACAGATTGAGGTCACCTTCGATATCGACGCGAACGGCATTCTCAACGTCTCAGCCGAGGACAAGGCCACCGGTCGTGAGCAGTCGATGGAGATCATCCCATCAAGCGGACTTTCCGACGAGCAGATTGAGCGCATGGTTGATGAGGCAGAACAGCATCGCGAGGAGGATCGGCGGAGAGAGGAGAGGGTGCAGGCCCGTAACAAGGCCGACACGGCCGTCTACAGCGCTGAGAAGTTCCTTAGGGAACAGGGCGACCAGGTGCCCGCGGAGGCCCACTCCACCGTTGGGAGCAAGATAGAGGCCGTCAAGGACGCGCTGGAGGGAGATCAGGTGGAGGTGATCCGCCAGCGCACCGAAGAGCTGGGACAGGCGATGCAGGAGATGGGCTCCCGGATGTACCAGGAGGGATCTGGCCCTGACGCCGCGCCGGGGGCGGGGAGGCCGGGCGCCGGGGCGCAGAACGGTGACGAGGACGTCATCGACGGCGACTTCAGCGAGGTCTAGGGGCGGAGAGGGTGCAGCCCCTGTGGCGAGACGTTGGCAGGCGTATTTGGAAGGCACACGGGTTTCAGCGTGATATCCCGTTTGGTTTAGAGGGTGTTTATGGCAGCTAGGCGTGACTACTACGACGTTCTGGGGGTCGATCGTTCGGCCTCCCAGCCAGACATCAAGAAGGCCTACCGTGAGATGGCGCGGGAGTACCATCCCGATGTCAGTGACGCTTCCGACGCCGAGTCCCGTTTCAAGGAGATCAACGAAGCGTATCAGGTGCTCTCCGATCCCGAGAAGCGGAACGTGTACGACCGCTTCGGCCACGCTGGCCTTGATGGTGGGCGCGCTGGCTTCGACTTCGGCGGTTTCCGGGATCCTTTCGAGATCTTCGAGGAGTTCTTTGGTCAGGGGTTTGGGTTCTCCGGCGGGCGTCGTCGTGGGCCGCGGCGCGGTGGTGATCTGCGCTACGATCTGCGTTTGACGTTCGAGGAGGCGGTGTTCGGCTGCGAGAAGAACATCGAGGTCACCCGCCGCGAGGTGTGCCCTGAGTGTCAGGGCACCGGGGCGGAGCCGGGCACATCTCCGTCTCGCTGTTCCAAGTGCAATGGCAGCGGGCAGGTACGGCAGGTGCAGCGTTCCATTCTGGGTTCCTTCGTCACAGTCACGGACTGCCCTGAGTGCCACGGTGAGGGCACGGTGGTCGACGAGCCCTGCAGCCGGTGTCGCGGTGACAAGCAGATCCGCGTCACCCGCGAGCTTTCGGTCAGCATTCCCGCTGGAGTGGATGATGGCATGCGGATCCGATTGGCCGGTGAGGGGGAGGCTGGCGCCCGCGGTGGCCCGCGTGGCAACCTCTACATTGTGCTTGATGTAGAGCCGCACCCCATCTTCCGCCGCCGTGGCGATGACATCTTGGTGGAGGTGGAGATCAACGTCGCTCAGGCAGCTCTGGGGGCAGAGATAGAGGTCCCAACGTTGGACGGTGATGAGACGATATCCATTGACCCGGGGACGCAGACCGATACCGTGCTGCGTCTGGCTAGCCGGGGAGTGCCGCACGTGAAGCACAGTGGTCGCGGCGACGAGTTGGTGCTGCTTAGAGTCGCCATCCCGGAGAAGCTCTCGCGGGAACAGAGTACCCTGCTCCAGGAGCTGGGTGAAACGCTGGAGCCCGAGAAAGTCCTTGAGGAGAAACGCGGCTTCATGGATGAGGTGCGCGAGTTCCTTGGCTTGTGAGGTTCGAAACCGCCGGGCTGGTCATTGCGGGGGACTCAGAAGTCTTTCCGCGTCGAGAGCGATGAGCAACGACGGAAGCGTCAGGGAGCGCCAGGATTGTGAATAAGACGGAGTGGCTCGAGGTGAGCGTGGAGGTGGACTGCGAAGCCGCGGAGGCGGTTGCCGAGTTGCTCTCGCGGTACGCCCATCGCGGTGTCGTCATTGAGGGCGGTCCTGAGGGTTGGCAGACGGGTCCGGTGACGGTGAGAGGCTATCTTCCCACCGACGATGACCTATGGAGCCACAAGAAAAAGATTGAGGAAGGACTGTGGCATCTGGGGCAGATACGACCAATTCCCGACCCTTCGTTTCGTTTTGTCGCTGAACAAGATTGGGCTGAGGCCTGGAAGAGACGGCTGGAGGTCCTGTGCGTCGGGGAACGCCTCGTCATTCGTCCGTCCTGGCTCGATTACGATGCGAAACCGGGGGACGTTGTCATCCAGCTTGACCCCGGCATGGCCTTTGGTACCGGTCTGCATCCGACCACTCAGCTCTGCATGTGTGCCCTGGAGGAGCTTGTTCAGCCGGAGATGGAGGTGCTCGATCTGGGCACAGGTTCTGGCATACTGGCTGTGGCAGCCGCGAAGCTGGGTGCCAGGCGCGTCTTGGCTCTGGACAAGGATCAGCAGGCAGTGAAGGTGGCCCACGCCAACGTCATCGACAACGGCGTCGATGAGCGTGTGAGGGTGAAGCGGGGATCTCTGTCGGATGTGTCCGGGACGTTTGACCTGGTGGTGGTCAATATCCTGACCCGAGTGATTATGGAGATGGTGGAGGAGGGGCTTTCAGAGCGGCTGCAGCCCGACGGCGTCTTGGTCACCGCTGGTATCATCGCCGACAAAACCGCCGACGTTGTTACGGCTTTCGAGCGGAACGACCTTGAGCTAATTGAACGGAGACAACGGGGCGACTGGGTCAGCCTGCGGGCTAAACGGGGTTGAGGTCGAGGCTACTTCCGATCCGAGGCCTTGTAGCGGTAGACAATTCGACCGCGGGATAGATCGTAGGGGGACAGCTCAACTCGGACGCGGTCACCCAGGAGCACCCGGATGTAGTACCTTCGCATCTTGCCAGAGAGGTACGCCAATACCTCGTGGCCGTTATCCAACTCTACCCGGAACTGTGTGTTGGGCAATGCCTCAACCACAGTCCCCTCCATGTAAATCTTCTCTTCCTTGCCCATAGACTTGCTTCTTCTCCTCTCGAACGACTGCTTCCAGCGTCAGCGGGGGCATCAGGTGTGTCGCCTCTACCTTTGGAAGCGACACTGACCTGAAATCTCTAGCCTACCACGCTTTGGGGTTCGGCATATTCTTCTTCGATCTCCGCTTCGGGCGTTTCCTCTGATTCGGCCTCTGCCTCTTCTTCCTCTTCCTCTGCTGTCTCAGGGGTTTCCTCCGGTTCGGCCTCGTCCTCTGCTACGGCCTGGGGAGCCTCCTCTGGTTCGGCTTCTTCCTCTTCCTCTGCTGTCTCAGGGGCTTCCTCCGGTTCGGCCTCATCCTCTGCCACGGCCTGGGGAGCCTCCTCTGGTTCGGCTTCTTCCT